>JBEQUE010000152.1:0-69967 GCA_040349255.1 Acidobacteriota bacterium | reverse complement strand
TTCGTCGGCTCACCGCGCGGTCCCGTGTTTGCGGCCGGCGGGCACGAGAGATCACGCGCGGCGCACCCGTGCGCGGCCGCCGGGATGCCGTTCTCACGCCGTGGTCTCGCGAGACCATCGCATGAGAACCCGTTCCCGTGGCGTGAGAACACGCGCGCGCCGGCCGCAAACACAGGACCGCGCGCCGCAAACACAGGACCACGGGCGGAGAGGCTGATCTCCGCGCACGGGCGCGTGAGCCCGGCAGCGGAAAACCCGTTCCCGGCGCGCGAGCGCTCCCTACCTCTCCTTGCGGCCGAGCACCAGGAGCCAGAGGAAGAACGGACCGCCGAGAAGCGCGGTCAGGACGCCCACAGGCAGCTCGGCCGGCGCCATGACCGTCCGGGCCGCCACGTCGCAGGCGGCCAGGAAGGCGCCGCCTCCCAGCAGGCAGGCCGGGGCGAGAAAGAGATGATCGTGCCCCACCCAGCGGCGGATCATGTGCGGCACCATGAGCCCGACGAAACCGATCGGACCGGCCACGGCCACCAGGGCGCCGATCATCAGGGACGCCACGCCCAGCACCCGCAGGCGCAGCCGGACCAGATCCACGCCGCGGCTCGCGGCCAGCTCCTCGCCGAGCAGCAGGAGGTTCAGGTCCCAGCGCAGCGCGAGGAGCACCGCCGCGCCGCCAAGCACCCACGGCGCCGTCCACAGCACCTCGCCGTAGCCCACCACCGAAAGGCCACCCATCATCCAGCGCACCATCCGGAAGGTCTGAGTCGAGTCGGACAGGTACTGGAGAAAGAGGATCAGCGCCGAGCAGGAGAGCGAGACCGCGATCCCGGCGAGCAGCAGGGTGGCCGTGCTGCCGCGCCGCCGCCAGGCGAGGCCCACGACCAGCGCGGTCGCCCCGATCGCTCCCGCGAAGCTGGCGAACGACACCAGCGGCATGCCCATCAGCACGCCGGACTCCTCCAGCCGCAGCGCCAGCACCGCGCCGAGCGCCGCGCCGGTCGCGATCCCGAGCGTGTAGGGCTCGGCCAGGTCGTTGCGGAACAGGGTCTGGAACGCGAGGCCCGAGACCGCCAGGCCGGCTCCGGCGAGGAGCGCCAGGAGCACTCGCGGCAGCCGGAGCTGGAAGAAGATCGCCGACGCCGTGGGCTCGCCGCGGAGCGCGTCGAGCAGCGAGACCTTCTGGCTCCCGACCAGCGGCGCCACCGTGAGCACCGCCACCCAGAGCAGGAAGAGGACGAAGAGGGCGAAACCGGGGCGCGCTTTCATGCGGTACTCATGAGGGTCCGAGTTGGAGGAGAGTAACCGGCCGCTCGCCGCCGCGCACGATCTCGAACCGCGCCCGGAACAGCCGTTCGAGCAGGCCGGGCTCCAGGATCTCGGCCGGCGTGCCCGAGGCGAGCACCTGCCCCGACGAGAGCGCGAGGAGACGATCGCCGAGGAGCGACGCCAGGTTCAGATCGTGCGTCGCGAGGAGCACGGTACGCCCGGCCTCGGCGTCGAGCTTCAACAACAGCTCAGCGAGGTCACGCTGGTGGCGGGCGTCCAGGTGGATGGTGGGCTCGTCGAGCACCAGCAGCTCCGCCTCCTGGGCCAGGGCCGCGGCGATGAACGCGGCCTGGCGCTCGCCGCCGGACAGCTCATCCACCGGCCGGCGCCGAAGATCCTCGATTCCGACCAGATCGAGCGCCGCGTCCACGGCCGCGAAGTCTTCTCTCCGCGGCGCGATCTGGAACGCCGAGAGGTGGGGATAGCGGCCGAGGAGCACGACCTCCTCGACCGTGAGCGGCACCCGGGCCGGCCGGATCTGCGGCACATAGGCGATCCGCCGGGCAAGCGCGCGGCGCGACAGGGTCGAAAACGGCCGGCCCTCGAACCGCAGCTCGCCAGCCGAGGGGCGGAGCAGGCCGGTCAGGCACCGGAGGAGCGTGGTCTTGCCCGCGCCGTTCGGTCCGACCACGGCCAGGCACTCGCCGCGCAGCACGTCGAGATCCACGGGGCCGAGGATCCGCCGGCCGTCCGACTCCCAGGCGAGGCCGCGGACGGAGAGGACCGGTCCGATCATTCGAGGGCCTTGCGCAGCTCCGCGTAGAGCTTCGGCAGGCGCGGACCCGGGATGGCCGTCCAGTCGCCGGAGAGGATCCGGACCCTCCCGCTGCGGACCGCCGGGATGTCGGCGAGCTGGTCCCAGTCGCGGACCAGCCGCTCCACCTCCGCCGGCGGGATCTCCTCGGCGCGCAGCTCCAGGATCACATCCGGAGCGCGGGCCACCAGCTCCTCCAGGCTGACCTTGGGATAGCGGACCGGGGCGTCGGCGAACACGTTCTCCGCGCCGAGCCGGGTCAGAAGCTCCTGGTAGAACGTGTCCGGACCGGCGACCAGCACGTCGGCGAGCCGGCCCTCCTGGCGCCCGACCGAGATCACCACCCGCGGGTGGTTGGGGAGAGGACGCGGTGCGAGGCCGTTCCGCCATTCGTCCGTGAGCCGGGCTCCGGCTTCGGGCACGCCGCAGCGGTCCGCCACCGTGGCGAAGGAGCGCTCGACGTCCGCCAGCGTCTCGTTCGGGATCGTGAGCACCTCGACGCCGAGCGGCGCGAGCTTGGCCGCGAGATCCTTCTCGCTCGGCAGGAGCACGGCGAGGTCGGGTTTGAGGGAGACGATGCGTTCGAGGTTCGCGTCGAACAGGCCGCCGAGCCGGGGCTTCGACGCGGCTTCGGGCGGCCAGGTGCTGAAGTCGCCGACGCCGACCACCCGATCGCCGAGCCCGAGCGCGAACAGCGTCTCGCTCAGGTTCGGAGCCAGGGCCACGATCCTTTGCGGGACGGCCGGGCCTTTCGGCTTGGGGGGAGCCCCCTCCTCCCGGCACCCGAGAAGCAGCGCCAGGAGGAGGAGGGTCGATCGGGACGAGCGGACCGCGGGTTTCAAAAGTCCACCGCAACCCCGCCGATCAGGGTCCGGCCCGGCGCCGGATAGCCCAGGACCTCCTGGTACTCCTCGTCGGCGACGTTCTCCAGCCGGGCATAGGGGGAGAGCCAGGAGAGCGCCTTCCAGCGCGCCGCCAGGTCCACCCGGAGGTAATCGGGGTTGTCGGTGCGGCCGAAGGTGAACGGGTCCACGTCCGGGCGCTCGCCCACGTACCGGCCCTCGACGTTGAACGTCCAGTCGCCGGGCCGGACCGAGAGCACCAGGTTCGAGCTCTTCTCCGGCCGGCGCAGCAGCGCGAGCCCGGTGATCCGGTCCTCGGCCTCCAGCCAGGTGGCGTTCCAGCGGGCGTCCACGATCCCGCGGTGGAAGCCCACCTCGCCTTCGAGGCCGCGGCTGCGGGCGCGGCCGACGTTCACGTTGCGGAAGTCCACGAAGTCGAAATCGATCAGGTTGCGCTGCCGGTTCTCGAAACCGGTGAGGGCCACCCGCCAGTCGCCGGCCTCGCGCTCGATCCCCAGCTCCAGGCTCTCGCTGTCCTCGGGCTGGAGGTCCGGGTTGCCGGAGAACGGGAAGTACAGCTCGCCGAGCGACGGCGCCCGGAACGCCTCGCCGTAGCTCGCCCGCAGCCGCACTCCGCCTCCGGCATTCAGGACGATCCCGGAGCGCAGGCTCGTCTCGCCGCCGTAGACGTCGTTGTCGTCCCGCCGCACCCCGAGGTCGAGCCGCACCGGGCCGTGGCCCCAGCTCCCCTGGCCGAACACGGCCCAGGTGCGCTGGTGGGCGCCGTCGAGGTTCGAGCCGAACGAGGAGGTGTTCGTCACCTCCAGGCGCTCCGCCTCGGTGCCGAACGCGAGCCAGAGGTTTTCATCACGACGCCAGGTGAGCACGGTCCGGCCGCGCAGACCCTCGGACTCGGTGTCCGAGGCGGTGAAGCCGAACGGGTCGTCCGGATCGCGGAGCTCCGAGTCGAAGCGGGTCTGCGACAGCAGCGCCTCGACCTCCCAGGTCCCGAGGTCGGCGCGGAACGGGACCGCGAGCTCGCGCTCCTTCCAGGAGATGTCGCCCGTCGGGTTCGGCGCGCCGCTGGAGATCGGGATGCCGGTCTTCGAGTCGTTCGTGCGCGCCATCAGACCGACGCTGACCCCGGGGCGGACCGTCCAGAGGCCGCGCGCGACCAGCTCGTCGCTGTCGAAGAAGCTGTTCTCGAGCTCGCCGTCGCCGCGCCGGAGACTGCCGGTGACGTCGAGCCGCAGCCGGCCGAGGTCGGTCCCGGCCGCGAGGCCGCCGCGATAGTAGCCGTCGCCGCCCGCCTCGGCCGAGAACGTGCCTCCCTGGCGCGAGCCGGTGAAGACCTGGACCACGCCGCCGATCGCCGTGCTGCCGTAGAGAGCGCTGAACGGACCACGGGCGACCTCGATGCGCTCGACGCCGTCGGTCGGGATGAACTGCCAGTTGGCGCCGCCGAAGTAGGGATCGTTGAGCGGGATGCCGTTCCAGAGCAGGAGCGTCTGCTCGGACTCGGCGCCGCGGACGAAGAGCGAGGTCTGCTGGCCGGGGGGGCCGGCCTGCGGGATGGTGAGGCCGGGCACGGTGGAGATGGCCTCGGAGAGCGTGTCGGCCTGGCGGGCTTCGAGCTCGTCCTGGTCGAGCACGGTGACCGCGGCCGGGACGTCGGCGCGGTCCTCGGAGTCGAGGGAGGCGGAGACCACGACGGACTCCTCGAACTTGGGGACGTCTTGGACGGGGGGTGCGGTCTGGGCGATCGCTGGAATCCCGCCCCCGAGGATTCCAGCGAGCAAGACGAGGCTGCGGCGCATGGACGCGTGCTCCTGTGGAAAGGCGACGCCCCGCCGGGGTTCGGCGGGGCGGCAGGAGGCGCGGACGCGCCAAGCCTCCCCCGCGCCCCGCGGGTGGCGTCGGACGGCTCGGCAGGTCTCCTGGCTCCCGGATCTTCCTACTCCCGGGCCTTCCCACAGGGACAACCGCTCGTTTGCGATCCATCCCCTGCAGTGGCGTGTTCCGGTTTCGTACCCGGTTACAGTGGCGGGGGCCGCGCCGGATTCTCACCGGCTTCCCTTTCAAGACGGAGGTCTCCCTCCTGTCACCGCACCGTCGGGTCTGTCAAAGGGGGGTCCCCCCACGGCGGGAGGACCCGGAGAGGCAAGCTTATCGCCGATCTATTGCGGAGGGGAAGTTCCGATCATCCGGGCCGGGATGCCCTGGGTCTCGTTGGGCTGCACGAACTGCTTGATCGAGTAGTTCTGCTCGGCCTGGCGCTGGTCGTAGATGTTCTGGAGCGCCTGGGCGGTGGCGGAGAGGGCCGGGTCGGTGCGGCCGTTGCCCTGTCCTTCGGGCTTGGCGTCCGGGTCGGCCGCATCGTTGGCGGACCAGCCGAGGAGGATGGTGTTCTTCTCGATCACCTTGCCGTAGCCACCGAGCTCGGCGTCGGAGCGCACGCTCTCGATCTCGTCCTTGCGCACGCCGATCCAGTTGCCGACGTCCGTCATCAGCAGGACGACGTTGCGGTCGAAGGCCGCCTCCTGGGGCTGATAGGCGGTTTCGAGGACGCTGCCGTTGGTGAGCGTCACGGTATAGACCTCGGCCATCGCCGGCATCGCCGGGGTAGCGGACAGCGCGAGAGCCAGAAGGACGAGAGATCTACGCATGGGACCTCCTGTGAATGCACCGCATCGAGAAACTCGTATCAGTGTAACACGGCAAGCTGTTCCTTGAGCTGTTCGCGGAACAGGGCTGCGCCGCCGTGCGCCGGATGGCGGACCGCAGGAGCTTCGATCCCGACGGCTTCGAGGCCGGCCTGGGCCGTGCGGCCGACCGCGACGACCCGGGCGCCGCCCACCTCCTCCAGGAGCCGTCCGAGGATGTGCAGGTTCTCCCGGACCATGCCGCGCTCGGGCAGCCGGTTGGTCAGCGGTCCCGACGGCCTCCAGGGGTGCCAGGGGAACGTGTTCCAGAGCAGGACGCCGTCGGGCCGGCCGCCGATCGCATCCCAGACCACGCTCCCGGACGGCTCCAGCCAAAGCGCCGGGTTGCGGCTGGTCGGCCGGAACGGCTCTCCGGCCCAGACCAGACGCCGGTCTTCCGGCCCGCAGAGCTGGCGCTCGCTGGTGAAGGCGATCCCCGAGAACCGTCCGCCGCGGAAGCCGAGCGCCTCGCCGAGCAGCACCAGTCGCGGCCGGCCCACGCGCTCCAGGTACGCCTCCAGGTTGCGCCGCCTCTGCCGCGAGCCACCGGACAGGTCGAGGTCCGAATGCTCGTCGCGATACGGATTGCAGACATCCCGGCGGTCGCCGCGGGGCCCCTGGTACAGCCGTCGGAGGAGGGTCCGGGAGATCAGAGTGCCTCCTGGGACAGAATCTCGACGTACCCGGCCGTTCCCTGCACGCGGATCCGCTGTCCATCCCGGATCAGCCGGGTGGCCTGCTCCACCCCCACGACGGCCGGCAGGCCATACTCCCGTGCGATCACAGCGCCATGGGTCATCAGCCCTCCGACCTCCGTCACCAGGCCCTTGATCGCGACGAAGAGGGGCGTCCAACTGGGGTCGGTGAAGGCGGTGACCAGGATGTCGCCCGGTTCGAGATCCGCCTCCGCCATGTCCAGGATGACGCGGGCCCGCCCCTCGACGGTCCCGGCGGAAACCGGCAGGCCGACCAGCGCGCCGGCCGGCAGATCGCCGCGCCGGTAGGTCCCGGCGACGGCCTCGCCATCCGACGTGAGCACCCGGGGCGGCGTGAGCGCCTGATACGACCTGAACGCGTCCTTGCGCTGGCGGATGAGCTGGTCGTCCACCCGGTTCGTGCGTACGACCTCCTGGAGCTCCTCGAACCGGAGCCAGAAGACGTCTTCCTTTTCACGAAGCACGCGGGCCTGCACGAGGCGCTCGGCTTCTTCCGTCAACGCCTGCTTGTAGACGAAGTAGCAGCTGATCATGTGGTATTTCGGATACTCGCGGTAGCCGGCGAAAGTCCGGACCCGGTCGATCATCCGCTTGGCCTCCTCGGCCTTCCGCGGTCCGTCGGGCAGGTCCCGCAACCGCGCCAGCAGATCCTCTTCCTTCTTCCAGGCCTCCTGCCGCCCTTGCTCGAAGCGTCGCCCGGCCTCGCCCGGCTCGAAGCTTTTAACGTGGCTGAGGATCAAGGGCAGGAGCAGGGTGGGGCGTTCGCTCCAGCGCGGCCTCGTGATGTCGATCTCGCCGACGCCGCGCATGCCGTACCTGTCGAGCCAGGCCCGGATGGCGTCTCGCGCTTCCCGCCCGCCCGCGAGCCTGGGTAACTCGTCCAGGAAGCCCTCGTCCTCGACCTGCCGCAGAAAAGCCACGATGTCCGGGTGCGGGCGGATCACGTCCGCGATGTCCAGGAGAGCCAGCCCCATCTCCGAGGTGACGTTGTTCGGGACGGACTGCGTGAGCGTGTCGGCCGCGTTCGTCTCGCCCAGCCACTCCTGCATCCGGTCGTTCAACCACCACGTGGCCTCCATCCCCGCCATGACGACCTGAAGGCTTCGCGGATCGAACTGGACCCGCTTCCGCTCCCGGATGTCGGCCAGGATGAAGTCGAGCAGGGCCGATCCGGACATCGTCCGGATGTCGTGTTTCACGGCGGCGATGGACGCCTGGCTGCGCTCGATCAGCTCGGTGACGAGGGCCGGATCGGTCTCGATCGAGGCAGACCCGGCGCCGGGCGGCGTCCAGGCCGGACCCGCGTCCGGGAGCGACGGGATGAAGTCGCCGCGGTCGAGGACGGTCTGCAGCGCGTCCCCGATCAGTGGGTCGGACTTCCCAAGCATCGCCAGGAGGCCCGGGCGGCTCGCCGGCGAAGCCAGGGCCTGAGTGACGTCGACGAACAGCCTCCCACCGGCCTCGGCCATGGGCCGCGGAGTGGTCAACTGCCACACGGAGAGGCCCAGGGGCTTCAGGGGGTCGGTCATCATCTGTTGATGGCCGACGGAGACGTAGACGTGATTCTCCAGGTCGCCGGCTTCGGGGATCGGGAACAGCGTGGTGATCGGCCGGCTCTGCACGATCTGGAAATCGTCGCCGGCCAGGCACCATTCGATGTCCTGGGGACGCCCGAAGTGTGCTTCGATCCGCCGGCCCAACTGCGCGAGCCGCACGACCTGCTCATCCGTCAGCGCCGGCTCCCGGGTGGCGACCGCCTTGGCGACGATCTCGCCGTCCCGCACCTTGTAGATGTCCGGGTTCACCAGGCCGGAGACCAGGGCCTCGCCGAGGCCGAAGCCGGCCTCCACCGAGGCGACCTTCCGGTTGCCCGTGACGGGGTCGGCCGTGAACAGGATGCCCGCCGCCTGCGGAAAGACCATCCTCTGCACGACCACGGCCATGCGGACCTTCCGATGGTCGAAGCCGTTCCGCAGGCGGTAGGTCACGGCCCGCTCCGTGAAGAGCGAGGCCCAGCACCGGCTGACGTGGCGGAGGATCGCCGCCGGCCCCACGACGTTCAGATAGCTGTCCTGCTGGCCCGCGAAGGAGGCCGTCGGCAGGTCCTCTGCCGTCGCGCTGGACCGGACAGCGTAGGCGGCCTGCTCGCCGAGCCGGGCGAGCGGGCGGGTGATCTCCGCCGCCAGATCGTCGGGGATGGCGATCCCTTCGAGGGTCCGGCGGATCTCCGAGCTGAGCGCGCCGATCGCCTCCCGGTCGTCCGGCTTCAGGCGCGACAGTTGATCGAGCCGGTTATCGAGCGATGGGAGCAATGAGATCGACGGCGCTTCCGCCAGGATCCGCTGGAAGGCGTCCGTCGTCACGCAAAAGCCGGCCGGCACGTGGATGCCTTCGATCCGCGAAAGCTCCCCCAGGTGCGCACCCTTGCCGCCAACGGCCGCGACCTGCGTCCGGTCGATCTCCTGGAAACCCAATACGTAGGCATGCTCTTTCATGGCCGCGGACTATGGCGCAAGGCCCCGGCCTTGATACAAGTCCCAGGGTGGGGTGTACACTGATGTCAGGGGGGAAACGGCTACGGGATTCCCGGATTCGGCGGCGGCACCGTGAATTCGAACGCGGCCTGCTCGGCATCCACCCGGCCGTAGCCGTAGAGCGGATCGCGCCCCGGCACGCCTAGATTATCCGCGGTCCAGGCCAGCAGGCGCCGGATCACCCCATTCGTCTGGTAACGATGGCTCCCCCAGGCCAGAGCCGCCGCACCCGACACGTGCGGACACGCCGCGCTGGTGCCGCCCCCGGTTGCATAGCTGCCGCCGGGACTGGTCGACAGCACGTTGACTCCGGGCGCACACAGCTCGATCTCAGATCCCCGGCTGCTGCCCGTGGTAATCACGTTGGCGCTGTCGATCGCGGAGACGGCGATGACGGTGGAATACTTCGCCGGGAACAGGATGCTGTCGGGAGTCGAGTCACCATTGCCGGCCGCGGCCACCAGCAGAAGCCCCCGATTCCAGGCTGTGTGGCACATCCTCTCGAGCGCCTTCGGCGGGTTGGCGTTGCCCAGACTCATGTTGAGGACCTTGATGCCGTTGGCGATGCACCAGTTGATCCCCGAGATGAGCCAGCTCCATTCGCCGCGGAGAGACGAGCTCACCACCTTGACCGCATAGAGATAGGCGGCTGGCGCCACCCCGACGATGCCCGCTCCGTTCATCGCGGCTGCGATGGTACCCGCGCAGTGGGTGCCATGACCGTTGCCATCCATGGGTGTCGGCTCCTCCTTCACGAAGCTGACGCCACCCTTGTAGTTGGCGGCGAGGTCCGGATGGATGAAGTCTATGCCCGAATCGAGCACAGCCACCTTGACCCCCTTGCCACGGGTGCTGTCCCAGGCCGCCGGCGCCTTGATCTGAGCGACCCCGGCAGGAATGGTTTCGATCAGGGGCGACGGATGGCCCTCCACCTGCAGCTCGCTGAGCCGTGGCCCGAAGCCCAAAGCCCGGAACTCGCCGTCCTCCTCGACCGTCTCGACGTTGGGATTGCTCCTGAGGGCGGCCGCCTCCTTCGATGTCAGGAATACGGTTACGATGGGAGCTTCGTAAGTATTGATATCCAGGACGAGCGATTCGGGAGGGACTCCCGCCGGCAGCCCCCCGCCTGGCGGGAGGTTCGCGGTGTCGATCGGATGCAGATCCGCCTTGACCACCGACCGGAGGATCTCCACCTTGTCCTTCTTGGTGTCCTGGCGCTGATCCTTGGGCTTGAACGTGACAATGAAGGACTTCCTCTCATTCGAAGCCATGGGCTATCTCCCGAGGGCTCGGCCGCAGCTCGCGACCGTTCTTCTCCAAGGACGGCTTCAAGGCCGAATTTCCCTCATGGGCCGCGTCACCCGAGAGGTTGGAAGGGGATGGTGCGCCCTAGAGGATTCGAACCTCTGACCTACAGCTTCGGAGGCTGTCGCTCTATCCAGCTGAGCTAAGGGCGCGTTGTGAAACGCAGTGGAAAGCTGGCCTCCCTTGGGGAAGCGAGGTCGAACTCTACCACACACCCCGCCGCCGCAACCTACGGCACCCGCCGCCCCGGGGTCCATGGCGCCCCCGCCGCGGCGAAGGCCTCCTCCAGCTTCGCCAGGTCGCCCGCGATCAGCGCCTTCAGGTCGCGCTCCAGCTCGTCCAGCCCGGCCTTGGCGATCTCCAGGTCGCGCCTCTGGGTCGCGGTCGGCATCTGCCGCGTCTGCCAGTGACCGTCGCGGATCAGCCCCACGCGCTCGGCGATCGACGGGGTTTCCGGCTCGGAGAGTCTCTGCCGCGCCGGGTCGCCCTGCAGGCGCCGGTCGAGCTCCGCGGCCGCCTGGGCCACCGCGTCCAGCCGGGCGTAGAGCGCCGGGTCGGCCCCGGGGGTCTCCGCCAGCGTCGCCCGCATCCGCCGGAGCTGGTTGCGGAGGAGGTCGAGCTCCGCCGCGGCCGCCGACACCCTCCGCCCCGCCTCCGCCGTCTCTCCCTGGAAGGCCGCCACCGCCGCCGGGTCGGTGCCCGGCGGCAGGTTCGGTACCGGCTTCACCTCGAACGACTGCGGCGCGCCGAGCGAACGGACCCCGCTCGCCGAGACCGCCACCAGCTCCGCCGAGTAGCGTCCGGGCGCCACCAGGGGGCCCACCGGCGCGGCGTCCCAGGGGGACCGGAAGGCCGGCGGGTCGAGCTCCACCGGGTCCGGGGCCGGGCCGCGGAGGTCCCAGCTCACCCGGTGCAGACCCTCCCCGGCCGGCCCTTCGATCCACCGCACCTTGCGCCCGGCGGCGTCCGAGACGATCAGCAGCACCTTCGGGTCCGCCTCCAGCGCCTCGGCCCGCAGGCGGTCGAAGCCGGGGAAGGGCACGTCGGCCCCCTTCTCGCGCAGCGCCGTCTCGCCGGCCCGCCGCGCCTCCCGCGCGGAGGTCAGCCCCTCGCGCAGGTAGTAGGTGAAGAGGGCGCCGTGGGGCGGATTCGGGGTGGTGAAGTCGTCGGTGCCGAGCTCCGGGCGCCCCGGGGCCTGCCCCGTCGGGTAGGGCACGAACCACCAGGCGTCGCGGATCGGGAAGAGCGCGGCGTCCTGAGAGAATGCCGCCGGCAAATCACGCAGAGGCGAGTAGTCGTCGAGCACGAAGATGCCGCGGCCGAAGCTCGCGCCGACCACGTCACCATCGCGCCGGTGAATCTTCACGTCGCGGAACGCGATCGTCGGCAGGCCTCCCAGCTTGAGCCAGTGGGCGCCCCGGTCGACGCTGAAGTAGAGGCCGTGCTCGGCGCCGAGGAAGAACAGGTCGGGCCGCACGTGATCCTGCTGCAGCGCCCAGACGATCTCCCCCGTCGGCAGGTCGCCCGCCATCGAGCGCCAGGTGCGGCCCAGGTCGGTGCTCTCGAAGACGTAGGGCTTGAAGTCGCCGTTCTTGTGGTTGTCGGCGGCCACGTAGAGGGTGGCGGGGTCGTGCATCGACATCTCGACGTCGTTGACGAAGGACAGCGGCGGCAACCCGGGGAGCGCGGCTGCGCGGCTCCAGCTCCGGCCGCCGTCGGCGGTGACCTGTACCAGGCCGTCGTCGGTGCCGACCGCGAGCGTCCCTTCCCGAAGGGGAGACTCCGAGATCGCCGTGGTGGTGGCGTACTTCGACATCGCGTTGTTGTCGAACAGCGAATCGACGCTCCAGACCCGCCCGGAGAACTTCTGCTCGTAGCGGCTCCGCCCCTGGGTCAGGTCGCCGCTGATCGGGGTCCAGGTGGCGCCCCGGTCGTCGCTCCGCCAGACCCGCTGCGAGCCGTAGTAGATCCGCTCGGCGTGGTGCGGGCTGACCAGCAGCGGCGAGTCCCAGTTCCAGCGCTCCGGCGCGTCCCCGGCGGCGGGCTCGGGGCGGATCATCAACCCCTCGTCGTTGCGCCGGTCCTTGCGGAAGAGCATCCCCTCCTGGAACATCACGTAGAGGAGGTCGGGGTCGAGCGGATCGAAGGCGACGCCGTAGCCGTCGGCGCCGAGCGGCACGTACCAGTCCTGGTTCCGGATGCCGTCCTTGCCCAGGGTGCGCGACGGGCCGTGCAGGGTACCCAGGTCCTGCGCCCCGGCCAGGACGTCGTAGAACGGCTCGCGGTTGTTGAGCGCCACCTTGTAGATCTGGGAGACCGGCAGGTTCGGGAAGTGCCGGAAGGTCCTGCCCTCGTCGAAGCTCTCGTAGAGCCCGCCGTCGGTGCCCGCCAGCAGGTGGCTCCCGTTGGCCGGATCGATCCACAGGGCGTGGTTGTCGCTGTGCTTGTCGTAGCCGGTCTCGAGGATCTCCATCGTCCCGCCACCGTCGCGGGTCACCCGGAGGAAGACGTCCATCTGGTAGACCCGGGAGGCGTCGACCGGCGAGGCCTCGATCTCCTGGTAGTAGTGGGGGCCGGTGCCGCCGGAGATGTAGCCGTTGCGCTTCTCCCAGCTCTCGCCGCGGTCGCGCGAGCGGTAGAAGCCGCGCTCCTCCCCGCCGGCTTCGATCGTGGCGTAGACCAGGGACGGGTCGGCGGGCGTGACGGCGAGTCCGATCTTCCCCATGTCTCCGCCCGGCAGGCCGGTCTTCAGCCGGCGCCAGGTCTTCCCGTTGTCGACCGACTTCCAGAGCCCCGAGCCGGGGCCTCCGCCGAGGAACCCCCAGACGTGGCGCCGGCGCTGGTAGGCCGCGGCGTAGACCACGTCGGGGTTCGAGGGATCGAATTCGAGGTCGGTGACGCCGGTGTCCTCGTCGATCCGGAGCGCCGGGGTCCAGGTGGCGCCACCGTCGGTCGAGCGGTAGACGCCGCGCTCGCCGCCGGGAGCCCAGAGCGGCCCTTCGGCGGCGACGAGCACCCGGTTGCCGTCGCGCGGGTCGACCAGGATGCGCCCGATGTGCTCCGACCGGGGGAGGCCCATGCGCTGCCAGGTGCGGCCGCCGTCGGGGCTGCGATAGACCCCGTCGCCCCAGCCGACGTGGCGCCCGCTGACGTTCTCGCCGGTGCCGACCCAGACCACCTCGGGGTTGGTGGGGTCGAGCGTGATCTCGCCGATCGAGTAGGAGGGCTGGTCCTCGAAGATCGGCGTCCAGGTGACGCCGGCGTTGGTGGTCTTCCAGACCCCGCCCGAGCCGGCCGCCACGTACCAGGTGCCCGGGGCGGTGGGGTGGGCCGCGATGTCCGAGATGCGGCCGCTCATCAGGCCGGGGCCGAGGCTGCGGACCGGCAGCGCGGCGGCGGCCTTGGCCAGCGGGGATCCGGCGGACCTGGAGGAGCCGGCGGCCTGGGCGGCGAGGGGGACACCGAGGACCGTGGCGACGGCGACGACGAGGAAGAGTCTGCGCATTCCTCATTCTATTTCACGAGCCTGGACAGCCGTGCGCGCCGCATGAAAACCAGGGGGTGAGGTCTCCGCGTACAATCCTTCTGTGATTTCCTGGCTGTCTGCTCTGACATCCCTCGTTCTCGCCTTCCAGATCTCCGCGGCGCCGGCTCCCCCGGAGGACGCTCCCCGGCCTGAAGCCGGTATGGCTGTCGAGGCTCTCGACCGCCGGGGCGAGCCTCTCCGCGAGACCAGACCCGAAGATTTCACGGTGACGGAGGGTGGGGCTCCCCGTCGGGTGCTCGGCATCGAGACGGGGAAGCCCTGGCGGGTGGTCGTCTATGTCGACCGCATCCTGACCGGCACGCGCTCCGTGCGCGGCGCCGCAGGCCTCCTTGCCGCCCAGGCCCGTGAGCTGACCGCTCTGGGTCCGGTCGAGGTGGTGGTCGCCGAGCCCGAGCCGCGTTCCGTCCTGCCTCCGACCCGGGATCCAGTCGTCCTCGATGAGGCCCTCTCCCGGCTCCTCTTCACCGGCGAAGGCCGCGACGACCTGCGCGTTCTCCGCCAGCGTTTTCTCGAGGAAGTCGGCGCGCCGGCAGAGCGTCCGGAGGAGCTGGCCGACCGCCTGGACGAGGCGGTCGCGGCCGAGGCGCGGCTGGCCGGACGGCAGCAGGATCTCCTGCTGGAATGGCTGGCCGGCTCGCGCGGTCCGGACGGCCCCCGCGCCCTCTTCCTGGTGAGCGACGGCTTCGATCTCGATCCGCGCGCTCCCTATCTCGCGGAGGTCGCGGACGAGGCGCGGCGCTCCGCCCTGCGCGCCGGGCTGCCCGACCCGGGGCTGGCGGAGCGCAGCCGGGAGCTGGCGCAGACGGCCGCGGCTCTCGGCTGGTCCGTGCTCCCCATGCCGGTGGGAAGCGCGAAGCTGCCAGACCTGAGCCGGTGGCGCCCGCAGTCCACACAGGAGGTCCCGATCGGCGTGGTCCTCACGCCGGGGCGGAAGAAGGAGGAGCCGCCTCCTGGATCGAAACTACCAGAGCTCGTGGCTCCCCGGGAGCCTCTCGCGACCCTGGCGGAGGAGACCGGCGGCGAGGTTCTGACCACCCCTTCGGCAACGTCGAGCGCCATCTCCCGGCTCCGCTCCCGGATCTGGCTCCGCTATGAGGAGTCCGCGGCGGCGGTAGGAGAGCTGCACCCGGTCGAGGTCCGGGTCGCCTCCGCCGAACGGACGACGGCCGCGAGGTGGCGCGGACCGGCGGTCCCGGAGGCCATCGCAGCCCGCCGCGCCCTGCGGCTCCTGTCGACGGAGGAGGACGAGGAAGGGGAGGCGTCCACCGAGACCACCCTCCGGCAGGTGACGGACCCGGCGGGCACCCACTCCTGGACCCTGGAGCTCCGGCCCGAGGGGCGGATCCTGCAACGGCTCACGCTGGCGGTCCCGTCCGGCTCCGGCTCGGCGGACGGGGTCTCCCATCGCATCCTGTCCCCGGAGGATCTCGGAACGGACGGCCTCTGGCGGGTGCCGCTCGCGTTGTCGCCCGGCGTGGACCGGATCGCCGTCGTGCTCGACGATCCCGCGGGTGGCGCCTGGGAGAGCCGGCTCCTTCCGGTCGTGACCGATGGAGCGGAGGAGCCGGACGACGAGCCGGTCTCCGAGGTGGCGGAGGCGCCGGTCCGGCCGCAGCCGAGCGGCCGCGGCGTGCGCATCGTCTCGCCGGCCGGCGGCAAGGCCCTGGGGACGGTGGACGTCGCGATCGACCTCGATCTCCCCCAGGGCCGGCGCCTGGAACGGCTCGAGATCTTCTGGAACGAAGAGCTGGCGGCGACGCTCTACGGGCCGCCGTACCGCCATCGGGTGAACATCCCGCGCGACCGGCCGGTCGGCTATCTCCGGGCCACCGCCCGCCTGAACGACGGCACGATCGCGGAGGACGCGGTCCTGCTCAACTCGACCTCGGTCGGCGAGCGGCTGGACGTGCGGCTCATCGAGCTCTACGTCGTGGTGACCGACCGCGAAGGCCGGCCGGTGCGCGGTCTCGGACGCGGCGACTTCCGGCTCCTCCAGGACGGCCGCGAGCAGGCGATCTCGGGGTTCGACGACGCCGGAGCCTCGCCCCTCTCCCTCGGGCTGGCCTTCGACTCCTCGGCCAGCATGTTCCTGAAGCTCCCGGACGTGCGGGAGGCCGCGCGCACCTTGCTCACCGGAGGCCTGTCCACCCGCGACCGCGCCCTCCTGGTGGATTTCGACTCGGAGCCGCGGCTCGTGACGGGCATGACCGGCAGCCTCGATTCCGTCTCCGCGGGTCTCGACACGATGAACGCGGACGGCAGCTCGGACCTCTTCGAGGCGATCGTCTTCTCGCTGCGGAAGCTCCAGGGCGTGGACGGCCGCAAGGCGCTGGTCGTCTACTCGGACGGCATCGGAGAAGGAGAGAAGACCTCCTACCGCGCCTGCCTTCGAGAGGCGCGGCGGAGCAAGGTCCCGATCTATCTGATCGTCACCAACCAGCGGGCAGCGCGGGCCACGCAGCCCGGCACCCAGGAGCGGCTCGACGGCTACGCCAAAAGGCTCCACGACCTCGCCGCCGCCACCGGAGGCCGCGCCTTCTTCGTGACGCCGAGCCAGAACCTGAAGGAGGCCTACGCCAACATCCTCCAAGAGCTGCGCAGCCAGTACCTCCTCACCTACTACCCGCACACCACCGCGCCGGAGGTCTGGCGCAAGGTGCAGGTGGAGCTCAAGAAGCGCGGCTACCAGGCGCGGACGATGTCGGGGTACTACGCGCGGTAGTCTCCTGTTATTTCAATGGGAGGCCGCATTGGTGGCAGCCTCAGGCAGGCCGCCAATCCGAGTCACCTTCCTGGTGAACCTCCACAGTGAGCCTCCCGTGGCAAGCATGAGGCTTTAAAAAGAAGGTGCTCAACAAGCAAAGGAGAGCCGGCAGTAGAGCCGCCGCGACATAGCCGTCGACACTGCCCCGACATTCTCCGACATAGTCCGACACCCGGGAGTCCTCCCATCTCCCTCGAATCACCGCCGCGTGAAGCTGGCACGTCCCGTGCGTTTGAAGTGGAATCGTCTTCACAAACGCGGCACTTTTCAGGAGGAGCTCCTACCATGTTCAGACCCTTGGTCTCGCTGGCATTGCTGATCCTCGCGGCACCCGGCCTCGCCTCGGCCACCAGCCACTTCACGGTCACGAACAACAACAACCGGAAGGTGGTCCTCTCGATCTACGACGGCGATGACAGCTCCTGTATCTTCGATGCCAAGGGCGAGTCCGTCGACGCCGGGGAGACCAAGAGCTTCACTTGCACGGGCGGCGGGAAGCAACGCTGCAAGGTCGAGGTGACCGTGCAGGAATATGACGAAGAGGCCTGCTCACAGATTACGAGTGGATGCGGCACAGTGGCCCTTGTCGTCATTCCGGACGGAGCCACGCTGGTGATCGAGGCAAACTCCGATTACTGCTCAATCAACGATTAGCGGAACTTTTCGGTTCCCATTTCTCCAGGAACGCCAGGATCAGGTCCGGGACGTACTTGTCGTCCTTCATGAAGTCGTCCGGAGTCTGCGAGAGCAACAGCGCGCCGTCCGCTTCGAGGAGGAAGAGATGCGGGTAGGACTGGATCTGCGGATAGCGGGAAAGGAAGGCCTCGTTCTTCACCGTGTCGCTGAAGTTGACCTTGACGACCACGAACCCGTCGCGCAGGCGTTGCGTCAGACGCTCGTCGTCGTGGATGACCTTGTTGAGAATGCGGCAGTAGATGCACCACTCGCCGCCAACCTCGAGAAGGATGCGTTTGTTCTCCCGCTGCGCCTGGGCGACCGCGGCCTTCAGGTCGGCGGCGGGGTCACGGGACTCGTCGTATCCGGCCGGGGGAAACTTCGATGAGCCTCCCGCTGCCCCCGCTACCCCCGCTGTCACCGCCAGGGTCAAGTGCATGGCCGCGAGCGCCCGGAGAATCCTCGTCCGTTTCATCACAAAACTCCTTGAGGGTCAGGCGGCAAGCCAGTTTTCAATCGAAAGCCCAGGTACGCGGGCGAGCTCATCGACGTTGTCGGTCACCAGGATCAGATCGAGCGCCAGCGTATGGGATGCAATCAGCAGGTCGTTCGATCCGATAGGCCGGCCAGTCCGGCTCAGGTGTGTCCGAATCTCGGCATAGTGCCGGTCTGCTTCGCGGTCCAGCGGCAGCACATTGAAGCTTGCGAGCAACTCGTCGACACGGCTCGAGAGCTCGGCGGAACCTTTCTTCGCCGCGCCAAACCGGAGCTCGCAGGCAACTACGATGCTCGTACAGACAACGGGCTCACCGACGACGGCGAACCTTCGGGCCACTTTCCCGCCGGGGTGTCGGATCAGGTCCGACATGCTGTTTGAATCGAGCAGATAACGAAAATCACCCATCTCAGAGATCCACGTCATCCACCGGCGGAGGGTCTTCGATTTCGGGGAAATCCTCGTCGAGAGGTTCCCAGGAGGCCAGAAGCTCCAGAACGGACGGTCTCCGAACCGGCTCGACAATCAGGCGGTTTCCTTCCTTATGGAGGAGGGCTTCGTTGCCAGGTAACTCAAGGTCTCGCGGAATCCGCAATGCCTGATTCCGGCCGTTTCGAAACAAACGCACGATCCGTTCAGCCTGCACAGCGTCCTCCCTGCCGTCAGAACGGCCTATGTCGGGGCCTATGCTAACACGGTTCTGGCCGACGGCGGCATGGCCGAGGCGCCTGTTACTGGCGTGGACCGGCGATCACACCGTCGAACGGGAGGTACCGAGCCAAACTTCGCGGCTGCGTCAACGTCGTGCATTTCCTGCTGCTGACCTGCCCCCGCTTGTCTGGCTGCAGACAAGCCTGTCAGATCGCCCATCAATGTCAGCGGGCGGCGGCAACGGCTATCGCGTCCTGGGTAGGTAGAAGTCGTCTCCCCGCAACGCTTCCGCGCTCATGGATAAGTCTACATTGCCGCCGCGTAACGTTACCTCGCCATGGATAAGCCTGCGTTGTCACGACGTAACGTTGCCTCGCCGTGGATAAGTCTGCGTCGCCGCGGTGAAACGTTACCTCGCCATGGATAAGCCTACCCTCCGTGCTATCTTTGAAAGCAGTGGGATAGACGAAGCCATCAGGAGTTGAAGCGCAAGGGAGTGAGTGTGGATCTGGAGTGGAACACGGCGAAGGCGGTTCATGGACCTTGGCGGTTGAGCAAGGTGCCCCCTATCCCGATTAGGCATCCCGAGAGAGGCCAAAGCATCACGCAAGGATCGAAATGGCCGCGGACTCCGGCCATCGCGGAACTCATCGACGTGCTCGGCGGGGAGTCGTGAGCCGGCGCGGATTCGAGGCTCATCCGTGAACTACCCATTGCGCCACATCTCCATCCGCGTCCCCTGGCACGACACAGGCTGGGACGGTCGGGTGTGTGCTGCGCCCCGGCTGAACGGCTCCTGCCTCAAGCTCAAGCGCATCGCGGAGAACCGCGACGACGCGGCCGAGGAGGCCGTCGCAGGCAAGCGGCTCGACGAGCTGCCGCAGGCGCGGTGGCCGGCGTGCGCGGCCGAGCGCATGGGGTTCATGGCGCCATTCGAGTACGTGCGGCTGGCCAATCATCCCTACAACCGCCACTCCGAGGCGAGCCACGGTCACTTCAAGGAGACGCCCCTGCGTCACCCGCCGTACTCGGCGGCGGCGGTGCCGTTCGCGTGGTTACTGCGCGAAGCCATGGAGGTACTGGGGGAAGACTACGCGCTGGGCGTACAGGCTGAACGCGAACCGGATTTCGACTTCGAGACACAGTGGGTCCAGGACCATCTCAACCAAACCATGCTGCTCGACTGCTTCGCTGGCCATCTCAAGCCCGGGCGGTCGCTGTGCTTCTTCTACGCCAAGCAGGTGCCCTTCGTGGAGGACACGACCGGCAGCCGCGTCCTGATCGGCGTCGGCCGCGTGCTGCACGTCGGCGCGCTGCAGGAGTACGTATACGCGACGAAGGATCTCAAGGGGAAGCTCCGGTCGATGTTGTGGGAGCGGATGATCCAGCACTCCATCCGCCCGGATTTTAAGGACGGCTTCCTCCTGCCTTACCACGCTGCTATCGACAGAGCGGCCGAGGAACCGGACTTCGACCCCGCCGAAGTCGCGGCCCTGTCTCCCGCCGACCGGCTGCTCGAGTTCTCCCACGTCTCCCAACTGGTCAGTCACGACGGCGCGATCGCGTCGCTGCTCGCGTGCGCCGAGTCGCTACGCAAAGCGATCGGGGTCCTGCCGGGACCCTGGGACCGGTGCATCCAGTGGATCGACGCGCGGCTCGGTGAGCTGTGGATGGCGCGAGGGCCGTGCCCCGGGCTGAGCGCGGCGCTCTCGGCATTCGGACTTGAGTCGGCGACCTTTGTCGCCCGCGCGCTTGCTGAGAAGGTCGGCGAGAACGCGGATCCGTGGCCGCTCGTCGGCGAGATGTTCGCGGACCCCGGGAGGGTTCTTTCTGCGCCGCTGGCGAAGAGCATCGGCAAGACGCTCGCGGCGAAGTGGTCGCGGCTGCCCGACGAGCGCCGGGCGCTGCTCAAGCTGTTCAGCCGCTTCGAGCTGACGCGGGACCAGGCGACGACGCTCTACGTGCAGGAGGAACGCGCCAAGGCCCGCATCGAGGTCACCGACAAGGCGATCCTCGCCAATCCCTACCTGCTTTATGAGCTGACGCGACTCACGGGCGACCCCGTCAGCGTCTGGACGGTGGACCGCGGAGTCTTCCCGGACGCCGTAATCCGCGACAAGCACCCGCTGCCGGAGCCGAGCGCGCTCGACGCAGGAACGGACGCCCGGCGGGTTCGCGCGCTTTCCGTCAAGGCACTCGAGGATGCGGCGTCAGCCGGGAGCACGCTGCTTCCGCAGGCGCAGGTGGTGCTCGGGGTTCGGGGACTAGCGCTCCAGCCCCCGTGCGAGGTGGATGCCGACCTCATGAACGTCGCCAAAGAAAGCTTCGGGGACGCGCTGAGCGAGGTCGCAATGGCTAGCGGCGCGCCAGCTCTGCAACTCGGACGGCTTGCCGAGATGCGGGCTGTCATCCATTCGACGGTCGAGAAGCGGATCGGCGGCAAGCGATTCATCGTCGAGGCGGATTGGCGAAAGCTCCTCGATGAACACCTTGTCAGGCAGGCACCCGAACAGGCCGATGATCTCGAGGAGAGCGCCCGGGCGGAGAAGACCGCGGCACTGAAGGAGCTGGCCGAATCACGGCTGTCGGTGCTGATCGGACCGGCGGGCACGGGCAAGACCACCTTGCTCTCGGTGCTGTGCTCGCATCCGAAGATTGAAGCGGGCGGCGTCCTGCTGCTCGCGCCAACGGGCAAGGCCCGCGTGCGGATGGAGCAGTCCACTCGAGGCCTCAAGCTCAAGGGCTACACTATTGCGCAGTTCCTGAGCCCGCACCGCTATGACGGCTTGACCGGACGCTACCGCCTCTCGGATCAACCCGTCGAGGCCGGCGCGCATACTGTCATCATCGACGAAGCCTCGATGCTCACCGAGGAGATGCTCGGGGCGCTGATCCAGGCGCTAAAGGGAGTGCATCGGCTCCTCCTCATCGGAGACCCGCGGCAGCTTCCGCCGATCGGTGCCGGCAGGCCCTTCGTCGACATCGTGAAGCGCTTGGCTCCAGAGGGGGTTACCGAGCTCTTCCCGCGCGTAGGTGCGGGTTACGCCGAGTTGACAATCCGGCGTCGCCAGGCCGGCGAGGATCGCGAGGATCTGCAGCTTGCCGAGTGGTTCAGCGGCTCGCCCATCGCGCCCGGTGAAGACGACGTTTTCGACAAGGTGCTCCGGACCGGCCAAAGCCCGCACGTTCGTTTCGTGCAGTGGGATACGGCAGACGAGTTGCGCGCTCGGATCATCGACGTGCTGGTCGAAGAGATCCGGCGGCCCGAGGACGACAGGGCTCTCGCCGGGCCCGACGACATCGCGGGTTTCGACGCTACGCTTGGCGGCGAGCCGTGGAACGACATGCGGTTTTTCAACCCCCGAAGGGGCGACAAAGCAGGCGCCGCGGAGATCGCCGAGAGTTGGCAGATCCTGTCGCCTGTGCGCTCGGCTGCCCATGGCGTGCCCGACCTGAATCGGCTCATCCACAAGCGGTTCCGGCAGCCGTTGATCGATGCGTCCCGCAAGGCGGGCTGGCAACGGAAATTTCCCAAACCGATGGGCAGCGAGGAGATCGTCTACGGCGACAAGGTGATCAACCTCGTCAACACGAATCCGGCGCTGCCCTGGAACCGCCACCGGAAGGTCTATCCGGAAAAAGAGACCCCCTACATCGCCAACGGCGAGATCGGCATGGCGGTCGGGTTCTTCTGGAAAAGAGGCCTTCCGGATCTCCGATGGAAGCTCGAGGTCGAGTTCTCTTCGCAGCCGGGGTTCAAGTACGACTTCACGAGCAAAGATTTCGCGGAGGAAGGCAATGCGGTCCTCGAGCTGGCCTATGCGCTGACGGTGCACAAATCACAAGGGAGCGAGTTCGGAACGGTGATCCTCGTGCTCCCAATTCCCTGCCGGCTGCTGTCGCGGGAGTTGCTCTACACCGCACTCACGCGGCAGAAGAACCGCGTTATCCTTCTTCACCAGGGTCCGCGCACCGAGCTCCGCAAGTACTCCTCAGACGACCGGTCCGAGACGGCGCGGCGCTTGACGAACCTCTTCGTTGCGCCTTCTCCCATCGAGATCGACGGCCGCTTCTTCGAAGAGCACCTCATCCACCGCACTGCTCGGGGAGAGATGGTGCGCTCAAAGTCCGAGGTAATCATCGCGAACGCGCTTGCCGCCAAGGGGGTGGATTACGCATACGAATGGCCACTCACGATCGATGGCGTCACGAAATACCCTGACTTCACCATCGAGGACATGGAATCCGGCCAGACGCTCTACTGGGAGCACTGCGGGATGCTGCACGTGCCGACTTATCGTCAGCGATGGGAGGAAAAGCTGGAGTGGTATCGAAGACACGGCATCCGTGTGAACGGCGATGATGGCGGCGCCGAGAGGAAGCTGATCGTCACCAGGGACGAGGCGAACGGAAGCATCGATTCCGCGAAGATCGCGAAACTCATCACGCAGATGCTTGGGTCATGAAGTCGGCGCCAGCTTGTGGCTGTGGATCGTCGGCGCGGGCGATCACGCCGCCGAACGGGCGGCACCGAGCCGCACTTCCCGGCTCGCGTAGACCAGCGCAAGGCCCATCAGGGCGAGCAGGCTCGCGGCGGCAGCGCCACCGGCGGCAGCGGCGACGGAGCCCTTTGTCACCGACAGGATGTAGCTCCAGTTCGCGAACACGAGCGCGGCGAGCGCGGCGCCCACGGCCACGAGCCCCAGGCCCATCGCGAGGAGCGCGGGGCTCTGTGAGGTCCGCAGGCCCTTGTCGAGGTCGATCTGCGCAATGTTCCTTCCCACCAGCGCGCGAATCGCGATCCAGGCGAGGGGGTGCATGACGCCGGCAAAGATGAAGAGCGGCGTGAAGTTGCCGAGCCACTGCAACATCCCGCCCGCGACGAGCAGCATGAGCATGCCGCCGATGCCGCCGCACATGCCGCCGAACCCGACGACCGAGCCCACGGCCCGGCTCGGAAAGGCGTCGGACGCCACCGTGAACATGTTGGCGGACCACGCCTGATGGCAGGCGGTGGCAATGCTGATGAAGGCCACGGCCGTCCACAGGTCCTTCGCCACGACGCCGAGCGCCGAGACCGGGAGCCCCGCCGCGAAGAGCGCCATGGTCGCGAGGCGGGCCCGCGTCCCGGACCAGCCTCGGCGGATGAAGAAGCCCGGGAGCCAGCCGCCGAAGACGCTTCCGAGATCGGCGGCGAGATAGATGACGAGCAGTGCGCCGGCGGCCGAGGCGAGCGTCACGTCGCGCTCGCGCTGCAGGTACGACGGCAGCCATGTGAGGTAGAACCACCACACCGGATCGGTGAGCATCTTGCCGATGCAGAACGCCCACGCCTCGCGGTAGCGGAGCAACGACTGCCAGGGAATTTGGAGCGCCTTCGCGGGCGGCTCCTGGTCGCCGCGGATGAGATCCGCCTCTTCGGCCGACAGGCGGGGATGCTCCTCGGGCGACCGGTATGCCCTCATCCACACCGCGAGCCACACCACGCCGAGCAGGCCGATCGCGATGAACGCTGCTTGCCAGCCCCACGACACCGCGAGCCACAGCATCGCTCCCTGCAACATGGCGCCGAAGTTCGTGCCCGTGTTGAAGATGCCGGTGGCGAGCGAGCGCTGGCGCCTGGGGAACCATTCGGCGACCGCCTTGACGCAGGCGGGAAAGTTTGTCGCCTCGCCCAGGCCCAGGAGGAACCGCGCGAGCGCGAACCCGAGGACGGTCGTCGCCAGGGAATGAGCCATCGCCGCGAGGCTCCACACGAGCACGCCGAGGGCGAGGCCGTTGCGCACGCCGATGCGGTCGAGGAGCCGCCCTGCGAACGGGAACATGGCGGCGTACGAGAGCTGGAAGGCGAAGTTGATCCATCCGAACTCCGCGTCGTCCCAGCCGATGGCTTCCTTGAGCATCGGCGCCATCGCGCCGAGCGAGACGCGATCGACGTAGTTGATGAACGTGACGAAGAAGAGGAGCGCGCAGATGTACCAGCGAAGACCGCGGATCTTCGGAACGGCCTTGGCGACGATGGCGACGGTCCGGGTCATTGGTTCACTCCGCTGGCGAGGAAGCCGCCGTCGACGACGAGCACCTCTCCATTGACGAAGCTGGCGGCTTCCGAGGCGAGGAACACCGCGGCTCCGGCGAGCTCCTCGACGCGTCCGAAGCGTCCGAGGGGGGTGCGGAGCTTGAACTCATGGCCGCGCTCCGTGCCGTCGAGCAGGTCCTGATTGAGCGCAGTGCGGAAGACTCCCGGTGCGATGGCGTTGACCAGCACCCCTCGCGATCCCCATTCGACGGCGAGCGCCTTGGTCAGCGCCGCCACGCCGGCCTTGCTGGCGGCGTATGCGGCGACCTCGTAAAGGCCGACGAACGCCGCCAGCGAGGCGATGTTGACGATGCGCCCGTAGCCGCGCTCGAGCATGGGGGCGCCGAAGACCTGGCAGGCGAGGAACGTGCCGGTCAGGTTGGTCTCCAGGATCCCCCGCCACTCGCCCTCGTCGACCTCGAGCGTCGGGCGGCGACGGGTGGTTCCAGCGCAGTTGACCAGGATGTCGATCTTGCCGAAGGCCCCGATCGCGGCCTCGCGGAGCGCTTCCAAGGAGGCGCGGTCGGTGACGTCGGTGGCGATCCGCAAGGTCTTCCGGCCGTGCCGCTCGATCGCCAGGGCCGTGGCGTCGACTTCCGCCTGCCGTCGCGAGCTGGCGGCGACGTCGGCTCCGGCTTCCACCAGACCGTCGACCAGGGCACGTCCGATGCCGGAGGTGCCGCCGAGGACGATCGCGGCGCGCCCTGTGAGGTCGAATCCTGCGAAGGCCATCGACGTGTCCTCACTGTTTCGCGAAACGGGATACCTGGATGCCCGCCAGGATCGCGGGGCCGAGGCCCTTGGGGTCGTTGTCGACCACGCGCTCGCTCATGTAGTAGCGGTAGCTGCCGTCCCGGCCGTAGCCCAGGCCGCCGGTCTCGCAGTTGTTGGTCAGGTGCAGCGATCCGTCGGCGTGGACGGAGACGAACTCGTCGACCAGGCCCGCATAGGCTTTCCGCGCGGCAGGCTCGAACGAGGCCGGCAGATACCCCTTGTTGATGGCCTTGGCCAGGAAGTAGGTGAACATCGCCGAAGCCGAGGCTTCGCGGTAGTTCCCGGGTTTGTCAGGCATGTCCATGATCTGGTACCAGACCCCCGTGGCGTCCTGGTGCCGGACCAGGCTCTCGGCCAGCTCCGGAATCATGGCGAGGAGCGGCGCGCGCAGCCCGGACTTCTCCGGCGGGATCACGTCGAGGATGTCGACGAGCGCCATCGCGTACCAGCCGAGCCCCCGCCCCCAGACGAAGCGCGAGCGGCCGGTCGCCGGGTCCGCCCAGCTCTGTGTTTTGGCCTCGTCCCAGGCGTGGTAATAAAGACCCGATCGCGGGTCCCGCAGATGGGAGCGCGCGATCTTGAATTCCCGCACCGCCTCTTCAACCTTCCGGTCGTCGCCCTCCATGACGCCGACGCCGGCGAGGAACGGCATCCCCATGTAGACCCCGTCCAGCCAGAGCTGATGGGGGTAGCGCTGCTTGTGCCAGAAGGCCCCTTCGGAAGTGCGGGGGTGCTTCGCGAGCTGGGCCGCCAGTGCAGCGATGGCCGCTCGATACCTGGGGTCGGGATCGCGGGCCTGGAGCCGTTGCAGCATCTTGCCCGAGTTGATGTTGTCGATGTTGTACTCCGCGGCGTCGAAGCCGAGGATCGTGCCGTCTCCGGCCAGATAGCTGTCGATCGTGCGCTTCGCGAAACCGGCGAAACGGGGGTCCCCGGCGGCCGTCGAGAGGTCGTCCATCGCCTGCATCAGGAGGCCGGTCGTGTAGTTCCAACTGCTCGGCCGCGACGCCTGCGCGTCCCAGCCCCCGTGGGAGAGGCTGTCGCCGCGCCGCACCATCTCGGACTCGGCCAGGCGGGTGGAAATCTGGATCGGGCTCAGGTCGTGAGCGCCGCGCGACGCTTCCGTCTTCAGGCGGATCCGCGGGGACAGCGTGCGCCGTTCGACCTCGGCCGCCAGGAAGGACTGCAGCTCCTCGCGGGTCTGCACGCCGCCCTTCCGGCCGGACCACAGGGCGCCGAAGGCATAGGAGACCTTCCTGCCTCGCGGGCGCAGCACCAGGACCTGGCTGGCCTCGTCCTTGGTCTGCTCGACGAGGTCCATCCTGCGGAAGAGGAGCACCATCCCGAGGCGCTCCCCTTCGAACAGGGTCTGCGGGCCGAAGGTCGCCAGATAGCTCCAGGCCTCCCCGGTGACGTCGAGGTCGCCCGCCATCACCTCCGCCGCCGGGTGTGTGACCAGGCCGACGGCGAGGTTGTCGAGCGGTGTGGAGGTCTCGAGAGCCACGTCCACCATCGGGCTCCCGGCCTGCGTCGACAGCGTCGCGAGGAGGTCTACAGTCGCGGTGCCGGTCTTCCAGCCCTTGTAGTCGAGGACGAAGGAGGCGTGGATCGGGCCGTCGGACCGGATGGAGGCGGAGCGCTGCGCGACGTCGGAGACCAGCACGGCCTTCTTGCCGTCCCAGTATCCGAAGCCGCCCATGCCCAGGCTCTCGCCCACCTTCAGGATGTCCGCACCCCAGTCGGCCATCTGGTGATAGCTCTCGTAGCCGTCCAGGCCCACGGAGGGGAGCACCATTGCGGATGTCTTCTTGCCAAAGGTGTCGAAGCCGTTGCGCCAGTCGAGGTAGACCCGGTAGCCGACGAGGTCGCTCTCGATGCCCGGTCCCTCGTAGCGGAGATACTCGTTGTGATCGCTGGACTGGGGCGGCATGGTGACCTGGCGGACGCTCCGGAACGTGCCACCCACGTATTTCTTCTCCTGCCAGGCGCCGCCCTCCTTGATCGACACCTCGGCGTGGGCCCGTTGCGGAACCGCGCTCCCGGCCTCGCGCCGGTCGACGAGATAGCTGTGCGTCGCGGCGGCGCCGAGGTCGGCCAGGAAGGCGAGAGCGTCGGGGCGACCGTCGCCGTCGTCGTCCAGGAGCTGTGTGGGCTTCGCGGAGTTGCCTTCCCACACCTGCAACGGGCCGCCGGTGACTCCCAACTGCTCGAACGAGAGGCGCACGAGCGTGTCGGGCCGGGCGAAGGCGGAGGGGTTGGAGACCTCGAGGCGAGCGATGGGCGGCGGTGCGGGAGTTGCCGCTTCGGGAGCCGACGCGAGGAGAAGCAGGGGCAGGGAAAGAACGAGAGGTGCCTTCATCGGATGAACCTCATCGCGCCAGCCAACCGCCGTCGACGGCGATGGTGTAGCCGTGCATGTACTGCGCGGCGGCCGAAGCGAGAAAGACAGCCGCGCCCTGAAGGTCTTCCGGGGATCCCCACCGTCCGGCGGGAATCCTGTCCAGGATCGCCTTGCTCCGGACCGGATCCTCGCGGAGGGGCTTGGTGTTGTCCGTGATCATGTAGCCCGGAGCAATCGCGTTGACGTTGATGCCGTGCGGCGCGAGCTCGTTGGCGAGCAGGCGCGTGAGGCCGAGCACCGCGCTCTTCGAGGCCGTGTAGGAGGGCACCAGGATGCCGCCCTGGAAGCTGAGCATCGACGCGACGTTGACGATCCTGCCCCCGCGTCCCTGCTCGATCATGACCCTGGCGACAGCCTGGCTGAGCAGGAAGAGGGCCCGGATGTTGACGTCCATCACGTCGTCCCAGTCCCGCTCGGTGAACTCCAGGAGGGGTGCCCTGCGGATGATGCCGGCGTTGTTGACCAGGATGTCGATCCCGCCGAGCTTCTCGATCGTCTCGGCGACGATCGTGGCGACCGAGCTCCTGTCGGAGAGGTCGGCCCGGATGATCACGCAGCGGCGGCCGAGAGCCTCGATCCGCTCCTGGGTTTCCGATCCGTCGGAGCGGTGGACGAGAGCCACGTCGGCGCCGGCTTCAGCGAGTCCCACCGCGATGCCCTGGCCGAGGCCCCGGGAGGCGCCCGTGACGATCGCGGTCCTGCCGTCGAGCTTGAACTGGTCGAGGATCACGGCTTTCTCACCTCAGTTGGTCGAGAGTCAGGTGGTCCATGTCGTCGAAGGCCTGGTTCTCGCCGCCCATGCCCCAGCAGAAGCTGTAGGCGCCCGTGCCCGCACCGCAGTGGATCGACCAGCTCGGAGAGATCACAGCCTGGCCGTCCGCGACCACCACGTGACGGGTCGCCTCGGGACGGCCCATGAAGTGGAAGACGCGGCCGCCTGGGGGCAGGTCGAAGTAGAGATAGACCTCCATGCGGCGATCGTGGGTGTGGGGCGGCATGGTGTTCCACACCGAGCCCGGTTCCAGCACGGTGAACCCCATGACGAGCTGGCAGCTCCGGGCGCCGCCCGGGTGGATGAGCTTGTAGAGGGTGCGCTGGTTGGCGTCCTCACTTCTGCCCAGACGCACGGTCTCGGCCTCGGACTGCCGGATGCGGACCGTGGGATGGACGGCGTGGGCGGGGAAGCTGAGAAGGTAGTATCTAGCGGGCGGAGCCGGTGCCTCGGCCGAGTCGCTGGCGAACGTGATGGTCTGGCTGCCCCGACCGACGTAGAGACCGTCGCGCGCGGCCAGGGCGTGCTCCACGCCGTCGACCGTGACGGTCCCGGGGCCGCCGATGTTGAGAACCCCGAGCTCCCGACGCTCGCAGAACGTCTCGGCGCGCAGCTCCGGTGCCGATCCGAGCGTGAGCGTCCTGCTCGCCGGGACGGCGGAGCCCACGATGGCGCGGTCCCGGTCGCTGTAGACCATGGAGAGGCTGTCCCCGCCGAAGAGCGTATCGATCAGGAAGCTCTCCCGGACCTCCTCGGTGCTCATGCGCTCGAAACGAACGGGGTCGGGCGCGTAGCGGACGTTCATGGAGTTGTCCCTCCCTCGCCGGTAGAGACGCTCACGGGGCGGCCCGCAACCGTCACGCCGTCGAACCGCAGGTTCTGGACGTTCTCGAGGACCGTGGTCTTCTTCGCCGAGGCGAGGGCGACGTTGCGCACCACCACATCTCGAAGCGGTGCCTGCGGTGGCGCATGTGCCTCGAACAGCGTGCCTACGTCCTCCACCTGGAAGTCCTCGAAAACGATGTCGCGCCAGGTCGAAGGGAAGTTGCCGCCCAGCTCGCCGGGGTAGTTGAGCTGGAACCAGAACAGGCGCTCGAAGGAACCGACCGCGAAGCGCCGGACCCCCACGTGCTCGACCGTGCCGCCGCGGTCCAGGTTCGCCTTGAAGCGGATGGCTGACGACCCCGAGCGCAGCACGTTGTCGGTGAAGAACACGTAGCGGATGTCTCCGGACATCTCGCTGCCCAGCGCGATGCCGTCCTCGCCTCCCATGTCGTTGCGGCGCACCACCACGTACTCGCTGGGCCTGCCGACGGTGCGGCCGTCGAGATCGCGGCCGGACTTGATGACGACCGCGTCGTCCCCGGTGCGGAAGACCGAATCCTCGACCAGCACGTAGCGGCTCGAATCCACGTCCACCCCGTCGTTGTTCGGGAAGTGGCTCTCCACCTTGACCGCGCGCACCGTGACGTGCTCGCTGTAGACCAGGTGGTTGACCCAGAAGGGCGAATTCACCGCGGCGAAGCCCTCCAGGAGGACGCGGCGGGCGCGCACGAGCTGCACGAGCGGCGGGCGCAGGTGCGTGCCGGCCCCGAACACGCGCTCCTCGAGGGGCACTCCGGTGAACCCCATGCGGCGAAGGCGCTGCATGTCGGGGTCCGCCAGGGGGTGCCAGGCGTGGAACCCGCTCCGGGCATTGCCGTCGATCGTGCCGGGGCCCGTGATGGCCACGTCCTCGACGTCCCGGGCGTAGACGAGCGGCGAGTAGCCGAGCACCCGCGTACCCTCCCAGCGGGTCTCGACCACCGGCAGGTAGTGCTCCGGCTCGGGCGCGAACAGCAGGTGCGCTCCCGGCTCGAGATGGAGCTCGATGCGGCTCCGGAGCTGGATCGGGCCGCGGCTCAGCCAGACGCCGGGGGACAGCACGACACGCCCGCCGCCCTCGGCCGCCGCCTTGGCGATCGCCGCGAGGATGGCTGGACGCGCGTCGGCGGCGCCGTCGCCGGAGGCACCGAAGTCGGCCACGCGGTACGTCCGCGCCGGGATGCGCGGCGGCTCGATGCGGGAGACGATCGTCTCGACCATCGTCCAATCCACCCGCCCGGGCGTCGGATCCTGGGCTGAGAGGGGCCGGCATCCCGCCAGCAGCAGGAGCAGGGTCCCGCTGGCGACCACCCGGCAGATGGTGTGGCCTCTCGGCATGGGGGCATTGTAGCCAACTCAGGCAGTTTTGGCCATCGGTGGCAAAGAAAATTCAGAGTCGAGAGCTCTTCAGTCCGGGCTGCCAGGAGCCATCCCGGCGACGATGAATTCTGTTAAGTATTTTCATTTGTGTAGTTTGCCTGCATGTCTGCCGCAGACTTGCCGGCACTACTGGTACCAGCGATAGCATCTACTCTTGCCTCTCCAGCCCGGCCTGGTCCATACTTTGTGCCAGCGTAGGCACTCTTCGGGATCAGACTCCTTCAAGGTTTGGAAAGAACCGGCGCTTCGGCCGCTACGACCTAGTCACTAGGAAGGCATTTCCGCGAAAAGGAGGAACGTATGCTCAGTCCGTCGACGGATCGCTTACGCTGGTCGAGAGGCGCGCTGCTGGCCGCCCTCCTCATGGCCCTCGGCGGGTTTCAGCCCGCTCTGGCGCAGGACGCCGCTCAGCAGGACGCGACGCAGGAGCAGGAGCAGGAGAAGACCGAGCCCGTGGCGGCCGAAGGCGAGAAGCCGGCCGAAGGCGAAGAGAGCGCCACGGAAGAGCCGGTGATGATCGAGGAGACCATCGACGTCACGGGCTATCGCCACGCTCTCGAGGAGTCCGTGACCCTGAAGCGGGATGCGGTCAATGCCCGCGAGAGCATCGTGACCGAGGATATCGGCAAGATGCCGGACCTCAACCTGGCGGAGGCCATCCAGCGCGTGCCGGGCGTGGCGATCGTCCGCGAGGGTGGCGAGGGGCGCCAACTGTCGCTGCGCGGCCTGGGCGCGGAGTTCACCCAGGTCACGCTCAACGGCATGGAGGTGCCGGCCTCGACCGGCGGCCTCGACAGCTCCGGCGCGATCAACCGGGGCCGGGCCTTCGACTTCAACGTCTTCCCCGCCGAGCTCTTCTCCCGCATCGACATCAACAAGTCGCTGGTGGCCTCGATCGAGGAGGGCGGGGTGGCGGGCGCGGTCCAGATGTACACCGCGAGCCCGCTGGACAGCGCCACCTCGCAGGCGTCGGTCCTGATCCAGACGGGCTACAACGACCTGTCGGAGGAGACCGATCCGCGGGTCACGGCCACCTACTCCATGGCGAACAGCGCGAAGACCCTGGGCTTCATGATCTCCGCGGCGCAGATGGATCGCAACTCCTGGCAGGATGGTTTCGGCACCGTCCGCTGGCAGAGGCCGGACGCGAATTTCAAAGGGAACGAGACCAATCTGAGCAACCAGCAGCTCCAGTCGCTGTGGTACCCGCGCCTGCCCCGCCAGGACAGCTTCCGGCACGACCAGGAGCGCACGGGCCTGGCGAGCACGCTCCAGTTCCGCCCGAACGACCAGTTGGACATCAACTTGAACGCGGTGTATTCGAAGTTCGAGGCCACGACGACCAGCTACAACTCCTTTGCCCAGTTCCGCCGTCTCGGCCCCTGGGGCTTCAACAGCATCACCCCGACCAGCGTCACCACGGCGCAGGACGGCAACGGACAGCTCGCCGTCGCCGGCACCTTCAAGGGCGTGGCGCTGCGGACGGAGAACCGCGAGACCGAGGACGAGACCACCTTCAATCAGTTGACGGCCGACTTCGCCTACGACATCAGCGACAGCCTGATCCTCAGCGGCATGCTCGGGCGCGCCAAGTCCGACTACGAGGACCTCCTCTTCCGCGTCAACCTCGAGACCACGGACCCCAACATCGTTTTCTCGTACGACTTCCGGCAGAATCCCGACGTCGCCGTGATCAACTACAACATCGACGTCACCAACCCGGCCAACTTCGTGGTTCAGAGCGACGGCCTGCTGCAGAAGAACCTCGTCGACCGCACGAACGACACCGCGAAGCTCGATCTCGACTGGTTCCCCCGCACCGGGCACAGCCTCCGCTTCGGCGCGATCTACAACGAGCGCGAGGTGGACAGCCAGATCTTCCAGCAGACCGCGACGCCTCCGAACGTGGGCCTCTCTTCCATCAGCAAGATCTTCCAGTTCCAGGACGTCGGCGGTTTCGGCAGCGCCACCGAGCTGCGCTTCCTGGTGCTGGACATCGCCCGCGCCAAGCAGGCCTTCAACTTCGGATCGAACTTCCAGGCTTTCCGCGGCCCGGGCCGGGCGACCTGGGTCGTCACCGAGGAGACAGCGGGCGCCTACGGGGAATACAACTGGGTGACCCTGCTGAAAGAGCGCGGCCTCCGCTTCAACCTGGGCGCCCGCTACGTGGATACCAAAACCACGGGCCTGGGCTGGCTGTCGAGCACGCTCAGCAACACCGAGACGAACGACTACGGCGACCTGCTGCCGTCGCTGAACGTCGCTTTCGACGCCACGCCGGAGCTCGTGCTGCGCGCCGGTGCGAGCCGCACGATGACCCGGCCCTCCCTCGCGAACCTGGCGCCGGTCAAGGCGTATGGGAACACGAACCTGACGGTGACCGGCGGCAACTCCCAGCTGGAGCCCCTGCGGTCGAACAACCTCGACCTCGGCGCGGAGTGGTACTTCACCGAGAAGGCCGTGCTGGCAGCGGCTGTCTTCTACAAGGACATCGACAGCTTCATCACCTTCCCGACGACCCAGGAGCCCCTCCGTCCGGAGGACCGCGCCGCCGTGGCCGCCGTGTTCCCGACGCAGCCGCAGCTGCTCGATCCGAGCCTGATCTGGACCTACAGCACCGCCGCCAACTCAGACGGTACGGAGTTGCAGGGTTTCGAGATCGCGTACCAGCAGAGCTTCACGGGCCTGCCCGGCTTCTGGGGCAACTTCGGCTTCAACGGCAACTACTCCTACGTCGACGCCGACACCACGGTGGTCCGCAGCAGCCAGGAGGTCACGGTGCCGCTGCAGGGCATGTCCAACAACTCCTGGAACGCCACCCTCTTCTACGAAACGCCCCGGTGGGGCTCGCGCGTGTCGGTGAACAACCGGGACGACTACGTCACCAACAACCTGGGGGCCAACGGCAACATCTCCGAAGCCACGACCGGCCCGATCCGCTGGGACATGAGCGCCTACGTGCACCTCTTCAGGGGCATCTCGCTGACCCTGGAAGGCATCAATCTCACGGACGAGGCGGAGCGGCTGTACACGACCGGCGACGGGACGATGAACCTGGTGCGCGAGATAAACTACTCGGGCCGCCAGTACTTCCTGGGGGTGCGCTGGAACCACTGATGTGGACGACGATGTGAACGACGATGTGAACGACGATGTGAACGAGATGAGCGGCGACAACAAACAGCCTTCGACGATCAGCACGATCAGCGATATCGCCCAGCTTTCGGGCGTCTCGAACCGCACCGTCTCCCGGGTGATCAACCGGTCGTCGAAGGTGGGCGAGGCGACCCGCGAGAAGGTCCAGCGGGTCATCGACGAGCTGAGCTACCGGCCGAATGCGCAGGCTCGCAGCCTCGCCGGCGGGCGTTCCTACCTGCTCGGTCTGATCTACGACAATCCGGACGCCCTCTTCATCGACGAGGCGCAGCGCGGCGTGTTGAACGTGTGCCGCGAGCTCGGCTACGAGCTCGTCATCCATCCCTGCAGCGAGACCGGCGCGCTGTCCAGCGAGGTGGTCGGCTCGGTCAAGCGATCGAAGCTGGACGGCGTGATCGTGCTGCCGCCGCTCTCCGAGGACCACAACCTGTTCGGCGCGCTCGCCCAGGAGAAGGTCCCCTATGTGCGGCTGGCTTCCGTGGCGCTCGACACCTCGGATCGAGTCGTGGTCTCCAACGAGCGGTCGGCGGTGGCCGCGATGGCCGAATACCTGGTCGGGCTCGGGCACCGGAGGATCGGTTACATCACCGGGCCGGCGGGCAGGAGATCGACGCGCGAGCGGCTCGAGGGCTTCAGCGACGCGCTGGAGAGGCTCGGATGCGCGATCCGCGAGGAGAGGATCGCCCAGGGGGCGTATTCGTTCGAATCGGGGATCGAGTGCGCCCGGACGCTGCTGGCGAATCCCGAGCCGCCGACGGCCATCTTCGCCAGCAACGACGACATGGCCGCGGGAGTGATCCAGACCGCGACCGAGATGGGCCTGAACGTGCCCCGGGACCTGTCGGTGGCGGGGTTCGACGACAGTGCGCTGGCCACGAGGATCAGGCCGGCGCTCACCACGATCCGGCGGCCGGTGCGGGCGATGGCGCGACTGGCGGCCAACAAGCTCATCGCGGCCATCGAGGATCGACCCGGCGACGCCCGGATGGGGGTCTTCCTGGATCCGGAGCTGATCATCCGCGCTTCGACCCGATCGATCGACCCGGCGGCTCGGTGACGGAGGGAGGCGAGCTTGTCCAGCCTTGATCTCAGGCCCAGAGAAGCCTGCGCGTTCGACATCCTGTCCCTGGGAGAGGTCATGCTGCGCCTCGATCCGGGCGAGGGCAGGATCCGCACCACCCGCCAGTTCCGGGTGTGGGAAGGCGGCGGCGAGTACAACGTGGCCCGCGGTCTGCGGCGCTGCTTCGGTCAGCGGGCGGCCGTGGTCACGGCCGCCGTGCGCAACGAGGTGGGTCTCCTGCTCGAGGACCTGATGCTCCAGGGAGGGGTGGATACGTCCCTGGTCCGCTGGGTGCGGTCCGACGGCATCGGGCGCTCCGTGCGCAACGGGTTGAACTTCACCGAGCGCGGCTTCGGGATTCGCGGCGCCGTCGGCTGCTCCGACCGGGGCCACAGTGCCGCCTCCCAGTTGCGCGTGGGGGACATCGACTGGGAGCACGTCTTCGGCAAGCTCGGCGTCCGCTGGTTCCACACCGGAGGCATCTTCGCGGCGCTCTCGGAGACCACCGGCGACGTGGTCGTCGAGGCGGCACGGATCGCCAAAAAGCACGGCACCGTGGTCTCCTACGACCTCAACTATCGAGCCTCCCTCTGGGGTGCCTACGGCGGCCTCGATCGGTGCCGCGAGGTGAACCGCGCCATCGCTCCGTCGCTCGACGTGATCCTCGGCAACGAGGAGGACTTCACGGCCTGCCTGGGGCTCGAGGTGGAGGGGGTGGACGAGAACCTGCTCGACCTGGAGGTGAGCGGATTCAGGAGCATGATCAAGACCGCGGTGGCGACCTACCCGAACCTCAAGGCCGTGGCGGCGACGCTGCGCGCGGTCAGGAGCGCCACCCTCAACGACTGGGGCGCCATCTGCTGGTGTGACGGCGAGTTCCACACCGCCACCCAGCGGCCCAACCTCGAGATCCTCGACCGCGTGGGCGGCGGCGACAGCTTCGCCTCCGGTTTCATCTACGGCCTCATGGAGCTCGGCGACCCGGCTCTCGCGGTGGAATACGGCGCCGCCCACGGCGCCCTGGCGATGACCACGCCGGGAGATACCACCATGGCGTCGCTCGCCGAGGTGCAGAAGCTCGTCCGGGGCGGCGGCGCCAGGGTGGACCGATGATCCCCATGGAGGCAACCGAGAAGCTGGCGCAGAGCCCGGTGATCCCGGTGATCGTGATCGACGACGAGAACGACGCCGAGCCGCTGGCCGAGGCGCTGCTCGCGGGCGGGCTCGATCGGATCGAGGTCACCCTGCGGACCGCCGCGGCCGCGGTGGCGCTGGAACGCATCCTCCGCCGGTTCCCGGAGATGCTCGTGGGCGCCGGCACCGTGGTCACGCGCGAGCAGGCACAACGGTGCCTGGATCTCGGCGTCTCGTTCGGCGTGGCCCCGGGCTTCAATCCGGAGACCGTGCGTCTCTTCGAGCAGGCCGGCGTGCCGTTCATGCCCGGAGTGGTCACGCCGTCCGAGATCGAGGCGGCCTACGGCCACGGCTGTACCCTGCTGAAGTTCTTCCCGGCCGAAGCGGCCGGCGGGCCGAAGATGCTGCGGGCCCTCGCCGGACCGTACGAGTCCCTCGGCATCCGCTTCTGTCCCACGGGCGGCGTTTCCCTGGACAACATGAAGGAGTATCTCTCCCTGCCCCAGGTGTTTGCCGTGGGCGGTTCCTGGCTGGCCAGCAAGCGCCAGATCGCCGAGAAGCAGTGGGCAGTCATCACTCAACAGACCCGGGAGGCCCTGTCTCGGGCGAGGGAGGTCTCGCCATGAGCGGCCTGATTCACGAAAGGTTCCTGCTGCAGAGCGACGAGGCGGTCCGCCTCTACCACGACCATGCGGCCGGGCAGCCGATCCTCGACTACCACACCCATCTGCCGCCGGCCGAGATCGCGGCCGACCGCCGCTGGGAGAACATCAGCCAGGTCTGGCTCAACGGCGACCACTACAAGTGGCGCCAGATGCGCGCCAACGGCATCGGCGAGCGCTTCTGCACCGGCGACGCGACCGATCGGGAGAAGTTCGACGCCTTCGCGAGCACCTTGCCGTACCTCCTGCGCAACCCCCTCTACCACTGGTGCCACCTGGAGCTCGCCCGGTACTTCCAGATCGACGACCTGCTGCTCGGCCCCAGTACCGCCGACGAGGTGTGGGAGCGCAGCTCGGCGGTCTTTCGCAACGGGCTCTCGGCTCGTTCGCTGATCGAGAGGAGCAACGTCCTGGCCCTCTGCACCTCCGACGACCCGATCGATTCGCTGGAGCACCACGAGGCGGTCGCCGCCGATCCGACGTTCGGCGCCCGGATGCTCCCCACCTGGCGTCCCGGCCGGGTCCTGGCGCTCGCCGACCCCGACTCCTGGAACCGCTACCTGGACGAGCTCGGCGCCGTCGCCGACGTGGACATCGCGAGCTTCGACGACCTCGTCGCGGCGTTGACCGTGCGTTGCGACGTCTTCCATGCGGCGGGCTGCCGGCTCTCGGACCACGCGCTCGCCGCCGGCCTCTTTTCGCCGGCCTCGGCGCAGGAGGTCCGGACCGGCTTCGACCGGCTTCGGTCTAGGACCGCTCTCCCGGACGCCGAACGCGACCAGGTGGCGACGGCGTTGCTCCTGCAGCTCGGACGGCTGTATCGCGAGAGGGGTTGGACGATGCAGGTGCGCATCGGCGCCATGCGGGACAACAACAGCGCGATGCTCGCCGCCCTCGGTCCCGACTCCGGGTACGACTCGATGGGAGACCGCCCGTACGCCGAGCCCCTGGCCCGCTTCCTGAACGCCCTGAGCTCCGCCGGCGACCTGCCGAGGACCATCCTCTACAACGTCAACCCGCGCGACACCGAGATGCTGGCCTCCTTGCTCGCCTGCTTCGAGGACGGCACCGTACCGGGAAAGATGCAGCTCGGTCCGGCGTGGTGGTTCCTCGACCAGAAGGATGGGATGGAGCGCCAGCTCGAAGCCCTCTCCCAGATCGGCTCGCTGCGCCGGTTCGTGGGCATGGTCGCCGACAGCCGCTCGTTCCTGTCGTTCACCCGTCACGAGTACTTCCGGCGCATCCTCTGCAACCTGCTCGGCGCCGAGATGGCGAACGGGCTCCTGCCGCGGGACTTCGATCTGGTCGGAGCGCTGGTCGAGGACGTCTGTTTCCGCAACGCGGAGAGCTTCTTCGGCTTCGAGCTCCCGGACCGCGCCAGGGAAACCGCAAGCGCGTCGGCGCTGGCTCTCCACGCGCCGTGAAGCTCGTCGCTATCGTTGCCGGCCTGGGCCTCTCAGCCTCCGTCGCGGCGGCGCAGACGGACTTCAGGCTCACGACCGCCGTGGTCGCCAAGGACGGCAGCGGGCAATTCGCGACCATCCAGGAGGCCATGGCCAGGATCGCGATGGGCACGCCCGCCCGGCCCGCGACGATCTACGTGCGGCGGGGCGTGTATCGGGAGCTCGTCTACGCTCAGCGCGAGAAACGCTACGTCCGGCTTATCGGCGAGGATCCCGAGAGCACGGTCCTCGTCTACGGGCTGCACGCCGGTATGAAGGGGCTCGACGGCGAAGCGATCGGGACCTTCCGGACGCCCACCCTGTACGTCGACGCCGACGACTTCACGGTCGAGAACATGACCATCCGGAACGACGCGGGCCCGGTCGGCCAGGCTCTTGCGGTGGCGGTCCACGGCGACCGTGTGCTCTTCCGCAACTGCCGGTTCCAGGGCCACCAGGACACCGTGTTTCTCAACCGCGGGCGGCACTACTTCACCGGCTGCTCCATCGAAGGCACGACGGACTTCGTGTTCGGAGGAGCGACGGCCTGGTTCGAGAGCTGCGACATCCACGCGCTCGCCTCCAGCTACCTGACGGCGGCGGCCACTCCCCCCGAATCCGCCTTCGGGTTCGTCTTCAACCGCAGCCGCGTCCGCGTCGCGGAGGGCGAGCAGGCCTACCTCGGCCGGCCGTGGCGAGACCATGCCGCGACGATCTTCATGCGCAGCGAGCTGGGCGCGGGGATCCGACCCGCGGGCTGGCACAACTGGGACAGGCCCTGGAGCGAGAGCACCTGTCGCTATTTCGAATACCGCAACACGGGACCGGGGGCCGATCGTGCCGCGCGCGTGCCGTGGTCGAAGAAGCTGACGGCCGCGGAGGCCGACCGGATCACGCCGGCCGCGGTCTTCGGGGGGTGGGATCCGACGCAGGCTGAGCCGGTTCGCTTCGACCCTCCGACCCCCAGCCCGACGCTGTTCCTGGCCGGCGATTCGACGATGGCGGACAAGCCGGACCTCGCCCATCCCGAGCGCGGCTGGGGACAGCTCTTCCGCGAGCTGATCCTGCCGCCGCTCCGGCTCGAGAACCGGGCCGTGAACGGCCGCAGCACGAAGTCCTTTCGCGACGAGGGCCGCTGGGACGCGATCCTGGAAGCGCTCTCACCGGGCGACTGGGTGGTGATCCAGTTCGGTCACAACGACGAGAAGGCGGCGGACCCGGCACGGTTCACCGAGCCCGAGGGCGCGTTCCGCGCCAACCTGGAGCGCTTTGTGCGAGAGACGCGCGCCCGGGGCGGTCATCCGGTCCTGGCCACTCCGATCGTGAGACGGCGGTTCGACGATCGCGGCGCGTTCGTCGACAGTCACGGCGAGTATCCGCGCGTGGTGCGTGAGGTCGCCGCCGCGGAAAGCGTGCCACTGCTCGAGATGGAAGACGCCACGCGGGCGCTGGTGCGAAGCTGCGGCGTGGAGGGATCCAAGGCGCTCTTCCTTCATTTCGAACCCGGCGAGCACCCGCAGCTGCCCGGCGGGCTCCATGACGACACGCACCTCTCCGAGCTCGGCGCCCGCCGGATCGCCGAGCTGGCCGCACGCGAGATGGCGCGATTGCACCTCCCTCTGGTGCGCTACCTGGAGCTCGCCCCCCTCCCGTGAGCACGGAGATCGGCTTCGGGATCGTCGGCGCGGGCATGGTCGCCCGCTACCACGCACGCGCCATCGCGGAGACGCCTGGCGCCAGGCTCGCGGCCGTCTGCCGCGCTGACGCGGCACGAGCGGAGGAGGCAGCGGCGGAGCTCGGCGTGCCGTGCGAGGCGAGCCTCGAGGCGCTGCTCGAGCGCCCCGACGTTGACGCCGTCTGCCTGTGCTCTCCGAGCGGCCTGCATGCGGAACAGGCCGTGGCGGCGGCGCGGGCGGCCAAGCACGTGCTGGTCGAGAAACCGATGGCCCTGCGCCTCGCCGATGCCGACGCCATGATCGCCACCTGCCGCGACGCGGCGGTGCGTCTGGGCGTCGCCCTGCAGCGGCGGACCGACCCCGCCTTCCGCGCGCTCCACGACGCCATCCGGGCGGGCGAGCTCGGAGATCTCGTAATGGGAACGGCAACCGTCCCGTACTTCCGTCCCCAGAGCTACTACGACAGCGCGGCATGGCGCGGTACCTGGTCGCTCGACGGCGGCGGCGCGCTGATGAACCAGGGCATCCACCTAGTAGACCTCCTGCTGTGGCTCATGGGCGGCGAGGCGGAGGTGGTCGGCGCCTCGGGCGGAGCCGCTCAGCACGAGATCGAGGTGGAGGACTGCGTGGTGGCGGCGCTGCGCTTCTCCAGCGGAGCTCGCGGCACGATCGTCGCCACTACTGCGGCCGCGCCGGGATTCCCGCACCGCGTCGAGGTCTATGGCAGCCGGGGCGGAGCGCAGATCGAGGGAGACGCGCTGGTCCGCTGGGAAGGCGACGCGCCCCGGATCCGCCCCCAGGCACCCTCAGCGACTGCGGCGATAGCCGCGGGATCGGGGGCCAGCCCCACGGGCATCGGCACCCTCGGGCACACCCTCCTCGTGCAGGATTTCGTCGCCGCGATCCGCGAGGGCCGCGACCCGCTGGTGAACGGAACCGAGGGCCGCCGATCCCTCGCGCTGGTCCTCGCCATCTACGACGCCGCCGGCCTCGGCGGCGAGAATCGAGAGGCTGGGTCCATCGGCGAGACGGTCTGACCGAAGCCGAAAGCTATTCCTCCATTCTTCCCTTATCTTCTCCACGAGAAGACAAAGTGCTCCAGCAAGAATCCAGGTGCCTCACGGCAACGGCAGGTGCGTCAGGAGAAATCCAGGTGCTCCACGGAAAAGCGAGCTTCCCCATTGCCCGACAACCTTCTGTGTCGCAACGCAACCTTCCATTGCAGCGTGGAAGGTTACTTTGCGCCAGGGAACCTTACGTTGCGGCGTAGAACGTTCCCTTGGCGCCAGGAAACCTTCCTTTGCGGCGTAGAAGGTTACGTTGCGCCAGGGAACCTTACGTTGCGGCGTAGAACGTTCCTTTGGCTCCAGGAACCCTCCTTTGCGCCATGGAACGTTCCGTTACGCCACAGAACCTTCCAATGTCACGCAGAACTTTGTCTTGGCGCCAGGAAGGTTCCCTCGCCGCCAGGAATCTTCCAACGCCGTGTAGAACCTTACATTGCGCCATAGAACCTTCCTTTGCGCCAGGGAACCTTCCGTTGCGGCGGAGAACCTTACATTGCGATCGAGTGATAGGATGACGAGCCCATGCCGCTGACCCAGTACACGGAGAATCCGCGCTATCTGCGTCTGCACGAGGCCGACAACGTGGCCGTCATCGTCAACGACGGAGGCGTTTCGGCGGGCACTGCGTTCGGCGACGGCCTGCGCGTTCGCGACTCGATTCCGCAATCCCACAAGGTGGCGCTCCGTGAGATCGCCGAGGGCGAGGCCGTGCTGCGTTACGGGCAGGTCATCGGCGCGGCGCGGCGCGCCATCCCCGCAGGCGGCTGGGTCCAGGAGAGCGACCTCGTCATGCCGACGCCGCCGGCGCTCGACTCGCTGCCGCGGTGCACCGACGTGCCGCCCGACGCTCCGCCGCTCGAAGGGTACACCTTCGAGGGCTACAGGAACGCCGACGGGAGCGTCGGCACCCGCAACCTCCTCGGCATCACGACGACCGTGCAGTGCGTCACGGGTGTGCTGGACCACGCCGTCAAGAGGATCCGCGACGAGGTCCTGCCGCGCTACCCGAACGTCGACGACGTGATCGCCCTGAGCCACGACTTCGGCTGTGGGGTCGCGTTCGACACGCCCGACGTCCAGATCCCGATCCGCACGGTGCGCAACCTGGCCCGCAACCCGAACCTGGGCGGCCAGACCCTGGTCGTCGGCCTGGGGTGCGAGATGCTGCAGCCCGCGCAGATCATCGGCGAGCAAGATGCTGGAGTCTACCGACTGCAGGATTCACGGCACGGCTTCGCCGAGATGATCGAGCGGATCATGGCACTGGCCGAGCGGCGCTTGCGCGAGCTCGACCAGCGGCGGCGCGAGACCTGTCCGGCCTCCGCCCTGGTGCTGGGAATGCAATGCGGTGGCAGCGATGCCTTCTCCGGCATCACGGCGAACCCGGCCCTCGGCTTCGCCTCCGACCTGCTGGTGCGCGCCGGCGCGACGGTGATGTTCTCCGAGGTCACCGAGGTCCGCGACGCCGCGCATCTGCTCAGCGCCCGAGCCAGGGACGAGGAGGTGGCGCAGGCCCTGATCCGCGAGATGGACTGGTACGACCGCTACCTGGAGCGTGGCCACAGCGACCGCAGCGCGAACACCTCGCCGGGCAACAAGGCCGGCGGCCTGTCCAACATCGTGGAGAAGGCGCTCGGCGCCACCGCCAAGTCCGGCCGATCGGCGATCAGCGGCGTGATCGGCCCGGGCGAACGCGCCCAGAGCAAAGGTCTGCTGTTCTGCGCCACCCCGGCCGGCGACTTCGTCTGCGGCACGCTGCAACTGGCGGCCGGCATGAACCTCCACGTGTTCACCACCGGGCGCGGCACGCCCTACGGACTGGCGATGGCGCCGGTGGTCAAGGTGAGCTCACGCACCGAGCTCGCCCAGCGCTGGCCCGACCTGATCGACGTCGACGCAGGCCGGATCGCCAGCGGCCGTAGCACCGTCGAGGAGATCGGTTGGGAGCTGTTCCACTACTACCTCGACGTCGCCAGCGGGCGGAAGAAGACGTGGACCGAAGTGCACCGGATCCACAACGATCTGGCGCTCTTCAACCCGGCGCCGCTCACCTGAGTTTTGGCCTCCCATGGAAGAAATGGGTTGCGGAAGCCGGAACCCGCTCCATTGCCCACGGGCAATGCCTCGCCGACGGCCGGCAGAGAGTCTCGGTCACGGGCGCCAGCGCCGGAGCAGAAGAAGTCATCGCTTCAATCACTGAGATCGGCCACTCGCGTGTTACCGGCGACGACGAGCATATCCACAACCCGTTGCCAGCAGGCGCGCTGCTCGTGGCCTCTATCGGGTTGCACCTCCCGCAGCCAACCTGGCAACAGCCAACTTTGACGCGCGATCCCATCTGGGCCCGCTTGTACCAGCACTTCGATCCAGGGTAGCCCAACAATGGCTTGCTGAATTGTTGCCAGGGTGCCGAGAGCTGCAACGAGTGAATCAACACATCTGGGGCTGCCGGCAGCGAAAGCAAGCCAGCGCTCCACCTGTCTCCTCCAGGCGGTCAAGTCGAACCAATCAATCGGCTCAGCTTCGAGCTCCCGTCGAAGATATGCGGCCTCATAGGCCTTGTTGGGAATCAGGGCAGCGAGCTCCTCTTCAAGGTAGCGATGCCCACCTTTGTGATGTTTGGCATCAATGAAACCAAGAACCTGGTCAATGACTTTCGGCCAAACGCTCCGAGCGGCTTCTGCCAATCGACGGTTTTCTTCCGCTGCGGCCGCAAGGGCCTGCAGTAGCTCTGCCAGCAGTCCGGGGTTCTCTGCGTATTGCTCCACGCTTTCATAGAGCCGATCTTCGCTGCCATGCGCGGCTCCGGCCAGCAAGGCCCGAGCAACAACCAAACTGTCACTGCTGCTGTGCATGTATCTCGGCTCCCGCGCGGCCATTCCACGACGGTGTGCTGCCAGGAGAGCCGCTAGCAAGACTCTCGCTTTGGCGGTGCAGCAACTAGGAGTGTTGGCTGCCATCCCGAGCGCCCGTATCGCCGGACTGAGCTTCGGAACGATGATCGTGTCGTCCGCAATGGCGCCAAGGGCTCGGTCCAACGGGCCATCGATATGCTCTATTCGGTTCTCTTGAGTTTCAACATCCCAATTTCCAATAATGCAATCGCGCGCAGAGTCTTCGAGGAGTTGAAATGCAAAGCTGTGGTGGCACTTCGCTGGTGCTTTGTGATCACAGGGCGCCTGCCAGGTCAAATCCATAGAGCTCGCATAGAGCAGTCGGGTCTCCAAAGAAGATTTTACAGCCAGCCATCTCGCCGCATCGGCAAGCTCGGCGTGCGTAATGCCAACGGCAGCGAGGCTCGCCCGTAGGTCGGCTGCCGCTGGCAGGAAAACAAGGGGAATACCACGCGCGGCGGACCGATCTGGGCCGGAGATAAAAAGGGAGTAGTAGTATTCAGATCCCTCTGCGTTTGCGTAGAGCTTCGCGATTTCAACAAGGAGCTGCGCGCTCCATGCGAGATCCTCGTGGGCCACAGGTTCGCCAGCAACGAAGCACAGCTCAAGTGCAACCGCAGCCACAGCGGCTGGCGCGGTGGGAATACTATAAGGATTTCTGGCCGGCGGGTTTGCGAGCAGCTCTCGTGCCGTCGTCAGGTCCGATCGGAGTTCGGCCAAGCCGACTTTTGGCAGTCCTACCAAATTGTGCCGCTGGTATGCATAGCGGAGAACGAGATTGTTCACTTGGGAACCTTGGCTGAAGTCTTTGCTGGCAGGCTCAAGAGCATTCTGCACATCGTCGGAAACGGTTGGATGGACGAGAAGCTGACCTTCCTGCTCCGTGACTCTGTACGATTGTCGGTCCAAGGCAGCTGCCCAAGTGTGCGCTGCTGCAAGATCCTCCGACAGTGAAGTTCCTTGTCCGTCTCCCTGCGCGGCCTTGCCGTGCTTCTCAAGTTCGTGCGCTCGTTCGATGAGGCGCTCGCCGAGCCTTCGCAGTGAGTCGATCCGCTCGCCCTCCGCTCGTAAGACAAGCGACATTGCCGCCTCTCGGAGAGTCCACTTTCGCCGCTGAGCCGCGTGGATCATTTCCGAGCCTGCCGCCAAGCTCGAGTGCTCCGCTACAAAACGCTTGAACTCCAAATCCCAAATGCTCGGCTCAGACAAGAAGGGGTCTAACGCATCCTCGACGATCTCCAGATGTCGTATGAGCATCCCTACTACCAATGCCGGCATCGCGAGATTCTCGCAGTCCTTGAGTAGGAAGGTTGCCAACTCTCTGGGAGAAATGCCGGCCTCGATCAACTGGTCGCAGACCACTTCGAGGGCTTGCAGGGCGCTCATGCAGGGGAAGGGGCCGACCCCAGTCCCGCGGTACCAAAACCAGACGTGGCTGTCACCGAGGTAGGCTTTCCGCTCTCCAGTAATTGAGAGCATCGCTTGGTAAGAGTGGTCATCGACCGTTGACTCGGGCGAACTCCACGGTGCGTCCTGGAGGAGCACTGCCACTCTTACTTTCGCCGCATGATTGAGGAGTCTATTTAAGCACGCGACACCACTCCGAAAATCTGCCCTGAACATCGCCAGGAAGGGGCCTTTGTAGTAGGCACAAAGAGGGTCGATTGAACCTCGACTGTGGTGATTGCGGATTCCGTAATTGTAGCCACTCATTCCAAAGGCATCGTCGTGGGGTTCGAGGTAATAGGCCTCCACGAGAGCAATCAGCAGCGATGGGTTGAACGAGCCGAGGCCGTAGTCGGTGAACACCTCTTCAAGACAAGGTGCCAAACGATGCGGGGCGTCCCGAGCTACTCGGCGAAGCAGTTCCTCGCCCTGCTTTCCTAAATCAACTCCTAGCAAGGACAGCTTCTCCAGAGTGGATTCGCTGACGAGCTCGTCTGGTATCTCGACCCACCGTCGCCGACCCAAGCTCTCGAAAAAGGCCGCCGCGGGCATGCGCTCTTCATCTGCGCGCACTTGCTCCGGTGACCGGGCCGCTAGCTCCGCCGCCTCTTTCGCGGCCTCTTTCGCGAGTCGCCGATCTCCCCGTTGTACCGACTGCACGATCGAGCGCCGGAGCTTCAATCGAAGTGGATCGCCGGCAGGCGTATTGTCCACAATCAAAGCGCCGAGCCAGCAACGCAAGAGCTCCTCGATTTTCTTCGCCAGATCTCTGTCTTTCGGCGGTTTCCTGTCCAAGAGGAGTTGAACGACTGGCTTGGCAACAAAAGGAGCGACCCCGCTGTCGGTCCTGTAGCGCTGCTGAATCACCCTCAAGATCCGCCGAATTCCCTGTGAGCGATCAGCCCGGAGATGTGCCCAGGCGTCGCCAAGCATGTCGCCTGCCTGAGGCAGCGGAAGCACTGCCTCTGTGGGCAGATCCGACCAGCGCTCGCCATGACCGGCTGCAGCCAACCGATCGAAGTCCGCTTGGATTCTCTCGAACCGTCCCCCCATGGGCATTCTTGCGCTCTCAGGCACAGCAAGAAGCACCTGCGCCGCCAGGCGGGTGGCCGACAGCGCCCACCTTGGTGCACCTACCCTTAGAAGCTCTGTCACCGGCTCTCCGTTGGCTAGTAACACCCGGCACACAGCGTAGGTGCGGAGCAGCTCATGGGAGAAATCCGGCAATACTTGCCAGGGTGCCGCGGAAGGCGAGCGCACCAAGCCATCACGACGCAAACCATCCAGCGCAACAGGGTCGAGAGATTCGTAGATCTCGGTGGCAGATCCAGGCTGGAGTTGATGTCTGGCCAACTTCCGGAACACCTGATCCCGAGAGTCGGGTGTCCCACGTTCCGCGCGACCATCAGCACGGACCAACTTTGCCCATACCACCTCCAAGGCGTCGGCATCACTCAACGGGTGTCCCGCAGGACCAGCACGCACAAGTAAATCGATGACGATCGGCCGGCGGAGCAGTTCCTTGGAGTGCGGGTTGGCGATCAGGCTCCTTACTTGCGGGAATGCCGCAGCCACCTGGTTGAGGTCCTCGTCGTTGAGATTCGAGATCTCGTGCTCGATGACCGGTGTCAGGAGTGTCTCGGCCACTGCGCGAACAGCCGCCCGGCCTTCCGTCGAGCTGATGATCCATACCCCTACGTCACTGTTGCTTGCGGCTCGGACCAAATGCTTGAGCAGGTCCGAGCTCGACTCTCCAATGAATTCTGCAGAGTCAATCACGAGTCGCCGCACGGGCGCGCTCAGCTCTCGCAGGATGTCCTCGACCGGACAACCAATTGCGCTGCGCAGCTCAGGAATTGTTGATGGCATGAGCCGCAGGTTGAGAAAAACAACCTGTACGCGGAGAGGGTCTGCTTCAACCTCGGCGCTGAGCTCCCTCAGGACCAAGGCACTCTTGCCGACACCCGAGTCTCCGAAGATCAGAACACAAGGGCTATTCTCGGCTCTCTTGTGCAGGGCCTCGGCCTGCGCGCTTCTTGCGAGCTGAAGCCTGGCCTGGGATGGTCCGACTCCCATCTCGGTCCGCACCGACTCGCGGGCATCTTCATCTAACCGCATAAGCTCAGCCCACCCGCGATCATTGCGGTGCCGGTCGGGGCTCAAGACATCATGGACGGCCCGCCGTAACGCGGGCAGCTCTACAACGGCCGCATTGGATGCATAACGCGCCGCGAGAGATTCGAGACGGTCACGAAGAGCAGCCGCTCCTGGCAAGGAATGATCGCGCGCCCACGGCTCGAGCACACGCAGTAATTCTTCCCAGTCGGTGAGGTCGGGAGCTTCAACCCTTGGCATCAGGATATGCAGACGCCAGAGAAGGGCCCATAAGGCGCGCTCAGCCATGTCGACGGATGCGGATTCGCCGAGCGCCAACAAAGCCGCCTTGACGAGGTTTACCAGGTGATCCAGCCGGGAAAGCAACTTCTTCCGAAATCTTCCTGGCGTGCGGAGCACGCTGAAGAACGAGTCGGCTTGATGATCCTTCGCCAGCGCAGCGAGCTCTGCGACTTCGCCAGATGCTTTCTGAGCTCCCGCGACACAGATGGCAAAGAGTCTCTCGATGCCTGTGCTGTGCTCACCACTTGGTAGAGCTTGCAGGAACTTGGTGACCAGCTCCAATGTGGCCGCATCACTGGCGACGAACTTCGGAGCCCGTCGCACAGCAACCGCCAGCTCGAGACTTGGGGCAGTCTCCCCATCGTGAGCTGCGTAGATGACGAGATCATCGACAGGTTTGGCTGGCGCCTGCTGGAAGGCGACTCGGCTCACCCGGCGTCCTTCGAATTCAGCCGCAGGCGAGCCAGTCAGGAGCCTTGCCAAGTAACCTGCTGCGACCCGACGTTCAAGGGTCACTCCGCCGCCGCCAGAGCTGTACGGGCTACTTCCTCGGGACGTCAGAGGGATGGACGGCTGAGCGTTATCTGAGCGTACGTCGCTGATATATCGCCCTCTGCTCATGCGCGTACAAGTATCCGAGCATCGAACTGCGCATATTACAGGTGGAGGAAAGGGGAGATTCGAACACCTGTAACCTCCTCATTCTACGAGGAGCTACAGGGCTTTGCCACCTCTGAGGAACGTTTGGCCTGCCTGGAGGGATTCGAACCCCCGACCCGCGGCTTAGAAGGCCGCCGCTCTATCCAACTGAGCTACAGGCAGCCGTTTTGTCCGATTCCGGCGAGACCTCGGGCGTAGTCGGTATCGGGGCGCCCAGATTTGAACTGGGGACCCCCTGCGCCCAAGGCAGGTGCGCTACCAGGCTGCGCTACGCCCCGACGAAACCGCGCAGCAGAGTTTATGCATTCCGTCCACGCAGGTCAAACCTCACTTCACCGGGATCAGGCGCACGTCGCTCGCCACCGGCGCCAGCCCGTCCTCCACCGCCGAGACCACGAAATACTGGCCCGCCTTCGGAAAGGTGTGAGTCACTACCCGGCCCGTTCCGGTCGTGCCGTCTCCGAAGTCCCAGTGGTACCGCCAAGCCAGGCTCACGTAGGGCTCGACCGCCGTGCTGATGAGCTGGCACGTCCTTCCCTTGCACTTCCAGAGGATCGGCGCGTAGCCCTGGTTCGGATGCCGGGCCGGGAAACGCAGCTTCGCCAGGTAGTCCGTCACCACCGGTCGCTTCGTCCGGTCCTGCCGGTAGAGCCCCCTCGTCTCTCCGTCCGAGTCCATGTCCTTGTAGAGGAAGACCGCCGTCCACTTGAACAGACTGTTCACCGGCGGCCCCGGGCAGAGCTCGCAGCCCGGCAGCCAGTCGCCGGACCCGGTGAGCGCCTCGACCGCGTTCCGCACCCGGTCCCGCTGGTCCTCCTCGCTCACCCCGCCGCCCACCCGCCAGCCGAGCTCGGTCAGCCAGAGCGGCTTGGCTGCGTTCGTCGGGTTGCGGCCCTGGAAGATCCGGAGCTGGTCCTCGATCTGCGCCAGGAGATCCAGGACCGACTGGTCGTCCCGGGCGTTGCCATGGAAGGAGACCACGTCGAGGAACGACGACGCCGGGCCGTCCGGATAGACCACCTCCTCCAACTGCCGGAAGACGTCCACCGTCCGGCTGTCTGCCTGGCTCGACGTCACCGGGCCCACGATCAGGGTGCCCGGCGCGTAGGTCCGGATCTGGATCGCGGCCGCCCGCAGATAGTCGGCGTAGCGCGGGAACGACCAGAGGTCGCCGGCCCAGCCGACGCCGGGACCGACGTCCTCCAGGTTCGGCTCGTTCCAGATCTCGTAGGCCTGGATCCGCCCGGTGTAGCGCGCCGCCACCCGGCGGACGTACTGCTGCCACCAGCCGATCTGCGACGGCGGACGGGTGCCGTTGTCGTTGCTGCCGGCCCAGACCGGCGCCGTGCTCAGCACGGCCAGGATCTTGAGACCCTTGGCGCGGGCGCTCTTCACCCGGGCGTCCGTGTCGGTCCAGGACCACGAGCCCCGCTCCGGGTTCACCTCGCGCCACGGGATGGTGATCCGCACCCAGCCTATGTTCGCCGAGCGGACCAGCGAGAGCTCCCTGGACTGTGAGTTGACCCCGAGGGCGAGCGGCTGCGACCAGGCCAGGTCGCCCATCACCACCGCGGACGACCGGGCCGGCGCGAGGAGAAGCAGGAGGAGAGGAAGGAGCCGCTTCATCCCACGATGATAGCGGCTCCCTTCCGTTTTCGGTCTACCAGGAGAAGCGCACGTTGCCGAGCGCGCGGCGCGACAGGAGGTCGCCGCCAAACGACTGGTAGTGCTCGTCGTCGAACAGGTTGCTCACGTCCAGGCCGAGCTCGACGTGGTCGGTCAGCCGGTAGGTGGCGCCGAGGTCCACGACGTCGTAGGACGGCACCTCGCCGATGAAGATGCCGGCCGCCCACGGGAAGCCCTCGACCCAGCGGTACTTGAGCGAGGTGCCGAGCCGGCTGCCGTTGTAGCTGATGCCGAAGGTGTACTTGTTCTCCGGCGCGTTCGGCAGGAGCTGGTCGCCGCCGAGCTTCTCCTTGACGTCGAAGTCGAACCAGGAGTAGCTCGCGTCCACCAGCCAGCGGTCGTTCAGGTAGAAGTTCAGGCCGACGTCGATGCCCTGGGTGTCCACGCGGCCGAAGTTGGCGTAGGAGGCCAGGGCCACGATCGGGGCGCCGTTCGGCGCGTTCGAGAGCAGCGCGAAGAGCGACGCCGGCAGGTTGGCGCGCAGGGCGTTCAGGATCGCCGCCTGCACCGGGGCGGGCAGGTTCGACGGCGGCGCGTAGGGGCCGAAGTTCGGGTTGAGGCGGCCGGCGACCGAGACGTTCGGCAGCAGGTCGGTGATGAAGTTGTCGATCTTGCTCTGGTAGTAATCGACCGTCACGTAGGCCTTGGTGCCGAAGATGCCGCTGTAGCCGATCTCCGAGCTCTTGATCTTCTCGACCTCCAGATCCTTGTTGCCGAGCGCCAGGATCGGGATGTTCGAGAAGCCGAGCGCGGTGGTGCCGAGGAGCGGCTTGAGCGCGTTCTCGATCGCCGCCAGGTTGAGCGAGGAGGTCGTCGAGCCGGGCAGGACGGTCTGCACGCGCAGGAAGAACTCGGAGTAGTTGGCGACCTGGAAGGCCTCGTTGTAGGTCAGGCGGAAGGTGTGGCTCGGCGTGGCCGAGAAGACCAGCGCGGCCTTCGGGGAGAACTCCGTGTCGTGCAGCGTGCTCTGGTCCACGCGGCCGGCGAGCACGGCCTTGAGCCGGTCGGTGAAGTTGAACTCGGCCTGGGCGAACGCCGCTTCCTGGTGCTCCTTGTGGGACTCGAACATCAGGGTCTGGACGCCCTGGTTGTTGGCGGTGTCGATGTCCTGCTCGTGGTAGGAGAGGCCGCCGACCAGGAACACCTTGTCGTTGGCCAGGCCGTAGTTGCCCTGGACCTCGCCGTGCAGGTTCGAGGAGTCCTCGAACAGCCTGCCGCCCGAGGCCAGGGAGAGCTGGTCCTCGGCCTTGCGCTGGTCGTAGTAGCTCAGGAAGTTGAAGTGGCTGGTGTTGAAGTTCAGGCGGGTCCAGGGGCGGTTCACGTCCGTGGTCTGGACGCGGCCGATGCCGGTGAGGAAGGTCGGACCTTCGAGGCTCGCCGTGCCGCCCTCCAGGGTCAGCACCGAGGAGCCCTCGCCGAAGTACTTGTCGAGGCGCAGGCCGCCGAAGGCGATCTTGGCCTCGTCCTTTTCCAGCGGCACCGCCTCGCGGCGGATGCAGTTGGTGGTGATCGTCGTGGTGCAGAACCGCGAGTACTCGACCGTCGCGTTGCGCGACAGGGTGAAGTCGTCGCTGTTCAGGTAGCCGCCCATGATCTTGTAGTACATCTCGTTGCCGAAGCCGCCGGCGTAGCGGAAGTCGACCCGGCCGGTGCCGAGCTCGCCGGCGGTGAGCCGGAGCTGGCCGCCCTCGCTGCTGCGCGGCGCCTTGGTCGTCATGTTGAGCACGCCGTTGAAGGCGTTGGCGCCGTAGAGCGCCGCGCCGGGCCCGCGCACCAGCTCGACCGAGGCCAGCTCGTCCATCGGGAAGGAGACCGCCGCCCACTCCTGCGCGCCCAGGAAGGGCACCGCCGGGTCGCGGCCGTCGATCAGGGTCAGGATGCGCCGGTTGAGCGAGCTGTTGAAGCCGCGTGTGTTGAAGTTGAAGTCGTAGAGGCCGCTCTGGGTGAAGTCCACGCCCGGCGTGAACTCGAGCAGCTTCGGCACCTGGCCGGTCGAGGCCTCGCGCTCGATGTCCTGCTCGGACACCACGTTGACCGCCGCCGGCGCCTCGGTGATGCGCTCCTCGCGCCGCGAGGCCGACACCACCGTGATCGTCTCCGCGAAGCTCACATCCCAGTCCAGGATCTTGTCGACCGTCTCCGTCTTCCCGGCCACGACGTCGACTCCCTCCTGCGTCGCCGTATGGTCGAGCAGGCTGAAGGTGAGGGTGTGGGCGCCGGCCGGGACCGCGGAGAAGGCGAACGCCCCGGTCTCGTCCGTGAGCACCACCTGGTCGAGCTGGTCGAGCTGGACCGACACGCCGTGGAGGCCCGAGCCGTCCTCCCGCGTGACGCGGCCGTCGATCCGGCCCGTCTCCTGGGCGCCAGCGAGCCCGGCCACCATCATGAGAAGCAGTGCCAGGGCGATGACAGAAACAGTCTTCCTGTGCATGTTGAACCTCCGCGCAGAACGAAGTGCGGCGGAGGGACGCCTGGCGACGGAAGTCGGTGCCGGACGGCTCCGCACGCTCATAAATGGCTGAAAACCAAGACTAGATCCGGAGTCTTATAACAGGAGACTCAAGGCCAAGTCAACGGGGAGAACCACCCGGGATTTGACCTGCGGGGTCGGAGGCGGTAATCTCCCGCTCCCGCGCGCTTCCGGCGCCCCATCCTGGAGGACAATCCTGTGCAACTCGGCATCCTCGGTCTGCCCAAGTCGGGAAAGACGACGCTCTTCAATACCCTGACCGCCTCGCATCAGGCGACGGACAAGTTCTCCTCGTCGGGCCAGACGAACCTCGGCACGGCCACGGTGCGCGACGAGCGCCTGGAGAAGCTGCGCGACCTGTTCAACCCGAAGCGCTACATGCCCGCCTCGGTGCAGTACGTGGACATCCCCGGCATCAAGCGCGGCGAGAGCGCCGAGAGCCTGGACCTCGCGAAGCTCAAGACCGTGGACGCCCTGGTCCACGTGGTGCGCGCCTTCGAGGACCCCGAGATCCTCCATCCGGAAGGCAGCCTCGACCCGGCCCGCGACATCTCCATGCTCGACCTGGAGCTGATCCTCGCCGACCACGACATCGTCGAGCGCCGGCTGGACCGCCTGGAGAAGGCCACGAAGCGCGGCCTGAACCCCGAGGAGCAGCGCGAGCGGGCGCTCCTCAAGGACATCATCCTCCCCGCTCTCGAAGCCGAGACGCCGCTGCGCGAGGTCACCCTGGACCCCGAGGACGAGCGCCGGCTGCGCGGCTTCCAGCTCCTCTCGGCCAAGCCGCTGCTGGTGGTGGTCAACGTGGGCGAGGACCGGGCGGGCTCGGCGCTCGCCGACCTCGGGATCTCCCTGCGGCCGTCAATATCGCCGATACTCGGCGTGGTGGTGAGCGCGCCGATCGAGCAGGAGATCAGCGCCCTGCCGCTCGACGAGCAGCTCGGCTTCCTGGCCGATTACGGCCTCGCCGAGCCCAGCCTCGACCGCGTGAACCGGGCGAGCTTCGGACTGCTCGGGCTGATCTCGTTCTTCACCGTGGGCGAGGACGAGGTGCGGGCCTGGACGATCCGCCGCGGCACCCCCGCACGCGGGGCCGCGGGGACCATCCACTCGGACATCGAGCGCGGCTTCATCCGCGCCGAGATCGTGCACTGGGACGACCTCGTCCGCCTGAAGACGCTGGCGGCCTGCCGCGAGGCCGCCCTGCTGCGGCTGGAAGGGAAGGACTACGTCGTCCAGGACGGCGACGTAGCCCACTTCCGGTTCAACGTCTAAGGGCGCAGCCTGCTGCGCCCGTCCTGATCAACCGTTCAACCCCGAGCGACTCGCTGGCTGTCCGGCACGACCTTGATGTCGAGCCGGCCCGAGCTGGGCGAGCCGGGGCGGTAGTAGACGCCTCCCGGCGGCGGCGTCACGCCGGGCTGGCCGGGCTGACCCGGCTGGCCGCCGGGATAGGCGCGCGGGGCGGTCGGGTCCATCGGCTGCGGCGCGATGCTCGGGTCCGGGCGCTCCCACTGCCGGAGGCCGCGGTCCGTGGGCTGCTGGCGCACCGCGCCGCGGCCCAGGCGGGAGCCGCCCTGGGGGATCGCCTGGCCCGTGGGCTTGCCGCGCAGGTCGTCCGGCCGTAGAACTGTGTCCCCCGGCTGGCCGGGCTGGCCGTGGCTCATCCCTTCGGCCATGGCATCGGCGGGCGCCGCCGGCGCATCCGGCTGCGCGGCCTGCGGCCGGGTCACCAGCAGCTTGGCGATGCGGCCGGGCTCGTCGAACGCCGTCGGCACCTGCTGCTTCCGGCCGGCGCCCGGCTCTTCATAGGCGCGGATCATCGCCTGGGTCACGAGCTTGTTCTCGACGATGTGCGGGTTGACTTCCTTGAACGCGAGCTGCGGGTCGAGCGCGAAGGCGCGGGCGTACTCCGCGACGGCCTTCGAGGTCTCGTCCCAGCTCTCGTAGAGGGTGCCGATCTGGTAGTGGGCCCAGGCGTGGTCGGGCTGGAGCGCCACGACCTTCTTGTAGAGGCCCAGGGCGTCGCGCCGCTCGCCGTGCTGCTGCTGGAGGAGCGCGAGGTTGAACAGCGCCGTGACCTTGCCCGGGTCGAGCTCCAGCGCCTTGCGGTAGGCCTCCTCGGCCTGGGCCGGCTGGTCGGCGAGCAGGAGCAGGTTGCCGAGATCGTTGAGCACCGCGGGGTCCTGTGGGCGCTCGGCGGCGAGCTTCTTCTGCGACTCGATGGCCTTGTTGAGATTGGCGGGGACCGCAGCCATCGCCGCGAGGGCGAACGCGGCGACCAGGGCCAGCGAGATCAAAGCCACCACGGGCTTGGGGAGGGAACCGATCCGTCTACGCACCATAATCTCCTTCTGAAGCCTTCTGAGCGGCCTACGACCCCTGACGGGACGGGACCGGACGTGCTTTGAGCTTGAGCTTGCCTTCCTCCTCGGTCACCCGGAACTGCACTTCCGAGCATCCGGTCTTCTGGCGGATGGCCTCGGTCTGGCGCCGGAGGTAGGTCTGGAAGCTGTCGAGGTCGAACCTGGGGCCGTCTCCCGCTCCGGCGGAGAGACCGTGATAGAGCGCCTCGGCCGCCTCCGGGTCGATGTCGGACCCGAAGACGATGCCGCCGCGGGGGTCGAAGCGCGACCTCTCCACGAAGGCGAACACCTTGTGCGGACCGCGCCGCCCCTCCTCGACGTCCCGCAGCCGGCGGTTGAACAGCTCGTTGTAGCTGTTGTACCGCGCCTCCAGGTCGTTGAGGCGGAAGGATTCCACCGCGGAGGGCATGTTGAGGTTGCGCAGGTTGCGGAGCTGCGTCTGGACGCGGGTGCGCAGCTCCTCGGGCGGCAGCGGCAGGCCGCCGTTGAAGAAGCGCTCGAAGTCGATCTGGAGCTGCCGGATGTCGCGCGCGAGCTGGTCGAGCGCCTCGCCGATCGCCGGACCCGCCCGCCGGGCCTGCTGCGGTTGCACGGCAGCCGCCTGTCCCGCCTTGGGGATGACAGGGTTCGGCAGGCCGCCGGATCGGACGGGTCGCTTGGGGTCCACGGATCTCCTACAATGCTTTCAGGCTTTCAGCCGAATGAGCACTCTCATCACTGACACCCGCCGCGGAATTCCGCCGCTCGACCGGCTGCTCAACGACCCGGCGGTTGCGAGTCTCATCCCATTATACGGACGAGGTCCGGTGAGGGTCCAAGCCCGCCGGGAGGTGGATGACCTCCGCGAGCGATTGGCGGCTGGTGCGGACCTCTCCGAAGTGGAGACCGCCGAGGCGATCGCCGCCCTGCCCGGCCGCATCGCCGACCGGATCCGGGCCGCGCTCGGCGACTCGCTGGCCCGGGTGCTCAACGCGACCGGCATCCTTCTTCATACCAATCTCGGCCGCGCGCCGCTGCCGCGCGCCGTGGCCCGCGCCCTGCCGCCGCTCCTCGACGCCTACTGCGACCTCGAATTCGACGTCGGGACCGGCAAGCGGGGCGAGCGCAACCGGCGCGCCGAAGGGCTCCTGGCCGACCTGACCGGCGCGGACGCGGCGCTGGTGGTGAACAACAACGCCGCCGCGCTGGTCCTCGCGCTCGCCGCTCACGCCCAGGGGCGGGAGGTGGTCGTCTCGCGCGGCGAGCTGGTCGAGATCGGCGGCTCGTTCCGCATCCCGGAGATCCTGGCCACGGCCGGGGCGCGGCTGGTCGAGGTCGGCGCCACGAACCGCACCCGCCTCGCCGACTACCGGAAGGCGATCGGGCCGGAGACCGCCTTCCTGCTCAAGGTCTTCCCGAGCAACTTCCGGCAGACCGGCTTCGTGGCCTCGGTCGATCCCGGGGAGCTGGCCGAGCTCGGACGGGAGGTCGGAGTCCCGGTGCTGGTCGACGAGGGGAGCGGCCTGCTCCGGCGCCGTCCGGAGCCCCAACTCGCCGGCCACCCTTCGATGGCCGAGCTGGTCGAGGCCGGCTGCGATCTGGTCTGCGGCAGCGGCGACAAGCTGCTCGGCGGCCCCCAGGCCGGAATCATGATCGGCCGCGCGCCGCTCGTCGCCGCCTGCCGCAAGCACCCCCTCTACCGCGCGCTGCGGCCCGACCGCATGACCTTCGCGGCGCTCGAAGGCGTGCTCCGGCTCCACCGCGCCGGCCATCCGCTGCCGCTCGACCGGCTGTGGCCGGACCCGGCGGAGCACCGGGCGCGACTGGAGAAGGCGGCCTTGGATCTCGGGGCTGAGATCGTGGAGGCCGATGCGTTCCTGGGCGGCGGCTCGGCCCCGGAGGAGCCGGTGCCGGGCGAGGCCCTGGCCCTGCCTGGGGACGACGAGTTGCTGGCGAGTCTGCGCCGCGGCGATCCGCCGGTCGTCGGCTACCTGCGGCAGGGTCGCCTCGTCCTCGACCTCCGGACGGTCGATCCCGAGGATGACCCTCTCCTGATTGCCGCCGTCCGGCGTACTCTCTGAATCATGCCCACGGGCCGCATCCTGATCGTCGAGGACCGCGATTCCCTGCGGCGCATGCTGGAGCGCGCGCTGGCGCAGGAAGGGTATGAAGTCTCCGCCGCGGCCGACGGCCTGGCCGGCGTCCGGCTGGTGGAGGAGCGCGCCTTCGACCTCGTGCTGACCGATCTCAAGCTGCCGGACGTCTCGGGCCTGGAGGTGCTGGCCGCGAGCCGTCGCGCCCAGCCGCGGACGCCGGTGGTGGTCCTGACCGGCTTCGGCACGGTGGGCACGGCGGTCGAGGCCATGAAGCTCGGCGCCTACGACTTCCGCGAGAAGCCGGTGGAGATCGACGACCTCGCGCGGCTCATCGAGCAGGCGATCGGCGAGCGCGACGAGGCCGCGGTCTTCCACGCGCCGGGCGCGCCGCCGATCGTCGGCCGCCATCCGAGGCTGCGCGCCGCGACCCGCCTCCTCCAGAAGGTCGCGCCGATGGAGAGCACGGTCCTCCTCACCGGCGAGAGCGGCACCGGCAAGGAGCTGTTCGCCCGCGCCCTCCACGCCCTGTCGGCGAGGAAGGACGGTCCGTTCGTGGCCCTGAACTGCGCGGCGATCCCCGAGTCGCTGCTCGAAAACGAGCTCTTCGGCCACGAGAAGGGCGCCTTCACGGGCGCCGATCGGCGCCAGCCCGGCCGCTTCGAGAGCGCCGAGCGCGGCACCCTGATGCTCGACGAGATCGGCGAGCTGCCGCTGGCCGTCCAGGGCAAGGTGCTGCGCGTGCTGGAGGAGCGGACCTACGAGCGGGTCGGCGGCGGCCGGACCATGCGCGCCGACGTGCGCCTGGTGGCCGCCACGAACCGGGACCTGGAGGCCATGGTCGGCGAGGGCGGGTTCCGGTCCGATCTCTTCTTCCGGCTGAACGTCTTCCCGATCGAGCTGCCGGCGCTGCGGGAGCGCGCGAGCGACGTGCCGCTGATCGCCCGGCACCTGCTCGGCGAGATCGCTCGCCGCCACCGCCTGGAGCCGCCGCGCCTGGACGGCGAGGCCGAGGAGATCCTCGCGGATCAGCCCTGGCCGGGCAACGTCCGGGAGCTGGCGAACGTCCTGGAGCGGGCCGTGATCCTGGCCGAGGGCCCGGCGCTCCGGGCGGCCGACCTCCAGCCTCTCCTGCATCCTCTCTCTCCGGCTGGCGAGCGCGACCGCGTCCGCCAGGCGCTGATCGACGCCGACGGCGACAAGAAGAAGGCCGCCGACCTCCTCGGCATGAGCTACCGGACTCTCCAGAGGAAGGTCAAGGAGCACGACCTGGAGGGGGTCCCGAAGTACCGGGCGTAGGGGACTTCAACCAGCGCGTTTCACGGCAGGAGAGTCGTCCTCCCAAGCCACCGGTGTCAGCGATTCGTAAAGCACATCGGGACAGATGTCCGCGCCGTTTGGCCAGAAGATGGTGCCGAGCTCAGGGTCCACCTCGACGGACCGGAACAGGGCAGCGTCCGCCTTCAGCGGCTCGAAGACGGGCCCGCGCAGATACGGGGTCAGATCCAGGGTCCGTTCGGAACCATCGGTAAAGCCGAGGCGAACCGAGAAGCCTTCGAGAGGAACGACGGATCGGATGCGGACCATGGGTTTTCTCCTGCTCTTACTCAAGCGGCTCGATCGGATCGAGCGGCAGCCCCATACGGGCCTTTTCCCAGTTTAGCCGAAGTCGGTCGCGACGAAGGACGGCCCACTCCACGACCAGCGCGAAGACCCGCCGGGGGAGGGAGCCGCGCAGGATCTCCAGGGTTTCGATCGAGATCTGGGCCTCGAAGCCCTGATAGACGGCGTGGAAATGAGGAGGAGCGTGGTCGTTGTGGTACATCGCAATGATGATTCCAAAGAACGTGCTCAATCTCGGCATGTCGCGTACTCCAAGCGTCTGGTTGGGGAAGTAGTATCCGATTCAGGGTCTCGCCGCAAGAGGCCGCCACGTGTTCCTGCCGCGCCGGCACAGGGGATGACCCGCTCCCCAGCCGTGGCGCCTCGCCACGAGGCGTGGCGCCGTCCCACAACGCGTGGCGCCGCGGCCCCGTTCGCCCGCGCCTCGCCACGAGGCGTGGCGTCGTCCCACCGCGCGTGGCGCGATCCCACAAGGCGTGGCGCCGTCCCACAACGCGTGGCGCGATCCCACGAGGCGTGGCGCGTTGCGGCTCCGGCCGGGAACGCGTACCATGCCCGCAGCCTTTTCGCGTTCCCAGGTTTCCATGAAGCTCCTCCGATCGCGCCGCGACCTCTGGGCCACCCTGCTGCCGACCGCGGGAGCGGTCCTGCTGCTGGCGCTCTCCCCGCGGCTGGCCTGGATCGCGCCGGCGGGCCAGCCCTCTCCCGCCCTGCTCTTCCTGCTGATCGGGGTCGGGGTGGCCGCCGCGATCCACCGGCCGCTCAAGGGCGAGAGCCTCGGCCTCGGGGCCATGGTGATCCCGCCGGCGCTCTACCTCTCCGGCGGCGGACCGGCCGCGGCGCTCGCCGCCACCTGCCTGGTCCTGGCCGACCTCGCGCTGCGACTGATCCGCACCTCGGCCTCCCAGAAGCACGAGCGCCGCGGGCTGCTGCGCCTCCTGGAGGAGGCCGGCCGCGGCGCTCTCGCCACGCTCGGAGGCGCCGCCGCCTGGGCCGCGGTCCGCTTCCTCTGGGAGCTTCCGGCCGCCCTGGCCACCGCGGCCGCGGTCTATCTCCTGATCTGGATCGGCCTGGACATCGCCGACCGGAAGATCCGGCGGCCGGACCAGGCGCTCCGGCCCCAGCTCCTGCTGCCGCCGTTCGCCCTCGACCTCCTCGGCTGGGTCCTGGGCGGTGCGGTGGCGGTCGCCGGCCTGGCCGGAGGATGGGGCCTCGCCGCCGCGCTGCTCGGCGGCCTGGGTCTCCTGGTCCTCGAATCGGCGCGCAACGCCTGGATCCTGAAGCGGGCCGACAATCGCATCCACGATCTGGAGCGGCTCGGCCTGGCCGGCGACCGCCTCCTCAAGAAGGACGAGGAGCTGGTCCAGCTCATCGAGCGCATCCGCGACGAGAGCGCCAAGGTCCTCCCCTTCCTCTGGTTCCACTTCGAGGCGCTCGCGCCGGGATACGAGCTGCGGAGCTGGTGGTCCGGCCCGGAAGGAAAGCTGGAGGAGGGGATGCCGGACCCGGGCAACTGGGCGCCGGTCCTGCCCGGGTTCCACAAGCGCGCGGCCTGGCAGATCCTGGAGCGCCAGCTCCGGGCCTACGGGAGGGTCGTGGCCCGGGTCCGCTTCTGGTGTGACCCGCGGCGGCTGGACCCGAAGGCGATCGACCTGCTCGACCTCCTGATCCCCCAGGCGAGCCTCTCGGTCCAGCGCTGTTTCGCGGGCCAGGAGGCCGAGACGGACCCCCTGACCGGAGCCCTCCTGCGGCGGGCGCTGGAGCCGAAGCTCAACCAGACCTACTATCTGGCCTGCCAGCACGGCGGCGCCATGTCGGTGGTGCTCTGCGACATCGACCACTTCAAGAAGATCAACGACACCTGGGGCCATGCCGTGGGCGACCGGGCGCTGGTGGCGGTGTCCGGCGTCCTCAAGGCGAGCCAGAGGGAAGGGGATCTCTGCTGCCGGTACGGCGGCGAGGAGTTCCTCCTGCTGGCCGACGGCATCGCGGGAGAGGACGCGCTCGGCATGGCCGAACGCCTTCGTCGAGGTGTCGAGGAGCTCCAGTTCGAGGTCGAGGGCCAGAGGGTCCCGCTCACCATGAGCGCCGGCGTGGCGAGCTTCCCGGACCTCTACATCAAGTCGGCGGCGGAGCTGATCCTCTTCGCCGACGAGGCGCTCTACGAAGCCAAGCGCCGGGGCCGCAACCGCTGCCTGCTCGACGTGGGCCAGGGCAAGTACCTGGACGTCGCGGGCCAGGTCCTCACCACCGGCGAAACCGCCGCCGAGACCCCCGCGCCGCCGCGGATCTTCGCCTGAAAGGCCATCAAGGAGGACGCAGAAATCTCTGATATCTTCAAACGATGGATGAGGCAACGCTGAGAAGACGCATCGCGGAGCTGGGGGTCTGGTACCACAACCTCGAGCTCGCTCCCGGGGTGTGGACCAACCCGGCCATGGGCGACTACCCGCGCCCGCGCTGGAACCTGATCGAGCCGCACGTGCCGGCCGACCTGACCGGCAAGACCGTGCTCGACCTGTCCTGCAACTCGGGCTTCTTCTCGGTCCAGATGAAGCGCCGCGGGGCGAGCCGCGTCGTGGGCGTCGAACGCTTCGGGGCGGCGGTCGAGCAGGCCCGGCTGGTGCGGGAGATGACGGGCGTCGATTTCGAGATCGTCCACGACGACGTCTATAGCTTCTGCTGGAACAACACGGAGAGCTTCGACTACGTGCTCTTCCTGGGCCTGTTCTACCACCTGCGGGCACCGCTCTTCGTGCTCGACCGGGTCGCCCTCTTCGTGAAGGAGAAGATGTTCTTCCAGACCGTGGTGCGCGGGGATGATCCGAAGGCCAGGCCGCTCCGGATCCCGGCGGACATCGACGTCAACGACCACGACCTCTTCCGGCACCCCGCCTTTCCGCGGGCGGTCTTCATCGAGGGGATCTCGAACGGCGACTGGTCCAACTGGTGGTTCGTCAACAGCCCCTGCGTCCATGCCATGCTCCGGTCGGCCGGCTTCACCCGCTACACCCAGGTGAGCGGCGACACCTTCGTCTGCGATCCGCCTGCCGACCTCAAGGCGGTGCCGGAGTACGGGACGAGGTGGTAGAGCGCCGCGGCTGCTAGAATCACCAGCATGAGATCCCGGGTGGCCCTGGTCCTCCTGGCAGTGCTTGCCCTGCTCGGCTCTGCGCGCGCGGGGGCGGAGCGCGGCCCCTCGACGCCCAAGGAGCGGGCCAAGGCGCTCAAGCTGATCCGCCAGCTCGAGGAGGATCCCCGCTTCGAGGGCTCCGTCGACGCCCGGCGCTGGCTTTCGCTCTGGCTCGTCCAGGTGCCGGACCTCAACGTCGACCTCTGTCCGGCGCTGCTCGGCGGGACCCCGGCCGAGCGCAAGCGGCTCCCCGGCGAGGTCGTGGGCCAGCTCCTGTACTCGGGCGCGGCGTTCCTGATGGAGCACAAGGACGGCTCCCGCGAGCAGGTCTACCTGGCGGGCCTGACCGGCGCCCTCAAAGTCTATGAGGCGCTTCTCAAGGAAAAGCCCCACGTGCGCTCGCCGCTGCTCGACAGCCTGATCGGCCGGCGCGACGCCGGCACCCTGGTCGCGCACGTGGCCGAGACCCTGAGCTCCTGCCCGCCGCCCGGCCTCAAGACGCGCTAGCTGGCCGGAGCGTGGATCTCGATCCAGAACGTCGCCCCCTCGCCCAGGCGGCTGGTCACGCCGATCCGGCCGCCGTGCTCCTCCACGATCCCCCGGCAGATGGCGAGCCCCAGGCCCGTGCCGCCGGGAGCCGAGCCGCCGTCGATCTGCTGGAACTTGCCGAACAGGCGCGGCAGGTCCTGCTCCGCGATGCCCGGTCCCTCGTCCCGGACCGACAAGCGGATCCGGCCGGCGGTCGCCGGCTCGGCCAGCACCTCAACCCGGCCGCCCCGCGGTGAAACCCGGATGGCGTTCGACAGCAGGTTCGTGAGCACCTGGACGAGACGGTCGGGATCGCCATCCACCCGCAGGAGCGGCTCGACCCGCGACTCGACCCGGACTCCCGACGCGCCGGCCATGCCCTCGATGCCGGCGACCGCCGCGCCGACCAGCTCGGCCACGTCGAGCGAGACCCTCCGCAGCTCCAGGCGGCCGGCCTCCATCTTCTCCAGGTCGAGCACGTCGTTGATCAGCCGGATCAGCCGGTCCGTGCTGTTGCGGGCCACCTGGACCAGGGGCGAGATCCGCGCCGGAACCTCTCCCACGGCGCCGCCCTCGATCAGGCCGAGCGAGCCGCGGATCGAGGTCAGCGGGGTGCGCAGCTCGTGGGAGACCACGCTGATCAGCTCGCTGCGCGTCCGCTCCACGTGCTCCCGCTCGGCCACGTGCAGGCGCAGCTCGAGCTGGCTCATGACCTCGCGGCCCAGGATGCGCAGCATGTCGAGCTGCCCGTCCGACAGGTTCCGCGGCTGCCGGTCGATCACGCAGAGGGTGCCGAGCGCGTGGCCGCGCGGCGTGACCAGCGGCGCGCCGGCGTAGAACCGGACGAAGGGGTCTCCGAGCACGGACGGGTTGTCGAAGAAACGGTCGTCGCGATGGGCGTCGGGCACCACGAGCATCTCGCCGGTCGCCACGGAGTGGGCGCAGAAGGAGACGGCGCGCTCCGTTTCCGTGCCCTCCATGCCGAGGCGCGCCTTGAACCACTGGCGCTCGGCGTCGATCAGCGACACCAGGGCCATGGGCGCGCTGCAGATCTGGGCGGCGAGACGGGTCAGGTCGTCGTAGACCTGCTCCGGCAGGGTGTCCAGGATCCGGTACTGGTGGAGCGCGCGCAGGCGTTCCGCCTCGTTGGGAGGGAGAGCCGGGATCTTCATGGATACCCAACTCTATCTCAAGGGCTCAGGGAAGAGGGAGGAGCGGCCCCCATTCCCACTCTGGACGGTCGCCTCCGACCTCGGCCATCTCCTGCTTCTCGGTCATCCGGTCGAGCGGCTCCAGGGCGCGGCGCAGGCTGTCGTACTCGGCCCGGTTGTTGCGCACCGCGGATTCCAGCCAGCCGGGCCGGGTCGGCGCCGCGAGGTCGCCGGCCAGGTCGAACGGCAGGAAGCAGGCGTCCTCCGGCGAGTCGAGCAGCCCGCGGCCGGCGGCCTTCCTGGCGTAGAGGTCGTAGATCGGGCCGAGCCGGTCGAGGGCGGAGCGCCAGGCCTCGCGGAAGCGGCCGCGGTAGCGGTCGTGGCCGGGCAGCGGCTGGCCGGCCAGGGCCTCCCGGGCCGCCTCGGCCCGCTCCGGCACCTCGGCCCAGGAGGGGACCAGGATGTCCGGCAGGCCGAAGAGCGACAGACTGGCGCGCCCGCGGGAGCGCAGGTTCCAGGCCGCCCGGCTGAGGACCGGCGGCGCGCCCTCGCCCGCAGCCCGCGCCGCCCGCCGGTTCAAGGCGGAGATCAGGTCGGCGAGCAGAGCGTCCCCGACCCGCGGCAGGAGGCGGGTGAGCGTGGAGCGGAACAGCTCCCAGAGCTCTTCCGGGCTCTCGTCGCCGCGCAGGTCGGGCGGACGGTGGGAGGGCGGGCGGAAGCGCAGGAGCCGCACCCGGTGGAAGGCCAGCGAGGCGGCGAGCCGCTGCGGCACCGCCGGATAGTTCGCCCGGCCCTCGGGCTCCAGGAGCGCGCCGAGCACCTCCTCGCCGCCCGGCGCCTCGGACAGCAGCGGCCGGAGGTCCCTGCCATAGAGGTAGGGCCGGAGCCGGATGGTCCGCACCGGCGGCGCGTCCGGCAGCGGCAGGCCCAGGTGATAGAGGGCGTAGCGCAGCCCGGTCCCCGCCGCATGGCGAAGGAGGGTGATCCCCAGGTGGGACAGGGGCGGCATCGGCCCGGGGATGAGAAGAGACCGGCTGTAGGCAGGCCGCCCTTCGGGGAGGTCGAGAACGGACTCCGGCTGAAACTGCATTCGACGTAGTTCTCCGAGCCGCTACGGTACCACGGCCCACCGCGGAGGGCTATCCGGGGGCAGCCGGAGACCACCGGGGACCATGCGAGAATGGCGCCGTGAGCGAGATCCTGCTTTCCACCGACCTGCCGCCCGCCGGGTCCGCCGAGCCCGGACGCCCCGCGCGGCCCTCCCTGGCCTCGCGCATCCGCCCGACGACCGATCCGGACGAGATCCTCGACCTGTTCGTGGACTGGGCGGTCGAGGCCGGCTTCGAGCTCTACCCGGCGCAGGAGGAGGCGCTCCTGGAGATCATGGCCGGGAAGCACGTCATCCTCAACACCCCGACCGGCTCGGGCAAGTCGCTGGTGGCGCTCGGCCTCCACTTCAAGGCGCTGTGCGAGGGCCGGACCTCTTTCTATACCAGCCCGATCAAGGCGCTGGCCTCCGAGAAGTTCTTCGCGCTCTGCGACGACTTCGGGGCCGAAAACGTCGGGATGCTCACCGGCGACGCCAGCATCAACCCGGACGCGCGGGTGCTCTGCTGCACGGCCGAGGTGCTGGCCAACATGGCGCTCCGGCGCGGCGACCTCCTCGACGCGCCCTACGTGGTCATGGACGAGTTCCACTACTACTCGGACCCCGAGCGCGGCGTGGCCTGGCAGATCCCGCTGATCGTGCTCCCCCGCACCCGGTTCCTCCTGATGTCCGCCACCCTGGGCGACATGAGCGCGATCGCCGAGCACATCCGCCGGCGCACGGAGATCGAGGTCTCCCTGGTCAGCTCGGAGCTGCGTCCGGTGCCGCTCGACTTCGAGTACCGGGAGACCCCGCTCCACGAGACGGTCGAAGCGCTGCTGGAGTCCGGCCGGTCGCCGATCTACATCGTCAACTTCACCCAGCGCGAGTGCGCCGAGCTGGCCCAGTCGCTGACCAGCATGAAGATCTCCAGCCGCGAGGAGCGGGACCGCATCAAGGAGGCCATGGTCGGCGTCCGCCTGGACACCCCCTACGGCAAGGAGTTCCGGCGTTTCCTCTCCTTCGGCATCGGGGTCCACCACGCCGGGCTGCTGCCGCGCTACCGGCTGCTCGTCGAGCAGCTCGCCCAGCAGGGTCTGCTGCGGGTGATCTCGGGCACGGATACGCTCGGGGTCGGGGTGAACATCCCGATCCGCACGGTGCTCTTCACCCGCCTGGCGAAGTTCGACGGCCGCAAGGTCTCGCTTCTGTCGGTGCGCGACTTCAAGCAGATCGCCGGCCGCGCCGGACGCAAGGGGTTCGACGACAAGGGCAGCGTGGTGGCACAGGCGCCGGAGCACATCATCGAGAAGCGCGTGGCCGAGCGCAAGGCCGGCGACGGCAAGAAGCGGTCCCCGGCCAAGCAGGCAGCCAAGGGCGAGGTCACCTGGACCCAGGAGACCTTCGACAAGCTGATGACCCGGCCGCCGGAGACCCTCAAGTCGCGCTTCCGGGTCACCCACGGCATGGTGCTCGACCTGCTCCAGAGGGACGCCGAGCTGGACGACCCCGACCTGCGCAACTTCGACTCGCTGCGCGACCTCATCGCCCGCTGCCACGACGAGGAGGGGGCCAAGGCCCGGCACCTGAGCCAGGCCGCGGTCCTGGTGCGCTCGCTCTACCGCGCCGGCATCCTCCGCATGAAGCGGGATACGAACACCGGCTACCTCTGGGCGGTGGTGGCCGAGGACCTGCAGTGGGACTTCTCGCTCCACCACGCCCTCTCCCTCTACCTGGTGGAGACGATCGGCCTGTTGAATCAGGAATCGGAGACCTACGCGCTCGACCTGATGACCCTGGTCGAGTCGATCCTGGAGGACCCGGACGTCGTCCTCCGCAAGCAGGTGGATAAGATCAAGAATGAGCTGGTGGCGCAGCTCAAGGCGGACGGCGTCGAGTACGAGCAGCGCATGGAGCGGCTGGACGAGGTCACGCATCCGAAGCCGCTCTCGGATTTCCTCTATGGCACGTTCAACCGGTTCCGCGGCGACCACCCCTGGGTGGGCGGCAACGACGTCAAGCCGAAGTCGATCGGCCGCGAGATGATCGAGAACTACCTCTCCTTCGCGGACTACATCAAGAAATACGGCCTGCAGAGGAGCGAGGGGGTGCTGCTGCGCTATCTCTCGCAGCTCTACAAGACCCTGGACCAGACCGTGCCGGAGTACGCGAAGTCGGCCGAGGTCTGGGACGCCCTGGGCTACTTCCGCGCCCTGCTCCACCATACGGACACGAGCCTGCTGGAAGAGTGGGAGAGCATGCTCCATCCGGAGATCCGCCTGCGCCGAGTGCAGCGGCACCAGGCGGCCGAGGCGCTCTGGCTCAAGCAGCTCCTGGCCGACCCGAAGGCGTTCGCGGCCCGCATCCGCGCCGAGCTGCACCTGGTGGTGAGGGCGCTCTCCGAGAAGGAGTGGGAGGACGCGGCCTCGGCGGTCCGCCAGGATCCTCACCAGCCGGAGGGCGACCGCTGGGACCCGGAGCGCTTCGAGCAGGCGATGAAGCCGTTCTACGAGGAGTACGGCGACCTGGTCTTCACCCCCGAGGCCCGCCGGCACCAGTACACCCACATCCGGCAGGTGGACGAACGCGTCTGGGAGGTGGCCCAGACGATCCTCGACCCGCAGGGCGACAATCTGTGGGCCGTCCAGGGCGCCGTGGACCTGCGCGATCCCGACGTCATGGACGGCCCACTGGTCTCGGTGGTGCGGGTGGGGACCTGAAGACGCGGATGTTGACAACATGGCTTCCCTTGAAGCAGGATACCGGCATGGCTAGGCGGCACCCGATCCAGGAAGCTCAGGACGATCTGTCCGGTCTGACCGAGGTGGTTCCGCCTCCGGACAGGCCCGGCGATTTCTGGGCCGCTTATGAGGAGTTTCGCCGGACGCACGACCTGACCTCGGACCCGATCGATCCCGATGAGATCTTCGTGCGAGACCGAGCTCCGGACCGGGATTTCTCCTGGTGACCCTCCGCTTTCTGCTGGACACCAACACACTCTCCGAGCCGAACCGCCCCTCTCCGGATCCACGGCTGCTGGCTCGCCTCCGGGAGCATCGCCTGGAGATGGCCACGGCCGCGCCGGTCTGGAGCGAGCTGCTGTACGGGATGGAGAGGCTGCCGCCGTCGCGCCGGCGGAGCAACATCCAGGCCTATCTCTTCCGGACGGTCCTGCCCAACACCCCCATCCTCCCCTACGACTGGCGTGCCGCGGGGTGGTATGCCTCGGAGAGGGCGCGGCTGTCCAGGATCGGCCGAAACGTCCCGTTCATCGACGGCCAGATCGCCGCGATCGCGGCCGTCCACGGGTTGGTGCTCGTCACCTCGAACCGTTTCGACTTCGAGCCGTTCGACGAGCTCGAAATCCAGGACTGGAAGAGCTGACCGGGCGCCGCGCCGCCGGGCCCCCGGGATTCGGGCTAGTTCGAGCCGCCGGCGGGCGTCGCGGCCGGCTGGGCGGCGGGCTCGGGGTTCAACGCCATCTGGATGCAGCTCTCCGCGGCTTCGCTCCCCGGCTTGAGGCCCCTCGCCTGGTGGCAGGCCTCGGCGCCGGCCTGGTTCTGCCCCATGGCGATGTCGACCAGCCCCAGGGCCAGGTACGCGTCGTGGTTCGGGTGCAGCGCGACCGAGGTCTCGAACTCCTTCTTGGCCTTCTCCAGGAGCTTGGTCTTCTTCTTGGCGTCCTTCTCCTCGTCGGCCTTGGCCTTGAAGCGCAGCCCCTTCGCGAGGTTGTCCGCCGCGCGCTGCTGCGGGTCCTTGTAGTTCCCGCCGAAGCTGGTGTTCACCGGCCCGCGGTCGCCCGTCGGGCTCGCGAACTGCGCGTGGGACGGAGTGGCGACGGCGAGTCCGAAGACCAGCACGGCGGAGGCGAGGGTAGTCTTGACCAGGTTGTTGGACATAGCTTCTCCTTTCATGTTCGCTGCAAGCACTGTTTTTATACGGACGAAGGGGGAGGCAGGTTTAGGGCTGTCTCTCCCCGTCTTTCGGTGGGTTCGGAGGAGGGGAGTCGCCGGCCGCGACGATCTCGATGCCTTCGGCCTTGGGCGACAGGCGGATGGTCTGCGGCAGGTGCCGGCCTTCGATGAGGACGATCCGCTGGCGCTCCAGGTCCGACGCTGCCTTGCGGAAGGCCAGCTCCAGGCCGGCGACGCTGGAGGTGTCCTCGATCTCCCCCCAGGCCTTCAGGGAAGAGACGTCGCGGTCGAGGCTCCAGACGTGGAGCGGCACCCGGATCGAGGAGAGATAGCGCCGCACGGTCACCGGGTCGTAGAGACTCTCGTCGCCCGAGGCCGCGTCGAGAACGAGCACCACCGCCCGGCGGCGTCCTCCGGCCATGGCCTGCAGGCCGGCCACGGCCACGGCGTCGGTCGGGCGCAGGATCTCGCTGCCGTCGCGCTTGAAGTAACTGTTGACGAGGTGGGAGGCCAGCCCGTATTTGCTCGGAGAGAGCGGCGACAGGTCGAACAGGTCGGAGCGCGTGCCGGTGCCCTGGTAGGAGCGCGACCAGGGAGAGACCATCCGGGTCAGGTCGTTCCTGTCCAGGTTCAGGCCGGACATGCGCCAGGCCGTACCCGATCCGAAGCCCAGGTGGCTCCTGACGGCGTCCGTGCTCGGCACCCGCACGACGTAGAGCTCGCCCGGCCCGTCCTCGACCGCGGTCACGTTGAGAGGGTTGCCCTTCCCGTCCAGAAACCAGCCGCGGAGCGCCTCGGGCCTGGGGAGGCGGCCTTTCAGCAGGCGCACGGGCACGGCGGTCAGCTCGGTGTAGGTCTCCCCGCCCTCGCCGCCGAAGATCATGTCCTTGCGCGCCACGACGTTGGACGGGAAGCGGAGCTCGGCGGTGAGCACGTGCGCCGAGTCGCGGTCGTAGGAGGGGAGGGCGGCCCGGCCGGTCCGGTCGAGCTGCAGCGGCTGGCCGTCCAGGGTGAGGGAGCTGGCGACCGGCGGGTCCTGGGTGAGCCGCTCCCAGGTGAGCCGCACCCGGCTCGGAGCGCCGGAGCGGCCGCCTTCGAGGGCGAGCTCCACCTCGGCCGGCGGACGCGGGAGGTTGAGCCACTGCCGGGCGACGGCGACCTCGCGGCCATCCGCGTCGAGCGCGCGGGCGACCAGCTCGTGCGGCACGAGGTCGGCGCCGAGGTCGATCTTCCCCGACCACGGGGGGCCGGTCAGGCGCTTCGCGACCGCGCCGTCGAGAACGATCTCGACCGCGGCGGCCGGACCGGAGACCGACAGCTCGTAGAGCTGGACGCCGGAGGTGAGCCCCAGGAAGAACGTCAGAAAGGCGATGTGGACCACGGCCTTCGTCCTCCAATCAGGTCAGGATAACCGCATTTCAACCGCTTTGAGCCTTCCATTGCGAGCTCGATGCCTGCCCGTCTGAAAGACTTTCCGCCAAACGCTCAATAGGGAGCAAAACCTCGAAGCGGCGGGACTTTCCACCGTCTTCGACTCCCGGGGAGGGCTGTACGCTTGATGTCGACCCACCATCCGAAAACGTCCTCTGGAGAGGTCAGACTGACCTCCGACGCGCCGTCCCGCGGATCGTTCGAGGAGCTGGTGCTCCTGGAGTCGATCCGCAACGGGCTGTGGCAAGCCTCCTTCCAGAGGACCTTCCTGCAGGAGGCGGGAGCGGCGGACGGCCTCTTTCTCCTGCCGGCGCTGTTCGACGAGGCGCTGCC
>JBEQUE010000150.1:0-13353 GCA_040349255.1 Acidobacteriota bacterium | reverse complement strand
CCCGCTTCTTCGCCAGCCGGGCCGACGCCCCGGCCCACGCCCGCGGCGGCAAGGGCGATCCCGTGCTCGGCGACCGCTTCTCCTACCCCGCCATCCAGGCCGACCGCCTGCTCCAGGACGGAGACACCGTCACCCTCGGCGGCACCACCTTGACCGCCCACGTCACCGCGGGCCACACCCGGGGCTGCACCACCTGGACCATGAAGGTCGACGACGGCGGCCGCAAGCTCGACGCCGTGTTCATCTGCAGCACCTCCGTCCTGCCCGACACCCGCCTCGGCGCCGACCCGAGCTACCCCGGCATCGCCGACGACTACGCCCGCACCTTCCGCGTCCTCCGCGAGCTGCCCTGCGACCTCTTCCTCGCCTCCCACGGCTCGTTCTACGACCTGAAAGGCAAGACGGAGCGCCTGAGGAAGGGCGGAGAGCCGAACCCGTTCATCGACCCCGAGGGCTACCGGGCCTACGTGGATCGCAACGAGAAAGCCTTCCGCGACCGGCTCGCGCGGGAGAAGCCGGCGCACTAGGCGGTCAGCGCAGCAGCAGCTCCAGGTCCTTCCAGAAGCCCGGATAGGACTTGGCCACGACCTCGGGCGAGCCGATCACCACGCCCGGCCGGCGCAGGCCCGCGAGCGCCAGGCTCATGGCGATGCGGTGGTCGCCCCGGGGATCGATCAGCACGGGGCCGGCCGGCGGGTTGGCGCTCGCCCAGACGCCGGGGATGCGCAGGCTGTCCGGCCCTTCCTCGACCTCGGCGCCGAGCTTGCGCAGCTCGGTGGCCATGGCTTCCAGGCGGTCGCTCTCCTTGATCCTCAGGTGGGCGACGTTGAAGATCCGGGTCTGCCCGGCGGCGAAGGGGCCGAGCGCGGCCAGGGTCGGAACCTGGTCCGGCATGGTCGAGAGATCGGCTTCGACTCCCTTCAGGTGTCCGGTGCCCCGGACCTCCAGCCCGTCCTCCCGCCAGTCGGCCTCGGCGCCCATCGCGAGGAGCAGGTCGAGAAAGCCGCGGTCGCCCTGCCTCGAATCCCGCGCCAGGCCGTCGAGGTGGACCTTGCCGCCGGTCAGCGCCGCGGCGGAGGCCGGATAGCAGGCGGCCGACCAGTCGCCTTCCACCCGGGCGCGATCGATCCGCAGGTCCGAAGGATGGACGCGCCACGTCTTCGGTCCCGGTTGCTCGATCCGGCCACCGGCCGCCTCGGCCACGCCCAGGGTGACGTCCACATAGGGCCTCGAGGTGAGCGCGCTCACCTCGACCGTGACCTCTCCCGGCGCGCGAAGCGCGGCCATCAGGACGGCCGAGAGGTACTGGCTCGACTCGCCGGCATCCAGAAAGGTGGTACCCGCCCCGAGGCTCGCGCCCTCGATCCGCAGCGGGATGTAGCCCTCGGCGGCCAGGTACTCGATGCGGGCGCCGAGCCTCCGCAGGGCCTCGACCAGGGGTCCGACCGGCCGCTCGCGCAGGCGCGGCACGCCGTCCAGACGCCAGAGCCCGGGCACGACGGCCAGGGTCGCGACCAGGAAGCGCAGCATGGTCCCGGCATTGCCGCAGAAGACCTCGACCTCTTCTGAAGGAGCTTCGCCGGGCTCCAGATGGACGTCGTCGCCTCTCTCCTCCACCCGGAACCCGCAGCGGCCCAGGGCGGCCAGGAAGAGACGAGTATCCTCGGCCAGGAGCGGCCGCTCGACCACCATGGGCCGGCGCGACAAGAGCGCCAGGTTGAGCCAGCGATGGGTCAGGCTCTTGGAGGATGGGACCCGCAGCCGGCCGGACGCCTTGCGGCCGGAGGGAACCTCGATCGGATCAGTCTTCGACGTCGAATGTGAGGCCGTCATATCCGAGCTCCACCCCGGGCGGGAGCTGCACCTGGGGATCTCCGTAATCGATCTCGTGCGCGAGATGGGAGAAGATGGTCCGCTTCGTCCCGATCCGCTCCGCCACGGCGATGGCCTCGTCCACCGAGAAGTGGGTGGAATGGGGCCGGTAGCGCAGGGCGTCCAGGATGAGGACCTCGACCCCGGCGAGCAGCTCGAAGCTCTCCTCCGGGATGCGGTTGCAGTCGGTCACGTACGCGAAGCGTCCGAGGCGGTAGCCGAAGACCTCCATCTCGCCGTGCCAGACCGGTACGGGAATGATCTCACGTCCGAGCAGCCGGAAGGGCTCGCGCACCTCCAGCAGCTCGATCTGCGGCTTGCCGCCACCCTCCTGGGTGCGCTCGAAGATGTAGGCGAAGGTGCGCCGGATGGCGGCCAGCGTCCCGGCCGAGCCGTAGCAGGGGATCGCCTTGCGCTGGCGGAAGTTGAAGATCCGGATGTCGTCGAGCCCGAAGATGTGGTCCGCATGGGCGTGGGTGAAGAGGACCGCGTCGAGCCGCGGCAGCCCGAAGCGGAGCGCCTGCTCGCGGAGGTCGGTCGGCGTGTCCACGAGCAGGACGCCGCCGTTGACCTCCAGCTTGAGCCCCGGCCGCGACCTCCGGTTCCGGGGGTTGGTCGACGTGCACACCTTGCACGGGCACCCGATCACCGGCACGCCGGTGGAGGTCCCGCTGCCGACCATGGTCACCCTCATTCGCCTGGCCACTCCACCCGCCGGCTCCGGAACCAGGCGTCGAGCAGGCGGACCTCGCCGCCCCGGACCGGCCAGATTCGCGGCTCGTGGAAGTGGCCGAGGAGGAGGACGTCGTGGCCCTCGGCCAGGCGGCGTTCGGCGTAGCGGCGGATCGCGTCCTCGGGCAGCCTCACCTTGTGCTTGAAGTTGGTCTGCGAGAGCTTCTGCTCCGTCGAGTGGACCATCCGGTGGGCCAGGGCATGCGGGATGTTGCAGACCGCGAAGCGCACCGGCGCGCTCTTCGAGAGCCAGCGCCAGAAACGGTATTGCCGGTCCTTCTCGTTGAGGCCGTCGCCGTGGACCGCCAGGTAGCGGGTGCCGTCCACCTCGAAGGAGGTCTCCAGGACCACGCCGTCGAAGGCGTCGGCGTACGGGCTGCCGGCCAGGAAGAAGTCGCGGTTGCCTTCGACGTAGTCGATCCGGATCCCCTGGCGCCGGAGATCGCGCAGGGCCTCCACCACGGCCTTGATCTCGGGCGTCTCGAAGCGCGGATCGCCGATCCAGACCTGGAAGATGTCTCCCAGGAGGATGAGCCGGGTACAGCCCTTCTCCGCCAGCTCCCGGAGCTGGCGGAGGAAGGGCTCGGCGGAGCCGCCGGGCCCTCCCAGATGGGCATCCGCGATGATTGCGACGCTCACACGATCGAGAGCTTGGGTTTCAGCTCGCTCTGATGGGCGACCTCGTCCACCACGGCCTCGCCGACCCGCCGGAAGGCTTCGGCGTGGGGACCGTCGGGCTCGTCCACCACGATCGGCACGCCGGCGTCGCCGCCCAGGACGATCTTCGGATCGAGCGGGATGGCTCCGAGATAGGCGGTCTGGAGGATCTCCGCCGTGCGCTCGCCGCCGCCCCTCTTGAAGATGTCGGTCACCTCGCCGCAGTGCGGGCAGACGAAGGAGGACATGTTCTCGATGATCCCGATCACCGGCACGTTGACCTTCCTGAACATGGCGAGGCCCTTGCGGGCGTCCACCAGGGCCACGTCCTGCGGCGTGGTGACGATGACCGCGCCGGCGAGCGGCACCTTCTGGGTGACGGTGAGCTGGGCGTCGCCGGTGCCCGGCGGCAGGTCGAGGATCATGTAGTCGAGCTCGCCCCATTCGACGTCGCCGAGCATCTGCTCGATCGCCCGCATCACCATGGGGCCGCGCCAGATGACCGGCGTGTCGGTCTCCAGGATGAAGCCGAGCGACATCACCTTGATGCCGTACTTCTGGAACGGGATGATCCGGTTGCCGTCCACCCGCGGCTTGTCGGTGATGCCGAACATCAGCGGCACCGAGGGGCCGTAGATGTCGGCGTCGAGGAGGCCGACCTTGTAGCCGAGCTGGCCCAGCTTCACGGCCAGGTTCGCGGCCACGGTGGACTTGCCCACCCCGCCCTTGCCGCTCGCCACCGCCACCACGTGGCGGACGTCGGGGATCAGCGAGTGGTCCTGGGAGATGGCCTTCTGGGCCGCCTCCTCGCGGGTGGCGGGCTTCACCACGTTGATGTTGACCCGGACCTCCTCGACGTCGGGGAGGGCCCGGAGGGCCTGCTCGGCCGCTTCCTTCACCTTTTCGGCGGCGGCCGGGTTGTGGGTGGCCATCTGCAGCTCCACCGCCACCTGCCCGGCGCACGCCTTGATGCGGCTGACGAAGCCGAAGGAGACGATGTCCCGGCTCATGCCCGGGAACTTGACCCCCTTCAGGGCCTCCCAGGCCGCGGATTCGAGATCGGTTGCCATGTCGGACGCTTTCCTTGCCAGAGTGCGAGAGTTGGTACGGACCGGCGGGAGCCGGCTCGACCCCATCGTACCATCAGCCCTCTTCGGGCAGCGCGAGGCCGGCGAGGTCCGCCACCTGTCGCCGCACCTCGGCGATCAGCTCCCCCTTGCGCCGCACCCCGTAGTCGGCCACCGACAGCGGAGCGCCGTAGCGCACCTCGATCCGGCCGGGCCGGATGGCGAGGCTCCCCTTGCGCTGGACCGCCCGGCTGCCCCGGATGCCCACCGGCACGATCGGCAGCCCGGTCTTCATGGCCAGGAGGAAGCCGCCGCGCTGGAACGGCAGGAGGACGTCGGTGGTCGACCGCGTGCCCTCGGGGAAGAGGAGGATGGAGGTCCCGTTCCGGATCCGGGCGATCGCCGAGGCGAAGCTCTGCCGCGCCGAGCTGCGGTCGCCGCGGTCGATCGGGATGAAACCGCCCGCGTAGAGCCCCCAGCCGAACAGAGGGATGCGGAACAGGCTGCGCTTGGCCATCATCCGGACCTGCCCCGGGCAGGTCGTGAGCAGGACCGGGATGTCGAACAGGCTCTGGTGATTGCAGAGGAAGACGTAGCTCTTCCCGGGCTCCAGCGCGGGGTCGTAGGAGGCCCCCAGCCGGACCGCGCTCGCGGTGAGCAGGCAGCGCGACCAGAGGCGGGCCACGCCGAACATCCAGTTGCCGCGCGGCGGCAGCCAGCTCACCAGGATGGCGAAGACCGAGAGGATCAAGCTCCCGAGCACCAGGAAGGAGTTGCCGGCGATCGTCCCCAGGATCGTGAGCCAGGAGAATCCGCGCCATCGCGGGGATCGCTGGGGGGTGTCGTCCTTGGAGGTATCCATGGGCGGGGCCTATTCTCTCCCGCTCTCCCCCGCCCGGTCCAGAGTGGCGCCTGCCGAATCCGACCACTGATAGAATCCCCCCGCCATGAGTCGCCGCCTGGAGATCACCGACCGCTTCGCCCGGCGGTTCCGGTTCCTGACGCTGCTGCGCGTGAGCCTCGTCCTCGGCGCGCTCTGGGACGCCGCGTTCGCCCTCCTCCTGGGCTTCGCTCCGGAGCCGTCGGCGCGCCTCTTCGACCTGCCCCTGCCGCCGCTGCCCGAGGGGGCGTTCTACCTGTGGGTGCTCGGCGTGCTCCTGCTGATGCTCGCGGCGCTCTATGTGATCGCCGCCCGCGACCCGCGGCGCTACAGCGGCATCCTGGCCGTGGCGGTCGGCGGGCGAATCCTGGGCGGCCTGGTGATGCTCCTCGCCGCCGCTCGCGGCGTGTCCGGTCTCTACCCCATGGCGGCGGCCGACCTGGCCTTCGGCATCTCCCATGCCGCCTTCTGGCTGCCCATCCGCTCGTGAAAGCCCGCGACATCGCCGAGGAGACCGGAGAGCTCGCCTTCCTGACCCTGCGGGCGTTCGCGGCTCTGTTCAAGCCGCCCTACGAGATCGGCCTCTGGGTGCGGCAGATGGAGCAGATCGGCGTGCGCTCGCTGGGCGTGGCGAGCATCACGACCATCTTCACCGGCATGGTGATGGCGCTCCAGACCTCGCTCAGCCTGCCCAGCCTGGGCGTCAAGTACTACATCGGCGCCGTGGTCTCGAAATCGCTCGTGCGCGAGCTCGGACCGGTGCTCATCGCGCTCATCGTGGGCGGCCGGATCGGCTCGGGCATGACGGCCGAGATCGGCACCATGAAGGTCACCGAGCAGATCGACGCCCTGCGCTCGATGGCTTCGGACCCGGTCAAGAAGCTGGTGGTGCCGAAGCTCGCCGCGACGCTCGTCATGCTGCCGGCGCTCACCATCCTCGGCGACGCGCTCGGCATCCTCGGCGGCCTGATCATCGCGGTCACCACGCTCAACCTGCCGGCCGGGCTCTATTTCAACGACGTCTTCGACTCGCTCAACTTCGGCGACGTCGGCAGCGGGATCGCCAAGTCCTTTTTCTTTGCGTACTTTATCGCGATCGTCGGGTGTTACAATGGGCTCAACACGCGGGGCGGCGCCGACGGGGTGGGGCGGGCGACGACCAACACCGTGGTGCTGGCGGCCATCCTGGTCCTGGTCTCCGATTTCTTCCTGACCAAAATCTTCTACATCCTGACGTGAGGGATCGACTTGCCTGAATCGCTGTATCAAGTGCGCGGCCTGGTCAAGAAGTACGGCTCCCGGGTCGTGCTCGACGGCGTGGACTTCGACGTGCTGCGCGGCGAGTGCCTGGTCATCCTCGGCCGCTCCGGCAGCGGCAAGAGCGTCACGCTGCGCCAGCTCAACGGCCTGGAGAAGCCGGACGCCGGGACGGTGACGTTCGACGGCACCGAGATCTCGGCCCTCCCGGAGCGCCAGCTCTTCCCCCTCCGCCGGCGGATCGCCATGCTGTTCCAGAGCGGCGCCCTGTTCGACTCGATGAACGTGTTCGACAACGTGGCCTTCCCGCTGCGCGAGCACACGAAGTCCTCGGCGGCCGAGATCGCGGATACGGTCCGCCAGAAGCTCGCCAAGGTCAACCTCACCGACCGCGACGTGGAGCGCAAGTTCCCGTCCGACCTCTCGGGCGGCATGCGCAAGCGCGTGGCCCTGGCCCGGTCGCTCGCCCTCGATCCCGAGGTGGTGCTCTTCGACGAGCCCACGACCGGCCTCGATCCGGTCACCTCGGCGACGATCGGCGGTCTGATCAACTCCATCCAGAAGGACCTCGGCGTGACCTCGGTGGTCGTCACCCACGACATCCCGCTGGCGCGCCGGGTCGGCGACCGGCTGGCCTACCTGGTGGAAGGGAAGTTCGTCTTCGTCGGCACCTGGGAGGAAGCGGACGGCTCCGACCATGCGGACCTGCGCTGCTTCCTGGCCGGCCGGGAGGAGGACGAGCATGCCGCGTAGCGGGAGCGCGTTCCGGGTCGGGCTCGTCATCCTGGCGGCCGTGGCCGTGCTCGCCGCCGGGGTCTTCCTGATCGGCGAGAAGAACAATTTCTTCAGCCGCAAGAACAAGTACTACATCCAGTTCGGCGCGGTCAGCGGCCTGAAGCCCGGCAGCCCGGTGCAGCTCAACGGCGTGGACGTGGGCACGGTGACGAAGGTGGTGCTGCCGCAGACCCCGACCGAGGAGAGCATCCAGGTCTGGATCAGCGTGGACGACCAGTACTCCGCCCGCATCCGCGGCCCGCAGGGCACTACCGCGGGCGTGGCCGCGGGCCCGGACAAGGCCGCGGCCGGGGCTTCGCAGGCGCGCATCAAGACGCTCGGCCTGCTGGGCGACAAGTACATCGACCTGACGATCGGCGCGCCGGGCTACCCGGAGATCCCCAACGAGGGCGAGATCCCGGCGGCCCAGCCCACCAACGTCGACGCCCTCCTCGCCTCGGGCGAGGACGTGATGGACAACGTGGTCGAGATCTCGGCCTCGCTCTCCACCATCCTCGGCCGCATGGAGCGCGGCGAGGGGCTGCTCGGCGAGCTGACCAGCAACACCCCTTCGGGCCAGCGGCTCAAGGACTCGCTCATCGGCACCTCGGAGTCGATGCAGCGCATCGCCGACAAGATCGAGAACGGCGAGGGACCGCTCGGCCGGCTGCTCAACGACAAGGCCATGGCCGAAAAGCTGTCCACCACGCTCGACCGCCTCGACCAGGTGATCGCGAGCGTCCAGACCGGCCCCGGCCTCGCCCCGGCCCTGATCAACGACCCGCAGATGAAGGCCAGCGTCCAGGACACCCTGGCCCAGCTCAACCAGGTGGCGAACGACCTGCACAACCTCACCGCCGACCTGGAGACGAGCGACGCGCTGCTCCCCCGGCTGATCAAGGACGAGGAGTACGGCCGCGAGATCACCGGCAAGCTCCAGGAGATGGTGGACCGGCTCGACGAGGTCTCCCTCAAGCTGACCCGCGGCGAGGGCTCGGTCGCCAAGCTGCTCAACGACCCCCAGATCTACGACGCGGTGAACGACATCATCATCGGCGTCAACGAATCGCGCATCCTCCGCTGGCTGATCCGCAACCGCCAGAAGAAGGGGATCGAGAAGCGCTACGGCGACACGCGCCAGGAGATGAAGGAACAGGGCCAGGCTCCGCCGCCGCTGGACTCCGGACCGGATGCCATGCCCGAGGAGACGCCGCCGCCCGCCGTGGAGACCCCGGCCCCAGCGCCGACCCCGGAGCCCCCATCGCCGGAGACCACTCCGCCCCCGCCCGCCTTCCGAGGAGACGCATTCCCGTCATGAACCACATCCTGGTGACCGGCGGCGCCGGCTTCATCGGCTCGCACCTGACCCGGCGCCTGCTCTCCCGGGGAGACCGGGTGACGGTGCTCGACGACTTCAACGACTTCTACGACCCGGCCCGCAAGCGCGCCAACGTCGCGCCGCTGCTCGATCAGGCGGACTACCGGCTGGTCGAGGGAGACATCCGCGACGAGACCCTGGTCGACCGCCTGTTCGCCGAGGGGCGGTTCGACGGAGTCGTCCATCTCGCGGCGCGGGCCGGGGTGCGGCCCAGCCTCAAGGAGCCGATCCTCTACGAGGACGTGAACTGCATCGGCACCCTCCGGCTGCTCGAGGCGGCCCGCCGGCACGGCCCAAAGACGTTCATCTTCGGCTCCTCCTCCTCGGTCTATGGCATCAACACCAAGGTGCCGTTCGCGGAGTCCGACGAGGTCAACCAGCCGATCAGCCCCTACGCCACCACCAAGCGGGCGGGCGAGCTGCTGTGCTACAACTACCATCACCTCTACGGCTTCCGCACCGCCTGCCTGCGCTTCTTCACGGTCTACGGCCCGCGCCAGCGGCCGGAGATGGCGATCCACAAGTTCACCGACCTGCTCTGGCATGGCAAGGCGGTGCCGATGTACGGCGACGGCGGCAGCCTGCGGGACTACACCTATGTCGACGACATCATCGACGGGGTGGTGGCGTCGCTCGACCTCGCGCCCGGGTTCGAGATCCTGAACCTGGGCGGCGCGGACACGACCTCGCTGCGCGACCTGGTCCTGTGGATCGCGCAGGAGCTTGCCGTGGAGCCGCGCATCGACTATCTTCCCGCACAACCCGGAGACGTCCCGATCACGTACGCCGACGTCTCCAAGGCCGCCCGCCTGCTCGGCTATTCTCCCAAAGTCCCGATCCGTGAGGGCCTCAGGCGGTTCGTGGAGTGGTATCGCGAGGGTCACAAAGCATGAACATCTGTGTTGTAGGAACCGGCTACGTCGGACTGGTCACCGGCGCCTGCCTGGCCGACTTCGGCATGCACGTCGTCGGGGTCGACAAGGACCGGGGCAAGATCGACCGCCTGTCGAAGGGTGAGATCCCGATCTACGAGCCCGGGCTCGACGCGCTGGTGCGCAAGAACATGGACGAGGGCCGGCTGATCTTCTCCACCGATCTCGGCCCGGCGATCGAGGAGGCCCAGGCCGTGTTCATCGCCGTGGGCACTCCTCCTCGTGAGGACGGCTCGGCCGACCTCACCTTCATCCGCCAGGTGGCCGAGTCGATCGGCGAGCATCTCAATGGCTACAAGATCATCGTCACCAAGAGCACGGTGCCGATCGGCACCGGCCAGATGATCGAGCAGACCGTGCGCGGCAAGGCGGGCGACAAGCACCGCTTCGCCGTGGTGAGCAACCCCGAGTTCCTGCGCGAGGGCTCGGCGATCGAGGACTTCATGCAGCCGGACCGGGTGGTGATCGGCACGCGCGACCCGCGCGCCGCCGAGCTGATGCAGGACGTCTACTCGCCGCTCAAGGCCGCCGACGTGCCGTTCATCATCACCGACGTCGAGAGCGCCGAGCTGATCAAGTACGCCTCGAACGGCTTCCTGGCGACCAAGATCTCGTTCATCAACGAGGTGGCGCGGATCTGCGAGGCCTGGGGCGCCAACGTCGAGGTGGTGGCCAAGGGCATGGGCATGGACAGCCGGATCGGCCCGAAGTTCCTGAGCGCCGGCCCCGGCTTCGGCGGCTCCTGCTTCCCGAAGGACACCCGCGCCGCGGCCCAGATCGCCAAGGACCAGGGGCTCTCCTTCAAGATCATCGAGGCCGTGATCGAGGTCAACGACGAGGTCCAGGCCCGCATGATCGAGAAGATCTCGGCGGCGATGGGCGGCCTCGCCGGCAAGACCGTGGCCGTGCTCGGCCTGTCGTTCAAGCCCAACACGGACGACGTGCGCGAGTCGCCGGCCCTGGTCATCGTGCGCGGCCTGCTCGACGCCGGCGCCGCGGTCCAGGCCTACGACCCCGAGGCCGCCGACGCGTTCCGGGAGATGCTCAGCCATCCGAAGCTCGGCTTCCGCAAGGACGCCTACGACGCGGCCGAGGGCGCCGACGCGCTGGTGATCGTCACCGAGTGGAACCAGTTCCGCAAGCTGGAGCTCGACCGCCTGCACCTCAAGCAGCCGCTCATCATCGACCTGCGCAACCTCTACGAGCCCGGGAAGATGGCGGCGGCCGGCTACCGCTACATCTCCATCGGCCGGCCCGAGGGGCGCCCGGAGACGGCCCAGCTCCGCGCCGTGGGGGGATCGAGATCGTGAAGAGAGCCGTCGTCACCGGAGGGGCCGGGTTCCTGGGCTCCCACCTCTGCGAGCGCCTGCTCGCCGAGGGCTACCGGGTGGTCGCGGTCGACAACCTGGTCACCGGCCGCATGGACAACATCCAGCACCTCCTGGGCCGCGAGGACTTCGAGTTCGTCAAGCACGACGTGTCGAAGCCGTTCGAGATCGAGGGCCCGGTCGACCGCATCCTCCACTTCGCCTCGCCGGCGAGCCCGATCGACTACCTGGAGCTGCCGATCCAGACCCTGAAGGTCGGCTCTCTCGGCACGCACAACGCGCTCGGCCTCGCCAAGGCCAAGGGCGCCCGCCTCCTGCTCGCCTCGACCTCCGAGGTCTACGGCGACCCCAAGGAGCATCCGCAGAAGGAGAGCTACTGGGGCCACGTGAACCCGATCGGTCCGCGCGGCGTCTACGACGAGGCCAAGCGCTTCGCCGAGGCCATGGCCATGGCCTACCACCGGACGCACGGCCTGGAGGTCCGCATCGTGCGGATCTTCAACACCTACGGCCCGCGCATGCGCCTGCGCGACGGCCGGGTGGTGCCCGCCTTCCTGCAGCAGGCGCTCACCGGCGAGCCCATGACGGTCTTCGGCGAAGGGAAGCAGACGCGCTCGTTCTGCTACGTGAGCGACCTGATCGAAGGGATCTGGCGCCTGCTCAACAGCGGCGTCGAGACCCCCTGCAACATCGGGAACCCCGCGGAGATGACGATCCTCGAGTTCGCCGAGACCATCCGCGACGCGGTCGGCAGCTCGAGCGAGATCGTCTTCAAGCCGCTGCCGGTCGACGACCCGCAGACCCGGCAGCCGGACATCTCCTTCGCCCGCGCCCGGCTGGGCTGGGAGCCGAAGGTGACGCTCAAGGAAGGTCTCGGGAGCACGATCGAATACTTCCGCCAGGAGCTCATCCGGGAGGGTCGTCTGGAAGCGCCTCGCGCGGAGAGGGTGGTCTGATGGCAACCGTACAATGCGTCCGCTGTGGCAGACCCGAGGCTCCGGCCCTCGCCCGCCGGCCGATGCCGGGCGCGCTCGGCCTGGAGATCCAGGAGAAGGTCTGCGCCGACTGCTGGGCCGAGTGGCAGAAGATGGAGATCATGGTCATCAACGAGCTGCGCCTGAACTTCATGGACCCCGGCGCGCAGGAGGCCCTGAACCGCCACATGCGGGAGTTCCTCTTCCAGGGCCCGGGTCCGGGCGGGCTGGCCCAGATCGGCCCCAAGACGGGCGAGTGACTCCGGAGCAGCCCCAGGGGCGGCGGATCCCCCGCCCCCTCCTCTACCGCTTCATCGCCCTGGTGGCGATCGTGGGCACCGGCTTCGCCGTGCTGCGCTGGTCGCCCATGGCCCAGTATCTGAACAAGGAGGAGATCCTGGCGCTCTTCGACCGGCTGCGGGACACCTGGTGGGCGCCCGGGCTGCTGATGCTGAGCTACTTCCTGCTCTGCCCGCTCGGCGTGCCGGCCACGCCGCTGATGATCGCGGGCGGCATGGTCTGGGGCGTGCTCTGGGGCTCGGTCTACAACGTGATCGGGATCTTCCTGGGCGCGGCGTCGACCTACTGGCTCGGCCGCGTCCTCGGCCGGGAGTTCGTGCTCCATCTCTTTGGCAACCGGCTGCGAAGGGTGGAGCGCATGGTGGCGCGCCGCGGCGGCTTCTGGAGCCTGGCCGGCGTGCGCTTCCTCCCGGTCCCCTTCGCCCTGGTCAACTACTGCTCCGCGTTCGTGGGCATCCGGCCCGGCCTGTTCCTCGGAGCCACGGCCGTCGGCCTGTCGATGACGGTGCCGATCTTCACCTACTTCGCGCACGCGCTCTCCCAGGCGGCGACCGGCAACCGCTCCGGGGTCTACCTGCAGCTCGCGGTGGCGATGGCCCTGCTGATGCTGATCATCCTCCTGCCTCGCCTTTGGCAGGGGCGCAGGAGGAAGGAGCGGTATCTGGAAACGCTTGCTCGGCGTCGGAGCCGGCATGCATAGAGCATTCACCCTGGAGTATTGGATCGACGAGGATTGGTACGTCGGGCGGCTGAAGGAGAATCCCGGCGTGTTCAGCCAAGGTGAATCCCTGGAGGAGCTGGAGGAGAACATTCAGGACGCGTACAGGCTGGTCGCCGATGCCGATTCGGTGCCCCTTCCCCCTGAGGCTCGGGAGGGAGGTGGCGCCCTCTCCCGCGCGGCAGCGCGGGGGAGGGTCGGGGAGGGGTCTTTCACCCTTTCTAGGCCGGTACGGAACGGGAATGGCAGCTGGATGCGTCAACCGGGAGGTTGGAAGCTTCCGGCGGCTCGCCGGATGCATCCGGCGGCGGGTTGGATGCGTCAACCGGGACTTTGGAAGCTTCCGGCAGCTCGCCGGATGCGTCAACCGGCCGGTTTCTCCGTCCGGCGGCTCGCCGGATGCATCCAACGGCGGGTTGGACGCGTCACCCGGGACGTTGGAAGCTTCCGGCGGCTCGCCGGATGCGTCAACCGGCAGAGAAGA
>JBEQUE010000147.1:0-20243 GCA_040349255.1 Acidobacteriota bacterium | reverse complement strand
CGTCGCCCTGACCGACGTGGACAGCCAGGGCGTCTGCTACGGCGACATCGACAACGACAGCGACCCCGACCTCCTGGTCCTGGGCTTCAATGGGGCGCACCACCTGTTCGAGAACGACGGCGACGGCACGTTCACCGACATCTCGACCAGCAGCCACGTCGGCGGCCAGCTCCTCAACGGGGTCTCCTGCGCCATGGGCGACGTCAACAACGACGGCCTGCTCGACATCGCCATCGCCAACACCTTCGACTTCACCACCATGACGGCGATCACCACCGAGCCGGTGGTCCACAACCAGCCGAACCAGCTCTTCTTGAACCAGGGCGGCAACACCTTCGCCGACGTCAGCGACAGCTCGGGCATCCGCCACAAGATCACCGGCGCCGACTACCCGGCCGACCTGTCCTGGAGCGTGGCCCTGGTCGACTACGACAAGGACGGCGACGTCGACGCCTTCTTCGGCAACGACATGCGCGCCGGCGCCTTCCAGAACACCTTCATCTCGCTCTTCCAGAACGACGGCTCGGGCAGCTTCACCGACGTCACCGGCGCGGCCGGGCTGCCGAACGGCTCCTGGCGCGGCCTCTCCTTCGGCGACGTCAACTGCGACGGCCGCATCGACCTCTTCGCGTCCAACATCGGCGACTACATCTTCTTCCCCGGCCAGATCCCGCCGGGCTCCTTCTCCTCCGCCTGGTTCCTCCAGCAGGCCAATGGCAGCTTCGCCCGCCAGTCCCCGGGCGCGCTCAAGACCGTGCCCAACGGCTGGAGCAACTCGATCTTCGACTACGACAACGACGGCGATCTCGACATCGTCTCCTATGGCAACCAGGACAACACCCTGTTCTGGGACAACAGCAACGGCGGCGACATCCTGAACAACTCCAACTGCTCGGCGACCTTCACCTGGGACGACGACGCGCTGGGCGATCCGACCCGGCACGTGCGCAACAACATCGAGGGCCTCGCCACCGGCGACCTGAACAACGACGGCTTCGACGACATCGTCTCGGTCTCGAGCTTCAACGCCGACGAGAGCAATGCGCCGCTCGCGCCGATCTTCTCGAACCCCCTCAACTCGGTCTTCGACGTGGCCGCCTTCGCGGTCTACGTCACCCAGCCGACCGCCGACCCGAACAAGTTCGCCTTCCAGGGCCCCGAGGGCGTCCCGGGCGAGCTGTTCGTCGAGATCAACAGCGGCAACAACAACAAGTGGGCCAAGGTGAAGTTGGTGGGCACCGCCGGCATCACCCACGACGGCCAGTCGAACCGCGACGGCTTCGGCGCCGTGGTCTCCTACACCCGTCCGGTCAACAACACCACCCTGAGCACGGTCGTCCGGCCGCTCCAGGGCGGCAGCGGCATGCTGTCGCAGAGCAGCCCGGAGCTCACCTTCGGTCTCGACGGCGGCCGCCGCGGCATGATCGAGATCGTCTGGCCGGGCGGCACCAAGAACCGGCTCTACGCCGTCCGCCTGAGCGAGCGGGTCACGATCCCCGAGATCCCCTGCTCCTTCGACGCCGACTGGGCGAACACCGGCGACTACGTCACCTGCGTGGTCAGCGCTCTCGACGACATCCGCGACGCCGGCGTGATCAACAACCAGGAGCACACCCGCCTCTTCCTGAGCGCCCTGCACGCCTACCTCGACGTGCGCGGCCTGCCCTTCTGATCTGACCCGACCCTGAAGAGGATAGGGGCGCGCTCTGGCGCGCCCCTATTTCTCCTTCAAGGCCTCTTCGTCCCCCTCCCGCAGATCGACGAACCAGTGGAAGCTCCGGCGCGTCAGCTCCATCCTGCGGAGCCGGACGCGAGCCGGACGGCCGTTCCAGACCCCGTTCAGCACGACGTCGTCCGCCTCCGGCGCGGAGAACGAGAAGCTGCCCGCCTCGAAACGGATCCGCCGCGCCTGATCCTTCACCTCGGCCGGCAGGGTCGTCCAGGATCCGTCCGTCCGCTCCACCCGGACCGCGCCGGACCGAAACACCATCACGGTGCGCCAGGGAGGAGGTCCGGCCTCGGCGCGAAACTCCTCGACCGTCCAGAGCCCGTAGAGGGGCGGCTTCGGCGGGTGGAACATCTGGTAGATCTTCCAGGCGGAGGAGAGACCCAGCGCCATCGAAGCGAGGCCGAACAGGAGCAGCACGGCCTGCGCGGCGCGGTCGAGCCGCCTGCGCGTGAAGAGCGCAGGCTCCGCCCTGCGCTCCACGCGGCGGTCGAAGAAAAAGAGATCGGAAAGGCGCCGCAGATCGGGCGCGACCAGCAGGAGAGCCATGGCCAGCAGGTGCAGCGACAGGAGCTTGACGTGAACGTCGTAACAGAAGTTCAACGTCACGACCATGGCCATGTCCGCGGCACAGATCAGGGCTCCCAGCAGGGTCGTCCGCCGGAAGAGCAGCAGCACGCCGCCCGTCAGCTCGGCGAGGCCGGTGAGCGATTCGTAGACCGGCGAGGTCCCGGTGAAGATCCAGAGCAGTTGCATCCGGGTGAGATCGGCGACCCGGGGCAGCAGCAGGGAGAGCGGCGGCGGAGCGGTCATCTGGGCAGGGATGAGCTTGATCGCGCCGTAGTGGATCAGCGTCACCGCGAGCATGAACCGCAGCAGATACCGGAGCCACGCGGACAGGCGCCCTTCGTCGCGCCGCCGGTCGAGCGCCGCCCAGATCCCCGCCGCGACCGCCGCGAGCGCCACCGAGCAGAAGAAGAACACCGTCCCGAAGGCGGTGTTGCTGATGCCGTCGGCCTCGCTCTTGAGAAGATAGATGTCCTGGTCGAGGTGAAGGACGCTCTTGCCCACCCAGACGACGATCGGATACCAGAGCTCGACGTACTTCCGGACCACCGGCTCGGAACGGGGAACGAACAGAAGGACGTGGTCGTACGTGAGGAGGAGCAGCAGGAAATAGGAGAGCAGGAAGCGGACCGCGAAGCGGCGGGCCAGGCTCCAGCGCTCCTCCGGCTCGTCGGGGATGACGGCTTGCATTTCGTCTATTCTACCGCCATGAAACCAGCAAGCCGCACCGCCGCCGTCCTCTGCCTCGCCCTCGCGCTCTTCGCGTTCGCCGCTCCCGGCGTCGAGGTCCGCCTGACCGAGTACGCCATCGACATGCCGCACACCCTGCCGCCCGGGCCGACCACCTTCGTCCTTCGCAACCAGGGGCACAAGAGCCACAGCTTCCAGCTGGAAGGCCCGGGCATCCAGGGCATGACGCCGGTCATCGTGAAGCCCAACAAGACCGGCACCGCCGAGGTCACGCTCCAGCCCGGCGAATACAAGGTCTGGTGCCCGATCGGCAGCCACTCGGCCAAGGGCATGACGATGACGCTGACGGTCAAGGCGAAGTAGTCAACCCGGGGCAAGTCGGAGGACCTTGGATGGATATCGGCATCATCATATCGGGTCTGGGGCTTGCGAAGTCCGTTGCCGAGTTGGCGGGATTGATTGAAACCCTCGACGGAAAGATCGACAAGCTCTCCCAATCCGAGCTTGCCGCCGGACTGAGGAATCTCGATCAGGCATGTTCTTCGAAGGTCGAGGCGGGGTCCCTGCTTCGCGAGGCCAGAAGTTGCTTCAACAAGGCGGTCGGATTGGAGTCAGGATACAGGCGCGGGATCGCTTACATGGGCCTTGCCCTCTCCCACTCCTATCTTCATGACCGCGAGAATTGTACCGCTGCACTGCGGGAGCTGCTGAGCCAAACGCCGATTCCATCCATCAACGCCGAGTTTGTCGCCAAAGTACGAGCAGAAAACAAAGATGCGAATCTTTTTAAAAAATTCATCGTGGAGACCTCGGTGGTTACCCAACTGTCAAGGTTCGCAGCCGTCCTTGCCAGAAGGGCCAACTTCACGCCCGATTCAATCCGACAGTTCGTACAGCCGACGCGAGACGAGATGATCCTGGGCGTCAAGATGGACGCCGATGCCCGCAATCTGGCGAAGCTCCAAATCCTGGTCGCTTCGCACCTTGGTGAAGGCGTGAAGTGGATGGAACGGTACAAGCTGAGTGCGGCGGACGTTTCTCTTTGAACCAGGTGATTATCGGGGAGGGACCCGGGGACGGCAGGCATTCGAAGCCTTCGAGGCTCCGGAGCCCGCCGCGTCCCCCTCTGGGAAAAGCGGTCCTAGTTGAAAAGCTCGCCGACCCGCAGCGACCAGCCCGGCACGATGTCGGGAAGCTCGAGAGAATCCGCTTCGCCGTAGACTTTGACGTCCTGTCCTCGGCGGATGGCGACCGTCCTCGCCGAAGGATCGACCTCCAGCACGGCCTTGACGCCGGCGGAGAGCCAGCCGGCAACAGCCGTCTCATGCCTGGAGCTCGTCACGAACTCGACGACCAGATCGGGGACATCCTTCGACGCTCCGGCACGGATGAAGGCCAGGGCTGGCGCCTGCACCCGGCCGGACAGTTGGAACCGGGTGCCCGCGGCGAAAACGGTGCCCAGCCCGGACTCTTCCACGTGCTGCGCCAGGCGCCAGGTCAGCCGCGCCGCCACCTCGCCGCGCTCCTCCGACGTGGTCACGGCGTCGTGAAAGCCCCGCATCAAATCCCGGAAGCGCTCGGCTTCGCCGACCGTGAGGCAACCGCCGCCGCCGCAGGCAACGGAACCCTGGCAGAGACCGGTCGCCGCTCCACAGGTGCTCCAACCCGTATCGGTGACACAGGAGGTCGAACAGAGGTTGAAGCAGCTACAGTCCTCGCAGACCATGATAGCCCCGGCCGGAAACGCCCCTAGGATCAAGAAGAGTGCTGCAAGCCAGACGTTCTTTCGCATCGCGCATTCTCCTTTCTGTTCATTAGAATAATCTTATGCACTCATGACCAAGCCGTCAAGCGGTTCCGGAAGCGAACGGGCGTTTCCTGCTGTTTGCTTTTCGCTGGGACCGCCGGCTTCCGAGCTGGCCAGGCCGGGGCGCAAGATGGAGATGGCTGTGGTGCGGTCGTTTCAGGCCCCGCCGGCGACCTCGTCGTCCGATCCTCCGGCGGGCCGGCTGGAAGCCGGCGGTCCCAGCGAAAAAAGCCTGGAAGAGGTGTTACATCGCGTTCGCCGACGCGTTCATCTCGGCCAGCTTCAGCAGGAGCTCGAGCTCGGCGACGAACCGTTCGGGCATGGGTACCCAGACAGGCCCGCAGTCCTCGCTGAGTTGGAGCTTGTTCGTTTGCCGGCGGTACTCGACTGTCGTGCTGCCGAAGGGAGCGACCAGGGAGGCCACGTCCAGGCTGATGAGGGAGGACTCGAGCGCCTTGTCCTTCGTCGCGATCCGCCCCTCCTCGAGGCTCCAGTCCTGCCGGCCCGGAACGTCCAGCAGGGCGACGTCGTAGTAGTTGTATCGAAAGCCGCTTTCCCCCGAATACCGGTTCCTGTCCGGCACCATGGTCGCCTGCACCCGCCGGCCCCGGTACGTCCCCGTCAGCCAGCTGGTGGCTCCTCCTCCGCCGTCCCCTGTGACGGTGCCGTTCACGATCGGGACCAACGGCCCCCACGCCTTGACGAAACGCCGGTTCTTCACCTCATAGATGACCTTGCCGAGCACGAACACGAAAACGAGGAACACGGCGAGCACGAAGGCGCCGAAGACCGTATCGCTCATCGCTCGGCCCTGTCCCGGATCTCCCGGTTTTCGACGATCCGTCCGCGCACGCCCTCCCCGATTGCCTGCAGCATCGCCCGGCCGATGTCCTCGCCGGTGACGTAGAGGCTGCGGAACGGTCTCAGGAGGCGGAACACAGGCCGCAGGACCTGATAGATCCGGGGCTGGCTCGCCGAGTCCGCGCCGTCGATCGACGCCGGCCGCCAGCAGACCGCATCGATCAACTCGATGAGGTCGCGCTCGGTCTCCGCCTTGACCCGCGCCCACATCATGCGGCTGTCCAGAGTGGCACCCTGCCCGCTGACGAAGTGGAACACCGCGCCCGGGCTGTGCGCCTTGAGCGCGCGCGCCGCGGCGAGCGCGAAATCGTGCGTGACCGTCCGGTACTCGCTCTCGCCGGACACCTGGTTCACCGAGATTCCGAGACAATACAGGCAGGCGTCCACATCCTTGAACGCCTCCTCGACCGGAGCGTAGTCGAGATAGTTGCCGTGCACGAACACGCGCAGCTTTTCGTTCGAAATCTCCAGGGGCCGCCGCACGACTGCCCGGACCTCCGAGACAGCCGGCTCCGCGAGGCAGACCTTCAGCACGCTGCCACCCGCGGAGCCAGTCGCGCCGAAGAGGAGGATCTTCACTGCAGTGCCTTGAGCAGCAGCGCGATCTGGCCGGAGTGATAGGCATTGTGCTGGAGCATGCCGATCACGGTCTCGGCCCTGGTGACTCCGGTTCCGAGCGGCCGCGAGGAGGTTCCGATCCGGGTTTCGAGATCCTGCTCGGAAAGGCCGGCCACGGCGCCGGCGAGCTCTTCGAGACTCTCGCGGAGAGCCGCCTTCGCCTGATCCCAGGCCTCCTGGGTAGCCTCGGGAGGCACGGGCCAGTCGCCTTCGTCCGGCAGCCCGGGCGTTGCGCCACCCAGCCGGCGCGCCACCTCGCGCTGCCAGCCGGTCATGTGGAGGACGATCTCCCACACGCTGTGGCCGTCGGCCACGGGCTTTGCGACTGCCATGGACGGCGACACGCCGGCGAGGAGATCCGCGGTCGCCGGGCCGTGCCAGGGGTTGGAGGAGTGGCCCTTCCGCAGCAGCTCGGCCAGGGCGGGTCCGGATGCGGGGATTGGATTCGCCATGGGGCGGAGCTTAGCAGAGGCGCCGCGTCAACCCGGCTGGCCCGCCCGGTCGTAGGCTCTCCGCAGGGGCATCCGCGGCCCGTCGCTCATCGAGAGCGTCAGGAACAGGCGCCGGCCGTCGTTCGACGGCGTCCAGGTCTCGATCCGCGACGGTCCCTTCTCCGGCTTGATCTTCACGACCAGGGAGCCGTCCTTCCAACCCGCCCGGACCGTCTCCTTTCCATGAGGGCCGTCGACCTTGACCTTCCTGCCGGTGGGCTGAAAGACGCGCGACCGGCCGCCGCTGTCCGTGATCGTCACCTCGCCATCCTTCTGGACGATCGTCAGCTCGTCGAGGTCCTGCATTCTCGTCGACGGAGGCCCGCCGGGCGCGCCTCTCATCCGGCCGCCGCCCGGGCCTCCCCTGGGACCGCCACGGCCTCCGGGACGCTCTCCTCCGAAGGCGGGTCTTCCCTGGTCCCGCAGGCCCTGCATCAGTCTCGCGGTCACCTCGTCGTTGAAGGTCCAGGTGCCGCTCAGGTCCGGCTCGGACGCCTTCTCGCGAGCGGCCCCCTCCGCAGTGGCGACGGCCACGAGGAGCGCCGCCAGGACCAGGAGCCGCGCCTTTGTCGATCGCATTGCCATGTTCGTCTCCTCCCGTCTGCGCGCAAGGCTAGCCGCGCCCGGAGGGCGATTCTTCAAGGCGAGGAAAGGAAGTTGTAAGGGATGTAAACCTCAGGGACGCCGGCCGGCGAGCTCGGCGGCGGAGCAGCGCAGGCGCGGATGCCCGGGATCGGCGATGTCGAGCAGGTCCCAGGGGACGCGCGTGGGCCGCCAGCGGCCGAGCGGGAATCCGAAGCGCTCCAGCAGGGCGCCGGGGCCGAGAAGGAACTCGCGCAGCACGCAGTCGCCGCCTTCGATCTCGGCGTGCGCGGCGAAGATCCGGCCCACTGCGACCCCGTCGGGATCGCGCACCATCCTGCCGAGCAGCATCTCGAAATGGATCTTCGGCGTGCTCATCCGGACTTCTCCCGTTTCCCTTCGATCGGCGCCACGAAATGATCGCGCAGCCAGATCTCCCAGGCGAACGCCGGGGTTTCGAGAGCGTCGAGGTCGATCTGGATGTGATGCGGCTCGATCGCCTTGACCTTCGACCAGGGCACGCGCTGGCTCGCGGTCCTGCGGACGCTCCAGCGGCGGAGCTTCGCCAGCCAGCGCTCGGCCCGCGGGCCCATGCGCCGGGCCAGGACCGCGAAGCCCATCTCGATGGCGTCGACCCGCGGCGGGAGGTCGCCGCGCAGCTCCAGGATCAGGCCGTCGACGCGCCCCATCTTCGTCCCGTCCCGGCCGACCACCTGCATGTCGAGGAGGTCCCGGGTGAGGTCGAGCTTCTTCATCCTCCACCTCCGAGCAGCGCGAGCGGGATCGAGACCACGGTCAGCACCAGCGCGAGCAGCAGCACGATCACGGCGACCGTGTTCGAGATCCAGCCGTTGGCGTGCTCCTTGAGGAGCTTGCGGTCGTTCATCAGGATCAGGAACGGCAGGGCCACGAAGGGCAGCACGGCCGCCTCGGTGGCCATGGCGAGAAGGGTCAGCTTGAGCGGATCGACGCCGACCAGGATGATCAGGGACGACAGGGCGATGGCGCCGGTGTACACCGCGCCGAAGCGGGCGTCCTCGCGCGGATCGAGGCTCTCGCCCCAGTTCCAGCCGAAGGTCTGCGCCGTGGCGTAGGCCATCGAGAGCGCCACTTCCAGGGACGCGGCGAGGCAGGCGACGCCCAGGCCGACCGCGAAGAGCAGGAAGCCCCAGAACGGAAAGGCGTCGGTGAGCATGAGCGCCGCCTGGTGGTAGTCGTCCATCGCGATGCCGCGCGGCGCGAGCACCATCGCGGCCACGACGAGCGCGCCCATGGCGACGACGCTGCCGAATCCCATGCCCAGCGCGGCGATGCCGCGGTTCACGCCGATGAAGGAGGAGTCCCAGTCGTCCTCCACCGCGCCCGACGAATAGAAATAGAAAAGGTAGGGCGAGAGGACCGCGCCCACGATGCTGACCGCGATGCCCCAGTACTTGAGCGGCTCCTCGGCGGTCAGCGTAGGGACGAAGCCGGCCAGCAGGTCCTTCATCGGCGGATGATGGCTCACCGCCGCCACCACGAAGGCGAGCGTGATCAGTCCGAGGAGCGACGTGCTGTCCTCGATGGTGTTGAACGTCGAGCGCCAGAGGAACGTCACGAGCAGCACTCCCACCGGCAGGGCCCAGAAGGACGTCGGCAGGCCGGAGACCAGGTGGAGCGCGAAGCAGATGCCGCCGATCTCCGTGCCGAGCACGAGGAGGTGGGAGAGCGAGAGCACGAAGAACGGGACCAGCCAGAAGGTGAAGCCGAAGTGCTCCCGGATCGCATCCGGCAGGGCTTTGCGCGTGGCGGCGGCGAAGCGGCCGGACATCTCGACCAGGAAGATGACGAGGAGCGTCGCGAGCCCGATCGTCCACAGGAGCTGGAAGCGGTAGCTGGCTCCGGCCTGGGCGCTCGTGGCGAGCGCTCCCATGTCGAGGAAGCCGCCGATGCTGGTGACGATGCCCAGCGTGAGCGCCAGCGCCTTCTTCATGCCGCCCCCTTCGTCAGCGCCTCGAAGCGCGCATGCAGGGCCGAGAGCCGACCGACCGACCGTGCCACCCCTGCCCGGTCGTCCTGATCGACGGCGCGGCGCAGGTCGCGGCCGGCCTCCTCCGCCTCGGCCAGCAGCGCCCGGAGCGGGTCGCGCAGGCCGGGCCGGGCGCTCGATTTCGCGGCCTCTTCGGCGGCCTTCCCGATCGCTTCCCGGGCCGAAGCCGTCATCGCCTCCACGAAGGAGGCCGGAACGCTGTTGGAGCTCCACTTGCGGCCGGTCATCTCCAGGCTGGCGAGCCACGAGCCCACCGGCTGGACCGTCTTGAGGAGCTGCTCTTCCGGTGAGCTGGGCTGGCAGGCGATCAGAAAGAGGAGAAGCGCGATCAGTCCGCCGCGAGCTCGGCGGACAGGGGACGGCGCGGGACTTGAAGAGAAGGCGTTCCGCATGCTGCTGGCCCGCCGAAGCAGCAATTTCCGGGCCAGCGCAAGGACATCAGGAGGGGGTTTCCAGGTCCTTGCTGTCGTTGAAGTCCTTCGGGTCCCTTCTGTAGGTCAGCGCGGCCACGACCGCCAGTCCCAGGAGGGCCGACGCGGCGCGCGCGGCGTAGAACGGAGCGCCGCTGGTCACATAGTTGAAGGCCGGGTAATGGAGGCTGTACCAGTCGTGGACCACGAAGGCCTCGACGAAGCCGAGCGCCCCTCGGTACAGGCCGGCCACGAGCAGCCCGCCGCCGCGCGAGAAGAGCAGGGCGAGGGAGACCTCGCGGCACAGGACCGCGAACAGCGAGGCGCCCACGAACGCCGCGTCCCGCACCTCGCCGCCGGGCAGGATCGGGGCGAGCGCGAGCGCCAGACCGGCGAGCGCCGAGACGCCGATCGCCGCCGATCGCGGCAGGGCCTGGCGCCAGCCGGTGTAAACCGCGCCGCGCAGGGCCCGCTCCCAGCCCCAGATGCCCAGCGCCAGACAGGCCGGCAAGGACCAGGCGGCGGTCAGGGCGAGCGCGCCGGCGCCCGTCTCCCGGTCGCTCTGGGTGAAGGTCGCCCAGCCGGTCCAGGAGCTCAGGCCGAGGAAGCTCTGGTCCGCGGCGAAGGCCAGGGCGGCCACGCCGAGCAGGACCAGCCGGCGCGGCAGGAGGCCCGGCCCTTCTCCTTCGATCCGCGGCAGCCTGGGGCGGACGAGGACCGAGAGGACGAGCGCCGCGAGCGGCACGCCCCAGAGGACGGCGCGGCGGTAGACGTCCACGTCTCCCGCCAGGGCCGCGGCCTGCGGCAGGGCGAGCCCGGCTCCGACCGCGATCAGAAGAATCGTCAGGAGGGCGGTCCGGATCACCGGCGCGCCCCCGGGAAAACCTTTCGCTGCATGCCACCACCTCACCGGGAGCCGGGACCGGCTCCACAGGGGCGATACGGTAGCACGCTACAGGCAGGCGGGCAGGTCGACCTTTCCCACCACATAGTCGCCCTGCGGGCCGCGGCAGTCGAGTTGGATGGCGAACTTCATCTCGGTGACGAAGTTGACCGATTTCCCCGTGCTGTCGAGCACGTAGTCGAAGGTCGAGCAGTCGGACTTGCGGAGCACGAGCGAGGGTCCGGAGTCCGAGTCCTTGTAGAGGCGCACGACCGGGCCTTCGATCGGATCGATGACCAGGCGCAGCACCAGGACCTCCTTGGTGTTCCGGTCGTAGGCGTCGATCCCGAGGAAGCTGCTCCTCTCGCCGGACTGGCACTGGTTCGTGCTCAGCTCCCCCTTGCCCAGGGTGGGTCCCGCGAAGGCGACGACGTTGGTCGGCGCGCTCGGCGTCGGCTTGGCGGCCGGCGACTTGGCGCCGGCCGCGACTCCAGCCATTCCCGTCATCACCAGCATCGACAACGCGATCCGCACGGTCCTGTTCACGGCGTATGCCCTCCCCTGAATTCGCAACGGCTGTACGCCGATCATAGACCAGTCCGCACCTCCGTGCGGCCTACGCGCAGCCCGCCGGGCTGCAGTTGACCGTCACGGGGTTGGAGGAGAACGAGCGCGCGTAGGTGCCATTGGCGTGCCGGTAGAGCGCGATGAGGGCGTACTCGTACCGACCCGCCTGCGGCACGCCGGCGGCCTGGGGCAGGGTCGTGTCGTTGAACGGCGAGGCGGCGATGAGCAGCGGGTTGACGCTCATCGGCACCTGGAGGTACTTGCCGTTGCGGTAGAGCACGTAGCCCTGCAGCACGTAGTTGGCGGGCGGAGCGACGATCGGCGTGAACCCGAGTTGGAGGCCGCCGACCACGCAGGCCGCGCCGATGCAGGGCGCCGCGGCCAGGACCGTCGGCTCCGGGAAGGCGGCGGCCGGCGGCGTGGTCACAGCCGCGTAGGCGTCCGCCCGGCGTGCCTGGGGCAGGTTCGGGAAGAAGAGAGGGTTGTTCTGGACGACCTGGGCGCTCGTGGTCAACGACGCCACGACCTGGGCGACGCAGCCGGCGGGGTTGCCGACGCAGTTGGCATGGGTCCGGCGCAGGGCCGGATTGACGGTCAGGAACATCGCGGCGACGCCGGAGACGTACGGCGCCGCGAAAGAGGTGCCAAAGCTCAGGCAGTAGTTCGGGAAGCCGATGATGTGGTCGGTACAGCGGCCCGCCTTCCAGCACAGCGAGAGATCGTTCCCGTTATCACCGCCCGGCGCCAGGAGATCCATCAGCGTCGAGTTGTTCGAGTAGTCCGCGATCGTATCGGCCATGTTCGAAGCGCCGACGCCGATCACGCCGGGCAGGCTCGAAGGAGGGAACGCCTGGATGGCGGCGTTGTTGCCAGTCGCCGCCACCACCACCCGGCCGCCCTCGATGAGCCGGCGGATCAGGACCACCACGTTCAGGTCGGGACCGGCGGGGGTGGTGGTGACGAAGGACAGGTTGGCGATGTCCGCGAGGTCGTTGTCGAGCAGCCAGAGCATGCCGTCGACCTGGGTCGCGGTCGTGGCCTCCTTGTGTTGGTCCAGGATGCGCACCGGGATGACCTGGGGGCCCTGCGCCACGCCGGCCACCCCTTCGTTGTTGTTGCGGTTGGCGGTGATCACGCCGGCGACGCCGGTGCCATGGCCGTGGACGTCGCCGGAGTTGATCTGCCAGTTGGCGGGCAGCAGGCGGCGCAGCCAGTCGATCCACCAGGGCCATGGCAGCGAGTTGTGCCCCCACTGGACCTTGCCGTTCAGGTCCGGATGGTTGCCGACCACGCCGGTGTCCAGCACGGCCACCACCACGCCGTTGCCGGTGGCGTTCGCCACGCCCCAGGCGTCGTTGAGCAGGGGGTTGACGCCGTTGGTGCAGCACAGCCGGCCCGTCCTGATCGGATAGGGGTACTGGTCCGGAAAGAGCGGATCGTTGGGCGCCACGGTGGCGCCGGTCGCCAGGCCGCCGACGCTCGCGCTGATCACATCGCGGTCGCGCAGGAGCGCCGCGACCTTCGCCCCCGCGGCGCCGGGGGTGACCATGTGCGCAGTGCCGAGAGCGAGGCCGGATTTCGTCCGGCTGCCGCTCTTCAGCCAGACGGTCTCGGCCGTGCCGGCGGCATCCGCGAGCTGCCAGGCGTTCCCGTCGCTCACCCAGACCTGGGAGAGCACGGGATAGGTGAGGCTCCCGCGCGGGCTGACGCCGTCGTCGACCGGCAGGAAGGCGCCGGAGAAGCGCACTGACTCCCGGGATTCCACCGGCCTGCCGTCCTCGCCCACCGCCATGGCCATGCCGGAGAAGACGCCGCGCTCCAGCGGGATCGGAATCGACGCGAAATTGCCGGACGGGCCGAGATAGGTCACGGAGACGGTCCGGCTCGATCCCCTGCCCTCCACCCGCAGGCGGACCGTCCACAGGTCCTCGTACTGGAACTGCTTCGGGCCGAGCAGGGCGTTCCAGGTCGAGGTCATGGAATAGTCGCCGGCGGCCGGCGGATCGCCTCCGTCCTGCACGGGCGACAGCGCGATGTCGTCGAGCCGGTCCTCGGGGATCCCGGTGCCGTTGTCCACCGTGGCGGAGAGCCGGATCTGCTGGCCCGGGTAGATTCCACGGAGCTGAACGACGTCGCCGAAGGAGCCGCGGAACGCTCCCGACGCGTCGAGCGGCACGGTGGCGACCGGCATCTTGACCTGCTCGCCGGAGGATCCGTCCACCAGGTAGACGAAGGCCACGGTGACGGCCTTGCCGGTTTCGCCGAGGCCGCCGTGCAGCCAGGCGAGCGGCAGGATCGACACCCCGGGCCGGGTGGAGCGCACCGGCTTGCCGGTGAACGAAATGGCGGGCGGAGTACTCGCGGCGGCCGCGGCGGCGAGCGCCTGGGCGGCGCCCACCGCGAGCAGCAGGAAGAGTCGGAGACGCCGGGCCTTGCGCATCGCTTGTCCCTCCAGGAAAGGTCCATGGCAAGGACGGGCGGCGGCGCTTCCTGTGAAGCTCCCTTCAGAGCTGGCCGCTCAGCAGATAGCAGGCGCCGTCGAGCATGCGGTGCCAGACGGAACGCTCGCACCAGGTCTCGCATTGGAGCTCGACGCAGCTCTCCAGGTCGCGTTCGAAAGCCTTCCTGAGCTCGGCGGCGATCCCTTCGTCGACGATGCCGACGCCCGCTTCCTCGTTGATGTCGAAGGAGCGGTCGTCGAGGTTGGTCGAGCCGACGTGCGACCAGGTCCCGTCGACGATCACGATCTTCTGGTGGACCAGCGTCTTCTGGTGCTCGTAGAGCCTGACGCCCCGGCGCAGCAGGTCGCCGAAGTGGTGGTGCGCCGCGTGCTTGACGAGCGCGCTGTCGCTGACCGGGCCGGGGATCATGACCCGCACGTCCACCCCGCGCCGGACCGCCCGATCCAGGAGCTCGCACGACTCGTCGTCCGGGATGAAGTAGGGGTTCTGGATCCACAGCTCCCTGCAGGCCGAAGCGATGGACATCTTGAACAGCAGCTCCAGGTCCGAGATCCCGCCCAGCGGGGCGCCGGAGAGCATGTGCATCCGCATCGTCCCTTCGGGCTCCAGGTGCGGGAAGTACTTCTCCCCCACCAGCACCTCCTCGGTCTCCTCCACCCAGTGCTGCGCGAAGACCGACTGCACGGCGTTGACGATCGGTCCGCGCAGCCGGACGCCGGTGTCGCGCCAGTGCTTCCGGTCCTGGCCGGCGCCGGTCCACTCCTTGGCGACGCCATGGCCGCAGACGATGGCGGTGCGGCCGTCGAAGATTGCGATCTTGCGGTGGGTGCGCTTGTTGAGCTGGCCGACGTCGCGCACGCGGAGCGGGTGGTAGTAGGCCACCTTGCAGCCGGCCGCCCGCATCCGCCGGCGCAGCCTGCGGTCCATGGTGAAGGCGCCGACCGCGTCGAGCATCAGCCGGACCTCGACCCCCTCGCGGGCCCGGGCGGCGAGCGCGTCGGCCACCTGGCGACAGATGTCGCCGCGCCACCAGACGTAGGTCTCGTAGTGGACGCTCTCCTTCGCCGCCGCGATCTCGCGCAGGAGGAGCGGGAAGAAGCCGTCGCCGTCGTGGAAGATCTCGCCGTGGTTGCCGTCCTGGACGATGGAGCGCGTCATGCCGGCGATCGACAGGAGCGCCTCCTCGAAGCTGTCGATGTCCGGCATTTTGACCGTGAATTCCCGTTCGCGCAGGTTGTTCCACAGCATCAGCCCGAGCAGCACGATGGCGAGGCCCATCGCGGCGAGCACCCAGATCGGAGCATCGATCATCTTGCCATCCTCAGAGCTGCCCGCTGAGCAGGTAGCAGGCGCGGTCGATCATGCGATGGCGGAAGCCGCAGCGCTTCTTCCAGGCGTCCGCCTTGAGCTCGACACAGTTCTTCCGGTCGTTTTCGAAGGCTTCCTTCAAGGTGGCGGCGCAGGCCGGATCGATGATGCCGAGCCCGGCCTCCTCGTTGATGTCGAACGAGCGGTCGTCGAAGTTGGTCGAGCCGACGTGGCACCACAGGTCGTCGATGACAAGGATTTTCTGATGGGTGAGCGTCTTCTGGTGCTCGTAGAGGTGGACGCCGCAGTCGAGCAGCTCCCCGAAGTACCGGTGGCCGGCGTGGGAGACGACCGGGCTGTCGGTGACCGGGCCGGGCACCATGATGTGCACGTCGACGCCGCGGGCCACGGCCCTCTTGACCAGGCGGATCGTGTCGCGGTCCGGGATGAAATAGGGGTTCTGGATGAGGAGCTCCTTCTGGACCGTGGCGAGCGCCATCTGGAACATCAGCTCGAGGTCGGAAAAGCTCGCCAGGTTGGCCCCGGCGAGGATGTGCATGCGCGCGTCTCCCGTCGGCTCCAGGTGCGGGAAGTGCTTCTCCCCCACCAGCACCTCGCCGGTCTCCTCGATCCAGTGCTGGGCGAAGACGGACTGGATCGCGTTGACGATCGGGCCCGTCACCCGCACGCCGGTGTCGCGCCAGTGGTCCTTGTCCTGGCCGTTGCCGGTCCAGTGCGGAGCGACGCCGTGCCCGCAGACGTAGCCCACCCGGCCGTCGACGATCGCCAGCTTGCGGTGGGTCCGCTTGTTGAGCTGGCCGATGTCGCGCAGGCTCAGCGGATGATAGATCGCCACCTTGACGCCGGCCGCGTGCAGGCGCTCGAACAGCTCGGGCTCCTTCTTGTTGGAACCCATGGCGTCCACCATGAGCCGCACCTCGACGCCGTCGCGGGCGCGGGCGATGAAGGCCTCCGCCATCCGGTCACAGACCTCGCCCCGCTCCCAGACGAAGGTCTCGTAGTGGATGGCCTCGCGCGCCGCGGCGAAGTCCTTCCAGAGGGCCGGGAAATACCCGTCGCCGTTCTGCACGATCTCGGCCGTGTTGCCCTCCAGGATCACCGTCCGCGTCATGCCGGCGATCGACGGCAGCGCCTGCTCGAAGTCGTCGAGGTCCGGCACCTTGACCCGGAAAGGCCGCTCGCGCAGGTTGGTCCACAGCATCAGGCCGAGCAGGCCGATCGCCAGGCCCATGGCCACGAGCACCCAGATGGGGACTTCCACCGCGCGCCTCCTCCTCTCTCCGTCAGATCTGCTCGTTGATCATGTAGGACGCCCGGTCGACGAAGCGGTCCCAGAGCGACCGCTGCCGCCACGCTTCCAAAGAGATCGGCGGACAGCTCTGCGCGTCCTTCTCGAACGCGGCCCGGAGCTGGCCGGCGATCCCGGGATCGATGAGCCCGACGCTCGCCTCGTCGTTGATGTCGAGCGACCGGTCGTCGAAGTTGGTCGAGCCGACGAAGGACCACAGGCCGTCCACGATCATGATCTTCTGATGGTTCAGGGTCTTCTTGTACTCACAGATCGCAATGCCGTGCTCCAAGAGCTCCTCGAAGCGCCGGTGGCCGGCGTGGCGCACCACGGAGCTGTCGGTGACCGCGCCCGGCAGCATGACGCGGATCTTCACGCCGCGCTGCGCGGCCTTTTCGAGCAGGCCGACGATCTCGCCGTCCGGGATGAAGTAGGGGTTCTGGACGAGCAGCTCCCGGCGGGCCGAGGTGATGGCGATCTTGAACAGCAGCTCCAGCCGGGAGACGCCGCCCTGGGGCGAGCTGGCGGTCATGTGGGCGCGCACGGGGCCCATCTCGGGCAGCCGGGGAAAATATTTCTCGCCCACGATCACCTCGGAGGTCTGCTCCATCCAGTTCTCGGCGAACACGGACTGGATGGTGTTGACCACCGGGCCTTCGATGCGCACGCCGGTGTCGCGCCAGTGCTTCTCGTCCTGGCCGTGGCCGGTCCACTCCTCGGCGATGCCGTGGCCGAAGACGTAGCCGATGCGGCCGTCGACGATCGCCAGCTTGCGGTGGGTGCGGTTGTTGAAGAGGCCGATGTCCTGGAGCCGGGGCGGGTGGAAGAGCGCGATGTGGACGCCGGCCTTCCTCATCAGGTCGAAGAGCTCGCCGTCCCCCTGGTTGGAGCCCACCGCGTCGAGCGTGAGCCGGACCTCGATCCCCTGGCGCGCGCGGTCGGCCAGGGCGCGGGCGACCTGGCCGCAGATCTCGCCCTTCCACCAGACGTAGGTCTCCAGATGGATGCTCTCCTTGGCGGCGGCGATGTCGCGGAACAGCGCCGGGAAGAACTCGTCGCCGTTCTGCAGGATCTCCACCCGGTTGCCGGCCTGGATGGGCGCGCCGGTCAGTCCGGCGATCGACGGCAGGGCCTCCTCGAAACGGTCGATGTCCGGCACCCGGACATGCGACTCGCGCTCGCGCCGGGCGGACCATAGGATCAGGATGAGACCGAGGACGATGGCGACGTAGAACACGGCGGCGGTCCGGGAGATGACGATCTCCCGTCCTGTCGTCCTCCGGGATACAGCGGGTCTGACCGTGGCCATGAGCGTTCTCTCCAGGTTCAGCCGGTCCGGTCCAGCTCGACGAGGACGGGCCAGTGGTCGGACGGTCCGGCCTGGACGATTCCCGACGCGTGGGTCGTCCAGCCCGGATCGGCCAGGACCCAGTCGATCCGCTGCCGCAGGATGCGATGGGTGCAGACCACTTCCTCGCCGCACAGCCGGAAGATCTCGGCGGCCATGAGCGTCTTGAGCTCGGGTGCCTCGGGAGGGGCGTTGAAGTCCCCCACCAGGACGAAGGGTCCGCTGGACTGCCGGAGCCTCTGCAGAAGCCCCTCCGCTTGCATGGTCCGTGCCGACGCGCTCGAACGGAAGCCGTGCGCGAGGTGGGTGACGAAGAAGTCGACCTCCGGAGCGGCCTCCCGATCCGGGAAGGCGATGCGGGCGTGGAGCACGGTACGCTGCTCACCAGGGCCGGGAAGGAGCACGACCTCGGAGGCGCGGATCTCGCCTCGCGTCAGCACGGCGTTGCCGTAGTCGTCGCCGTCGCGGCCAAAGCTGCGGCCGAACCGGAGCTCCATCCCGGTCAGCTTCGCGAGGGCCTCGGCCTGGTCCTCGCGGCGCGCCAGCCAGCCGCCGCGGTGGACCTCCTGGAGGCCGACCACGTCCGGCTCGGTCCGCTCGATGGTGCGGGCGATCCAGCGCAGATACCGGCCGCTCAGCCGGTGGGCCCGGCCATGGATGTTGTAGGAGAGGACGCGCAGCCGGAACGGCTCCATGGCCGTTCCGGCCTGCGAAAGATGTGCCTGTCAGGGGCAGGTCGCGAACGCGTTGGTGTCCTGGACCGGCAGCGCCGCCGTGTTGAGCGGGTTGAAGTAGACCTTGGTCTTGCCGGTCTGGCTGTCGGTCACGGTGACCGTGAGCTCCACGTTGGTGGTCGCGGCGTAGAACACCCAGTACTTGTTGCCGAGCGCCGGGACGCAGGCGTTCAGCACCTTGACCAGCATCTCGATGTTGGTCGAGCTGAAGAAGTAGAACAGGCCGGAGTCGGGCGCGAAGTCGAGCGCCACGGCCGTGGCGTCGCCGCTCTGGGTCGAGCTGCGCCAGTGGGTGCGGACCCGGAAACGGCCGTTGTTCACGCAGAGCGTGGTGGCGTCCGGCACGCAGGAGGCGATCGGCGCGTCCGGGGCCGCCTGCGCCTCGTTCGAGTAGGCCGAGAACCCGGCCGCGTTCTCGGCCCGGATGCGGAAGACGTAGCCGATCGTCGACCCGAGGCTGCCGATCACCGCGCTGGTCGCGTCCTGGGGCGCGGTGGCGACCTGCTGGTAGGCGCCGCCCAGGCTCTTCATCTCGATGCTGTAGCCGGTCTCGCCGGTCGAGTTGCTCCAGGTCAGCGTGACCTCGCTGGTCGAGGTGCCCCGGGCCTGGAGGTTGCCCGGCACGGTCGGCAGGGTGGCGCCGACGTTGACCGTCCCCTGCATGACGGTCGGGTGCATCTCGCAGTGGTAGGGGAAGCTCCCGTTGGCGTTGAACTTGTGGGAGAAGGTCCAGGGAGCGGCCTTGAGCTCGTTGGAGAAGCTGGTGCCGTCGTCGCTCGCCACGTTGTGCGTGCCGCCGGTGTTCGTCCAGACCACGGTGTCGCCCGGCTGGATGTTGACCACCGCGGGCGAGAACTCGAAGTTGCGCACCGTCACCTGGATCGTGGCGGCGCGGGCAGCAGCCGGAGCCAGGAGCAGGACGGCGAGGATCGGGAGCAGGAAGGCTTTTCGCATGGGAAGCATCTCCTCCAGGGTCGTGGGAAAGCTCGTCTATGATGGAGTCTACCCGCAACGGCCCCAGGAGAGAGCCATGGCGCGCAACGGTCATCGGATGAAAGTCGGCAAGCGCTACCACAGGCCGGGCACCGCGCCCGGAACGCTGCGGGCCCCGGAGAAGAGGATCGACCAGGTGCGGGTCACGGTCATCGACTACGGCCCGGACCACCTGGAGGAGAAAACCGTCTCCCGCGTCGAGGAGGTGTTCCGCTACCGCGACAGCCCGTCGGTGACCTGGATCAACGTCGAGGGCCTGCACGACGTGGCGCTCGTGGAGTCGATCGGCCGGCACTTCGGCTTCCATCCGCTCGCCCTGGAGGACGTGCTCAACTGCGGCCAGCGCCCGAAGCTGGAGGACTACGGGAAATACCACTTCCTGATCATGAAGTCGCTCCTGCCCGGCGAGTCCCTGGGTTCCTCCCTCGATACGGAGCAGATCAGCTTCTTCCTGTCCGGCAACTACGTCATCACCTTCCAGGAGGTGCCCGGCGACTCCTTCGAGGCGGTGCGCGAGCGCATCCGGCGCGGCAAGGGGCTGATCCGCAAGGCGGGCGCCGACTACCTGGTCTACGCCCTGGTCGACGCCCTGGTGGACGAGTTCTTCCCGGTCCTGGAGCGCTACGGCGAGCAGATCGAGGATCTGGAGACGGAGCTGCTGACCAACCCGTCGCGCGCCACCATCCAGCAGGTCCATCGCGTCAAGCGCGAGCTGCTCCTCCTGCGGCGCACGGCCTGGCCGGAGCGCGACGTGATCAGCGCCATGCAGCGCGAGGAGTCGGACGTCATCCAGCGCGAGACCCAGGTCTTCCTGCGCGACTGCTACGACCACACGATCCAGATCATCGACATGATCGA
>JBEQUE010000131.1:0-14196 GCA_040349255.1 Acidobacteriota bacterium | reverse complement strand
GCTCGCGGGTCCATGTGGACCGTCCCGGCTTCGAGCCTCTGACGCTCCAGGCCTCGGTCCAGGTGGAGTACCGGGACGGCCAGCCCGTCCGAATCCCGGCGCTGCGGGCTTCGGGCTCCGGGCTGCGGCTCGACGGCTCGGGCACGGTCGGCCTCGAAGGAACGCCGCTCATCGCCGACTTCGACGCCCAGGCCGAGCCGCGGCTCCTGGTGGCCGGCGCGCCGCCTGGCGGCAGCATCCGGGCGCGTGGCGGTGTGCGGCTGCCCGAGGGGACCGGCAAGGTCGCGGTCACGGCCCGGGATGTCCCGGCCGAGTTGCTGCGGCCGTACCTGGATGCGCAGCTCTTCCAGGATCTCTCGCTGGCCGGGACGGTCGCCGACGCGCAGGCCGACCTCGTGCTCGGTCCCGAGACGCTCGCCCGGGTGGCGGGCCAGGGCGAGACCGTCTGGCGCCGGCAGAACCGGGAGCTCGTCCGGATGAATCTCGGTGTAGCGCCCGGCGAGGGCGAGGCGATCCGCCTGACCGCCGAGGGCGATCTGCTGCCGGGCTCGCCCGGAAGGCGGCACGTCCGCGGCACGGTCGCCGCCGCCAGTCTGGCCACCGCCACGGCCGAGAGGATCGACGCCGAGGTCCGCCTCCCGGATGTGAAGGCCGCGCTGGCCGAGATCCGCAAGCTCTGGCCCCGGCTGGTGCCGGCGATCCCCGAAGGCGTGCCGATCCAGGGCTCCCTCCAGGCGGACCTGCGCGCTTCGGGAACGCTGACCTCGCCTCTCGCCAAGGTGGACGCCACCTGGCTGCCGGAGCCGGGCTCGCGGGTCCATCTCAAGGCCGACGGCCGGCCGGCGACGTGGACGGGATCGGCGAAGGCGGAATTGGAGAACCTCTCGCTCGCGCTTCTCAAGTCTCCCCCTCTCCCGGGGAGGGGGACTCGGGAGGAGCGGGAGAGGGGGCCGGGGGGTGAGGGCCGCCTCTCCGGCGTTCTCGAAATCTCCGGCTCCCCGCGCTCCTACCGCACGAAATTGAACGCCGACGTCGTCCAGGCCGCCCATCCACCCTACCTGGAGAGCCTGGACCGGGCTCATGTCAAGGCGGACGGCTCGCTCCGGGTCAAGCCGCTGACCTACACCGGCACGATGAACGTGGACGGCTCCGGCCTGTTCGCCCGGCCGAACGCGTCGGACACGGCCCGGCTCGACACCTTCACGCTGGCCTCGGACGGCACGCTCCGGACCGAGCCGCTCTCCTACACGGGCCGGATCGCGCTCGACGGCGCCGGCCTCGACGCTCCGGCCATGGTCCGGGCGGAGCGGTTCCGGCTCGACGGCGACGGCACGTTCTCCCAGGCCCTCACGCCGCTCTCGGCCAGCGCCCGGCTGGATGCGTCGGGAATCGAGCTCTCCGGAGCCACGCTCACCGATCTCCACGCGGAAGCGGTAGGGGAGGGCAGGGAGGTCCGGATCTCCTCGCTCTCCGGTTCGCTGCCGGAAGGCCGGACGTTCGCGGCCTCGGGCCGGCTCACGGTCGAGCCCCTTCTCCAGGAGGCCGATCTCGATCTGAAGCTCGTGAAGCCGGTCGATCAGGTGCGCGAGGCCGAGATGACGGCCACCCTCCGCGACGGGACCGTCGAGCTGTCGGCTCCGCGGATCGACACCGACGCCGGCCTGGCGAGCGTCCGCGCCACGGTACCGCTCGGCGCCCTGGCCCGCATCCCGGCGCTCGCGGAGGCCCTGGCGGCTCTCCCGATCGAGCCCACCCCGGGCGACATCTCGGTCCAGGTCCAGGCGCCGTCCGTGGACTCGCAGACCCTGCTCGCCGCGCTCGGCCAGGAGCCGCGGCCGGAGCGCGTGCGGGCCGGTGTGTCGGCCGATCTCACCTTCGACCCGTCAGCCCCGGCGGCCGGCCGCGGCGAGGTGCGCGTCGAGGGGCTGACCCTGGAGTCCGAGGACGGCCGGGTGACCGCCCAGGAGCCGGTGATCGCCAGCCTGGGCGGAGGCCGGTTGGAGCTGCGGCCGGTCCGGCTGCGGGTCGAGAGCGGCGAGATCGGCGCGACCTCGGTCGACGCGGGCGGCGAGGCTGTCCTCGATCCGGCCTGGAACCCGTTCGAGGATCCGCCCGCGGAGATCGTCCGGACCGTCTCCGCCCAGGCCGGCGGCACGCTCGACGCCGCGCTGCTCAACCCCTTCCTGGAAGGCGGCGAGGGCACCGGCTCGCTCTCGTTCAAGGCTTCGGCGAGCGGGCCGGCCGACCATCTCGAAGCGTCCTTCAGCGCGGACGGGACCGGCGCGTCGTTCTCCTTCCCGGGCGCCGGAGCCCAGATCGAGAACCCGACCGTGAGCGGCCAACTGTCCGGCGAGACCTGGAGCGCCGGAGGCGACGCGCGCCTGAACGGCGGCGGCCTCGCGTTCGGGGCGCGGCCGGTGGACGGCGGCGCGCTGGTCAGCCTGAACCTGGACGCCGTGCCCTATCGCCTCCAGTACGGCCTGACCGCCCGGGTCTCGGGCCTGCTCTCGCTGCGGGTGCCGCTGCCCTTCGAGGACACCTCCCGCCTGGCGCTCGACGGGACCGTGACCGTGGACCGCGGCGTGCTCGTCCAGGACATCAACCTCGACCGCGAGGTGTTCACCCTCCTCACCGCCCCGGAGGAGAGCCCCGGCACCGAGGAGACCCTGGCCAGCCGGATCGACCTCGACCTCCGCGTGACCACCCGCGACGGCGTCCGGGTGCGCAACAACGTGGCCGATCTGCGCGCGCACTGGGGCGACCTGGCGGTTGGCGGCACGGCCGAGGTGCCGGAGATCCGCGGGCGCGTCGACCTCGATCCGGGCGGCCTGCTCTATATCTATGGCCAGACCGCGCGGATCGACCGCGGCACGCTCGTCTTCACCGGCAACCCGGCCGAGGACCCGCGCATCGACCTCTCGACCACCAGCTCGCTCCAGGACCCGACCATCGCGCAGCTCCGCGGCAGCCGGGCGCCGCTCGACATCCTGAACCAGGTCGAGCGCGACCCGCTGTCCAAGGAGGGGCCGGACACCGAGGCGATCCTCGCCTCGGGCCTCGCCGGCTACTACGGCGCGCGCGTCTTCTCCAGCCTCGGCGAGTCGGTCGGCCTCTCGCGCCTCTCGGTGCGGCCGGTCCTGGTCTACGGCGAGACCGATCCGACCGCCCGGCTGACCGTGGGCGGCGACGTCTCGCGGCACGCCTCCTTCGCCTTCTCGGTCGACCTGCGCAACGCCGAGCGCCGGACCTGGCTGCTCGACCTGCACGGTTTCCAGGGCCTCTCGGGCCTCACCCTGGAGGCCTTCACCACCGACCTCGGAGGCCAGGGCGGCAGCCTCCAGCAGTCGCTCGACTTCGGCGGCACCCGCGAGCCCCGCGACGAGGGGGTCGGGAGGCTGCGCCGGCTCCGGTTCAGCGCGCCGCCGGAGATCTCCGGCCTCACGCGCCTGAGGCTGCGCCGCGCCATCCCGCTGCGGCGCAAGGAGACGGTGTCCGAGGATGCGGCGTTCGACGCCGAGGTCGATCTCGCCGAGCTCCTGCGCCGCCGCGGCTATCCGGGTGCCCGGGTGACCGCCGAGACGGTGCCGGTCGAGGACCGGCCGGGCTGGGTGGACGTGAACGTTGTCATTGCTGAGTTGGGGCCGAAGGTGACGTTCGAATTCGAAGGCGACCGGCCGCCGCGAGCGTTCCGGCCGGAGATCCTCGCGGGTTACCGCTCCGACTTCTACGAGCAGAAGTCCCTGGAGGAGATGGAGGCCGCCGCCATCCGGGCGTTCCGGAGCGCCGGCCACGTGCAGCCCCGGGTCGACATCGAGGTCCGGCGCGAACGGCCCGGAGACGCCCTGGGGCCGCGCACGGTCGTCATCCGGTCGGAAGCGGGCGACAAGGCGGACCTGGAGGAGATGGAAATCGTCGGAGTCGATCCGGAGGCCTCGCGCCTCCTGGCCATCCGGTTCCCGGGCCGGCTCTCGCGCGCCGAGCTGGCCGCGGGGCTGCCGGGCGCGGACCGCCGGCTCCTCGACGGCCTCGGCGCGCTCGGCTATTCCGGGGCGCGGATCCTGGGGCGCGAGGTGAGCCGGGACGGGCTGACCGTCCGGGTGGAGGCGGGCGGGCGCGAGAGGCTCGGCCGGATCGAGATCTCCGGGGTCGAGGCGGACGAGAGGGGGCGGCTGGCGCCGCTCGTGCCGGTCAAGCCGGGGGAGCCGTTCCGCTGGGACCTGGTGCTCCAGGGGGCCCTCCTCCTCCAGGACTCGCTGCGCTCGCGGGGCTATCCGGACGCCGAGGTCCGCGTCTCGCGGCCGGCACCGCCGGAGGGCGCGGGCGCGGTGGACGTGCGCTACGACGTCGCTGCCGGCGAGCGCGTCATCCTCTCGGAGGTCGCGTTCGAGGGCCGTCGCTGGACGCGGTCCCGGCAGCTCGCCCGGGCGGCGAAGCTGAAACCGGGCGAGCCGCTGGACAGCTCCGAGGTCGCCGAGGCGAGGTCGCGCCTCTATGCAACCGGCGCGCTTTCCAGGGTGACCGCGGACGTGGAGCGCACCGGGGACGGCGAGGCCCGGGTGACCTTCTCCGTGGCGGAGAAGGCGCGCTTCCACCTCGGCTACGGCGTCCGCCAGGAGAGCGGCACGGGCACGGCCGCGGTGGTCGACGCGGTGGACTCGAACTTCCTCGGCCGCGGCCTGACGCTCGGCCTGCGCGCCCTGTACGAGCCGGACGACCGCAGCGGCCGGCTCTTCCTGGGCACGGGGGGGCTCCTCGGCACGAAGATCTCCCTGGAGGCCTACGGCCTGGTGCGGCGCCAGCGGCTGGACTCCGGGAGCGAGTTCGTCAGCGACCTCCAGCAGGACGTCGAGGAGAGCGCGCTCCAGCTCTCCCGCCCGTTCGGCCGGCGGACGACCGGCCGTCTCTACCTGCGCTATCGGACGACCCACCTGTTCGAGCTGGAGCCCGACCCCTTCTCCCCGCCGTTCGACCTCGAGCTGCGGCGGCCGTACATAGGCACCCAGGTGATCTGGGACGGCCGCAACGACAAGGTCGATCCCACGTCCGGGGAGTTCCGCAGCCTGGACCTCTCCGGCAGCGGCTCCTTCCTGGGCAGCGACTTCGACTACGCGCGCCTCTACGGCCAGTGGAACCTGTTCCGGACCTTCCGCCTCGCCGGCCGGCCGCTGGTCTGGGCGCAGGGGGTGAGGACCGGCGCCGCGCAGGCGTTCCGGGGACAGGCCCTGATCGAGGACGACCGCTTCTACGCCGGCGGCGAGTTCTCGATCCGGGGCTACGAGACGGAGAGCCTGCGCTCGTCGGGGCGGCCGGAGGAGGAGGCTCTCCTGGTCCTCAACCAGGAGCTGCGCTTCCCGCTGCCGTTCGAGGGCGTCAACGGCCTGTTCTTCTTCGACGCCGGCCAGGTCTGGGAGCGCTGGGGCGACTTCGGGAGCGGCCTGGCGAAATCCCTGGGCCTGGGTCTGCGGGTGAGCACTCCCGTCGGCCTGCTGCGCTTCGACGCCGCCTACCCGCTCGACCGCCGGCCGGGCGACGAGAGCTACAAGCTGTACTTCGGGTTCGGGAACGCGTTCTGAGTCTTGACGCGGCGGTCCCGGATAGTTACGGTGCCGGTATGTCCGTTCGGAGACCTGCGCAATCGCGCATCCCCCTGCCCCTGGCGGAGATCGAGTCTCTCTGCCGGAAGTGGCGGATCCGTGAGCTGTCTCTCTTCGGCTCGGTTCTGCGGGACGACTTCAGCCCGGGCAGCGACGTGGACATCCTGGTCGTCTTCGAGCCGGACGCGCATTGGAGTCTCTTCGATTTCATCGACCTGCAGGACGAGCTCGCGGCGGTCTTGCGCCGCAAGGTGGACGTCGTCAGCGAGAGGGGCCTGAGGAACCCCTTCCGGCGGCGGGAGATTCTGGGCACGAGGCAGGTGGTCTATGCAGCCTGAGGCTCGGGATGCGGCCCATCTCTGGGACATGCTGGACGCGGCCCGCCAGGCGGTGGAGTTCACGCGGGGCAAGACGCTCGACGATTTCGCCGAGAGCCGCATGTTGCAGTACGCGGTGGAAAGGGCCGTCGAGATCGTCGGAGAGGCGGCGAACCGGGTGAGCGCCGCCTTTCACCAGGCGCATCCCGAGATCCCCTGGCGCAAGATCGTGGGGCAGCGCAACGTCCTCGCGCACGAATATGGGGACATCGACCCCGCGATGATGTGGGACCTGGCCCGACTGCACCTCCCGGTGCTCGTCCGGCAACTCGAGCGGCTGATCCCCTCCGACGGACGCGGGGAGGACGCTCCTACTTCTTGACCGCCCGCAGGATCGCCTTGGCGCGCTCGGCCTCCGGGGCGTTCGGGGCCAGCTCCACGAAGCGGCTCATGTCGTTGACCAGCACGTCCTTGCGGTCGAGCTTCTCGGCGGCGAGGCCGCGGTAGTAGTAGCCGTAGGCGAGGCCCGGGTCCATGTCCAGGGCGCGGTTGAGCTGGTCGAAAGCCGGCTGCCACTGCTCCTGGAAGAGCCGCGTCACGCCGATCTGGTAGGGGATCAGCGCGTTGCCGCCGTCGGCGCCGCGGGCCCGCTCCAGCGCTCCCACCGCCTCGTCGAACTGCCGCAGGCGCATCTTCGCCACTCCAAGGTAGTAATCCGAGCCGGAGCCCGAAGCCAGGTCGGCGGCCCGGCGGAAGGCCGCGTCCGCCCCTCCCGAGTTGCGCTCCCGGAGGAGCACCTCGCCCAGCCAGACCTGCGGCGCGGGATCGGACGGCGACAGCTCCGTCGCCCGCCGCAGCTTCGCCTCGGCCTCGCCGTACTTCTGCTCCTGCTCCAGGACCCGGCCCAGCGCCATGGACACGGCGCCGTTGTTGTCCGCCTGGTCGGCGACCGACTGGACCGCGGAGCGGGCCTCCGAGGTGCGGTGCTCCCAGAGCTTCCGGTCCACCGTGAAGACGGCGGCCGGAGGCGGGCTCGACTGGCCGCCGCCCGGCGGCGGGGCCTGCTGGTTGTCCTGGGGCTGCTGCTGGTTGCCCTTGTCCTTGCCTCCCTTCTTGCCGCCCTTCTTCTTCTGGGCGTCCGCGGCGAGGGGGAGAAGGATCAACGCGCACAGGAGCGCGGTCAGGATTCTGGAGAAGGATCGGGAATATCGGCGCATTGGGAGTCTCCTCAAGGTCGGCCTCTCCCAGTATAAGCGTCTAGCCGAACCCGCTTGTTCCCGAGGCCTGCGAAGGGATCGGGATCACCGAGCCGAAGCCGCCCGCGCTGCTGCGCCGGAGGCCCGACAGCGTGAGCGCGCGGTAGAACAGACTGCGGAAGGCCGAGGGCTTCGCGACCTGGACCGGCCGCGGCGACATGGTCCCGTCCGGGTCCTGGGCGTAGATCTCGACGCCGGCCTCCTGCCAGCGCAGCAGGACGTGCGCGAGGTCGGTCCGCGGCGCGCCCTGGAGGCGCTCCTCCTGGAGCAGCACCACCCGCCGGACGTTGTTCGAGAGCAGGAAGTTGGCCGACGGGAAGTCCTGCGGGAAGACCGCCCAGCGGTTGTCGAACTTGCCGGGCTCGGGCGGCGCGCCGGGCTCCAGGCGCTTCGCGTCGAGCAGGAAGACCGGCGGCGCGTCGGACGGGATCGCCAGCCCCTGAAGCTCTTCCGCGCCGTCGCGGAGACGCTTGAGGATCGGGTAGACCGGCACGATCGCGAACTGGTGATAGGCGGTGTTGAACAGCGGCACCGGCCGGTAGCCGGTGCGCGCCAGGGCCATCCCGATCTCCACCGACCGCTCGCCGGGCATGTCCACGACGAAGGCCGTCCAGGGATCGAACGGGGCCTGGCTGTAGGAACCCGACCCCGGCGGCGCGACCGGATCGACCGGGTGGACCGGCATCGCCGGCATCGCCGGCGCCGAGACAGCCGGCTCCAGGACCTGGGGCCCGCCGGCGAACAGCGCCGGCTTGGCCCAGCGCGACCAGACCGAATCCTCGGGAGCCCAGACCTCAAAGAGCTGCGACCCGTCCATGCGCCTCCTCCTGCCGCGGCTCCACCAGCACCGCGACGTCCTGAGCCAGGTGATTCACGATCGGCCGGCGCGCCACGCGGCCGTAGCCGCCCGCCGCCCGGCCGTCGATCGTGTAGACCCCCACGCAGGGGTAGAACGGCTCTCCGGCCACCGTCATCGGCACCGCCTCGAACCGCCGCTGCGCCGCCCACCAGCGCCCGCCGAAGCGCAGCTCGCGGCGGATCTGCTTCCACTCCTTCTCCGGGGTGACGCCGGCGAGGCCGATGCCGTCGCCGACCCGGCCGAGCGCCGGCTTGAGCACCCAGCCGCCGTCCGTCTTCCAGGAGACCTCCCGGGGATCGCGGGTCTCCGGCAGCAGCCGCCTCCAGGCCGGCAGCGGCGTCTCCAGGCGGTCCCAGATGAGCGGGAAGCGCTTGCTCTGCGGCAGGATCGCCGAGGCCGGGTTGCTCACCGGCGTCCGGCCGCCCCGGAAGAAATGCTCCCAGCCGCTCGACCGCGGCAGGTTCGGCAGCCATTCGGCCGGGAAGAAGCGGAGGAGGGCGCCGAGCTCCTCGTCCCCGATCCAGGCCCGGCCGTCCCGCCAGAGCAGGTGGTCGGGAGCCGCGAGCACGGCGCGCCGGCCCCGCGCCTCCAGCTCGCGCGCGAGGAAGACCATGACCTGCCGGTCGTCCGTGTAGGCCGTGGCATGGACGAGCGCCACGGCGCCGCCCGGGGGGACCGAGGCGGCCACCGCCTCCGCCAGGCGGCCGGCCGGATCGCCGGAGGGCTCGGAGCCCGGGAAGAACGGAGCCATGAGCCGCGCGAACCCGGAGGCCTCGTTGAAGCCGCCGGGCACGTCGGTGTTGGACTCGGAGATCCGCCAGCCTTCGGCGGTCCAGTGGAAGTCGAAGCGCATCACCCGGGCGACGCCCGGCGTGGCGCCCTGGTCGGGAACAGCCTTCAGGGCGCGGCGGACCGGGCGCGGCAGGCCCAGCTCGCGGTGCAGCGCGGGCCGGCGGGCCAGCTCGGCCTCGGCGGCGGCGGCCTCGGCGGCGAGCGTTTCGGAGAGGCCGGCGATCTCGTCCCAGGCCTCGCGCCGGAGCAGCAGGGGAAAGGGCGCGACGGTCGAGACGTCCTCGACCTGCGGGTCCCACTTGCAGCACTCGAAGATGGCCCGGCGGCGGAGGCGGGCGTGCTCGCCCGGGCCGAGCGGGGCCACCTCGGTCCAGGGCAGCCTCAGCTCCACCATCCCGCCTGCGCCAGGAAGAAGAAGGCGAGCGCCACGTAGGCGCAGAGCGGGGCCAGGCCGTGCGTCAGCGGGGAGGGGAAAGGAGTCTCCTTCGTCGGCCGGAAGGTGCGCTCCAGGAGGACCGCGGCGAGCCAGAGCAGCAGGACCGGCCAGGCCAGCTTGCCGAAGTCGGCCACGGTGTCGCGCATGCTCACCCAGTCGCCGGCCACCGCGCGGCCGAGGATCAGGCCCGAGCCCAGGAAGTAGCCCCCGAGGCGGATCCCCGACGCCGGGTCGCGCTCGACCGTCACCGCGTCCGCCAGACCCGTGAAGCGGTCGAGGAGGGCCCAGAGGACGAAGAACGAGGCCGTCGAGAGCGCGGCGGAGAAGACCACCACCCACCAGCCGGGGCCGTTGCCGATGTTGCCGCCCGCGAAGCAGAGGGTGAGGCCGAGGAGCGCGCCGCCGAGGGCGTGGGCCGCCGCCGGATTCCTGCGCTCGATCACGTCGTCCCGGGGGCTCAGGCCGAAGTACGGCAGGAAGTAGCGCGCCGAGAGCCCCACCCAGGCGGCGCCCATGGCGAGGTAGAAGAGGATGTAGATCGGGCTGTCCCGCACGTCCGCCGAGGCGTAGAAGCGGAGCACGGCGGCCAGGACCGCCGCGCAGATCAGGGGATCGATGTAGAGGATCCAGCGGTCGCTGAACCGGGAGCCCAGGCGCGCGCAGGTGTAGCCCTCCCAGAGCCAGGGCAGCCACGTGAGCGCGGCGATGGCCAGGCAGATGATCTGGACGACACTCTCGTCACCGGACATGGCCGCCCTCCCCCCCGTCGAAACGATAGGGGGAGGGTATGACGGGGGCGGCCGGCGGTCAAGGAGCCTACAGCTTCGCCTCGATCGCCTTGATGTCCTCTTCGATCCCCTGGAGCCGCCCGCGCTTGGTCTCGAGCTTGGTCTCCATGTCCGAGAGCCGGCTCTCGATGTCCTGCCGGATCTCCTGCTCGCGCGCGCCCGGGCGGATGTCGGCGAGGCGGGTGCGCCAGCGGCCGGCGGTGTCCTCGTCGTAGCGGATCGACTCGCGCAGCCGGTCGGCCTGGTCGCGCTTGCGGTCGAGGGCCTCGCGCAGGCGCTCCTGCCACTCGCCGCGGCCCTGCGAGCGGTCCTGGTCGCGCTGCTCGAAGAAGGCGGCGCGGCGGCTGAAGAAGGCGTCGTTCGCCTTGCGGAAGCGCTCCCAGAGCGCGTCGGCCCTGGCGCGCGGCACCGGTCCGACGGTCTTCCACTCGGCCTGGAGACCCTTGAGCGCCTCGGAGGTCGACTTGAACTCCTCGGCCGTGCTGAGCGCCTCGGCCTGCTCGCAGAGGGCCACCTTGCGGCGCAGGTTCTCCTTCTGCTCCTTCTCGAGCTGGTCGTAGTGCGCCTTGCGGCGGGTGAAGAAGTCGTCCGCGGCCTTGCGGAAGCGCTCCCAGACGGCCTCGTTCGAATCCTTGGGCACCGGCCCGAGCGCCTTCCACTCGGCCTGGAGCGTCTTGAACGCCTCGGCGGTGGCGCGCCACTCGGTCGAGCCGCTCAGCTCCTCGGCCCGCGCGCACAGCTCCTCCTTGCGGCGCAGGTTCTCCTGGAGGTCGGTGTCCTGGTGGGAGAAGTGCGACTGGCGGCGCTCGAAAAAGGCGTCGTTCGCCTTGCGGAAGCGCTCCCAGACGCGGTCGTTGTGCTCCTTGGGCACGGGGCCGACGGTCTTCCACTCGGCCTGGAGCGCCTTCAGGCCCTCGGCGGCCGGCTTCCACTCCGTGGAGCCGCTGAGCTCCTCGGCCCTGGCGCAGAGCTCCTCCTTGCGGGCCAGGTTCGCCTGCTGCTCCTGCTCCTGGACCTCGTAGTGCGCCTTGCGGCGCTCGAAGAAGCGGTTGCCGGCGGACCGGAAGCGCTGCCAGAGCTCGTCGCTGCGCTCGCGCGGCACGGGCCCGACGGTCTTCCACTCGGCCTGGAGGGCCTTGACGGCGTCGGCGGTGCTTTTCCATTCGCTCGACTCGCTGAGCTCCTCCATGGAGCCGACGATGGCCTCCTTGCGGCGGAGGTTCTCGTCGAGCTGGGCGCGCGAGGCCTCCTCCAGCGCCTGGAGACGCGGGGTCAGCGCGTCGAAGTCGCCGAGGGCGTTGGCCTTGGGCACCCAGCCGAGCATCGTGCGGATGCGGCCGGCGAAGCGGGTCTTGCTCTCCTCGCCCTCCATCTCGCGCTCCAGCGCCTCGACCCGCTCGGTGATCTGGCGGAACTTGAGGACGAAGGAGGCCAGGGCGGCCTCGGGGTTGCGGCCCTTCATCCTGCCGATGACCCGGCTTGGCGAGCCGTCGGCCTCGCGGAGGCGCACGCTGCCCTCCTCGTCGACGAAGCCCCAGCGGGCTCCCTCGGCCGCGAGCTCGGCGCGGTCCTGGTCGGTCTGGCTCTCGGCGTGGGCCACGGCCTCGTCGGTGAGCGGCGCCTCGGCGTCGAGCCGGGCCTGCTCCTCCTCGGCGGTCGGGGCGAGCTCGGCGTGGGTCTCGGGCTCGGAGGTTTCAAGGATCTCGGAGTGCTGCTCGTCCTGCCCGGCGGAGGCGTTCTCTCCCTCGCCGGCCAGCGTGGTGGTCTCTTCGTGCATCTCGGTCTCGCGCTCGTTGTGGTCCGACATAGATCGTTCTCGCTGCGTGTTCCTGCGCGCCGCTCCGCTCTCGGGGAACGCTTGACGATACCGCAACTGGCAGGATGGAGAAACCCCGTCGCCGCGGAGGGTTGCGCGGCGCCGATCCAGGATCGATTCCGGGTCAGCGCCCGCCGGCCTGGCCGAGCTTGGGGGGGCCGGTCCGCTTGTACTCGCCGTCGAAGGTCACGTTGAGGCCGCCGCAGGCCGAGGCGGTCTTCTCGACCTTCAGGCCCTCGGCATGGAACAGGATGTCCAGCTTGCAGCCGTCCGCGTTCTCGAAGCGGGCCTTGAGGCGCTCCGGCTTCACGGTGCCGGAGAAGTCGCCCGTGTTCACGTTGCCGGTCTCCGCGTTGCCGACCCAGGTGGCGAGACCCTTGACGCGGAGGACGCCGGGGCCCACCTGCAGGATGTCGATCTCGGCCGTGTTCCCGCCGGTGCCGGTGCGCTCGTAATGGCCGTCGAACGGGGAGTCGCCCTCGCTCGCGTTCGGGTCGCCCGCCGCGGTGCCGGCGGGCGCGCGGCTGCCGGCATGGGGGCTCTGCGCGGGCTCGGCGCTGCGGTTCCAACTGAGAGCCGGGACGATGCCCAACAGGATCGCAACCTTCCAGGTTCTGGTCATGGCTCAAGCTCCTCGCGCGAATGGTAACCGGAACGGGGTGGATCGGGAAGCCGTCCGGCAGGCATCAACCCTGCATTCTCCTGCTGCCGTCACCATAGCTGTACGAGCGGGAGAGAGGAGGTTGGACGTGGGAACGATCAACGCAACGGAGTACGAAGCCATGGTGGAGCGGTTGCGGCAGGCCCGGCAGGAAGCCGGCATGACCCAGGAGACCGTCGCGGAGTTCTTCGGGAAACCGCAGTCGTTCGTGTCCAAGATCGAGAGCGGAGACCGCCGGATCGACCCGGTCGAGCTGTGCTACTTCGCTGACCTCTACAAGAAACCGCTGGGCTTTTTTCTGCCGGAGCCCTGCAGCAACTGACCCGCTTTCCCGGGCTCAGAAGGGTTGTTCTTCCGGCATGCTTTCTGCAACCATTCCCGGGCTCATCCCGCCTTGGGATGCGGGGGTGGAATGCACTGGGAAGCCGACTACAGGGAGTTGCTGCGGAAGCTCCGGCAGGCGCGCCAGGAATCCGGATTGACGATCGAGGAGGCGGCGGAGGGCTTCGACCGTCCGCCGTCGTTCATCCTCGGCGTGGAATCCGGCGACCGGCGGATCGATCCGGTGGAGCTGTGCCGTTTCGCGGTGCTTTACAGGAAGCCGGTGACCTGGTTCCTGGCCGGCGGGCCTCGACGGCAGGAAGACGATCCACCCTGAAACAATCGCCGGGCTCGCCCCACTTCATCTTCAGAGGCCCGAGCCTCCGGCTGCGGCCGGAGGCGGCAGGAGGGCGTCAGCGCCTTTACCGGGAGGCGGGGGCGTCTCCCGGCTTTTTCATCCCGCTCCGATCCCGCCGCAACTCCGCTCCAGCCCGCGCGTATCCGACGAGCAGGTCCGTCCCATGCCCGTGCTCCGCCGAAGGAGGCCCATGAACCGTCTTCCGATCCTGGCCGCCCTGGTCCTGGCCGCCTCTCCGCCGCTCTTCGCGCAGGCTCCCGAAGCCGATCTCTGCACCCGCCTGGAGAAAGAGGTCCCGAGGCTGATGCGGGAAGGCGACGTCCCCGGTCTCTCCATCGCGGTCCTCCGCGACGGGCGGACCGTCTGGACCGGCGCCCTGGGCGTCGCCAACCCCTCCGGCGGCGCGCGGGTCACGCCGGACACCGTCTTCCAGGCCGCGTCGCTGAGCAAGCCGGTCTTCTCCTACGTCGTGCTCCGGCTGGCGGACCGCGGCGTGATCGACCTGGACCGGCCGCTCGCCGCCTATCTGCCCCACCCCCGCCTGAAGGACGAGCGCGCCCGCCGGATCACGGCCCGGATGGTCCTCTCCCACACCACGGGCCTGCCGAACTGGGAATTCGGCGACGGCCCCATCCCGCTGCGGTTCACGCCGGGCGAGTCCTGGGGCTACTCCGGGGAAGCGTTCGTCTATCTCCAGAAGGTCGCGGAGGCGCTGACCGGCCTGCCGCTCGACGACCTTGCCCGCCGCGAGGTGTTCGAGCCCCTCGGCATGACCCGCAGCAACTACGTCTGGAAGCCGGCCTTCGAGGCGGACGCCGCCGCGGGCGTCGACGAGAGCGGCGCGGTCCGACCGACCGACCGCGGCCAGAAGGCGAATGCCGCGGCCAGCCTCCTGACCACGGCCGGCGACTACGCCCGGTTCCTGACGGCGGTCCTGGAGGGCCGCGGCCTCAAGCCGGAGACGCGGAGGGCCTGGCTCGATCCGCAGTCGCAGGTGG
>JBEQUE010000127.1:0-10897 GCA_040349255.1 Acidobacteriota bacterium | reverse complement strand
ACCCTGTCCCCCGGTCCCCTTCCAGCGCAGCGTGCCGTTGCCGTTGAACACATGGGCGCCGACCACGATCTCGGGCACGCCGTCGCGGTCGATGTCCGCGATGGCGGGGTTGTCGCGGTTGGCGACCGTTCCGGCGGGGTGCGTGGAGTACGGAGCGCTCTTCCACTTGCGCCGCCCGTCGTGCTCGTACAGGGCGAGCACGTTGAACGGCGTGGCGTTCGCCGAGCCCGCCACGATGGACACCGCGATCTCGGGCTTCCCGTCGAGATCCACGTCGCCGGCCGCCACGGTGGCCTGGGAAAACTCGTAGAACAGGCCGCCCTCGATGGCCGCGGGGACGTCGAAGATCGGGGCCCCGGTGTCGCCGCGGATCGCGCGGAGCATCGAGGGGACGTAGGTCAGCGGCGGATCGTAGTTCCCGGTCGTGAAGACGATGGACGGCACGTCCTTCTCATCCCATTTTCCGTCGCCGTTGTCGTCGGTCAGGTGGACCACCACCGGGCTGGAGGCGCTGTCCACGGACGTGGTCTGGACGATGCCCGGCCGCGGCCAGTTGAGCTCCAGCACCGGATGGAAACCACCGCCTGCCGCCACGGGGCCGCAGGACTGCGCCACGGTCCCGACGTTGTTCGTCTCGTCGAGCTCCGCGATCGCCTTGCCGCTGTCCACGAACGCCGAGAGCCGGTTGTCGCGGAACAGGACCGTGCCGGAGACCGGAACGCTCACGGAGAGACTGCCGCCGGCCGGGACCGGCTCGGCGACGCTCGCCTGGCCGAGCGGGTTGTCCGTCGCCGCCGTGAAAGCGCCGTCGGCGTCGCGGTCCTCGAAGACCACGAGCGCGAAGCCCGTGGAGACGCCGAGATTGCCGCCGTTGGCGATGCCGACCGCGACGCTGCCGGAGACCGCGAGCGTCTGCGGATCGGTGGCGGCGCCGGACGTGCCGACCGAGGACACCGTGAGGTCCGGCTTCTGGATCAATGGATCGGAGTCGGTGTCGGCGTTGTCGGCCGGATGCGGATCAGTGCCGGAGGCTTCCGTGACCGAGGCGGTGTCGGTCAGGGTCGTGACCGACGGCGCGCCGGTCACCTGGGCCGTGAACGAGCGCCTGACCGTCGCGCCGCCCGCGAGCGAGAACGCGGGCCAGGTGACGAGGCTCGGCGGATTGCCCGACTCGACGCCGCTGTCGCTCGCCGCGAAGAACGTGATCCCGGACGGAAGGGTGTTGCGCAGCACCACGCCGGTCGCCTCGCGGGCTCCGGTGTTGGAAACCGTGATCGTGTACTCCAGGCGCTGTCCGGGAATCACCTGGGCGACGCCGTTGTCGACGTCCACCACGAGATCCGGGAACGCATCGAGGGTATCGACGTCGGAGGCCGTGTTGTCGGCCGGCCTGGGATCGAGCCCACGCGTGCCGTCGTCGAGCGCGGTGGCCACGTTGGTCACCGAGGCGAGGCTGGCCGGAATCGAGGTCGAAACGCGGGCGGTGACCGTGCGCGTCGCGCTCTGGCCTTCCGCGAGATCGAAAGCGGGCCAGGCGACGACGACGCCCGTTGCGGTGCCCGCGTCCGAGGCGGAGACGAAAGCGGTCGCGGCCGAAAGCGTGTCACGGACGACGACGCCCTTCGCCGTGCCCGAGCCGTGATTGAGGACGCTGATCGTATAGGTGAGCGTGGCGCCCGGAGAGGCTTCGGTCGCGCCGTCGCCGACGGAGACCGTGAGGTCGGGTCCGACCGGAGCGGTGAGATCGAGGCGGAACGCGGTGCCATCCTGCCAGACGGCGGTCTGGGGCACCTGGGCACCGGCGACCTTGAACGCGATCGTCTGGCCGGACTGGCCGCCTTCGACCGCGGCGGTGCCCGGGATGTCGCCGGGCACGTCGAGCCGGTAGACCGAGAGACCGTCGGCGACGACCACCGCGGTCTCGGCAAACCGGACGCCGCCGATCCAGGCGGACACGACCGTGCCGGCGGCGGCGTTGCTGCCGCCGGCCCCGCCGACAGTCACCGTGCCGTAGAAGCTCGACGGCCGCGGAGGCGGCGCGCCTCCGGCCAGAGTCACGGTCAAAGCCAGCAACAGCGCCCCGAAGAGCCACGACGCGCGATGTCCTCTCATCCCAAGCTCCTTAAACCCGCTCACAACAGCAATGAAAAACGAAGATGAAGACCCTCACGGCGCCGGCCGTGAGCTTCAGTTGTCGGCACCGGCCTTGGGCTCGACGTGAATCATGACGGCGGGAGCCTTCAGCCGTTCGACGAGCCACCCGAGAGTACCGAGGAGAAAGAAAGAGCTCACGGCCAGCATGACGGCGACCTGCCAGTCGAATCCCCGCGCCAGGTCGATCCCCAGCGATACCGCCGCCGTTGCAGAAAGAAGCACGCCGGCGGCGGGGCCGAAGATGTTGCGGAAGGGTCCGTAGCGCTCTTCTTCCCGGGCAAAGCCTCCGGGCAACCTCCTCGCGACGATGTCCAGGAACGCCTCCCTGGCTTCAGCGCTCTCCAGCGTGAAGGCTGCCGTGTCGTGCTCAAATCTCCGTGGGCCGTAAAGCACGGTCACATCCTGATTGTTCTTGTTCACGGAGAGATTGATCAACTCGGAGAATTTGATCTCGCATTGCACGGCCAAGCTGGAAACATCAACCTCTCCATCCAGGGAGTCCTGCGGCAGTCGCCCCTTCACGAGGAACATGGATCCTCCTCCGATCAGCACCATGAACGGAGAGAGCTTCTTGACTGGGAAATAGTGGTCGATCTTCATGCCGTCACACTAAAAGTCGTCCGTGTTGAAGAAGGGAGTCCGGGCTGTCAAGGAGCTGGCGAGGAACTTGCCCGGAGCCTCCACCTTGAATTCGAGGCCAAAGGTGAGATTCTTGTGTCCGGCGCGGCCGAGGTTGCTCGTCACCTGCCACCCACCCCGGATGGCGAGATCCAGTTTCAGGGCGACAAGGGCAAATTTCTTTTCATAGAGAGTGATGTTCTTGCCTCCCCCGAAGCGAAGGCCTTCGGGCGTCATGCTCACCCGAACCTTGTTGGATTTCCAGGAGAGCCGCAGGATGTCGCTGGGACACCTCCGTGCATCGCCGCAGATCCGGCGCTCGTATCCTATGTCAGGCCAACGCCCTCTCGTCAGGCTATTGATCCTTACATCGATTGTCCAGCCTGCGTTGGGACCCCAATGGGAGGCTTTCTGGGGCTCCAGGAAGGCCCTCGTGATGGCAAACACGGCATAGGCGACGAGCAAAGCGTTGATGAAGGAGTTCGCCTTCTCGAAGGTCCAGTAGGCCCTGATCGCCCGCTGCCCATACGCCAGGGTGGTCTGAAGCATCGATCCCAGCACGTCGACGATCGTGAACAGTCCGCTGGGATCGGTGTTCCGTACAGGATCGAGATTCGCGTAGAGATACTTGTGAAGCGACGCCGGATCGTAGTCGAAGCCGCCGAAGGGATCGGCGCTCGCGAACCTCCCGGCGCCCGGATCCATCCAGCGGGCCCGGAGATAGTAGAACCCGGAGCTCGGATCCAGCTCCTCTCCGCCGAAGAGATAAGCGCTCTCATCCTCGCCGGTATGCAGCGTCAACTCTCCGAACGCGGTGAAGGAATACCGGTCCGTAACAAGGCCCGTCTCGTCCGTGAGCGCCCGGATGCTCCCGAGCCCGTCGGCATGATAGAAGCGGCTCGTCCACCCCTGCGCCTCCGGCCTCAGGACGGCGAGCAGGTCTTCCCCCTGCAGATAGTAGGCTGTGAGGGCTCCGCCGGCGCTTTCCGCAATCACCCTGCTGAGCGGGCCCGAGGTATCGACCAGGTAATCGACGACGGCGGTCGTCCCGTCGGGTTTCCGGGTCTCTGTCCGCGTCCGGACGCCATCCGCATCGTAGGTGTTGGTGACGACCGTGCCGTCGGCCAGTGTCACGAATTGCAGGCGGTCCTCGGAATCCCAGCCGTAAGAGGACTGGCCTTCCTTGCCGGCCAGATTGCCGTTGGCGTCCCAGGTCCACTCCTTCGCCCCCTCGCGGGTCAGACGATCCCGGGCGTCGTACTCGTAGCTCGTGATGAAGCCGCCGCCCGCGGCTCCTCCGGTGTGAACCTGCTTCAGGCGGTTGCCGACCGGATCGTATTCGAAGCTCTTCTGATAGACCGTTGCATTGGACACCGCAACCGCCTCGCCCGTCAGGCGATAGAGCGCGTCGTAGGTGTAGCTCGCGCTCAGGCTCGCGGCGCCGACCTGCGCGGTCAGGCCCGTCCTGTTTCCCTGGGCGTCGTACGCATAGCCGAGCCGCTGGCCGTCCGGATAGACCAGGGCGGTGAGCCGGCCGCGCGAGTCGTAGGAATATCGGGTCGTTCCCCGGGCATCGGTCGCCGTCTCGCGCCGGCCGGTGGCCGTGTAGGTGAAGCTCGCCCGGCTTCCTGTCGCGGAGCTCCTCGCCAGCAGCCGTCCGGCTTCGTCGTAGTCGTAGGTGGTGACCGCGCCCTTGAAGTCGATCCTCCTGGCGAGATTCCCCCTGGCGTCGTACTCGAAGGTTTCAGCCAGCCCATCCGGCAGCGCGCGCCGGGTCATCCGCCCGGCTTCGTCATATTCGAAGCGCGTCGTATGGCCGTTGGCGTCGGTCTGCGAGATCCGGTTTCCCTGCTCGTCGTAGGCGTAACGGGTGACCTGATCGAGGGCGTCGGTCACGGTGAGCAGTCGGCCGAGAGCGTCGTAGCCGAAGCGGGTGGTCAGCCCTGCCTGATCGGTTTCCGCCGTCCGCTGCCCGAGAGCGTCGTACTCCACCTCGCGGCGGGTGCCGTCCGGATAGATCATCTGCACCAGCCGTCCAAGATCGTCGTAGACGGAGGTGGAGGTATGCCGGTTCGGATCGGTCATGGCGACCTGGTTGCCCGCGCCGTCGTACTCGAAGTCGGTTTGACCTCCCAGGGCATCGATCACGCGGGTCCGCCGCCCCGCCGCGTCGTACTCGTAGGTGGTCAGGTGGCCGAGCGCGTCCGTGGAGGAGATCATGCGTCCGGCCGCGTCGTAGGCGCTTTGCATGGAGGCGCCGCCGGGAAAGGTGGTCTTCACCAACCGGCCGAGGTCGTCATGGAGATAGGTCGTCACCCGGCCGCTCCGATCGGACTTCGACACCAGCCGATCCTCACGGACCCGGCCAGTCCGGGGGCTGCCTGCAGCAGCAGAGCCCAGCAAAGAAGACCGGCGATCCGTCTCCTCAGGCGAGGCCACGGAAAAGCGTAGCTCGAAGCGGACATCTCCCCTTCCTTCCCGAAACAACGGAAACGCAAGACAACACAAAGGCCCACCAGGGTCTCCCTGCCGTCAAGCTGGACTCGATTTGAAGCTAGGGTTCTATTCTAGCCCTGTCTGATCGGGACCGCAAGGGGAAGGGTGAAGATTATTGGCTTCGATTCTGCGAAGATGACAGGATCTAAAACATTGCAAATCACTTGCCGCCTCCGGACTGCCGGCGCACCATCTCGTTGATCCAGATCGGAGCGAACGGAGACGTGCAGCCCTTGGAAACCGGATGATCGCGATAGACGCCAGGCCGGCCGCGGCCTCGGTCAGGCCGGCCGCGAGCCCGCCATGCTCGCGGTGGGAGCGCTGGGAGGCCTCGCCGCATTTCTCCCGCTATCACATGGGTGGACGAGCACGACTACGCCTTGTTGTAGGCTCTCTGTGATACAGCACCACCGGTTATCCTGCTACTGCCTGTAGATAGTGCGCATGAGCTTGTTGGCTCTTAGAATTGTACTACTGAAGGATCGTCCTTTATCTCGTCCCAGTCTTTTTGCCGCCATTGGCGCGCCATTGCCTCAGCCTCAGCGTGTTGGCCCGCAGTAAGTCCTTTGGAAGTCTTGTTCCTTAATTTGACAGCTTCGTCTCGAAAATCTCCGGTGAGACGGACAGCAGCAAGATTAAACCACTGGTGCGCCACAACGCGGTCCTGCGGCACGCCTCTGCCTTCAGTGTACAAGCGACCGAGTGACAACTGGGCGTTGCCATGGCCTTGAGGATATTCCTGGTAATAACTTTACTAACACTACCAAAGGGAAAGACTTTGTCGAACCATCCCGCCTTGACGTTCTTCTCGCCCTCGGCGACAGGGAGCTTACACGTACCGCGTTGGCCGCTTGCCGGCCGCGATGTGGACGAGCCCCGGCCCTGAGTCTGTTTCATGCGATCATGCAGCCTCGCCCGCTCCCGTAGGGAGCGGGCCGGCACAGGAGCTTCGATCGACCAGGGTCAAGACCCGAGGCCTCACCCATCTCGCCCTCGCCGTCCGCGACGCCCAGCGCTCGTCGCGCTTCTATCAGCAGGTCTTCGGGATGGTCGAAACCTACCGCGGCGACGGTTGGGCTCAGGTGGAGACGCCGGGGTGCCATGACGTGCTCGTCCTCACCGAAGAAGAGCCGGATCCAGGCAAGGCTGGCGGTATCCGGCACTTCGGGTTCCGGCTCGTCGATGCGGCGGACATCGGCGCGGCCGTGGAGGCGGTCGAAGCGGCGGGTGGCACAGTGCGGAGCCGCGGCGAGTTTGTTCCCGGCGAGCCCTACTTGTTCTTCTCGGATCCCGACGGATATGAGGTCGAGATCTGGTTCGAGCCGGCGCGATGAGCTTCTCTGAGACGACGCGGACGGGGAACGAATCGTTCCCTGTCCGTTTTGCGGCAATTCGGACAGGGCTCGTTTCGTTCCCTCTAAACAACGAGACGATTCGGACAGGGATCGGTCCGTTCCCTGTCCACCACGAAGCAATTCGGACAGGGAACGGGCTGAGCCCTGTCCGATGCGAGACAAAACGGACGGGGAACGGACGGTTCCCTGTCCGATTTGCCGTGATTCGGACGGGGAACGGTTCGTTCCCTCTTCGATTTGCGACGCGTCGGACAGGGATCGGTTCGTTCCCCGTCCGTTTCGCGGCGATTCGGATGGGGAACGGCTCGTTCCCTGTCCGTTTTGCAACGCGTCGGACGGGGATCGGTCCGTTCCCTGTCCGTTGCGCGGGAAATCGGACAGGGATCGATTCGTTCCCTGTCCGATGCGGGACAGAACGGACAGGGATCGGTGCGTTCCCCGTTCGTTCGGCCTCAGGGAAGGTTCACGCGGCGCCCGTGTACTCCGACATGATCGCCTGGACGACGTGGCGGTGCGGGCGAACGAAACCGGCTTCCGCGAGACCTTCCAGGATGGTCGCGGGCGGTACGCAGCTCTCGACCGTGTCCCAGTAGTACTCCATCAGCTCGCGGGACGTCCGGCCCCCTTGCCCGAAGCCCGCGACGAGCGGCACGAGCCGGCCCAGGTAGATCTTGAGCAGGTGGAAGGCGAGGCGCGAGCGCGGCGGCGTGATCTCCAGGATGAGGAGCTTGCCGCCCGGCTTCAAAACGCGGCGGTACTCGGCGAAGGTGGCGCGCAGGTCGGGCACGTGCCGCAGGGCGTAACCCATGGAGAGGAAGTCGAAGGTCCCGCTGGCGAACGGGAGCGCTTCGGCGACGCCGCGGATCCGGGTGCGCACGCCGCGCCGCGCCGCCTGGCCGAGCATGCCGAGGCTCGGGTCCAGGGCCGCGACCTTTCCCGAGCTTCCGACGATCTCCTGGGCCTCGGCCGCGATGACGCCCGTGCCCGAGCCGGCGTCGAGCATCGTCATGCCGGCGGCGAGGCCGTTGCGGACCAGGGCGCCGCGTCGGTACCACCGGCCCGAGCCGAAGCTCATGGCCCGGTTGACCCAGTCGTAGTCGGGCGCCGCCTCGTCGAACCACGTCCCGACCCGCCGGCGCCGCTGCGCCTCGTCGGCGTAGTAGCGGGTCAGGAGAGGGTGCGGCCGCAGGGGCGAGGAGGTGGGGTTGGTATGCTTCTCCGTGCTCACGCGCGGGAAGCTTACACTGTCCGGCGTTGTAGAGTTCCTCCCGGAGGACCTCGCCTTGGCCCACATCCTCGCGCTCGACCAGGGGACCACCAGCTCCCGCGCCATCGTGTTCGACGACTCCGGCGCCGTCCAAGCCGTCGCCCAGCGTGAGTTCCGACAGATCTTCCCGCAGCCCGGATGGGTGGAGCACGATCCGGCCGAGATCTGGGAGTCCCAACTCGCCACGGCCCGCGAGGCTCTTTCCAAGGCCGGGCTCGACGCCGGCGACATCTCTGCGCTCGGCATCACCAACCAGCGCGAGACGGTGGTGGTCTGGGATCGCCGGACCGGCCAGCCTCTCCACAACGCCATCGTCTGGCAGGACCGCCGAACCGCCGAGGACTGCGCGCGCCTGCGCAACAGCGGGCATCTTCCGTCGTTCCGGCGCAAGACCGGCCTGGTGCTCGACCCCTATTTCTCGGGCACCAAGCTCGCCTGGCTGCTCCGCAACGTGCCCGACGTCCGGACGGCGGCCGAGGAAGGGCGCCTCGCCTTCGGGACGATCGACTCCTGGCTGATCTGGAACCTGACCGGCGGCGCGGTCCACACCACGGACGTCACGAACGCGTCCCGCACGCTCCTCTTCAACATCCACGGCGAGCGCTGGGACGACGAGCTGCTCGCCGCGCTCGACGTGCCGCCCGGAATCCTGCCCGAGGTCCGCTCGTCGAGCGAGGTCTACGCCGAGACGGCGCCGGACCTCTTCGGCGGCCCGATCCCCATCGCCGGCGTCGCGGGCGACCAGCAGGCGGCTCTCTTCGGACAGGCCTGCCTGCGCACCGGCATGGCGAAGTGCACGTACGGCACCGGCTGTTTCCTCCTGATGAACACGGGCCGCACCGCGATCCGGTCGAAGAACGAGCTGCTCACCTCGCCCGCCTGGCGCCTCCGTGGCCACACGGATTTCTGCCTGGAAGGGAGCGTGTTCGTCGGCGGCGCCGCGGTGCAGTGGCTGCGCGACGGCCTCGGGATCCTGAAGACCTCGCCCGAGAGCGAGGCGCTCGCCGAGACCGTGCCGGACTCGGGCGGCGTCGTCCTGGTCCCGGCCTTCACCGGTCTCGGCGCGCCGCACTGGGATCCGTACGCGCGCGGCGTTCTGGTCGGGATCTCCCGCGGCACCACGGCTGCCCACCTCGCCCGGGCCGCGCTGGAGGGGATCGCGCACCAGGTGGCGGACGTGGTCTCGGCCATGGAGTCGGACTCGGGCGTGGCCGTCTCCGAGATGCGGGCGGACGGCGGAGCGGCGGCCAACAATCTCCTGATGCAGCTCCAGGCCGACCTGGCCGGCGTTCCCGTGGCGCGGCCTAAAGTGACGGAGACGACCGCGCTCGGCGCCGCCTACCTGGCCGGCCTGGCGACCGGAGTCTGGAACAGCCCCGAGGATGTGGCCGCCCACTGGCAGGTGGAGCGGGTCTTCGAGCCCTCTCCGGACCGGAGCCGGGCCGACGGGATGCGCGCGCTCTGGCGGAGGGCGGTCGAAAAGGCCAAGGGATGGGCGGTTTGAGAGACTCTCTTCTGGCCCGCCTCGGCGAGCCCTGGGATTTCCTGGTCGTCGGAGGCGGCGCCACGGGCCTCGGCACGGCGGTCGAGGCGGCCTCCCGCGGCTACCGGACGCTCCTCGTCGAGGCGCACGACTTCGCCAAGGCGACCTCCAGCCGCACCACAAAACTCATCCATGGCGGAGTCCGCTATCTGCGACAGGGAAACCTCTCGCTGGTGCTCGATTCCCTCCACGAGCGCGGCCTCCTGCTGCGGAACGCTCCGCATCTGGTCCACAACCTCTCCTTCGTGGTTCCGGCCTACGACTGGTGGGAAGGCCCGTTCTACGGCGCCGGCCTCAAGCTCTACGACATGCTGGCCGGACGGATGGGTCTCGGTCCGTCCCATTCCCTCTCCCGGGAGGAAACGCTGGAGAGGATTCCGACGCTGGAGCCCGAAGGGCTGCGCGGCGGCGTCATCTACCAGGACGGCCAGTTCGATGACGCCCGCCTCGCGATCACCCTGATGCGGACGATCCTCGACCTGGGCGGCGTCGCGCTCAACTACCTGCCGGTGATCTCTCTCCTCAAGGAGGGCGGCCTGGTGCGCGGAGCCGTGGTGCGGGACGCCGAGACCGGCGCCGAGAGCGCGGTCCACGCCAGGGTGGTGGTCAACGCGACCGGCGTGTTCTCCGACGGCCTGCGGCGCATGGACGAGCCGGGCTGCGAGCCGATCCTCTCGCCGAGCCAGGGAGCCCACCTCGTCCTCGATCGCTCGTTCCTGCCCGGCGAGAGCGCCATCATGGTCCCGCACACCGACGACGGCCGCGTTCTCTTCACCGTCCCCTGGCACGGCCGGGTCCTCGTGGGCACGACGGACACGGCGGTCCCGGAAATCTCGCTGGAGCCGCGGGCGCTGCCCGAGGAGATCGAATTCCTCCTGACCCATGCGGTGCGCTACCTGACGCGCGATCCGTCGCCCGCGGACGTCCTCTCCTGCTTCGCGGGTCAGAGGCCCCTGATCCGGCATGGCGAGGCCGGGCGGACGGCGACTCTCTCGCGGGACCACACGCTGTTCATCTCCGCCTCGGGCCTGGTCACGATCACGGGCGGCAAGTGGACCACATATCGCCGGATGGGCGAGGAGACGGTAGACCAGGCGGCGGTCCTGGGCGGGCTGCCGGAGTTTCCATCGGGCACGGCCGAGCTCCGGCTCCACGGCTGGTCGGCGGAAGTGGATCCCACGGCGGACCAGGCGGTCTACGGCTCGGACGAGGCGGCCCTCACCCGGCTGTCCGAGGAGCGGCCGGAGTGGAAGGAGCCGCTCCATCCGCGCCTCCCCTACCGCGCCTGCGAGGTGGTCTGGGCGGCCCGCCACGAGATGGCGCGCACGGTCGAGGACGTGCTGGCCCGCCGGACTCGCGCCCTGCTCCTCGACGCCCGGGCCAGCGTCGAGGCCGCGCCGGCCGTGGCCCGGCTCCTGGCCTGCGAGCTCGGGCGGGATGAGGCCTGGGAGACAGCGCAGGTGG
>JBEQUE010000116.1:0-60356 GCA_040349255.1 Acidobacteriota bacterium | reverse complement strand
TCCGGTCAAGTTGGCGCTCTCCACCAGCGACGCCAGCGAGGGATCGGTCGGCGCGACCTCCCTGACCTTCCAGCCGGACGAGTGGAAGGAGGGCAAGACCGTCACCGTCATCGGCGCGAACGACACCCTCGCCGATGGCAGCGTGTCCTACGTGCTCCTGACCGGCCCGGCTACCAGCGGCGACGAACGCTACGACAAGCTCGACCCGCCCGACGTCGGCCTGATCAACCAGGACGACGAGGCGCCGGGCATCACGGTCTTTCCCACCGCGGGACTGGTGACCCGCGAGGATGGAGGTACGGCTGTCTTCTATGTTGCTCTCGACAGCCAGCCGGCGGCCGACACGGTCGTGACGCTCGCCAGCACCAACCGCGACGAAGGAACGGTCGCTCCGGAAACCCTGACCTTCACCCCCTCGGATTGGAGCACGGTGAGGAGGGTCGTCGTCACCGGCGTCGACGACGGCAAACCCGACGGGGACACGACCTACGGCATCCAGGTCAGCGGCGCGGCCCCGGTCACGGTCACGGTGATCAATTTGAGCCCGGGCCCCGGCGCCAACACGAACAACCACGCTGTCCTGTCGGAAGCGGAGCACCTGCGGATCAACACCCAGCAGAGCCTCAGCCGGACCGCTCAGCTCACGATCGCCCTGAGGAGCCGACCCGACAGGGATTTCACCGTCGATCTCACCAGCGAGAAACCCGAACAGCTCGCCGTCTCCCCGCGGAAGCTCACCTTTTCACCCGCGCTCTGGCGCGATCCGCTGCCGGTGACCGCCACCGCGGTCGACGACGACTGGGTCGAGGCCGCCGCGATGATCAAGGTGCAGATGGAGACTGGCGGGATCTCGATGGGCTTCATGCCGGCCTACATCTACGACAACGACCATGCCGGCATGGCGCTGGCCGATCCGCTCCCTCCCGACCGACGGCTGCCGATCCTCGAAGGAAGACAGGGGAGCTTCCGCCTCCGCCTCACGAGCCGGCCCTTCAGTCCGGTGACGGTGACGCCGTCCTCGGCGTCACCCGACGTGAAGATCCTCTCGGCGCCTCTCGTGTTCCAGCCGGAAGCCTGGGATCAGCCGCAGACGGTGACGTTCGAAGCCCCTCAGGACGACGGGAAGACCCGGGACCGCCAGAACCTGCAGATCGAGCTCGCCGCGAGCGGAGACGAAGACTACGGGAAGCTCGGCGTGCTCCGGGTCGACCTGATCTGGAGCGACGACGATCCCAATCTGGTCCTCACGCCCATCGGAGACCTGGTCACCGACCAGGCCGGACGCCAGGCCCTGTTCACGGTCGCCCTGGCGAGCCAGCCCGCCCAGGCTGTCACCCTGACCTTCGCCGCCGTTCCGACGACGGAAGCGAAGGTCACGACGGCCGCCGGCACCGACAAGCTCGTGTTCAACGCCGACGACTGGTCCAACGCCCGGACGGTGACGATCCGGGGCTTGGCCGACGACCCCGATCCCCTCGACGAGGACGACCGCAATTACACCCTGAAGATCACCGCGGCCAGCACCGACCTCATCTACGGCAACGGCTGGGATCCGCAGGACCTCACCGTCCGGCAGATCGACACCGACACCTCGGGCTTCACCCTCTCCACGCCCGAAGGGACCTACACGGGGGAGAATGGGACCCGGATTCCGGTCGACGTGAAGCTCACCACCCGCCCGTCCGCCACCGTCGTCGTCGACCTGGCCGTGAGCGACGCGACCGAAGGCAGCGTGGAGAACGATCCGCCGTCGCTCACCTTCGAGCCCGGGTCCTGGAAGACAGCGGGCCGGGTCTGGGTAAAGGGGAAGGACGATCACCGGATCGACGGCGACGTCGATTATTTCCTCCGGACCGGCCCGGTTCACGGCGACGCGCGCTACGTGAAGGTCGACCCGCGGGACGTGGCCCTGGTCAACCGGGACGACGGCGATCACGCGGGCTTGAACCTCAGCGAGGACTTCTCCGGATCCAATCCGCTGCGGATCCTCGAAGGCGGCTCGCGGAGCTTCAAGGTCGCCCTGACCTGCGAGCCCAGGCAGGCCGTCACCGTAGACGTGACCCTGGCCGAGGCGACCTCCGGCCTCGAAGTCACGCCGACGTCCCTCGAATTCACCCCGGAGAACTGGGACAAGCCGCAGGAGGTGACGCTCGAGGCTCCCGGCGACGACGAAGCCGGCCAGGACTACTGGATCAGCCTGCAGCTCGACCCCGACAGCGAGGACGACGACTACAAAAACCTTTCTTCCACGACGGTCCCGGTGTATCGCCTGGAGGACGACGCGGCAGGTTTCCGGGTATCTCCCAGCCACCGGATCGTCCGCTCCGGCGGTCCCGCCGTCTCCTTCGGAGTCAAGGCCACGAGCCGGCCGCGCGAGGTTGGCGATCCGCCGGTGGTCTCCCTGCCGATCTGGCCGGAACGCGACCAGGTCACGCCTTCGACGCTGCTCTTCTCCTCCGGCGAGGACGACTGGAAGGCAGCCCGGCAGGGCTGGATCCAGCCCGGGGCCTCGACCGGGGAAACCGAGACCTGGGTGGTCCGTTTCGGGCTCGCTTCCGGCGGCGACCCCGGGTTCGAGGGGCTCTTCGCACCCCCGGTCACGGTGGTTCAGCCAGGTGAGCAACCCGGCCTGACGGTGGCCCCTGCGCACGGCCTCGCCACCACGGAAGACGGCGGCACGGCCACGTTCGAGGTGGCTCTCAACACGCGGCCCGATGTCGAGCTGACGGTCGGGCTGACCAGCTCGGACCCCCGGGAAGGCGTGCCGTCTCCGGCGTCCCTGCGGTTCACTCCGGACGACTGGAGCGAGATCTGCACCGTCACCGTCACCGGGCAGGACGACGGCGTGGAGGACGGCCCCAAACCGTACACGATCGATCTCTCCGGCGCCGGCTCCGCCAGCGTGGACCTGGTCAACCTGCCCCGGGCCTCCGGGGCTGGAGTGATCTTCCTCTCCCATGCCTCGACCTTGACGGTCCGCGAGGGCAGGACCGAAACCTTCGGGGTCGTCCTCAGCCGGCGCCCCGAGGGGACGGTCACGGTCCGCCTCGACCTCTCCGGCCCGGGAGCCAGCCTGGTGCCGAACGTCCTTTCGTTCACGCCGCACGACTGGAACCAGCCGCGGCAGGTCCTGGTGGTACCCCGGGACGACGCCCGGATCGATGGCGGCAAGGAGCTGACGGTCTCGGCCTTTGTCTACAGCAGCGACCCCGCGTTCTCGGGGCCCCAGTCGGGCGAGGTCCTGCTGACCGTGATCGACGACGACAGGGCCGGATACGACCTGTACAACGTCGCCTCGATCGAGGTCGGCGAAGGTTCCTCGGCTTCCTTCCGGGTGGCCCTGCTCTCCGACCCGGATACGCCCACGACGCTGAAGCTCACGGCCGACTCCCAGGCGGTGACCGTCACTCCCGACACCCTCACCTTCGAACCGGGTTCGAGGGAGGCGCAGCTCGTCACGGTCGAAGCCGCCAAGGACGACTTCGACAGCGAGGACGCGAGTCTTTCGCTCTCGATCGAGACGTCGAAGGGAGATGCGCCGTACCTGGAGCTCGCTCCGCTCGAGATTCCGGTCACGGTCCGGGACGACGACCAGGCCGGGATCTCCTTCGAGCTCGAAGGGACCCCCTCCACGCGCGAGCGCGGCGCGGCCCTTACCCTGGGGCTGAGGCTACGCAGCCAGCCGCGCTCCGACCTCCAGGTACGGATCACGTCGAGCCGTCCCGAGGAGGGAGGCTTCCCCGGGAAAACCCTGACGCTCGACGCCCGGAGATGGCGAGAGCCCTATCCGGTGGCGATTGAAGGAGGCGACGACGATTGGGTCGACGGCCCGGTGGAGTACGACCTGCAGGCGAAGGTCGAAGAGGGAGATCCGGTCTACGTCGCGCTCGAGCCCGCTCGGATCACGCTGACCAACCTGGACGACGACGTCGCGGGTTTCCGGGTCTCGCCCACCCATCTGATCACCCGCCCCGGAGGCCAGCCGGTTCCTTTCGAGGTCAAGGTCATCAGCCGGCCGAAGGACGGCGACGTCCATCTGCCTCTTGCCAGCAGCGATGAAGGCAGGGGAACGGTTTCGCCCGCGATCCTGACCTTCCCCGATCACGGGACCGAATGGAAAGAAGCCCAGGAGGCCGCCGTCACGCCGGCCGGTCCGCCGACGGAAGAAAACGTCAGCTACCAGATCGTCTTCTCGGCGGCCGAAGCCGCCGACCCGGCGTATCAATGGCGCGCCCCCGATCCGATCACCGTCATCCAGACCGGCACCCGCCCCGGTCTCACCGTAGCGCCGCTGCGCGGCCTCGTCACCACCGAGGACGGCGGCACCGCAACGTTCTCCGTGGCGCTCAACGCGCGACCTGAAACCGATCTGACGGTTTCGATCACCAGCTCGGACGAAGGAGAAGGCATCCCCTCGGCCAGCGCCCTCGTGTTCACTCCGGAGGACTGGGAAGCCGTCCGCACCGTCACGGTCACCGGCCAGGACGATCACGAAAACGACGGCCCGGCCGTCTTCAGCATCACGCTTCAGGGTGAAGGTTTCGAGCCGGTCGACGTCCAGTTGATCAATCTACCTTCCTCGTCCACGCCTGAAGTGCCGGCCGAGGTGCTCATCCTGGCGCCAGCGGAAGGGTTGACCCTCGTGGAAGGGGATTTCACCACCTTCGAGGTCGTCCTCTCCCGTCGCCCCGCCCAGGACGTCGTCGTCTACCTCGACGGCGGACAGGGGCTGGGGCTGGTCTCCCCCACCATCAACATCCGGGCCGGCGACTGGAACCTTCCGCACAGCGCGACGGTATGGGCTCCCGAGAACTCCTGGTACAACCGGACACGCGTTCTCAAGGTGACGACGACCCACACCTGGAGCCCGGATCCCGACTTCGACGGCCTCGACCCGGACGACGTCACCGTCACGGTCCTCAACGACGACCCGGCCGATTTCTTCCTGAGCTATCTCGACAACACGTTCACCACCGAGGCGGGAGGAACGGCCTCGATCGGCCTCAACCTCAACGGCCGGCCTGCCCAGGACACGACCTTCTCCATCCGCTCGACCAATGAGGCCCGGGGCAAGGTCGACGCCGAAACCCTGGTCGTTCCGGCCTCCGGAGCCGACGTGCCCGGAACGCTCGCGATCCTCGTGACCGGCGTCGACGACGAATACGCTGACGCCGGCGGCTACGAGATCGAGGTGGAGGCCGTCGCGGGCGATCCGTCCTTCGTGGCGCTCGGCGCCCGCAGGATCCTCCTCGGCAGTCTCAACGACGACTCCTACGGCCTGCGGGCTACTCCGCTCGAATTGATCACGAGGCCCGGAGGCCTTCCCGCAACCTTCCTCGTCGAGGCAAACAGCCGGCCCAGGCAGGATGTCGAGCTGTCCGTTGCGAGCAGCGACCCCAGGCTCGGAACTGTTTCGCCAGACGGGATCGCCTTCCAGGACCAGGAATCCTGGAGCGAACCCAGGACGGTTTCCGTGACGCCGGTCGGCCCTCCTACCGAAGAGAGCCTCCGGTACCAGGTGAGGATGGGGCCCGCGGCATCCGGCGATGCGCTCTACTACGGCCTCACCGCCGGTCCGGTCACCGTCGTCCAGACCGGCACCCGGCCGGGGCTCACGGTGGCGCCGCTCCAGGGCCTCGTCACCACCGAGGACGGCGCCACCGCAACGTTTTCCGTGGCGCTCAACGCGCGGCCCGAAACCGACCTCACCGTTTCGATCGCCAGCTCGGACGAGGGCGAAGGCATCCCTTCGGCCAGCGCTCTCGCGTTCACGCCGGAGGACTGGGAAGCCGTCCGCACCGTGACGGTCACCGGCCAGGACGATCACGAGGACGACGGTCCGGCCTCCTACACGATCGCTCTCCGGAGTGACCGGTTCGAACCGGTCGAGGTCGGATTGATCAACCTGCCGTCCTCGTCCACGCCCGACACACCGGCCGAGGTGCTCGTCCTGGCTCCGGCCGGAGGGCTGACTGTCGAGGAAGGCGGCTTCGCCACGTTCCATGTCGTCCTTTCCCGCAGGCCCGCCCACGAGGTCCGGGTCGAATTCCATGCCGAACCGGGCAACCTCGGGAGCGTCGCAGGAGTCGCCCTCCTGACACCCGACGACTGGTATCTCCCCCATCCGGTCACTGTTTTCGCGGCCGACGACTTCGTCTACAACCGCGCCCGCACCTTCCAGGTGATCACTAGCCCGACCTGGAGCCCCGATCCCGACTTCGACGGCCTGGACCCGGACGACGTCATCGTCACGGTCCTCGACAACGACGCGGCCCGTTTCTCCCTGAGCCATCTCGACAACACCTTCACCACCGAGGCGGGAGGAACGGCCTCGATCGGCCTCACCCTCGACAGCCGGCCGGCTCAGGACACGATCTTCAACATCCGGTCCGTCAACGAGGCCGAGGGGAGGGTCGACCTCGCCACGGTCACGATTCCGGCCACAGGCGAGGAGCCGCCGCAGTCGGTCACGATTCTCGTCACCGGAGCCGACGACTCCTACGACGACGGCGACGTCTCCTACGAGATCGAGGTCGAGGCAACCTCGGGAGACCCGGCCTTCACGAGCCTCGGCGCGCGAAGCATCACGCTCACCAACCTCGACGACGACTCCACGCCCGAAACACCTGCCGAGGTGCTGGTCCGGGCTCCCGACGGCGGGCTCGAAATCCGGGAAGGTGGTTCCGCCACCTTCGATCTCGTCCTGTCCCGGCGCCCGGACTTCGACGTCCGGATCGACCTTCGGACCGACCCTGGCGGCCTCGGCAGCATCGAGGACACCGTCACCCTGACTCCGGATGACTGGGACCAGCCTCGCCCTGTCACCGTCCGGGTCTCCGACGACCTGATCTACAACGGAACCCGGACGTTCCGGGCTGTCACCGGCCTCACCCTCAGCGAAGACCCCGACTTCGGCGGGCTCGATCCGTCAGACGTGACCGTCACCGTCCTCGACGACGAGTCGGCCGACTTCACCCTCGCCTACGTCGACTCCTCCGTCACCACCGAGGCCCGGGGCACCGCCTCCTTCAGCCTGACTCTCAACGGACGTCCCGCGCAGGACACGACGTTCCGGATCCGCTCGACGGACGAGGCGGAGGGAACGGTCGGGATCGATACGGTCGAGGTCGCGGCCGGCGACGGCCTGCCCGATCCGATCCACCTGACCGTGATCGGGGTCGACGACGATTACGACGACGACAATGTCCTCTACGACGTCGAGGTCGAAGCCGTCGAAGGCGACCCGGCCTTCACCAGCCTGGGCGTCCGCCGGCTCGAGTTTCTCAACGTGGACGACGACTTCACCGCCTACGAGATCTCTCCCCTCTACCTGATCACCCGTCCCGGCGGCCCACCCGCCAGCTTCGAAGTCGGCGTGCGATCGCGTCCCCGGAATGGAGACGTCCATCTTCCCGTGACCAGCCTCGCGCCGGACAAGGGCACTGTCGAGCCGACGGAGATCGTGCTCTCCGGGGACGCCGCCGAATGGAGGGAGACGCGGAGAGCCGTCGTGACTCCGATCGGCCCGGCTTCCCAGGAGCCGGTCACCTATCAGATCCGGCTTGGTCCCGCTCAAGCCGGGGATCCCCTCTACAACGGCAGTCTCGCGAGGAACGTCACCGTCATCCAGACGGGTTCCCAGCCCGGTCTCGCCGTGGCTCCCACCCAGGGGCTCGCGACCACCGAGAACGGCGGCACCGCCACGTTCTCCGTGGCCCTCAACACCCGGCCCGCGAACCCTCTCACGGTGACGATCAGCAGCTCCGATCCGGGCGAGGGGCTGCCGTCACCCTCATCCCTGGTCTTCACCCCGGACGACTGGCAGGTCATCCGCAACGTCACGGTCACCGGACAGCAGGACTCCCAGGAGGATGGTCCGGTCCGCTACACCGTGACGGTGGCGGCCAAGGAAGGCACCGGGCTCAACCCGGTGATCGTGGAGCTGATCAATCTCCCGGCCCCCGGTCCGAGCGTGCCCGCCGAGGTCCTCGTCCTGGCGCCGCCGGCGGGGATCACGCTGCGGGAAGGGGAGGACTCGGCGTTCTACGTCGTCCTCTCGCGGCCGCCGGCCGACCGCGTCGTCGTCCGCTTCGAAAATGCGGACACCCTCCTCGGCACCGTGTTCTCGCCCTGGAACTGGAGCGTCCCGCGTCCCGTTCCCGTCCGCGCTCCGGACGACGACCTCGTCAACGGCACCCGCACCTTCCAGGTGCTGCTCACGGCAACCCGGAGCTCGGATCCCGCGTTCGACGGTCTCGACCCGGCCGACGTCACCGTCACCGTGCTCGACGACGACACGAACGAAGGGAGCTACAACACCCTGGCGCCCTGCCGGGTCTATGACAGCCAGGTGGCCGTGCCGGGAGGCGACCTGTTGCGTTCGGGCATCGTGAGGATCGTGCCCGTGAGAGGTCTCTGCGACGTTCCGGCCAGGGCCAGGGCCGTGGCCTTGAACATCACCGCCATCAAGCCCAGCGGAAACGGGAACCTGTCGGTCTATCCCGCGGATGAGATCCCGACCGGAACGAGCGCCATCAACTTCCGGGCCGGCCTGAACCGGGCCAACAACGGCATCTTCCGGCTCTCGGACGACGGCCGCCTCGCCATCCGCCCGTTCGTGGCGGGCGAGGGAACGGTCCACGTCGCCGTGGACATCGTCGGATTCTTCGAGTGAAAAAAGGGGAGGAGGCGATCCGCCCTCCTCCCCGCTCATTCCATCAGTGGGTCAAGTCATAGGCGTGGAGGGCGCTGGCGCGGAAGCGGGCCGCCTCGGCCGTGGTCAGGACGCCGGCTGACCGGATCTCGCCCAGGGCCTTGTCGACGCACGCGGTGTAGGCCGCCTTGTTGGTCCACTGGACGCCGAAGTCGCACGGGATCTCGGGGAAGCGCACCCGCTCCCCCGCCTGCACGGCGTAGAGGCGGTTGCGGATGCCTCCCTGCCAGGTGACCTCGACCATGCCGCGCCGCGCCTTGCCGAGGCCGAAGTGCGCCAGCAGGCTGTCCTGCGAGGCGTGGCTGGAGCCGCCCAGGATCGGTTGGCTGGCGGTGCCGCCGCTGATCTTCGTGAAGCGCACGACCGCGCCGATGCCGTCGCGGTTGGTGCGGGCGCCGGTGGCGATGCCCACGGTGCCGACGGTCTCGACGTTGACCGAGTTGTTGCGGTTGCCCCCGCTGTTCATCTCGATCGCGAGCGTGCCGGGCAGGAGCTGCACGCCGCTCCAGGTGAATGAACCGTCCGGCTGTGGGATCCACGACGGGATCAGGCCGGCCTTGCCCTGGTAGGGCCCACCCGGGCCGAACGGATAGGCCACGGTCGGGAAGAAGGAGGCCCCTTCGACGTCCGACACCGAGACGATGTCCTCGAAGCCGTCGCCGTTCAGGTCGCCCGAAGCCACGCCGTGGTCGTTGCGCCGAAGGGCGTCGACCGAGCCGTCGTAGGCGTCGAAGTCGACGTGGAAGTGGGCGTGGCCGTCGTTGTTGAGCAGGGTGCGCGGGTTCGAGCGGTCGACGATCGGACCGGTGTCGAAGCCGCCGTAGGAGACGATGTCGAAATCGCCGTCGTTGTCGTAGTCGAGCGCCGAGGTCCCCCACGACCAGCCGGAGGCGAGCACCTCGGGGTTGACGCCCGGGTCGGCGAAATGGCCCTTGCCGTCGTTCAGGAACCAGCGCGAGGTCAGATCGCCGTTGGTGTACGGCAGGCCGAACAGGATCTCGATCCAGTCGCCCACGTTGGTGGCGTAGAAGTCGATCGTCCCGTTGCCGTCGTAGTCGGCCACCGCGAAACCCATGTAGTCGCCGGGCCAGGTCAGGCCGGACTTCGCGGTGACATCGGTGAAGTGGGCGTTGCCGTCGTTCTGGTAGAGGCGGACGAAGCCCCGGTTGAAGCCGCCATACTTGAACATCGGGATGGCGCCCTGGTCGTTGGCGGTCAGGATGTCGACGTCGCCGTCGCCGTCCCAGTCGAACATGGTCACGCCCCAGGTGATGTCCTTGAAGTTCTGGATGCCCGAGGTGGCGCTGATATCCTTGAACTTGTTGCCGCCCTGGTTGAGGTAGAGCTGGTTGTATTCGTTGAGCGCCCAGGGCTCGACCACGATCGCGGCCTTGGATACCCAGTCGAAGGTGTTGCCCACGAAGACGTCGAGCAGGCCGTCGCCGTTGATATCGCCCATGGCGCAGGAAGCCGGGGTGGCGTCCTCGAAGTGGGAGATCTCGCTGCCGTCCCGGTGGGTGATGTCCACGAACTGCCCGTTCTGGTTCTCGTAGAGGTGCTTCTCCTGCTGGCGGCCGAGGACCAGGAGGTCTGGATCGCCGTCGTTGTCGATGTCGCCGAAGCAGGTGCCGGTCGAGTCCTGCTCGGTGGCCGTCGCGCCGGCCGCGCCGGGAACCAGCTCCAGCGAGAAATGGCCGTCCTGGGCGAGGCGGTTGCGGTAGAGGCTGTTGTCCTTGCCGGGTCCGTCGGTGACGTAGAGGTCGAGGTCGCCGTCGCCGTCGTAGTCGAGCAGGGCGACGCCCGCGGCGCCGTTGCTCTTCATGGGGTAGTCGAACAGCAGGACGCCGAGCGTGGCGTTGCCGCGCTTCTGCAGCTCCTCGACCAGGGCCTTGGTGGTCGACGGGCCGCGCTCGTAGGTGATGCCGTTCTCGGCGGTGGCAAAGTTGTGGAAGGTGACGCCGCCCAGGGGCTGCGCCGGGGCCGGGATCGCCGAGGCGGCCAGGGCGAGGCCGGCGGCGGCCGAAACGAGGATTCGGTTCATGGTCGTCGCCTCCTCAGACGGTGATCTTGGTGCCGTCGAAACGGGTGAAGGTGGAGCCGGAGTACGACTCCGGGAAGAGCGACCTCTGGTCGCGCAGGATGCTGATCGCGAGCTCCTCGCCCAGGCGCAGCGAGTTCATGGCATCGGAGCGCCAGTGGACGCCGGAGATGTTGCGGCCGGTCGCGACGTTCGAGGCCAATTTGTTGAGCTCGCCGCCGACCGTGAGCGGCGCGCCCTGGTAGGGCTGCAGAGCGAGCCCGTCCGGCGTGGGCATGACGGGCTGGTTGATGATGAACCGCTCGTCGTAGAACCACTTGAGGATGGTGACGCAGGCCCCGGCCACGGTCGCGTGGCCGGCCGTGTAGGAGGGGTGCGTCGGGCTGCCCTCCGGGAACGCCATGGGCATCAGGGCCGTGCCGTTCGCGCTCAGCAGCCGGTCGACCACCTTCGACTCCAGGACGTCGCGATGCAGGGCGCCCGGGTAGCGGTTGGAGGTGACCTGGTGGTGCACGCGGCCGGCGAACTCCTCGGGCCGCAGGCGGCGGTGGACCTGCCACTTCTGGTGCCAGGTGGCCTTGAGCGCCCGGGTCGCCACCTCGCAGACCAGGGTCTTGATGTGCGGGCCGCCCCAGCAGGTGAAGCCGGCCTGGTTGCGCAGCGCCAGGTAGGGATTGCCGGGGTTGTAGGGCGCGCCGATGCCGCCGTCGGTCTCCTCGTCGAAGATGTTCTGCGGCGTGCCGAGGATCAGGCAGGCGGTGAAGTACGCCTGGAACAGGACGTCGATGTGGACCCACTCGCCGAGGTCGCGGCCGTTGCGGATGTGGCGGCGCACCGGATCCGGGAGCTGGAACACAGAGCCGAAGCCGTTCTGGACCTCCAGCCAGTCGGAGTATCGGGTCATGTGATCGCTGCCCGGGAGCTGGGTCTGGATCCGGCGGTCGACGTACTCCGCGCCGAACGGGGTCGGAAGCCAGAGGAACTGCGAGATATAGGGGCCTTCGAGGCAGCCTGGGAGCGGGTCGCGGAACAGGGTCGCGGCCGTCACCTTGCCGTTGATCTTGGCGGCCTTGTAGTTCGACAGGGCGTTCAAGTCGTCCAGCGCCGCCGACACGTCCGGATGGTCGGCGCTGTATTCGAGGAAATTGACGTCGCGGAGCTGGGACATCCAGTACAGCTCGACCCCTTCCGCCGCCTCCTCGGCGCTGGCGAGCGCCGGCGCCGGCGGTGCCGTGATGTCCCAGGCGTCCATGCCTTCGAGGTCGAACGCAAGGCCGCCCATCGGGTTCGTGAGCCGCCGGCCCCCGCTGGTCCGGATGGCCGCGAAGTCCGCCGGGTCGCCGGTTTCGGCGGCCTTGAGCAGGCCCGCATAGGCGTCCGGATCCACCTCGCCGAACGAGTTGTGGGGCAGTCCCTTGGAGTAGTTGCCGATCCAGTTGGCGTACCGCGTCTCGTCGCCGTTCGACGTATGCAGGACCATCGGCTTGTTGCGATGGGTCTTGGCCGTCTGAACCCGGAGCTGGTAGGCCCTCTCGCGGCGCGCCACCGCCTGGGCCATCTGCGGGGACTGGCGGGCGGCCTCCGCAAGATCGATCGCCTCGGTCTCCGGCGGGGAGGGTTCTCCCGACTTCGCCGCCCCGACGGTCAGGGCGACGGCTGCGCCGCCGACGCCGCCGAGAAACCGGCGGCGGCTCAGCGGCTCGGATGGCAGGGACTGGCCTGCGTCACTCGCTCTCTTCTCGCTTCCAGACATGCGTACCTCCTGAAATGGCTGAACGCCGGAAATACGAAAGATCTCCCGGCGGTGCTGCCGGTGCTGGAGGCCACCCACACCTCTGGCAGACCCGAATCGAAGGGATGAGAGCAAACAGGAACGCTTAACTCTCAGGTGTCGTGAAACGCCGAAAAGGGGACACCCCGTTTTCAAATCCCCTCGCTTGCGCTGCTCCATCGGTTGAGATAGCGTTGCTTCAAGCAAGCAGTTCAATACTGGGCCGCCGCACTCTCGCGGGCAGTGTGGGAGGTTGTGCATGGGAGAGTCGTTCTCCGAGAGGACCTATGCCGTGCCGTTCGGCCGGTACCAGCCGGGCGGCGACGTCGGCCCTCCCGACAACGAGGTGCTGGTCGGGAGGGAGGGCCAGCGGGCCTACTTCATCGACCTCCTGTTCCGGATGGGGCGGCGCGGAGCCTTCCTCGTCACCGGCCACCGCGGCATCGGCAAGACCAGTTTCGTCAGGCACTGCCTCTCTGTCCACCGGGAGGAGGTCTTCGAACGGTTCCTGAACAGCAACGTCGGCCGGGCGATGTTCTGGGACCTCCTGGGAGCCGCGTTTCTCGGCTTCATCGTGCTCCTCGCGCTCGCGATGACGTCGAAGCTCATCGAGGTGCTGACGCTCTGCCTGAATTCGGAAACCGTGAGCCCTCTGGCCTGGATTCTCCTCGTTCCCCTCATCCTGATCTGCTTCTATCCGGTGCTCTTCGCCCGCGAAGTCCTGCAGGAGACCAGCGGCGCCGTCGGCGTGAAGCGGAGGGCGGTCTTCCTCCTCCAGCTCAAGGCCGTGCTCTGCCTCGTCCTCCCACTCCTGCTCCTCTACCCCTTTCTGAGCGGGATGCTCGGGAAGCCCGCATCGCTCTTGACATCCGTCCGAGCTGAGCTGGTCTCCGTCTCTGCACTTTTCCTTCTCCTGCTCGGGATGTTTCATTTCGAGTATCGATGGATCATCCGCCCCTACCTGCGCGAACGCCTCGGCCAGCCGGCCTATGCAGGCGATCCGAAGCCGGAGCTGAAGAAAGTCCGTTGCTACCAGAGCCTCGCCAGGCTCACGTTGCCCTGGGTTCTCCTCAAAGCCTGGCTGCCGATCCTGACCGTCCCGGTCAATCTGGGATTTGAAAAGCTCGATCACCGCCGCGTGATCCACGCCATGCTCGCGGGCCTCCGGGAGGAATACAGAAAGACTTTTCTCTCCTGGACCAGCGGCTTCGCCAACCTGGTCCGCCTCGTGGGACTGCTTGTCCTCCTGACTCTCACTCATTTCATCGGGAACCGCTGGTTCGAGCTCCCGGACGGAGTGAGCGCCAACGCGACTTTCCAGGCACCGCACGCTTCAAAAGCGGCAAACCTGCCCGAGCCCCAACTCTACGACAACGTCTGCGGCCCCTTTGAAAGGGCCCAGGCCGGGCCGGCCGCGGCCAACGTCGTCTGCAAGCTTCCCGGTGGCGACGCCTTCCTGAAGATCCTCTACTACAACCTCCTGCAGAACGATCTCGGGCTGGAGCATGGCAGCGACTCTCTTCTGTTCAGGCTGATCCTTCCCTATCGGAAGCATCCATGGCCGTGGAATCCCGAGGCGCCCTCGCCCTTCCTGCGCGAGGGCATCCACTTCGAGGTCTACCATCTCCTGATCCTTGGCGTCCTCTTCATTCTGGGCCGCTGGCTTCTGCGCAAGCTTCCGATTCTCCCCTACGAGGACACCGTCCGCAGGATCGACGAGGTGATGGACTTCCTCTCCGCGCGGACGAGCGTGACCTCCAGGACCAACCGATGGGAACCGGTCCAGGTCTTCCAGGGCTGGCTCATCGACGAGCGGACCCGCCAGATCGACCAAGATCCGGTGGACCCGCGGACCGTGGAGTTCCTCTTCCTCCAGATCCTGAACGACATCCAGTCGTCCGACATCCGTCTCGGAGGCCGGCGCAACCAGCTCGTCCACCTGCCGGCTCCCGAGGTCACCTTCTTCTTCGACGAGCTCGACAAGCTGGGAACGAGGGTCGACCCGACGGAGAGGGAATCGTCGGGAGACGCACAGCAGGCGGAGATCCTCCACGCCGAGCGCAAGCGCTCGCTGGAGCTTCACCGGCTGCTCGCCGACATGAAGAACCTTCTTTCCTCGGCACCGGCCCGGTTCATCTTCGTCGGCGGCCGCAACCTCCACGACGAGTGGCTTGCCGACCAGGGCTCCCGTCAACCGTTGCTGACCAACATCTTCAACGCGGAAGTCTACCTCCCCTCCCTCCTGACGGATTTCGGCTGGCGTCACAAGGACAAGAAGTCCCTGGATGCGAACATCGATCTCTATCTCCAACAGCAACTCGCCAGGGCTGCTCTCGTTTACGAGGACTCTTCCAGGAAGCAGATCCTTTCCTTCCATGCGCTGCCGATCGAAGAAGCCAGTGCGGAGATGTTCACGCCGCAGGAACCTTCCAAGCCGGGAAACCAGCTTCTGAAATTCAAGGACACCACCGATGGCGAGCAAGTAGACAAGATCGAGGGCGAGATCTTCAACCGCGACTTCCGGCAGTTCCTCACCTACCGCAGCCTGGGCAACCCCAAGCGTCTCAAGGAGCTTCTCGGGTCGTTCGTCCGTCCGACCCACCGAATCGTCAAGGAGACGGCAAAGCATGGTTTCTCCTGTGACCACGTCCTTACCTTCGGCGATACGGAGCGGTTCCGGATTCAGCTCCTCGCGCGGATCTACCGCCACCTCGCCCAGTCCTTCGAGCAGAAGCTCGTCAACCGCGACGACAAACTGGCCATCTCCCTCTTTCATCTGTCCGACTTCCTCTTCAAGTTCCACCGCCGCGCCTTCTCCTGGAGCAACCTCGAGCGCGTGGACGAGCTCGTTCATATCCACCGCGCGCCCGACCTGCGGGAGATCCTCGAGTCGCTCGTCGGACAGTGGACGGAGCGCTTTCTCCATCCCATCCGCAACGGCATGTACGACTTCCGATTCCGCAGCGACCTGCTGAAGGAGGTCGAGTACATCTCCCGCCAGTCCTCGGCCGAGATGGCCGCCTTCAACTTCACTCTCGACGAGTCGCAGGCGCTCAAGTCGTCCTACAGCACGAACATCGCCTACATCAAGGAACGGACAGGGCGCGAGCCGCTCGACATGGTCGCGGGTCTCGGCGAGCTTCACGAGTTCGACCAGGAGTACGAAGATGCGCGCGTCTATTACTGGCGCTCCATCGCCCTCCTCGACGAGCGCATTGAGCAGATCGCGGGAGAGCTGGCCTTCAGCGACAACAAAGGTCCCGCGGACGATGCCGACAAATCAGCCGTCTTTGCCTCCTTCGTCGGGTCCGAGCGCGGCAAGCGGTTGAACCGGCACTTCCTCACCTGGGGGATCAGCCGGCTGCGGCTCATGCTTCAGATCGGAATGACCTTCGAGCTCACCCGCAATTTCGAGCGAGCGGGCATTGAGTACCGGAACGCCAACACGCTGGCGACGGCGCTGCGTGGCGCGTTTCTCCAGGATCCTCTGGCCTTCCAGAGATCCGACGGACTCACCGGGGACGGTACGATGCACCCGCTGAAGCACCTGAACATCCTGTTTCAGCCGGCTTTCGCCGAAGCCTGGATCGCGGAGAAGCTCACGGGCGCCGTCGACACAGGCATCGGGCTCGTCGAAAAGGAGCTCTGGACCCTCCGGTCCCAACTGCCTTTCGTCAGAGCTCTCCGACCTGTGCTCGCGGAGAGCCCCGTGGACGTCAAGGGCAGCAACTTTTCACTGATCATCGCCGAGCTCCACGGCAAGGCGGGCGACCTCTATTTCTTCAAGGGGCGCCAGAAGGTAACTCTCGTCGGATTTAGGGAGATGACTCAGGGCAAGACCGTGGGGCACGAAGGCTACCTGCCCAGGGCGCACTATCACTATGTTGTGGCTCTGCACGAAATGAGGCGACTGATCTCCTACAGGGTGAGAAGCTCGCCGTACAAGTTGAACATCTGGTTTCGGGATGGATCGCCGACCTGGGAGAGCATCCAGACCGGCAACTGGCCGGACTTCATCTTCCGTTCCACTGGAGGCGCGCTCAACGATCTTGCCGAAGCGACGCTCGGACGCGTTTCCCTGTACGGGCTCTTCCGCAGCTTCCCGGGAAGCTACAGGCCGATCACGACAGGCGACGTCAAGGAAGCCCGGGACAGCACCGTCGAAGCGTTTGTCCGGTGGATGGAGACCCAGGACGACAGGCGTGGCTTCTTCACCTTCCGCCTCCCTCACACGCCGGACGGATCGCAAGCCCTCCGGAGCTGGCTCGGCAGATGGTCGACGCGGTGCGCGGTGCCCGCGAAGTCCCCCTATTTCCCGCTCGCCTGCTTTGACGGCACCGATTACCAGGATGATTTCACTCGCCTCATCGTGGCGCTTCAGCTCAAGATGGTCGGGGCCAAGATGCTGGAGCGAGGCGGATACATCGAAGGCGCTGCCCATGAGCTTCTCGGAGTGTGCGAGATCATCACCCACTACCTGTGGTGGCTCATCACCGTACGGCAGCTCCAGATGTGGAACCGCAACCGTGAGGAAGGACCCCTGAAGATCCTGAAAACCTACGTCAACCTGAACGACTCTTCACACTGGCCGGCCTATCTGTCACAGATGGCTCTCTACTCGTTGCAGGAGGCCAGCCGGCTGTTTCAGCTCGGCCGCAAGGCGGAGGAAGAACCGAAGGGAGCGTTCCTGATCGGAAACCAGATCCCTGTGGCGCAGCTTCTGCTGACCTGTTCCCTCGGGCTCGCTGGCGAACATTGGAAACAGGATCCCGCTCTTGCGCTGCAGCTCTCGGCGCTTCTGAGCGACTGGGGAGTCGAGCACAATAGCCTGGATCGAGGACAACTGCGGGCGCTTCTCGAATCCGCCCTCGTCCGCCACAGTTATCCCATGGTGAACCGCCTGCATGGCCTCAAGGTGCTGATCGACGACAGGCTGCTCCAGGAGGTTGACGACCCCAATATACAACCCTGGATTCTGGAGCTTCAGAAGCTTACGTCGGAGCTGGATGCTCCGATGCACTTCACACCCCTGCATTCAGGCGTGACCTACGCGCTGGCCTATTGCAGATGGCGGGTGCTGCAGCCTCTCACGCCCGAGGACGTCGTAAAGAAGATACGCAGCGCCGCTCAACGAGATCTTCAGACGAGCGAGGAGATGTTCACCCTGCGGCGAGCCTATTATGAGAACATCTCGGATCTGATCTACCTCTACGACGACTTCAACGACAGGCAGATCCACCTCAGCCATGGTATCCAGATGGCCGGCGCAGAGATCAATGCCCTCCTCCGGTTCATGGTTACGACTGAAGCTCCGAGTTCTTAAGAGCTGCGCCCGACATAGCCCGCCCATTGCGCCAACCGCTCCTGGACGGTCCGGCCCAGGGCTTCGAGCGACGCCAGATCCGTGGGCTCTTCCGGCAGGAGGGGGAGGTCGATCAGCGGCTGCTCGCGGTTGAGGAGCTTCTGGAGCTCGATCAACCCGAGGCGGTCGCGCTCGCCGAGCCAGGCGAGGAGCTCCCAACCGTTCGGGCTGCAGATGTCGCCCCCCGGCGGCAGGTTGTGGACCACGTAGTGCGGGTGGACCCGGTTCACGATCACCGGGCCGAGGTGGAACCCCGCCTGCTCCAGCCTTCGGGCGAAGAACAGGGTGTCCGGAATGCGTTCCTCGCCGGGTCCGGAGACCAGGACGAAGCGGGTCTTCGGCGAGCGCAGGAGCGCCTCCACGGCCCGGGCCCGCTCGCGGAAGCCTTCGAAGAGCGGGCCGAAGGCCTGGAAGAACTCGGCCATGTCGCGCAGCAGGTCGAGCCCCACCACGTCGTCCAGGAAGCGCTCGGCCTGGCGGCCCAGCGGCCCCCACTTGCTCGCGCTCTTGAGCCGCCCTTCCTCGTCGAACCAGGGCTTGAGCGCCACCCGGAGAGCGCCGCTCTCCAGGAAGCCGACGATCCGCGCCGGAGCTTCGAGAAAGTCGAGGGCCTGCCGGGTCGGCGGCGTGTCCAGGATGATCTGACTGTACCGCCCCTCGGCCTGCACCTCGAACAGGCGCTCGACGGCCATGTACTCCAGGATGCCGCCCAGGCTCCCGGAAAGGTGCTGGTAAAAGCGGTTGCCGAGGATGCGGCGCGCCGACTCCGGGTCCGGTGCGTAGCGCTCGACGAGCCGGTCGAAGGTCTGGCGGGCGTCGAGCAGGCTCGCGCTCAGCCGGCCCGGCGCGTCCAGGGGGACGGGCATCTCCTGGTTCTTCGCCTCCTCCCCCACGCCCAGGGCATCCTTGAGACGGAGCGACGGGTCGAAGGTCATGACCAGGGTGTCCCGACCCTGGCGCGCCGAGAGCACGCCCATCGCGGCCGCGAGCGTGGTCTTCCCAACTCCGCCCGAGCCCACGACCACCACCAGCGGATGCCGGTCCGAGATCAGCTCCACGTCTCCCTCCCCTGCTCCAGGCACGCCTGGAGAGCCCGGATCAGCGCCGGCCCGCGCTCCAGGGCGAGCAGCGGCAGGTCGGCGCGCGGCCCTTCCCATCCGGCGGACACGCGCGCCATCTCCTCCTCGTTCAGCTTCCGCCGGCGTCGCCAGAGCGAGACCAGCTCGTCATCATCCTCCAGGCCCGGAGGCGGCGCCGGAGGATACAGACCGTTGACGACCAGCAGCTCGGGGTCGCGCCGGACCTTCTCCCGAAGCGCCTGGCGCAGCTCGATCGCCTCCTGGACCGGCATCTCCTCGGCCTGCGTGACGACCACGATGCCGCAACGCTCCGCGTCGGACACGAACGAGGCCAGGTCGCCGGCCATCTCGGCGAAGGGGCCGCGGCGGATCACGTCGGTCACCAGGAGAGGCGACGCCAGCAGGGAGACGCCGTGGCCGGTCGCTGGGGCGTCGAGGACGACGGTGTCGAGCTGCGGCGCGGCCGGACCGCCCAGGCCGTTGAGCAGGCGCCAGGCATGGCCGAGGATGGCGATCTCCTTCAAGCCCGGCGCGCCCGCGGCGAAGTGCTGGTAGATCGGGCTGTCCAGGACCCGGCGGGTGATCAGCTCGAGCTTCAGACGCTCGCGGACGATCTCGTCCAGCACCTGCCGCGGCTTGAGGTTCTGCACCCAGAGCCGCGAGCCGGCGGTCTCGATCGCGCCGCCCGACGGCGGCACGCCGAACATCTGGTGGACGTTCTCGCGCGGGTCCACCTCGACCACCAGCGTCCGCCGGCCGGCCTGCGACAGGGCCCGGCCCAGCAGCGCCGCGACCGTGGTCTTGCCGACGCCGCCTTTGCCGGTGACCACGATCAGTTGCCGGCGGGCGAGGGGTTCGAGAAGGCTCATGAGTAGGTCGTCTCCGTGCAAACCGACTGCCCGCGGATTGTACGCCGCAATGCGGCGAAACGCCTAGAGCCGGCCTCATCCCCGTTGCTTTCGCCTTCCCGGCGCGATACAACGGCACCTGCCATGGCCTTCCCAGAGACCCGACTCCGCCGCTTCCGCCGCACGCCCGTCCTGCGCCGACTGGTGCGGGAGACGCGCCTCTCCACCGACAACCTGGTCCTGCCGCTGTTCGTCTGCCCGGGCGACGGGGTCGAGAAGCCCGTGGGCTCCATGCCGGGCGTGGCCCAGCAGTCGGTCGACCGGATCGTGGAGACCTGCCGGCTCGCCTATGCCGAGGGCATCCGCTCGGTCCTCCTGTTCGGCATCCCCGAGCACAAGGACGAGGTGGGCAGCGCCGCCTGGTCGCCGGACGGGATCGTCCAGCGCGCCATGCGCGCGCTCTCCGCCGAGGTGCCGGACCTGGTCAAGATCGCCGACGTCTGCTTCTGCGAGTACACCAGCCACGGCCACTGCGGCGTGCTCCACGGCCACACGGTGGACAACGACGCCACGCTGGAGAACCTCGCCCGGCAGTCGGTCTCGCTGGCCGAGTCGGGCGCCGACATCATCGCGCCGTCCGACATGATGGACGGCCGGGTCGGAGCCATCCGCCGGGCGCTCGACGAGGCCGACTACCGGGACACGCCGATCCTCTCCTACGCGGTCAAGTTCGCGAGCGGCTTCTACGGCCCGTTCCGGGAGGCGGCCGAGTCCGCGCCGTCGTTCGGCGACCGCCGGTCCTACCAGATGGACCCCGCGAACGGCCGCGAGGCGATGCGCGAGGCCGGCCTGGACGTGGACGAGGGGGCCGACATGCTCATGGTCAAGCCGGCCCTTCCCTACCTGGACATTCTGGCCGGGCTGCGGCAGCGCTTCGACCTGCCGCTCGCGGCCTACCACGTGAGCGGCGAGTATTCGATGCTCAAGGCTGCGGCCGAGCGCGGCTGGCTCGACTACAACCGCGTGATGATGGAGTCGCTGGTGGCCATCCGCCGCGCCGGCGCTGACCTGATCATCACCTACGCCGCCCGCGAGGCGGCCCGCCTGCTGGCGGAAGGGTGGGTGGAATGAGCCTGCTCGAACGGGCCGAGAGGATCCTCCCCGGCGGCGTCAACTCGCCGGTGAGGGCGTTCCGCGGAGTCGGCGGCGAGCCGGTGTTCGTGCGCTCGGCGGAGGGGGCTTACCTCGAAGGCGAGGACGGCCGCCGCTACATCGACTACATCGGCGGCTACGGTCCGCACATCCTCGGCCACCGCCACCCGTCCGTGGTGGCCGCGATCCAGGAGGCGCTCGGCCGCGGCACGGCCTTCGGCGCACCCACGATGCCCGAGGTCGAGCTCGCCGAGACGATCGCCTCCGCGCTGCCGGCCGTAGACATGGTCCGCATGGTCAATTCCGGGACCGAGGCCACGATGTCGGCCCTGCGCCTCGCCCGCGCCGCGACCGGCCGCAACCGGTTCGTCAAATTCGAGGGCTGCTACCACGGCCATGCCGACCCGTTCCTGGTCGCCGCCGGCTCGGGCGCCATGACGATCGGCGTCCCCTCCTCGCCGGGCGTGCCCGAGGCGGTCACCGGCGACACGCTGATCGCCCCGTACAACGATCTCCCGGCGGTCGAGGCGCTCTTCGACTCTGACGACATCGCGGCGGTGATCGTGGAGCCCATCGCCGGCAACATCAGTCTCGTCCCGCCCGAGCCCGGCTTCCTCGAAGGGCTGCGGGCGCTCTGCGACCGCCACGGCGCCCTGCTGATCTTCGACGAGGTCATGACCGGCTTCCGCGTGGCCTGGGGCGGCGCCCAGACGCTGTTCGACATCCGGCCCGACTTGAGCACGTTCGGCAAGGTCATCGGCGGCGGCCTGCCGCTCGCGGCCTACGCCGGGCGGCGCGACCTGATGCAGCGGATCGCCCCGGCCGGCCCGGTCTACCAGGCGGGGACGCTGTCGGGCAACCCGCTCGCCGTGGCCGCGGGCCGCGCCGCGCTCGCCGAGCTGTCGAAGGACGTCGACTGCGCCTACGAGAGACTGGAAAGCGCGGGCGCGCGGCTGCAGGCCGGCTTCGACGAGTCGGGCCGGAAGCGCGGCATCCCGGTGCGCGTCCAGCGCCAGGGCTCGATGATCGGCCTCTTCTTTGCCGACGGGCCCGTGAGGAACCTCGAGGACGTCCACGCCACGGACCGCCAGCGCTTCACGCGGGTGTTCCATCGCCTGCTCGGCCAGGGGATCCACTTCCCGCCGTCGGCGTACGAGACGCTGTTCCTCTCCACGGCGCACGGCGACGCGGAGATCGACGCCACCGTCGAGGCTTTCGACCGGGCCCTCGCCGAGGAGGCCTGATGGCCCCGCTGGCCCCGCTGGCTCCGGAAATCCTGGTCGTCGGTGGAGGCATCATCGGCCTCGCCTGCGCCCGGGAGCTCGCCCTGGCCGGATTCAAGGTCGAGGTCCTCGAACGCCTCTCGGCCGGAGGCGAGGCGTCGCTCGCCGCGGCGGGTCTCCTCTCGCCCATGGCCGAGGCGGAACCGGGGCCTCTCCTCGACGCCTGCCGCGCCTCGCGCGACCTCTGGCTCTCCTGGGTGCCGGCGCTCGCGGAGGAGACCGGCCTCTCGATCGAGCACGATGCGAGCGGCTCGATCCTGATCGCCTGCGACGACCGCGAGGAGGTCTGGCTCGACCGCGTGGCCGGCCTGGCGCGCGGCTGCGGCGAGCCGGTCGAGGAGATCGACGGCTCGGCCCTCTGCCGCTGGGTGCCCGACGCCTCGCCGGGCATCCGCCGGTCGCTGCTCCTGCCCGGCGAGCACCGGGTGGACAACGTCCAGGCGACCACGATCCTGTCGATCGCCGCCCGCAAGGCCGGCGTCACGGTCACGCACGGCGTCGAAGTGGAGCGGATTGAGCGGGCGGGCGACGGCGTCCGGCTCGTCGGGCGGGATGGCGACCGGGAGGCCGGGCTGCTCGTGATGGCCGCCGGCTCCTGGAGCGGCCACATCCCGGGTATCCCGACCCTGCCGGTGCGGCCCGTGCGCGGCCAGATGCTCATGCTGGGAGGTGTGGACTGGCCCTGGAACGGCAGCCTGCGCGGGCCGCACGACTATGTTGTCCGGCGCGGCGCGACAGGCCTGCTGGTCGGGGCCACGGTCGAGGAGGCGGGCTTCGCCTCGCACAACACGGCGGGCGGCGTCGAGCGCCTGCTGCGCTTCGCGCTCCACGCCCTGCCGGGCCTGGAGACCGCGCGCCTCGAAACCACCTGGGCCGGGCTCCGGCCGGCCACGCCGGACGGCCTGCCGATCGTCGGGCCGGTGCCCGGCTGGCCCGTGCTCGCGGCCACGGGCCACTACCGCAACGGCATCCTCCTGGCCCCCTGGACGGCCCGGGAGATCGCGCGGCTCGCGCGAACGCTGGCCGCGGGCGACTTCGAAGACGCGGGCTCGTTCTCTCCGGCAAGATTCCTGCAACCGGAGACGGCGGACCCGTTGAGCCCGGGCGCGGCTTCTGTATAATGCCGCGCAGCCACAAACCGACCTTGCGGCCTATAGGAGGGGCCCCGGTATGACTCACATCATTTGCGAACCCTGCGTCGGCGTGAAGGACACCGCCTGCGTCGACGTCTGCCCGGTGGATTGCATCTACGGGAAGAACGAGGACTGGGAGATGCTCTACATCCACCCGGAAGAGTGCATCGACTGCGGTCTGTGCGTCGACGCGTGCCCCGTCGAGGCCATCTACCCGCTGGAAGAGACCCCGGACAAGTGGAAGGCCTACATCGCGAAGAACTACGAGCACTTCGGCCTCACCCCTCCGTGAGCTGACGGAGAACTCCTCTTTCCACGGCGATCAAGGCGCGGCTCGTCCGCGCCTTTGCCGTTTCAGGGGGACACTTTTCGGATCAGCCGGGAGATACCCAGACTGCCGGCAGGCGGCGGAAGTCTGTCTCATCGAAGCTGCAGACCGTCTCCTCATTCCTCACAGCCTCGAGAGCAAGGACGGCGTCCGCGAAATCCACGTTCTTGTCCCGTGCTAGTTCGAGCGCTCCAACCAAGACCTCCCGATCCTTGACCTCGAGGCCATCTGCCGAGAGGAGCGGGACCAGGACATGGGCGATCTCCGCGGCGGACCGGCGGTAGAAGGATTTCAGAACCCAGACGATTTCTGCCACCACTAGAGGAGACAGGATCAGCAGGACGTCTCCCTCTTCCGCACGACGCATCAGCCGAGCTGCCCTTTCCGCCATTTCCTCCGGTTCTCCGGTCAGGAAGCGCAGAAGAACGTTGGCATCAACCCGCAACCTCTTCACGATCTGGATCTCTTCGCACGGACGCCCAGATCCCGCCCAAACTCCTCACGGATAGCATCCTTGCCTGGAAAAGGCCTTTGCGCAGGAAGAGAACCGTAGAAGTCAGAGAGTTTCCGGCGCTTGACGACCCGCAGATGCGCCGTCTGATCCGAATCCACTTCGAAGAGAAGATCGTCACCCTGCTCAATATCGAGTGCCTTGCGAACCTCGAAGGGGATCGTCACCTGACCCTTACTCGTGACTTTGGAAATCGGCACTTCCTTACCTCCCCCTTTCTCCTTACTCTAACACATCGCCTCTGATGGTGTAGCACCTGCTTTGTCCTGCCTACCCAGTGGGGTTGCGAGGTGGCCCTGCTACCAAGTCTTGTGTACCCCGCTTGACGAGCGCCTTACTTCCGCCTACGCTAGGTCAGAAGAAGGGAGTCTAGGGATGTCCCACAAAAACTCTGTTCAGGCAATCGCGTCACTCCTTAGAGCGACCAACGAGGCGCGCCCGGTCTTCCTCCTCGGGGCAGGCGCCTCCTTCTCTTCAGGGGTCCCCTTAGCCGCCGAGAGCGTCCGCCGCATCGCCCGACGCGTGTTCGCCGAGAAGATTAAGGGCGGTTCAGTCCTTCCAGAGAGGGTCAAGCCAACGGAATGGCAGACTTGGCTCCAGTCACATCCTTGGTTCATTAAAGGCGAGGACCGTTTGGCGGAGAACTTTCCTCTTGTGGTTCAGCATCTGCTCGACCCGAGGGAGTACCGGTCACGGGTCTTACGTGATCTCTTGCGACCTACAAGCGAAATCGGCACTGGCTACAAACGTTTAGCCGAGTTCGTCATGAGAAAATTGGTATGCACCATTCTCACCACGAACTTCGATACCTGCTTGCCAACAGCATTGAACGAACGCCGAGCTCATATCCAGTATCTCGCGGAGGTAAACCGCGGGCCAGATGACTTACGTGAGTTCAGTATTTTCAACCGGGCGCAGCTTGTATGGCTACATGGAAGAGCGGAACAGTATACCGACCTCAATCGACTCGATGAGGTTGATAAACTCGATCCTAAGCTGGTAAAGCTGCTCGTGCCACTGCTGACTGATTCACCTCTTATCGTCGTTGGCTATCGTGGTTCAGAGCCGTCTATCATGGATCATCTCCTTACCAAAAATGCCCGCTATACCCATAACTACAGGAATGGCGTCTATTGGTGCATTCGCCAAGGCGAAACGCTTCATACTAATGTCGAGTCGCTTCGTCGAGCCATTAAGGGCAACTTCAAACTCCTAGAGATCATTGGATTTGACGAGTTGATGGAGGATCTCGCACGTGAATTGCAGGGAGAGGACCTCTACCTTGTTGCGCCCTCACCCGAAGCGCCTCACAGATCTCTTCCCTTCGATGACACACCGATCAACGGAGCGACAACGGACGAGCTCGACCAAGACCTGATGATCTCAGTAATGCGGGAATACTGCGCGAAACTCGGTCGAGCGCCTGTGACCCTTGAAACGCTGCCAGCTTTATTGCGTGAACAGGGGCTACTCGTAGATAGTAGAGGGACTGCCGTACCTACCGCTGGGTGCCTGCTACTTTTTGGCAAGAATCCTCAGTCCCGCTTCCCTCATGCAGTTGTGTCCGCAACAATCGGCGGCAAAAAACGTTCTGTTTTTGTCGGAAACCTTATACGACAGCGACGTGAAATCTTGGACTGGCTAGAAAGCTCCGACGTCAATCCAGTGCTACGCGTCAAGAAGCGTGCCACTCACGAGGATTCACTGGCTTACCCTCCACGCGCATTGGTTGAACTCCTGATTAACATGCTCGTTCATCGAGACTACGAAGTAAGTGAACTTGCAGCAATTAATGTGGCGCCGGGCATGTCCATCACGTTTACGAACCCAGGGGGGCTCCTCGACTCAGTCGCCAGGCGGGTCACACTCGACGAGGAGGGGCGCTTCCGCCCCATTCCAAACATTAGCGACCTGCGCAACCGCTCACTGTGTGACGTGTTCTTCGGCATCCAAGCCATGGAGCGAGAGGGCACCGGACTATCGGATGTCGAGGCCATGGCACGCGAAATTGGTGGTACTGCGACGTTCGCACACGACGGCAAGCTCGGGAAGTTCGCGGCTCATATATTCCAACCCATCGCGTCGGCAGGGTCAAAAACAATTGCTCGGGACGAGCGCCCTACAGGCGTGTATATGCTGAATGTACTCCCATTTGTTTCACTACCGGAACACATCTCTATTGCACGTTTATCAGTAACGTTGCGCGATCGGCCGGCTGGCCTCAGCCTAGACGAGGTAGGTACTTTCATTCGGCATGGAGATGATATCTGGAGTTTCGTGCCTTTGACGAACCTAACGCAGTTCCTAGAGCCCATACTCGACGTGACAAAGAGCACTTCGCGAGAGCGAAGCGAACTAGAATCAATTCCCGATTCCCGAAGAATTCTCTCTTGGCTCTTACGGAAACACCTTGAACGATTCCTCCGTGGATTTAAGAATAGAGGCTTGATCCTTGAAGAGGATAAGCACAGGCGACGGGCTTACTTCGAAGGGCGCGAAGGGAAGCCGCGCACTCTTGTTTATGACAGCCCCAGACGCAAAGGAATACAACGCCAAGTCGTGAAGCAGCGTGCAGATGGCGTATCTGCATGGTTTGAAAACGAGGGTTTTGGATACGAGGTGACTCAGCTCGACGGCCTATGGGCTCTTCGAATCAAACCATTTTACATGTTTACTGGGCGTGATGCTTGCACACCGCTGCCGACTTTCACAAGAACTGCGCGTGCCACAAGACGTATAAAGTTTGACAGAAACAAGAGCGTTGAGGATGACCTTACCTTTTGGAGTCGCTTTCTCAGCAAGGGAGGGCCGACGATCAATATCGGTCAAGATCATGTAGATGATCTGATAGTTAGCGGATCGTTTTATACAGTTGAAGTAGCCGAAGAAGGCTTGACGGAGGATCAAAATGCGAATCCGGATCGACTGTCTGCCTGAGCCAAGGCTCATGTTTGGAGGTGGTTTAATTGGGTTCGAACCCCGCCGTGCCCTAGCTGCATCAGGCCCTGTCGATTCAGGGAGTCTTCATGATATACGGTTGGGCCTTGTCGGCCTAGAGGCTGACGTTTCAGCAGCTAGGCGCTGGCTAGAACGTTTCAATCAATTCCTGCCAGCACGGGAAGGTAATGCTTTCCGCTACCGCAACTGGCCGGGCTCTCAACGTGCCTTAGGTGTTCGCTTCCTCGTCGAGGATCGTTTTGTGCGCACGCTGGATCAATCGCGTGTTGACATAGTGTTAAATAGTGGTGCTAGTGGCGAGAGATTCTCGGAACTACTCGATCTCTTTACCGCCCGAATAGTTGGCCTATTCGCTGACGCAAGACCTGATTGCGTGGTTGTTTGTCTTCCCGTAGATATTGCTGATCTGAAGATCGAGAATCCAGGCCTTACCCCTGGAGAACGAGCAGCGCTTGAGCGTCTTAGAGCGGAAGAGGAGGATGATCAGCTAATGCTTTTCCAACCATCCCCTGAGGAACTCAGGGCAGCAGAGGAACTTCGTACGCAAGCTGATGATCTTCTTTTCCGCACCTTCTATCGGGCGCTCAAGGCGAGCGTTATGACTCATATAAACCCGGTTCCGCTCCAAATTCTTAGAAGAGATACTATAGAGCGCCCTGACGAAGATGGACAGAGCCATGCGACTCGTGCATGGAATTTGGCAGTCTCTTTATACTATAAGGCGGGTGGTCTTCCTTGGCGGCCGGCTGACCTTCCAGAAAACGTCTGCTTCGTCGGTGTGTCGTTTCACCACTTAAAGCGCCGTTCGGGTAACCTTGTATATGCGAGCGTCGCTCAGGCATTCTCAACACATATGGAACCGTTTGCACTTAAGGGAGCAACTGTAGATCACGAGCAGCGGCGCAATCGTCAACCCTATCTGAATACTCATCAAGCTTCCGCGCTGATGCAGGATGTACTCGATCAGTATGAAGCGCGTGCTGGTATACTCCCGAGCCGCGTTGTTATCCATAAGACAACTGCATATCAACCCGAAGAAGAGCAGGGATTTCGAGCCGCAACGCAGGAGCGGGTTCCTGCTTGCGACCTCGTCTGGATGCGCAGCACACCTTTCCGCCTTGTGCGTAAGGGTACTCAAGAGCCATGGCGTGGAACTCTTTGTACCGTTGGCCAAGATACTTACCTCTTCACTAGTGGCTTTGTCCCATATTGGAATGAGTATCCCGGGCCGCACATTCCAGCTCCCGTTCAGATTGGCTCGGCAGGCGAAACTGACCTTCGACAGAGGGCTACTGAAATACTCGCATTAACCAAGATGAACTGGAATACGAGCGAGGGCATGTCTCGCTATCCGATAACGCTTTCTTTTGCCAAGAAGGTCGGCCAGCTCATGAGCGAATTGGCTGAAAACCAGATCCCAAATCCTTCCTATCGGTTTTACATGTAGGGATGCTCAACCACCGCCGGGAGTAGCCGGGGCGTAGATCCTGTACTGCACCCACGGCCACTCAGCGAGCACCCGCCAACCGGGGAACGGCCGCCTGGACAGCACCGGCATCCGATCGTGGAAGCGCTCCGGCTCGGCGCCCGCGATCACCTTGTCCACGTGGTCGGCCAGCACGCGATAGATGAACGCGTGCTGCGCGGCCATCTCCGGCGCCTCCGAGCGCCGGTACCCGATCCCCGGATAGTCCAGGTAGAGGCCGTTCTCGAAGAGCGCCGGGTTCGCCGCGATGTAGTCCGAAATCCCCGAGGCGTACTGCTTCGAGCCGTGGGACTGGACCGAAACCTCCCGCGCTCCCGCGGCGAAGTTGAAGAGCGACAGCGCGGCCAGGCCGGCGGCCACGGCCCAGCGCACGCCGCGCCGGGCTGCGTAGACCGGCGAGGCCAGCAGCGCCGCCAGGAGCGCCGCCGCGGGCGGCAGGAGCCAGCGGACGCCCGGGCCGAACGCCCTGACCAGCTCGAGCAGCCAGACGAGGCCCAGGCTGTTCGGCGCGATCTGAGCCTTGAGCGACTCCGGGAAGAAGCGCTCCGGGATCACCAGCAGGAAGGCCGCGTTCAGGACCAGCGTCCAGACGGCCAGCGCCCAACGCTCGCGCTCCGAGGCGTCCCGCCGCATCTCCCAGAAGGTCCCGAGCGCCAGGACGAGCACCGGGATCGCGAAGTAGTCCACGTAGCGGCCGTACAGGTCGTAGCGCGGCAGGTAGTGGAAGCGGGCGTACCACATGAAGACGGCGGAGGCCGAGGCGGTCAGGAAGAGCGAGACGAGGACGACGGCCGAGAACAGCCGCCGATGGAGGTTCCCAGCGCGCCGGAACAACCCCCACAGCATGGCCGGCAGGGCGAATCCATACGTGGTGAGCGAGACGTACCCGATCTCGCTGACCAGCCGGCGCGCCGATCCGAGCACCAGCTTGACCGGCGTGGCCACCGCCACGGCCAGGAAGTACGGCAGGTTCGAGCCTCCCCCGCTCTTCAGCCCGGGCGCGATCAGCCGCCAGGCGACCGCCGCCAGCACGGGCGGAACGATCGTCCAGGCGTAGAGCCGCAGCCTGCGCCGGGCTTCCACGTCGAGACCACCGAGCGCGAGGTCCGCCACCGCGGCGAGGATCACGGCCGCCAGCGCGAAGAGGCCCACCTGCCGCGTCAGCACCATGCCGGCCAGCAGCAGGCCGGCGGCGAGGTGGTCGGAGACCTTCCGGTCCTGGAGCATCCGCACGTAGACGTACAGGAGCCAGGCGAACATTGTGATGTAGAGCGGCTCGGACATCAGGACGAGCGCCGTGCACGGAGCCGCGAGCGCGAGCAGGACCGGCAGCAGCCGCGAGCTCGCGCCGTAGAGCCGGCGCAGCGTCAGGTACGCGGCAGCCACCGCGGAGGTGAGGAGGGCGTTGAACAGGATGAGCGAGAGCGTATAGACCTGCTGCGGCGCCAGACCCAGGCGATGCAGCGGCGCGATCAGCAGCGAGGCGAGCGGCGGGTAGTACAGGAAGTCCGGGTGCGGGACGCCCGGCGCGCCCCAGTGCGCGAAGTCCCAGGCCGTGACCGTGTAGAGCATCTCGTCCGCCATCAGCCAGATCGACGGCACGGCGACCAGGACGGCGGCGATCTTGACCACCAGCGCCGCGCCGAGCAGGACGGCCAGGAAGAGGACCGGACGAAAGGACGGCGTCCGCAGTCGGTTCGGGAGCGGCTCCGCTCGTCGGGTCTTCTCCTCCTCCGGAGCGCCCGCCGCCAGCGCGACCCGGAGGAAGACGCCCGCGATCACCGCCGGGAAGATCTGGAGAAGCAGCCGGTCGAGCGATCCCGCGATGTGCCAGCGCTGGTCGTAGGGCGTGACCACGTAGATCGGGATCCAGGAGAGGACCGTCACCAGCAGGGCCGCGCCCCAGAAGGAGGTCCAGGGCCGGCGCGCCCGCCAATGGATCCAGGCCGCGAGCAGGACTCCCAGCTCCAGCGCCGGCCAGGCCAGGCCCCAGCCGTAGGTCTCCTTGAGCGGCAGCATCCGTTTGAGGATCTCCTCGACCGGGATCCACCAGCGTTCGAACGACAGGATCCGGCCCGCCAGCTCGCCGCCGAGGAACGTGTCCAGGCCGCTCTCCGGCGCCCAGAGGCGCTTGAACAGGAAGACCGCCGCCAGGCCCGGCACCGTCCCGATCCCGAAGCCGATCAGGGGGCGCCAGCGCTGCCAGTCCCTCCACCTCCGCCAGCCGCCTTCGCCGCAGGCCAGGGCCCAGGCCGCGTACAGGCCGAGCAGCAGGAGCGCCATCAGGGTGCCTTCGTTCTTGGTCCAGGCCAGGAGGCCGAGGAAGACGCCGCCGAGGACCGGCGGGATGCATGGAAGCCGTCCGGGCAGTTGCGATGCGAGCGCCGCGACCGCGCCCAGGAAGAAGTAGGCGAGCGGGACGTCGCCGCCCTGCGCGCCTCCCCACTTGAGCAGCATCGGCGTGCCCAGGAGGAAGGCCGTGGCGAACGCCGCGTAGGAGAGCAGGCCCGAGTCCGCCACGACCGCGAACGTCAGCAGGCCGAGCCCGAGCAGGAAGGCCAGGCCCGTGGTCTCCGGCACCCAGTCGTCGTCCTCCCCGGCAATCACGAGCTGCGTGGCGACCGCGCCCGGCACCAGCAGCGGGTAGTGCGGGTGCGAGCTGCTCTCGACCTGCTTGAACAGGGTGGACACGTCCTCGTAGCCGCGCTCCAGGAAGCGGGCCCGCGCGTTCCAGATCGCCACCGCGTCCCAGGTGCCTTCGGGCCAGGACCGGCTGAGCACCCGGTACGACTCGATCGCGCCCGCGGCGCCCAGGAGGAGGGCCAGGAGAGCGGCGGCCCGCAGGGCGGCCGGCGGACGGACCGGAGCCGGCGTACCGTCGCCGGACGCGGCGCGGGTCCGGCGCGACCACGCGACGGCGACAGCCGACAGCCCCGCGAAGACGAGGATCAGCTCGGCCAGTCCCGGCCTGCCCAGGCCGACCAGGCGGCCGAAGAACAGCACCAGCGACGCGACGCCCAGGCCAAGCCCGGGCCCGAGCCCGAGCGCGTAGCGGACGCGACGCCAGCCGGCCACGCCCCCCGAGCGCAGCGCGACGCCGGCGAGCAGGCAGCCCGCGACCGAGATCAGAACCGTGGTCCAACCCGTGAAGCCCAAGCTCAGCTCAACCTCGGGCCCGGGCCCGGAACGTGATCAGGGTGAGCTTCTTCGAGAGATCGCGACGGGTCGCGACCACCCCCTGCCGCTTCGCCTCGGCGTCGAGATCGCGCAGGAACGCCGGCATCGCGCTGCGGTCCGCGAAGCTCAGCAGCAGGGTCGTGCCGGCGAGCTGGCGCTGGCTCAGGTTCAGGACCTCCGGCCGCCAGCGCGCCAGCACGCGCGGCGCGAGGTCGTACTGGGCGCAGAAGAAGCGCTCGCTGTTGGTGGGATCGGGCACCTCGCTGAAGAAGCCGATCGTTCCGCGCAGCGGCAGATCCCTCGCGACGGCCCCGTAGTCCGGCAGACCCTGGCACATGTCGGGCGTGGACTCCGCCCAGCGGAACATCTCCACGTCGGCAACCAGCCCGAGCGCCCAGGCCGGCGCGATCAGGAGCAGCCAGGCGTAGATCCAGCGGCGTGCGAAGGGACCGGGTCGGGAGAAAGACATGGGGAGACGATCTCGTTCGGCGCGACTCTAGCACGATGTCTGAAGCACGCTGTGCTAGCTTACCGCCACCATGGCGACGCGCGGCTCCAGGATCGGCCTTGCGGCAGCGTTCCTCCTGTCGCTCGGGCTCGCCGGCTGCCGCCGTCCGGAGCCGCGCAACGTCGTCCTCATCGTGGTCGACACCCTGCGCCGCGACCACCTCCAGATCTACGGCTACCCGCGGGCGACCGCTCCCACCCTCGGCCGGCTGGCCGCGGAAGGAGCCGTCTTCGACGGCCTCTCCCCCACCTCCTGGACCAAGCCCGCGGTCGCCTCCATCCTGACCGGCCTCCACCCGGTCCAGCACCAGGCCCTGGGCTTCAGCGACGGCCTGCCCGACGCGGCCTTGACCCTGGCCGAGGCCCTGAAGGGCCATGGCTACGCGACCGCCGGCGTGGCCGCGAACCGCTGGGTCACGTCGAGCGGGTTCGAGCAGGGGTTCGACGAGCTGCACTGGGTCCGGCCCGAGGGGATCAACTTCGCCGATGCCCATCGCGTGAACCAGGCCGTGCGCGAGCGCTTGGCCGGCCTGCGCGAGCCGTTCTTCCTCTACGTCCACTACATGGACCCGCACGTCCCCTACAGTCCGCGGACGCTCTGGGACGGCTCGCCGCTGCCCGAACGGCTGGCCCGGAAGGTCCCGCTCACCTCGAACGACCTCCGGATGCCGTTCGTGCTCGACCGGCCGCCCCAGGTCGTGCAGGACGCCGTGGACCTCTACGACGGCGAGGTCCGCCAGGCGGACGACGGCATCGCCGAGCTGCTGGCCCTCCTCCGGAGCGCCGGCAAGCCGGAGTCGACGATGGTCGTGGTCGTGGGCGATCACGGCGAGGAGTTCCAGGAGCACGGCAAGATGGGCCACGGCCGGTCGCTCTATGGCGAGGTCCTGCGCGTCCCCATCCTCTTCCACGCGCCGGGCCTGGTGAGCGCCGGCGCGCGCCTCGGACGGGCCACGCTCCTCGACGTGTTCCCGACCTTGCTGGACCTGCTCGGCTTCGAGGACGACCGGGACGCCGGCGCGCCCAAGGTCGAAGGCCGCAGCCGCGCCGGGGCGCTCCGCGACGGCAGGCCGGTCCCGGCCGAAGGAGAGGGCATCCTCTTCCACATGGACTACCGCGAAGGGCACGCGCTGGCCTTCGAGCGCGACCGCCGCAAGCTGCTCCTCGCCCGGGACCCGTATGCCCAGGAGCTGTTCGACCTGGGCGCCGACCCCGCCGAAAGCCGGTCGCAGTGGAACGACCCGGCCCGGAGCGGGCTTTCGGAGGCGCTGGCGCAGTCCTACAACGAGATGTCGGCCCACGCGCTGCCGCGGCGGCTCGGCCAGGTGCCGGGCGAGGACGCGAAAAAGCTTCAGGCCATCGGCTACGTCGGCGCGCAGTCGAAGGACCCCGAGCCGCGCGGGATCCCGCGCCGCGTGCGGCCCGCGTCGCCCGAGGACGGCGGGCCGGTCGGCTGGGAGAACCTGTCCGCGCCCGCACCCTGCCTGGAGCTGCGGGACCCGGCTCGCGAAGGCCAGCTCCTGCGCGGCTGGTACGGCGTCGAGTCGGGCGGGCGCTGGACCGACGGCCGCGCCACGCTCGCCCTCCCCGGGTCGGCCGGGACGCTGACCGCCGGCGGTGGCTCGCACCAGCCCGGCCGGCTCCACCTGCGGATGCTCGTCGACGGCCGCGCCGCTGCCGAGGCCGACGTCGAGCCCGGAGCGCCCTTCCTCCTCGCCGCCCGCGTCGAGACCCGCCGCGACGGCACGCCGCACATCGTCGCCCTGGAGTCCGATCCCCCCTTCCTGCCGTCCAGCGTCGGCAGCACCGACCCGCGGAAGCTCGGGGCCTTCTTCACGCGGATCTGCCTGGAGCCATGACCACCACCCTGGCCGCGTCCGTCCTCTGGACCCTCGGCACGGTCGCGGCCCTGGGATTGGCGCTGCGCCTCCGCGCCCGGCCCTGGATCGCGTTCCTGATCTGGCTCCTGCCGACCGTCGTGCTGGTCCTCGACTTCGAGCGCCAGACCCTGTCCGCCCATGGTCTCTTCCACGCCAGCATCGTCTACGACATCCTCGAACGCGGCGCCCCTCCGGGCCATCCCCTGCTCGGCGGCCCGCCCGGCGATCCCCTGCGCTATCCCTGGGCGCACCACGCGATCGCCGCGGCCGCCGCCCGCCTTCTCGGCATGACCCCGGCGGCCGTGTTCGGAGCGACCGGCCTCCTCAGCCTGATCCTCTTCGGCTTCTTCCTGGACCGCGCCGCCCGGGAGATCGACGCCGACGCGCGCTACCGCGTCCTCGCCGTGGCGCTCGCGCTGTTCGGGTCGAACCCGTTCACCTACGGACCGCTCGCCTCGGCGCTCACCCGCGCCGGCGTGCCGCTGGAGCCCCGCGCCGTGCCCTGGGTCAAGTTCGCGGGCGTCAACAGCAACCATCTCGGCCTGATGCTCACGGCCCTGGTTCTCCTCGCCCTGCTCCGGATCGCGGCCTCGGAGCGCCCCGGCCGATCCCCCTACGTCCTGGCCGGCGCCGCCATGCTCGGGAGCGCTTTCCTCTACCCCATGTCCTTCCTCACGAATGGGGTCTGGCTGGGCGCGACCGCGGCCTGGCTCGCGCTCCGGCAGGGCCCGTCCGGACGCGCGCGCGCCTTCCGCCTCCTGGCGGCGGCAACGGTCGGCACGCTGCCGGCCCTGCCCTACCTCTGGCTGGTGAGCGCGGGCCGGTCCGCGGCCGGAGCGCTCCAGGTCGCGCCTTCCCCGGGATACGCGCTGCGCCACTTGGCCATCCTCGGCGTGGCGCTGGTCCTTCCTCTCCTCCTGATCGCCGCGGTCCGGCCCGGACTCAACCGGGACGGGCGCACCACGGTCCTGATCCTCTGCGCCGCCGCGGCGCAGGCGGTGTTCGTCCTGGGCTTTCTCTCCACCCTGGTGGCCTACAAGTTCCTGATGGCCAGCATGCTGCCGCTCGGCCTGCTGGCCGCGGCGCCGCTGCGCAGGCTCGCGGAGATGCGGCCCCTGCCGGCCCTCGCCTGCCTTCTCCTCCTGTTCCTGCCGATGGGCATGGGCATGGGCCGGGCCGTCACCGAAGGCTGGCCCGCCGCCCAGCCGCTGACCCACCGGGGAGCGTACCTGGAGCCCCTGGACCCGGCCGAGCGCGGGCTCTATCGCTGGATCGCGGAGCGGACGCCGAAGGAGGCGCTCTTCGTGGACGACCGGCTGACGGTGCCGCCGTTCGGCCGCCGCCGGCTCTTCGTCGCCCTGACGCAGGCGCCTCCGCCGTCGGGGACGCACGACGGCTGGGGGATGTCGTCCGAGCTGATCCTGGGCGGCGTGACCGGGGCGGACACGGAGAGGGCGGAGCGCAGGCGGCAGATCGCCCTGGAGCTGCTGGTTTCGGGGACGAGGGAAAGCCTGGAGAGGCTGAGGGAAGAAGCCGGAGAAAGCCCGGTCTACGTCATTGCGCGCGACGACAAGGTCGCCGCGCGCATGACGGGTCTCGGACTACGGCCGGTCTATCCAGAACCGGCCGTCTATCTCATTCCAGCGCCAGGTTACGGCGCCGCAGGGGCGAAGTAGCCGGTGACGTCCAGGATGAAGTGGGTCGAGCCACCGGTACCCAGGAACGTGTAGACCGACAGGTCGTTCGCGTTGGCGGAAAGCGACACGACCGCGCCGTTGGCGATCACGATGCCGCTCTGGAAGTTGATCGTCGAGATGTTCGGCAGCGGGGACCCCGACGGGAAGAGCCGCAGGTGGCCGTTGGACGACGGCACGAACACCGTGGCGTTCAGGGCGGCGGCCTTCGCACCGACCGGCACTCCGCACTTCCCCTGGACCTGGAAGTCGCGGGTGGACCCGGCGGCGAGCGCCGGAGCCTCTGTGCTCCGCGTGTCCACGAGCCGGCACGGGGTGATCGGATAGAACCGGAAAGGCCCATCCGCCAGGGCGGGCATGGCCGTGAGGAGCAGAAGCGCGACGAGCAGAAGCTGACGGACACTGAGTCGGTGCATGGACTGAGACCCTCCTTTTTCCCGATACCTTACCATACCTTGGACGATTGGGCCAGCCACCTGCAAGCCCTTTTTCTTCGAATGCCGTTCGAGCCAAAAACGTTTCGGCCCGGCCGCCCTATTCCAGATTTCAAGCTCCAGCCGATTATACCCCAGATTCTACCCCAGGAGCCGGGACCGCCGCACCTTCTTGACGTGCAGCTTGTAGTCCGTGAGCACCCGCAGGATGCCGAACCCGTACCGCATGCTGCGCCAGAAGCCGATCTGCGACGCCTCCGGGAAGTAGCGGGTGCGGATCGGGATCTCCCGGATCCTCATCCCCTTGTACACCCCCTGCGAGATGATCTCGGTGTCGAACACGAAGTCGTCCGAGTTGCGCTCCACGTCCACGGTCTCCAGGTAGCGCCGGCTGTAGGCCCGCAGGCCCGAGTGATATTCGGAGAGGAAGACGTAGAAGGTGGCGTTCGCGAGCATCGTCAGGAACAGGTTGGCGAAGTACTTCCACTTGGGCATGCCGCCCTCGAGCGGCCGGCCGCCGAGCATCCGGCTGCCGAACACGGCGTCGGCCTCGCCGCGCAGGAGCGGCGCCACCAGGTCCGGGATGTGGGCCGGGTCGTACTGGTGGTCGGGATGGACCATGACCACGATGTCCGCGCCGCGCGCCAGCGCCTCCCGGTAGCAGGTCTTCTGGTTGCCGCCGTAGCCGCGGTTCTTCGGGTGAACCAGGGTGTGCAGCCCGAGCCCGCGCGACACCTCCACGGTCCGGTCGGCGCTCGCGTCGTCGACCACGATCACGTCGTCGACCAGCTCCATGGGCAGGTCGAGGTAGGTGCGCTCCAGCGTCTTCTCGGCGTTGTAGGCCGGCATGATCACGGAGATCTTCATCTCCCGGCGCGGCGCGGGACTGGACGAGGGCGTCTCGGGCATCACCGGGAGAGCATATCAGCGGCGCGCGACCACGCCGAGGTCGGGTGCGCGCAGGGACACGACCAGGCACGGCCGGAAGCCCGCGAACGGCTCCCTGGCCAGCAGCGGGGTGGACTCGTTGTCGACCTCCACGTGCTCGATCCTGTGCTCCAGCGGCACCTTCGCGTCGAGCATCACCCAGAACGGGTACTCGTAGTCGTTGTAGCCCGTGATCAGCCCGATCCGCCGGCAGCCGCTCGCCCGCACCTCCTCCGCGAGGCGCAGGTACGGCGCGTAGAGCTCCGGACGGTTGGCGAACATCATCTCCGTGCGTCCGCGCGAGAACACGTTGCCCTCCCCCAGCAGCAGCCGGGTGTCGTCGTGGACGACCGGCGGGATGGCGAGCACCAGCAGGGCGGCAGCCACGAAGCGCGACAGCCGCCGGGGCACAAGCGTGCCGACGACCGGCGCCATGAGCACGAAGAGCGGCAGTTGCAGGCGGGAGATCCAGTGCTGCCAGCGCAGGTACAGGCAGAGCAGCAGGAACCCCGCGACCACGGCCAGCGCGTAGACCACCACCTCCCGGCGGGGCCGGAACGCCAGGGCGATCAGAACAGACAGGATGACGAGCAGGTGGAAGCCGTTGCCGGCCTCGTCCTCGTGGTTCGGCCGGGTGAGCAGCCGGAAGTCGCGGCTGTTCCGGTAGGTCGAGCGCGTGTCCTCGACGTCCAGGCCGAGCATCCCGTGGACCCGCCGCACGGCCCGGTCCACCGGCCCGCGCACGTCCACCCAGGGCACGTTCGCATGGACCGCGAGGTTCCGGATCGCATTGGAAACGACGATCCCCGGCGTCCAGGCCGAGTTGGCGACCAGCGTCCGGTTCGCCTCCGTCCCGAGCGGCGAGCCGAACAGCGCCTGGTTCCGCCACCAGGTGCCCGCGTTGAGCGCGAGCACGAGAAGCCCGACCGGCACCAGCACCCTCCACGCCTCCCACTTCCGGGCGCGCCACAAGCCGATCAGGAGCCAGACGCCGAACGGCACCGTGTAGAGATAGCCCGACGCCTTCGTGCACAGCGCCAGGCCGAAGGCGGCGCCGAACGTCCAGACCCACGCTCCCCGCTCGGCTCCCTCGGAATCGAGCAGCCGCAGGAGCGCATAGGCCAGGCAGACGAGCCAGAAGGCTTCGACGTAATCGGTCTGGGTGCCGGTGGCCTGGACGATCCCCATGGGCAGCGTAAGGCAGAAGACGCCCGCCAGGACCTGGCCGGCCCGCCCCGCTCCGAGCCTCGCCGCCAGCGCCGAGACCCCGATCACGCTCCCCACCATCGCCAGCCACTGCGGCAGGTTGGCCAGACGGTCCGTCCCCTTGAGCAGGTAGAGATGAAGGATCGCCAGCTCGGAGAACGGTCCGTACTGGACCTGCCTCAGGTTGTGGGACGGGAAATGCCGCAGGCTGCCCTGCTGGATCCAGCGGAGCACCCGGGTCATGTGGTACGTCATCGAGTCGTAGGTGTTCGGCGGCGCGGTCAGGGCGATGGCGAGCAGCGCCAGCATCACGGCGGCGGAGACGGCGAGGAAGGCGAGGTCGAGCCCATCGAAGCCCTCACCCCCGGCCCCTCTCCCAGCCTCCCTCCCGGACCGCCGGGAGAGGGGAGAGAAGCGCGTCGCCAGCGTCATCGCGAGGGCGGCCAGCGCGATCCAGACGATCCGCACCGGCCATGGCCCCAGCGCACCGAAGAGGCTCAACCCTTCACTCAGGAAGACGATCCAGACGCCCAGGGCCGCGGCCGTGACGAGCATCCGCTCGCGGCCGTCCGCCAGCCGGCCGGCGAGCGCCCGCCAGAGGAGGAGACCGCAGAGGAACGGCAGGCCTGCCAGGAGCCAGAGTGTCATCGGCGGAGCGTAGAGTACAATCGCGCCGGGCCATCTGTCAGCCGTGCCGACCGTGCCGAGATCTCCTGAGTGAAAGTCATCGTCCAGATCCCCTGCTTCAACGAAGAGGGAACGCTGGCCCGGGTGCTGGCCGACATCCCGCGCCGGATCCCGGGGGTGGACCGCGTCGAGGTGCTGGTCATCGACGACGGCAGCACGGACGCGACCTGCGAGGTGGCCCTCAAAAACGGCGCCGACCACCTGGTCCGCCACCTGCGCAACCAGGGGCTCGCCCGCGCCTTCCGCACCGGCCTCGACGCCTGCCTGCGCCTCGGCGCGGACATCATCGTCAACACCGACGCCGACCACCAGTACTCGGGCCAGGCCATCCCCGAGCTCATCCGGCCCATCCTCGAAGGCCGCGCCGACGTCGTGGTCGGCGACCGCCGCACGGACCGGCTGGCGCACTTCTCCGCCGGCAAGAAGCTCCTCCAGAAGCTCGGCAGCTCCGTGGTCCGGCGCCTCTCCGGCACCCAGGTGCCGGACGCCGTGAGCGGCTTCCGCGCCCTGTCTCGCGCCACGGCCCTGCGCCTCAACATCGTCTCCTCGTTCAGCTACACCATCGAGATGCTGATCCAGTCCGGCAACGACCGGCTGGCGGTGCTCTCCGTGCCGGTGGACGTCAACCCGCAGACCCGCGAGTCCCGCCTCTTCCGCAGCGTGCCGCACTTCCTCGGCCAGTCCCTGGTCACCATGGTGCGCACCTACACCATGTACCGGCCTCTCCGCGTCTTCACCTGGCTCGGGGTCGCGCTCTCCTTCGTCGGAGCGCTGCCGGTGGCCCGCTTCCTGTTCTACTACTTCCAGGGCCAGGGCAACGGCCATCTGCAGTCGCTGGTGCTCGGCGGCGTTCTCCTCGTCGTGGGCTTCGCCTCGCTGCTGATCGGCGTCGTGGCCGATCTGATCTCGTTCAACCGGGCCCTCCTGGAGATGCTCCTCGAGAAGGTCCGGCGCCTGGAGCTTGAGCGAACCGAGCCGCCGAAGTCATGACCGCGGTCGAGCGTCATCCGGTCTACGGCGCCAGCGCTCCGGCGGCCGGCTGGGTCCCGGCGCCGCGTTATGCCCTGCGCCGCGCCCGCATCCTCGACCTCCTCTCCTGCCTGCCGCGCGGGCGTGCTCTGCGTGCTCTGGAAATTGGCTGCGGCGCCGGCGCCCTGCTCTCGGACCTGGCGCGGCTCGGCTTCTCCTGCACAGCGGTCGAGACCGCGCCCGAGGCCTTCGAGCTGGCCCGCGAGCTCAACCGCGGCAACCCGGACGTCGAGATCTTCCCGGCGCCGCAGCCGGGCTGGGACGAGGCGTTCGACCTCGTCCTCGCCTTCGAGGTGTTGGAGCACCTGGAGGACGACGCCGGCGCCCTGCGCGAGTGGCGAAGCCGGCTCCGGCCCGGCGGCCGGCTGCTGATCTCCGTCCCGGCCCGCGAGGCGCGCTGGACCGCGACCGACGACTGGGCCGGCCACCTGCGGCGCTACGAGAGAAAAGACCTGCTGGCCCTCCTCGACCGCTGCGGCTTCGAGGTCGAGCGCCACGAGTGCTACGGCTTCCCGCTGAGCAACGTGACCGAGACGATCCGCGGCTGGGTGCACGCCCGGGTCCTGAAGCGTTCCGCGCCGAAGGATGCCACCGCCAGCACCGAGCGCAGCGGCACCGACCGCGGTTTCGAAAGCCGGCTCTACCCGCTCCAGGCGAGCTGGCCCGGCGTGAAATTCTTCCAGGCCTGCTGCTGGCTCCAGGAGCGCGTCCTGGACCGCGAGTGGGGCACGGGATACCTGGTCCTGGCGCGCCGCCGATGATCGACAAGCGCCTCGCCGTCCGGCTGCTCGGAGCGCTGCTGCTCGCCGCGAGCCTGGTCTACCTGGGGATCTTCGCCGCGCGCCACGCCGCCGCGCTGCCGGACATCCGCTGGGATGCGCGGACGGGGCTCGCGCTCGCCGGAGCCGTGGCGGTCTATGGCCTGACCCTGCTGTCCTCCTCCATGGCCTGGTACCTCCTGCTGCGCTCGGCCGGAGAGAAAACGAAGCCCGGAGACGCCGCCTCGGTCTTCCTCCTCTCCCAGGTCGGCAAATACCTGCCCGGAAACATCGGGCAGTACGTGGGCCGGGTGGCGCTGGCGAAAGGCCGGGGTCTCGCAACCGGTCCCGTGCTCGTCACGCTGGCCCTGGAGGCGTCCTGCGCCGTCGGCGCCGGCCTCGCGCTGACCGCCGCAGCCTATCCCCTGAGCCTCGCCGACCGGCTCGGCCCTGGACGGCTCCTCGCCGTCCTGTTGATCGGCATTCTGGCGATCGTTCTGGGAGCCCGGTTCAAAGCCTCGGACCGATTGCGCATCCGGGCGGGCCTGGCCTGCCTGGGCCTCTATTCGTTCAACTTCCTGGCCTTCGGCGGCTGCGCGTGGCTCCTCGCCTCGGGAGCTCTCGAAGCCGGGACCGCTCCCCTGCCGACGCTCGCCGCCATCTTCGCCGCGGCCTGGGTGGCGGGCTTCGTCACGCCCGGAGCCCCGGCGGGCTTCGGCGTGCGCGAGGCGGTGCTCGTCGGCGGACTGCGCACGCTGTACGATCCGGGCATCGCGCTCAGCCTGCCGCTCCTCTTCCGGCTGGTGACGACGCTGGGGGACGGCCTGGGCTTCGGCGCCGGAGCCCTGATCCGCAAGCTTCAGAAACCCCAGGAACCCGAGGAACCCCAGGAATCCAATGACACGCCCCATGCCTGAAAGCCTGGTCACCGGAGGCGCCGGCTTCATCGGCTCCCACCTCGCCGACGACCTCCTGGCCCGCGGCCACAACGTGGTCGTGCTGGACGATCTGAGCGGCGGCTTCCGGGAGAACGTGCCCGCGGGCGCCACCTTCGTCGAAGGCTCGATCAACGACGTCGCCCTCCTCGAGCGGCTCTTCGCGGAGCGCGCCTTCGACTACGTGTTCCACCTCGCGGCCTACGCGGCCGAGGGGCTCTCGCACTTCATCCGCCGGTTCAACTACGAGAACAACCTGATCGGTTCGGTGAACCTGATCAATCTGGCGGTGCGGCACGAGGTCAAGTGCTTCGTCTTCACCTCGAGCATCGCGGTCTACGGCCGCAACCAGGTGCCGATGCGCGAGGACACGGTGCCGCAGCCCGAGGACCCCTACGGCATCTCGAAATACGCCGTGGAGCTGGACCTCAAAGCGGCGCACGAGATGTTCGGCCTGGACTCCGTGATCTTCCGGCCGCACAACGTTTACGGCGAGCGGCAGAACCTGGGAGACCGTTACCGCAACGTGCTCGGCATCTTCATGAACCAGATCCTGAAAGGAGAGCCGCTCACGGTCTTCGGCGACGGCACCCAGACCCGCGCCTTCACCCACGTGGCCGACGTCGCGCCGCTGATCGCCCGCTCGGTCGAGATCGACGAAGCGAGGAACCAGGTCTTCAACGTGGGAGCCGACCGTCCCTATTCGATCAACGAGCTCGCCGCCGTCGTGGCCAGAGAGCTGGGAGTCGAGCCACGCCTCCGCCACGAGCCGCCGAGAAACGAGGTCCAGCATGCCTGGGCCGACCACGAGAAAGCCCGGAGCCTGCTCGGAGCCGGCCCCGGCATCTCCCTGGAGGAAGGCGTCCGCCGCATGGCCGCCTGGGCCCGCGCCGCCGGAGCCCGCCCGACCTCGCCTTTCGGAGCCATCGAGATCGACCGCAACCTGCCGCCCGTGTGGCGGGGGTAGCCCCCAGCAGCAAGACCCATGGACTACCAAGAGCTTTTCACTGGCGTGGAAGCCTTTCTCTCAGAAAAAGGCTACAACTGGGTTTGCCAGCAGGTTCGGGAGGAGTTGACAACCGGCAAGCTGACCCAGGAAAGCATCAGCACTCTCGCCGAGACGAATTATCAGCAGACCAGCTTCATTGAACGTGCTGATTTCAAGAGAGGCCAGCCTGCCGAATTTGTTCGGCGAGCCGAGTATTCCGACAAAGAAGCCCTTGTCCTTCTCCTGGAAGCTGCTCGCAGAGCCGTCTTCGAATCTATAATCATGGAGTCAGAGATTGCGGCGTATCTCGCCAAAGACGGGATTCTCGCCCTTCGGTTTGAGCCAGAGGAGGATTCCGAGGCGGCGCTTGTCTTAAAAGCGGACTCCCTTGAAATCTCCTCCATCAACGGGTTGATGAATGAACTCGATGGGATGATCTCCCAAGTGAGAAGAAGCTGATGCTCTCCGATATCACCTCCGTCCTAGGAACAGCGATCAGCGCCAGTCCGATAGCAGCCTCAGCACCTCCGGATGTCTTCGAGGCGTATGTCCTAATCTTGGTGATTCGAGCTGCCCGTATGGAAGGCGCCAACATAAGCTACATATCCAGAGACGGCACCCAGGCGACGACACTGCTACTCCGAACATCACCTGGCTTTATCCATTCTACGGCGAAGAATTACACCCACGTTGTGATTGACTTCCCCAACAGACCTGTGCTTGAAGCACATACGGGTGTCAAAGTAGCGGGCAAATCAGGGGTCCTGCACGAGCTCGACATCGCTGTGCTCGAAAGGGCTGAGGCCGAAAACTGCCGTAGGAACGGCGTATCGCCGCGATCAACCAAAGTGCTGCTGGGCATTGAGTGCAAGTTCTACGCGTCGGCCCTTCAATTGCACTTGGCTCGCGGATTTATCGGCCTCGTCAATGATTTGTCTGTCAAGAGTCCCTTCTTCGTCTCCAATACCAATTCGGCTTCAGTCGAGAAGCTCCTGAGTCATCGCGTAAGACATTGGGAGAAGGATATTTCGCCAGCTTGCAAAAACACTGAGGTCGATAGGTTCATCAACGAGCTTCGCTCGTGCTTCAAGAACTTCAAGGCGCAATGACCTGAGCAGGGCGAGGTTGAATGCAGCGAAGACGGACAATGCTAGCGGGGCTCGTCCGTCGTCCGCTGAGCCGCAAGAGCTTCGTTGAACTCCTTGAGGTCATCCTGAGTCCATGTCGTGTACCGGGCCAGCCTCTTCCGACGCTCGTCCACACCGACCGCATTCTTGAGGAGCGCAAGGACAGTCGAGTTGAGGCTCTGGCCTCGCGCACGGCTCAGATTCTTCAAGCGCTGGCTGACCTCGTCAGGAACGCCGCGGATTGTAAGTTGTCTGCCCATGCTCGCAGTGTAGCAGGACAGAGTCTTCTCGAAGTCTCGACTCGTTGCTAACGACGATCTTGCCGTATACCCTACCAACATGCCCACGATCGTCACTCACGCCGCCGTGCCTCTCGGGCTCCGGATCGCCCTGGGTGCCGCCGTCGTCTCGACGCCGCTCACAATCGCGGCGGCCGTGGCCTCGGTCGTGCCCGACTTCGATGTGGCGGCCTTCGCCTTCGGCATTCCCTACGGCCATCCGTTCGGGCATCGGGGCTTGAGTCACTCGCTCGCGTTCGCGGTCCTGCTCGGGGTGGTCGCAGCGTTCGCCGCGCCCTGGCTGCGCTCCTCGCGGCCGGTGGCGTTCGCGGTCGTCGCAGTCAGCGCCGCGTCGCACGGCCTGCTGGACGCGGCGACCAACGGCGGCAAGGGCGTCGCGCTCCTTGCTCCGTTCACGATGCAGCGCTACTTTTTCCCGTGGCGCCCGATCCAGGTCTCGCCGATCGGCATCAGTCGGATCTTCTCGAGTTGGGGCCTGTCCGTGGCCTTGTCCGAGCTTACCTGGGTGTGGCTGCCGGTCTTGACCGTATCCCTTCTCTTTGCCGCATTCCGCTCAGCGCGGACGGCTTGACTCAACCGACACCCATGAACGAAGCCAAAAGCCGGATCTATCTGGAGCCGACCCAGGAGTCGGGACGAAACTTCATGATGCGCGGCATTCAAGGGAGCGTCGTGATGTTGAACCTCCTCCGCTTCCGGGACATCGCCGACTATTCGGCCTCGCCGGAGCTGGCTCCCGCGGAGCCCATCAGCGGCGCGGCGGCCTATCAGCTCTATGTCGAGCACACGCTCCCCTTTCTGAAGGCGTCCGGCGGAGAGCTGTTGTTCCTGGGCCAGGGAGGCCCGTTCCTCATCGGGCCTCCCGAGGAGCGGTGGGACGCCGCCATGCTGGTGCGCCAGAACAGCGTCAACGATTTCATCGCCTTCGCCTCCGACGCGGAGTACCTGAAGGGCATGGGTCACCGGACCGCAGCCCTGGAGGATTCGCGGCTGCTTCCCCTGGTGGAAAGCGGCGTCCAGGGATAGCACGTCGGCTACGGCGCCGTACGCGAATTCGGGTATAATGTTCTCTATAGACGGCAACCTGGATTAAACCAAATGAGACCAGCCAAGGCAGAGGATGCGTAGGAAGTAGCACGGCGCACGTTCTTCGCGGTTGCACCTCGGCCTCTCCGTCAGGATGACTGTCGCTTGCCAATCCGTGAGGAACTTCACGAGCGTGTGCCGATCTTCGTTGATACCAACGGACGGTAGCGGCCGGGCGCGGACCCGGTTTAGGATAGGCGGCAAGAAGTCCAGACCGGAGGGATCGAGATGGCCGACACGGACAGCCAGGCCCAGGGAATCGACGTGTCCCATTACCAGGGCACGGTGAATTGGACGGAGGTCGCCGCCTCGGGTGTCGTCTTCGCGTTCGCCAAGGCCACGGACGGGATCACCTACGTCGATCCGCAGTTCTCCGTGAACTGGCCGGCCATGCTGTCGGTCGGCCTCCTGCGCGGCGCCTACCACTTCTACGAGCCGGCGGATGACCCCACCAGCCAGGCGCAGCACTACCTCTCCAATGTCACGCTGGAGGCCGGCGACCTTCCGCCGGTCCTCGACGTCGAGATCACCGGCGGCGTCAGCTCCACGCAGCTCTGGAGCGGCGTCGCCACATGGCTCCAGACCGTGCAGACGGCCACCGGCCGGCAGCCGCTCCTTTACATCTCTCCAGGATTCTGGAGCGACAACTCGCCGGACCCCACGCTCACCGGTTATCCGCTCTGGCTCGCCGACTACGCCTCGACGCCGAAGCTGCCCGAGGGCTGGAGCACCTGGCAGTTCTGGCAGCACTCGCAGACCGGGACCGTGCCGGGTGTCTCCACCTCGGTGGACCTGGACCTCTTCAACGGCACGCTGGTGCAGCTCCAGCAATGGCTCGAACCGTCGATGACTCCGGCCGCCACGTCCACCACGGCCACCGCCGACACGACGACGGCAACGCACCGCTTCCGGCGTTCGAACCGCCCTCTGGGATCGTCATGAGATACCTCCGGCTCCTCCCCGTTCTCGCCGCCTTGGCCCTCGCCGGCTGCAGCGTGATCAAGGAGACGCAGCAGGTGCTGAGCCCGACCGTGTCCGGCGAGATCGTCATCCGGTTCACCTCCGGCGAGCTCATCGTCTGGACGCCCGCCGCCTGCCAGACCGGCGAGATCGAGCAGTTCTTCGGCTTCATCCTCGGCTCCGACTCTCCCATCGCCCTCCGGGCCGTGCTCGACCCGCTCGACGGGCCGGGCGTGCGGATCACCGGAGTCGAAGGGACTCCGCCCCACAGTTTCGTCTTGCGTCCGGCCGATTGCCGCGTGCTCGACCTGAGACTGCAGGCGACCGATTGGCGGATCAACGAGATGAGGGACTTGAACGGGTCGCTCGACGTGAGCTGCAACCTGGGGGATCTGAGCGTCGAGGGGAGCGTCGAGGTCTCGCACTGCCACTGACCAACCTGGACGAGGAGTGAGGCATGCCGAGGGAGAGTTTCGCGGCGACCGTGGAGGCGTGGGGCCGGTTCCTCCGCCAGCTCGAGGAGACCGGCGTCGAGATCCCGGGGTTCGAAGGAAAGAAAGAAGAGCTGAAGGAGATGTACGCCCGGGCGACGCAGCTCGTGGTGGAGCGCAACGCCCTGGACGCCGCGAAGCAGAAGGCCACGCACGAGCTCCGGGAGATCCTGGACAAGGGTCGCATGCGGCACACCGTGCTCCGCCAGAACCTGAAGCTGCAACTCGGCGATCAGAACGCCATGCTCACCGCCTACGGCATCCGCGACAAGCGGGGCCGTCCGAAGCGCCGCAAAACATCTTCGACCGACGAGTAAGCAAGCCGGGAACGCCACGTTCCCTGATTTTTCCCTCGCCCAAAATACCGGGAACGCCACCATCCCGGAATTTTCCACGGCCCGAAAACCCGGGAACGCCGCTGTCCCTCCTTTTCGAGGCTCGGAAAAATCCGGGAACGCCGTCGTCCCTCTTTTTTCCGAGGCTCGTTAATCCGGGAACGTCGCTGTCCCTCTTTTTCGAGCCTCCCGGAAATCCGGGAACGTCCCTTTCCCGGATTTTTGAGAGGAGGAAAAATCCGGGAACGCCGCGTTCCCCGATTTCCGGGCCTCTCGAAAATCCGGGAACGCCACCGTCCCGGGTTTTCGGACGGCTCGAAAATCCGGGAACGTGGCGTTCCCGGGTTGCGCGGCGCCTGATCGCCCCTTCTCTACTCCGTCTTTTTCTTGCAGGTCAGCCCGCCGAAGACGCCTTCGATCTCGGGAAAGGGGGTCGGCAGTCCGCTCTCGAGGAGATATCCCGCCTGCTGCCGGACGTTCTCGTCCTTCGAGCCGGCGAGCTTCGCGACCCGCGGCTTGATCTCCTTCTCGTACCTTTCCTTCAGGCCGTCGCACTCCGACCTGTCTCCATCCCGGAGCCATCCCAGGACGGCGAACTGCCGATCGGGGTCGTTGCTGTCGAGGGCCTCGACGATGCCCTGGAAGCGGGTCCACTTCGGTCCGGCCTTGGCCCACCACTTCCGGGCCCGGGCCGCAGCCTCCGCCACAGGCCCGGGTGCCTTCTGGGGTCCCAGAGCCTGTTCGAGCGGCATGTCGCCCGGCGGGTTCTCACGCATCGCCCTGAACAGCGCGTCCTCCTGGATCGTGCCCGAGCGGAAGCCGAAATCCTGGAACGTGAGCGACTCCAGGGTCCACCCCGCCCGCACGGCCAGCGAGTCGATCGCGTAGTCCACCATGTACCCATGCCCGTAGAACGTCTTGGCGCCGGGGTAGATCAGGTCCATCGTGTTTTCGAGAGGCACGACCTCCCGGCTGTCCAGGAGATCGAGCAGGGCCGGGACGGCCTTCGCCTGCAGGGATTCCAGCTCCAGCTCCGTGCAGTGGACCGTCCACCAGTCCGGGACGCGGAGCTGCGCCACGAGGGCGGCGGCGTTCGGGTCTTCCGCTTGGAGTGGGAGCGAGGCGGTCAACGCCAGGACGGCGCAGGCCAGGACAGGAACGGCCCGGAGGCGGGATGATAGAATTGGATTCGCTGAAATCATGATATCTCCTCTCGCGTACAGACACGCGAGATCCTATCCGGGAAACCGGAGGACTGAGGCTACGAATCATGTCCGAGACGTTCACCCATGACCCTTCCCAGGGCCCCGGCACTGAGCCGCGGCTCTCCGCGAGAAGCTTCTCCTTAGGACATACGCGATCGGTCCGCTCCGTCGCGTTCAGCCCTGATGGCAAACGCGCTCTCTCAGGCTCCTCTGACAAAACCATCAGGATCTGGGACGTCGAGGACGGACGATGCCTGCGCGTACTCGAAGGACACTCCGATACCATCTGGAGCGTGGCATGGAGCCATGACGGACGACGCGCGTACTCCGCTGCACAAAACGGCGTCATGCGCGTTTGGGAACTGGAAGAGCTTCGGGATTCTCCTGCCGAGGCGGCCCAGGTTCAATACACCAACGCCAAGGTCCTCCTCGTTGGGGATAGCGGCGTAGGCAAGACCGGCCTGGCCCGGTACCTGGCGCACGGGTTGAAGGACGAGGAAGGCAACTCCTCCACTGACGGCGCCTGGGCCTCACACTGGCCTCTTCCCCACTCCCTTCGACAGGACGGGGTAAGCCGAGAGATCTGGCTCTGGGATTTCGCCGGGCAGGTGGACTATCGCCTCGTCCACCAACTCTTCATGGACGAGACCTCCGCGGCCGTGCTGGTCTTCAATCCTCAGACAGAAAATCCATTCGATGGCCTCGGCCAGTGGGATCGCGACCTTCAGAAGGCCACACGGAAGCCTTTTGCAAAGCTGTTGGTTGCCGGCCGGGTCGACCGCGGCGGCCTCGTGGTGAGCGATGCGAGCCTGGACCGGTTCATGACGGAGCGCGGCTTCCTCCGGCCCCTCCACCGCACCAGCGCGAAGACGGGAGAAGGCTGCGACGACCTCTGCAAGGCCATCCTCGATGCGATCGACTGGGACCGCCTACCGGTCACCACCTCCCTCGCGCTGTACCAACGCATGAAAGACGAGATCCTCCGGCTGCGCGACACCGGCATGGTCCTGATCAGACTCTCGGAATTAAGCCAACGCCTGGAGACCCTGCTGCTGGATCAACCTTTCACCCCGGCCCAACTCGACACTGTGCTGAAGCACCTCGCGGGACCGGGCATGATCCAGCCTATCGAATTCGGAGGGTTCATCCTCCTCCATCCCGAAACCCTCAGCCGCTACGCCGCCGCCCTCGTTCGCAAGGTGAGGAAGCATCCTCAGGAAATGGGCTGCATCCTGGAAGAGGATCTGTTGGCCGGCAACCTCGATTATCAGGATTTCGAGCGGTTGCCGCCGGAGGACGAAAGCATTGTCCTGCGCGCGCTGCACCAGACCGTGGTGAGCCGCGCCTGGTGCCTGCGCCAGCCCTACGGCAGCAAGTGCCTGCTGACCTTTCCGAGCTACTTCCGGCGCGAGAGGCCGCAGCAACCAAATCACCCAAGCGTCCTCGTGACCTACCGATTCACCGGACCCGTGGATGAGATCTATTCCACGCTGGTGGTGCGCCTCCATCACACGGAGGCTTTTGACAGCACAGACCTGTGGAAGGACGCCGCCGATTTCAGGACCCAGGCCGGCGCCGCTCTCGGCCTAACGCTCACCCGCGAAAGCGAAGGTACCAGCCGCCTCGACGCCTACTTTTCACCGGAGGTGGACGAGAGCTCCAGAATTCTCTTCCTCCTGTACCTGGACAAGCATCTCAAGGAGCACGCCGGCACTGTGGTCCGTTTGCGGCACTACTCCTGCGTCAACAAGAAATGCGGCGAACCCTTCCTGGACCAGACTAAGATCGACAAGGCTCTGGCCCCCGGCGGCAAGGGCAAGGTCTTCTGCACCGACTGCGGTAAACCGATCCCGTTGCGCGACCTGATCGAAGCAAAGCTCGATTCCCAGGAAAACAAGGATCAGGCGCGCCAGATGCAGGAAGAAGCTGAATTCAAGATCGACAATGAAAGTCGCGAGCTGATCCTCGTCGGCCACGCCTTCGCCATCGCCGGGGAAGCCGGGCAGATCTACCGCGGCTACACGAACAGCGACCACGGCATTGACGGTGAGATCGAATTCAAGAAGGACGACGGCAGCGCCAGTGGCAAGAAGCTCTATCTGCAATTGAAATCCGGCGACTCCTATCTCACCCACCGCAAACGCGACGATGCGGAGGTCTTCCAGATCAAGAATCCGCGCTGGGTCGAGTACTGGCAGCAGCAGGCGTATCCTGTGATGCTGGTGATCCGCACCTCGGACGGACACATCCGCTGGATGGATGTGAGCGCTTGGCTCAGGCGTGAGACGGCTGGCGGGAAGACCGTAAGGCAGATCCTCTTCGAGGGCGAACGGTTCGACGCCTTGACGCTGCGCCGCTGGCGGGACCGGGTGCTGGACCGGTCATCAACGTAGAATGCCTGCGTCCCTTCGGGACTCCGGGGAGGGGTGGCTGGCTGGGCGTCCGGTTCCAGGGATTGAAATCCCTGGCTTTATGCCTGCGTCCCTTCGGGACTTGGGGGCATGGGATGGATTCTGAGACCTGGCATTGAAATGCCAGGCTTTATGCCTGTGCCCCTTCGGGGCGTTTCCTGTTCTCCTTCAGCTAGATAGGGTGTGAGGTCGAGCACGAAAGATTTCATCCACCCCCTACGCTTGCCTTGATCGCAAACGGCACGCTTCATGGCGCCTCCGCCCCGAAGGGGCATAGGCATAAAGCCAGGGATTTCAATCCCTGGAACGAAGGCAATCCCGGATCTGTATCGTGCGCCCGTGATTCTGATATCGTCGGCCGTGCCATGCCATCCACCTTCACGAACCTTCTCTACCACGTCGTCTTTTCCACCAAGAACCGCATACCCTCGATCCAGCCCGATCTCCGGGAGTCGCTTTACGAATACATGGGAGGCATCCTCCGGGGCGAAGGGGGCATTCTGCTGGAGATCGGCGGAGTGTCCGACCACGTCCATCTCCTCGCCAGAATCAAGACCGACGTCGCCGTAGCCAGGATCATCCAACTCGTCAAGGGAAGGTCTTCAAAGTGGGTGAACGCGGAAAAGCGCCGCGACCATCATTTCGAATGGCAGGAAGGGTATGGCGCCTTCTCCGTCAGCGCCTCTCATGTGGAACGGGTACGCCGATACATTCGCAATCAGGAGCAACACCATCGCCGGACCACATTTCGAGACGAGCTCACCGCGCTGTTGAATCGCCACGGAATCGCCTACGACGAGCGCTACCTCCTTGGCTGAGGCGCCCTGCCCCGAAGGGGCATAGGCATAAAGCCAGGGATTTCAATCCCTGGAATCCGTCATCCCAGCCAACCGCCGGAGCACCGGCAGCAACGGCAGGACGTCCACCTGCGGCCGGAGGCGGCTCTGATAGAGCGCATGGGCGTTTTCGGCCAGCCGCTTGCCGAGCGCGGGATCTCCGGCCAGCGTCTCCACCGCGTCGGCGAGCGACGGCGCCGAGCCCATGCGGCACAGGAGCGCGGTCTCGCCGTCTACAAACAGCTCGCGGGTGGCCGGGCTGTCTCCGACGATCACCGGCTTCTTCATCGCGATGAGCTCGTAGACCTTGCCCGCGATCACCTGCGCGGCTTTCGGGATGGTCGAGTAGTGGCCGCCTAGACCGATGTCCGCGGCGGCGATCTCCTCGATCACCTGCCGGCGCGGGATGCTGCCGAGAAAGACGATATTGCGGACGCCTTCCGACTCCGCGGTTCGCTTCAATCTTTCGATGATGCCGCTCCAGCCGGCGAGGCGCAGGACCACATCCGCACCGCGCTTCTGAAGCTCCTTGCAGGCTTCGTAGAGCACGTCCAGACCCTGGAGCGGTATGCCGGTGCCGGACCAGAAGACGGTCGTGGTCGAGCTGCCTTTCGGAGGTTTCGGGCGCGGAAAGAAAAGCTTGTCCTCGCAGGAGATGTAGACGCTGGTGATCCTCTCCGGCGGGACGTTGAAGGTGCGCACGAAATAATCGCGATGAGCTTCGGTGTCGATCAGGACGTGATCGGAGAGCCGCCGGCAGTTCACGCGGTCCAGGAAGAAGAGGAACCGGCCGGGCAGCGAGTCCGGACGGAACCAGCCGCGCTCCTCGCAGGCGCTCTGCCAGAAGGAGATGTGGGCGTCGTGAAGGATCGGCTTGCGGGTCAGCAGGCGCAGGAGCCAGAGGGTCTCGAAGCTCCGGAAGTTCGCCAGGACGACGTCGCACTTCCCCACTCCGCGCAGGAACCTCCACAAGGCGATCGGATAGCGCAGGGGGCTCTTCCGGTTCGCCTGGCAGAGGATCACGGGCACGCCGTTTTCCTGGAGCCCCTGGAGGAGCGTCTCGGTGCGGATGTAGTCCCGGTTGTAGGCCTGGAAGAAGCAGACCGTCGGTTCCTGGCTCACTGGATGTAGCCCAGGCTGCGGAGGCTCTCCAGCATCTCCGGATCTTCCGACGAAGGCACGAGCGGGCCGGTCGGCCGCGGGCCGTAGGTCGCCACGCGCTTCACTTCAATGGAGCGCGCGAAGTCGTCCGCGAAGGCTTCGGCGAGCGGGTGGCCCGGCAATTCGTTGGAGATCGGCAGGCCGAGGAGCCAGGCGAGGGTCGGCATGATGTCGTACGGAGTCCCCCGGTCCAGGACCTTGCCGGCCCGGACGTGCGGGCCCAGGATGAACAGCACTCCCTTGGCGCTCGGACCGTGCTCGCCCGGCCGGCCGGCGCGGTTCGGGTCGGCGGCGTCCGCGGAGGGCTCCGCGCCATGGTCCGAGGCCACGATGAGCCAGCCGTCCTCGGGCCGGGCCTCCAGGATCTCCGCGAGGAAGGTGTCGAGATAGCGGTAGACGCCTTCGACCAGGCCGCGGTCGTGCTCCAGATCCTCCGGCTTCTTCGCGAACCTCTCCGGCTCCACGAGGTCCCAGGCGTAGTGCTGGAGCGGATCGGGACCGCGGAGATAGAGCATCAGCAGGTCGGTCGGCCGCTCCCGCGCCAGATCGAGCGCGCTGCGGAAGTACGGGTAGTCGACGAGGTAGATCGTCTTGAGCGTCGAGTAGACCGTCCGCTGGCTCCAGGGCGCGGCGCGCAGGCGCTCCATCTGCACCGGCGAGAGCTTCGAGCGGCGCTGGAGGTCGTCGTACGGGAAGGTGGCGCGCGGCGTCCAGCTCCTCGCGAGGATCGGGCCGATGTCGAGCGGCGAGTAGTCGCGGCGGAGCTTCGAGAGGACGTCGCGGTCGGCGGTCCAGTAGCGGCGGTCGGCGAGCAGGGACTCGGACCAGGCGGGGTTCGCGTGGTCGGTCACCACGTAGCCGCCCGGGACGTCCTCGGCCGGCCAGCTCGCCCACCAGCCGAGCACGCCCGCGCTCACACCCTTGCGGCCGGCGATCTCCCAGATCGCCCGCGCCTTGCGCACGCTGCTGGTGACCGGGATGACGTCGCCGTTGGGCAGGGTCGAGGTGAAGGCGGTGACGCCGTGGTCCTGCGGCGCGCGGCCGGTGGCGACGGTGTTCCAGATGATCGGCGAGATCGTGATGTCCAGGGTGTCGAAGTCCGGATCGTAGGCGCCTTCCTTCGCCAGGCGCTGGAAGGCGGGCAGCTCGCCGCGCTCGATCATCGGACCGATCACCTTCCAGGTGGCGCCGTCGATGCCGAGGAACAACACACGCGGTTTTTCTGGCCGGGCAGGACCCGAGCAGGCGGCGGTCAGGACCGCGGCGGCGAGGAGCAAACGAATTTTCATTGGATCGCGAGGCGCCTTGCGTTCCCGGGACCGGTGGGCGATTCTACTACGACCCTGATGAGCCTCTCCGTCGTCATTCCGACTCATAACACCCGCGATCTGACGCTGCGCTGCGTCGAGACGCTGGAGGCGGAGGGAACGACTGCGGAGATCGTGGTCGTGGACGACGGCGGATCGGACGGTACGGCCGAAGCCCTGGCGGCTCACGATGTCCAGGTCCTGCACCAGTCTCCGGCCGGAGGCTTCACGCGGGCCGCGAACCTCGGACTGGCGCGGGCGCGCGGCGAGATCCTCCTCCTGCTCAACAGCGACACGGAGGTGTCTCCGGGCTCCCTCGAAGCCCTGCTCGCCGCGTTCGACCGCGATCCCGAGCTGGGCGTGGCCGGCGCGGCGCTCCACTATCCCGATGGCAGCCCGCAGTGGAGCGGCGGCCGGGCTCCGAGCCTGCTCTGGCTCTTCGGACTGACCAGCGGCCTGCCGCGCCTGCTGGCCCGGCTGCCCCGCTGGCGCCGGGTCAAGCCGGTCGGAGCCGCTCCCGGGCAGGTGGACTGGGTGACGGGCGCGGCGCTCGCGATGCGCCGGCGGGTCTGGGAGCAGGTGGGACCGCTCGACGAGAGGTTCCGGTTCTACGCGCAGGACCTCGACCTCTGCCTGCGGGCCGGGGCCGCGGGCTGGAAGGTCGAGCTGCTGCCGGAGGTGCGGGTGATGCACCACCATGGCGCGACGATCAGCCGCGATCCGGAATCGTGGGGACGGCAGAACGCGGAGCTGCTGTGGACGGACCTTTTGCGCTGGGCGAGGAAGAGCCGCGGCGAGAGCTGGGGGAGACGGGCGGCGCTCGCGATGCGATTCGGAGCGGCGCTGAGGCTTGCGGGACGCGGGGTCGCGGGATGGCTCGTCCCTCCGGCGAAGCGCCCGGACTGGCGGGCGGAGAGCCAGGCTCTCCGCCGCGCCGCACGGGGTCTCGGCCGGGTCAGTTCGGAATGAAGGTGCAGACCATCCGGGAATTCTGGATGGTGTCCCCGGCGCTCGCGCCGGTGATCATCTTGGCGTTGATGTAGTAGGTCTTGGTGCCGGCGCTCTGGGTGTAGATGCGCTTGTGCGACAGCGTCCAGTCCACGTCCGGCTCGGCCGGCAGGGAGTCGGGGATCTCGTAGTCGGTCGCGTTGATGGACTGGTCGTTGTTCGAGCACACCGTGGGATCGACGTTCTTGACGCCGACCGCGATGCGGTCGCCGCCGATGTTCGTTCCATGGCTGAGCTGGATCTGCGCCCAGGCGCGGACGATCACCTGGCCGGCCATGCCGGCCACGATCGTGCAGGAATTCACCTCGGTGCAGGCCCCCGCCGACAGGTCGACCGCGCCGCCCTCGGAGACCACGGTGATCGTCTTCTGGGTGGTCTGGAACTGCTCGATCGGGAACCGCGTGAAGTAGCCGGTGACGTCGGCCACCACGTGCACCCGGTTCTGCCGGGCCTGGATGTGGAGGTCGGCCGCCGCGAGGCTGGTGCCCGCGATGGGCACGATGAGGCCGTTGGCCACGTTCATGGCGGGGTTGAGCTTCTGGAAGTTGAGCGACGAAGCGTTCGGCATGGGCTGGCCGTAGGGCCAGGCCAGCATGTTGCCGCCGCCCTCGGCGTCCACCGCGACCAGGTTGACCATGACAGCCGCGGCGGCCGGCACGGTCGAGCCCGCGGGCACTCCGCAGCCGCCGAGGGTGCCGCCCTGGGGGCCGAACTCCAGCGTGCCGGCCACCTGGAAGTCCCGCGTCTCCAGCGGGTTCATCTTGCCGGCGCCGGAGCTGCGGGTGTCGATGATGCGGCAGGGCGGCAGCGGCACGAAGGTCAGGCTGGAGGTGCCGTCGCCGAGCGCGGAAGCGGTCGCGTTGCGCGGGCTCCGCAGGCTCGCGAGGACCGGCGCGACGACCTTCTCCACGTCCCCGCCGGAGCTTGCGGCGAGATCGCGGAGCTGATCGTCGGTCATCGCCTTGACGATCCAGCCGGTCTCGACGGCGGTCCGCTTCGGATCGGTCTTCCGGACGGCTCTGGTTTCGATCATCCCCTGGATCTCGGCCCGGGCGAAGGCTTCGAGCGCGGCGCGCTCCTTGCCGTTCTGCTGCGCAGGCGCGCCGGCCGGAAGCAGGAGCACGGCACCCAGGAGGAAAGCTGGCGTTGAAACTTTCATGGCAGCTCCTTTCCTGGGTCCGTCAATCGGGGATGAAGGTGCAGATGAGCCGCGAGTTCTCGATCGAATCGCCGCTGTTGGCGCCGCTCAGCATCTGGCCGCTCAGCCGGTAGGTCTGCGTCGTGCCGCCGTTCTGGGAGTAGGAGCGGCCATGGCTGACGGTGAAGTCGACGTCCACGTTGGTGCCCAGGGAGGCCGGGACCTCGAAGTCCGAGGCGTCGACAGTCTGGGAGTCGTTGCAGACCACCGAGGCCGCGGTCTCGACCCCGATCGCCACCCGGTCGAGCGTGCCCGCGGCGTGGTTCGCCACGAACTGGCCCCAGGCCTCGACGATCACGGTGCCGTCGGTGTCGGCCGTGATGGTGCAGGTGTTGAGCTCCTTGCAGGCCCCGTCCGACAGGTCGGTGAGCGTGGTCACGTCGTGGGTCAGCACCGTGGACTTGAGGCCGGACTGGAACTGCTCCACGGGGAAGCGGGTGAAGTAACCCGAGACGTCGGCGACCAGGTGGACGCGGTTCTGGGCGGCCATGACGCTGAGATCGGAAGCCAGCGTCGAGACGCCGGCGATCGGCACGATGAGGCCGTTCGCGATGTTCATCTTGTTCGGGCTGAGCTGCTGGTAGTTGATCGACGAGGCGTTGGGCATGGTCTGGTTGAACTCCCAGGCCCGCATGTTGCCGCCGCCCTCGGCGTCCACCGCCACGATGTTGACCATGACCGCCGCGGCCAGCGGCTCGGTGCCGCCCGCCGGGATGCCGCAGCCGCCGGGGTTGCCGCCCTGGTCCTCGAAGCCGGTCGTGCCGACCACCTTGAAGTCGCGCACCACGTTGGGCTGCATCTTGCCGGCCGTCGAGGAGCGGGTGTCGATGATGCGGCAGGGATCGACGGGCACGAAGAGGAGGTCGGAGTCCGGATCGCCCACGGCCGCGGCCGTAGTATTCCGCAGGCTGCCGTCCTCCGTGGAAGCCTGGACCTTGCCGGGCTCGTCGCCGTCCAGCACGGCGTCGATCTGCTCGTCCGAGAGAGAGCGCTCGATCGACCGCGCCTCGCGCTCGAGAACCCCCTTCTCCACCGGCCGCACCATGCGCTCCTCCAGGGAGGCGAGGATCCGGGTCCGAGCCTCCTCGCGCCGCGCCGCGCGGCCTTCCGCCGAAGCCGCCGAAGCAGCCGAAGCCGCGACCGCCGTCATCCCCAGGGCGAACAGACCCAGGACCACGGTCTTCTTCAAAGAACTTCTCATCGCAGGCGTCTCCTTGGCCAAGATGTTTGCGCCGTTGAGCTCTCTACGGGCAGCATGCCCGTCCGTGCATCACCGGCAAGACAGAGTTGAAGAGACGACGTACCAGGGCTACGTCTGGCGGCCGGCGGCTGCAAGTTGTGAGCCAGGTTGGAACGCTCCCCGAGGCGGAGCCCGGGCGGGGTCCGGCGCGGGTAAAACTTGCCATCGCGGGACCGGCGGTATAGAAAGCAAGCCGCATGCAGGACGTCTACCGCTACCGCGACCTAGTGCGCGCTCTCGTGGCGCGCGAGCTCAAGGTGCGCTACCGGCGCTCGGCCATCGGCTTTGTCTGGACGATGCTCCAGCCGCTCCTGATGATGCTGGTGCTGCAGACCGTGTTCAGCTCGGTGTTCCGCGGCTTCGCGATCACCAACTACCCGGTCTACGCGCTGGCCGGGGTCCTGTTCTGGAACTTCTTCAGCCAGAGCATCGTGTCGTCGATGAACAGCCTGCGCGGCAACGCGCAGCTCCTCCAGAAGCTGCCCGTGCCCAAGGCGGTGTTCCCGCTCGCCAATGTGATCTCCGGGGTGGTCAACCTCACCTTCGCGCTGATCCCGCTGCTCGTCATCCTCCTGGTGACGGGGCATCCGCTCACGCCGGCGCTCTTCTTCCTGCCGGTGGCGATCTTCCTGGCGGCGCTGTTCACGCTGGGAGCGGGCCTGCTGCTGTCGCCGCTCGCGGTGTTCTTCCACGACGTGGTGGAGCTGATCGGGGTGATCCTGTCGCTCCTCATGTATCTGACGCCGGTCTTCTATCCCAAGGAGATCGTGCCCGAGAAGCTGCGCTGGGTGGTGCGCTTCAACCCGATCCGGTCGATCCTGGAGACGTTCCGCGACCCGATCTACCAGGGCGAGGTGCCGCCGCTCTCCCATCTCGCGGTCTGCACGGGCATCGCCCTCCTCGCTTTCGCGCTCGGCCTGTGGGTGTTCCGCCGGAGCAGCGACCGGATCCCGTTCTATGTCTGATCCCGATCTCCGCATCCGCCTGGAGCAGGTGTCGCTCTGCTACCGCCTGGCGAAGCAGCGCATTCCGTCGATCAAGGAATACGCGATCCACTGGATGAAGGGGGCGCTGGCCTACGAGCAGCTCTGGGCGCTGCGCGACGTCGATCTCACGATCCGGGAGGGCGAGACGGTGGGGATCGTCGGCCGGAACGGCGCCGGCAAGAGCACGCTTCTGAAGGTGATCTCGCGCGTGCTCAAACCCTCGAAGGGCAGCGTGGAGGTGCTGGGCGCGGTGTCGCCGATCCTCGAGCTCGGCACCGGCTTCGACCACGAGCTGACCGGCCTCGAGAACATCTTCCTCAACGCGCTGCTGCTCGGCCGCACGCGCCGGGAGATCCAGGAGAAGCTGGAGGAGATCGTGGACTTCAGCGGCCTGGGCGACTTCATCCGCTCGCCGATCCGCAACTACTCGTCGGGCATGCTGGCCCGCCTCGGCTTCTCGGTCGCGACGGCCTGGCTGCCCGAGATCCTGATCCTGGACGAGGTGCTGGCCGTGGGCGACGCGGCGTTCACCGAGAAGTGCGAGCAGAAGATGCGGACCTTCCACGAGGCCGGGATCACGATCCTGGTGGTCTCGCACAGCGAGAAGGTCATCCGCGACACCTGCACCCGCTGCGTCTGGCTGGATGCCGGCCGCCTGCGCGCGGACGGCGAGACGGAGGAGGTCCTGGACCTCTACCTGCACGGCGGGCACGATCCGTCCGAGCGCGCGGCCGGCAAGCTTCAGCGCGCCGCGGACTCCGCCGCCTCGCGGACCCCGCGATAGACCGCCAGCAGGTCGGCCGCCACGCGCGCAGGGTCGTGCCGTTCCAGGCGAGCCCGCCTCCCCTCCTCCACCAGGCTCCGGGCCAGCCCGGGCTCCCGGTGGAGCCGGGCCACGGCGCGGGCGAAGTCCCGAGCGTCCGCCGCCACGAGCAGCTCGCGTCCGTCCTCCGCCTCCAGGCCGGCCACGGCCGCGGGCGTCCCGACGACCGGAACGCCGCGGGCCCAGGCCTCCAGGATCTTCATCCGCACGCCCGAGGCGATGCGCAGCGGCACGGCGAGGATCGAGCCCGGCGCGAAGGCCTCGGCGCTGTCCTGCGGCGCCGGATGGTGGACGGCTGCGGCCGGTGGGGTTGATCCAGGATCGGCGCCGAAGACGTGGAGCACGGCGCCGGGCGCCTCAACGCGGACCGCCGGCCAGACCTCCCTCAGGAACCACGCCACCGAGTCCTCGTTCGGCAGCCAGCCGCGGCTGACCAGGAGGACGAGGGGCGGATCGCCGGGCAGGGGTGACGGCCCGGGCGGCAGGTCGGGAAACGGCGCGCGGACGACCCGGATGCGTCCGATACCTCCAGAGAGAAAACGCAGGCGCGAGGCGTCCTCTTCAGTCAGGGGCAGGGTGGCCGCGACGCGCCGCACGGCCTTGCCTTCCCACCTCGCCAGCCGCCGGGACTCGATCCCGAGGAGCCTCCCTTTGAGGCCGGGCGTGCGCGCGGCCGTGGCGGCCCAGAGGTCGCTCTCCACGTTCTGCTCCCGGAGCACCACCGGCACGCCAAGCCGGAAGGCAGCCTCGGCCTGGGGCAGAGCCTGGAGCTGCTCGACATGGACGAGATCGAAGCGCTCCGCCAAAAGGCGGCGCTCGACCTCCTGGGCGAGGGTGGGTTGAAGATGCCGGGCGATCGCCAGGGGGTGTCCGCTCAGAACCGAACGGAACGCCACCCGCTTCGGGTCTGCCGGCTTCAGATCCGGAGCCACGAGCGTCGTCCGGCAACCGGCCGCCTCCAGCCCTTCGAGCGTCAACGCCAGCAGCAGCCGGCCGCCG
>JBEQUE010000101.1:0-21209 GCA_040349255.1 Acidobacteriota bacterium | reverse complement strand
GGCGTTGAGCTGACCTGTACTAATCGGTCGATCGGCTTGACCATTATTTCCTTGCTTCTCTCTACCTGCGAGTCCTATCGCTCCTTACCCGATTCATTGTCATAAGAGTTCTTTAAAGCTTCGATTTTTCCGGTGGCTGTGGCGAGGGGGAAACACCCGTTCCCATTCCGAACACGGCAGTTAAGCCCCTCAGCGCCGATGGTACTGCACGCGTTGGTGTGTGGGAGAGTAGGTCGCTGCCGGGAAGCCATTTTGTTGTGCAGCCCACGTGAGAACGTGGGCTGTTTGTTTTATAGTCCGATCCCTCATGCGAGCCGCTCTCCTCCTGGCGGTGGCCCTCCTCGTCCTGCCGGGCTGCAAGCCCAAGGAACCGCCCAAGCCTCACCCCATCGTCCTGATCGGCATCGACGGCGGCGAGTGGAAGGTCATCCGCAAGCTGTGGTCCGAGGGCAAGCTGCCGAATCTCAAGTCGGTTGCCGACCGCGGAGTCACGGCCACGCTCCGCACCGCGTACAACTCCTCGCCCGTGATCTGGACCACGATCGCGACCGGCGTCACGCCGCGCGAGCATGGGATCGTCGACTTCGTCGTGCCGACTCCCCAGGGCGACGTGCCGATCTCTTCTGATGTGCGGAAGGTCCCGGCGATCTGGAACATGCTCACGCAGGCGAAGCGGCGGGTGAACGTGTTCGGCTGGTGGGGCTCCTGGCCGGCCGAGGAGATCAACGGCGTGGTGGTCACCGACCGGGCGCTCCTCGACCTGGACCGCCGCGTCTCGCCGGCGTCGTATCTGCCGACCTTCCAGGAGGAGGTGCGAAGAGCCCGGCAGGAGCCGAGCCTGTTCGGCGCGGAGGACGAAGCGGAGATGCGCGACCGGGCCATTGCCAAGGCCGCGGTCACATTGGCTGGAAAACCTTTCGATCTTCATCTCGTCTATTTCCGCAGCCCGGATATCATCAGCCACAACTACTGGAAGTATTACGAGGAATCGATGGAGAACCGGGACCGGGTGCCCCGTTCGTATGAAGCGGTGGACCAAGCGCTAGGCCGGATCCTGGCTGCGGCTCCGAAGGATTTGAACGTGCTGGTGATCTCCGATCATGGCTTCCATGCAGCGAAGCCGGAGGAGGTCAAGGTTCTGCTCGACATGGACGCGGTGCTGAAGCGGCTGGGGTATCTGACGCGGGTCTATACCTATGGGACGCCGTCGTTCCGCCAGGTGAAGTTGCTGCGGTTCTCGCTCGCCGGCCGGGAGAAGGGCGGCCGGGTCCGGCCTGCCGAGCGCGAGGCGCTCCTCAGGCAACTCGCCGCCGATCTGAAAGAGGTGACCTACGAGTCCGGCGCTCCGGCCCTGACCCTGCGCGAGGCGCGCGGCCGGGAGGTCAGGGAAGGGGCGGACTTCGCGGTGGTGGTTCAGTTGGAAGGCGCGTCTCCGACCTTGAAGTTTCGGGGAGAGCGGATCGAGGGCGCCATCGAGAGCGTCAGCCGGATCTCCGGGACCCATACGCGGAACACCCACGGGATCTTCCTGGCGGCCGGGCCGGACATCGATCCGGCCGCGAAGCTGGAGGGCATCCGGGTCCACGACATCACTCCCACCCTGCTCTACGGCCTCGGGCTGCCGGTGGCCGAAAACTTCGCCGGCAAGGCGCGGACCGATCTCTTCAAGGCGGCGTTCCGGGAAGCCCAGCCCCTGAAGACGATCCGTACCTGGGGGACCCGCCGGAGCGCCGGAGCCCGGACGTCGAAGGAAGACGAGAAGCTCCTCGAGGAGCTCCGCGCGCTCGGCTACATCAACTGACTGGCATCCCCTTTGCGTTCCGCCTCCCCGGTTGAAAGGAGGCGGGTGTGAGCACGCTCTGGGAGAAGAAGCAACTGGCGCCGTATCCGGCGCTCGAAGGGGATGCGCGGGTCGAGGTCGCGATCGTGGGAGCCGGGATCACCGGGCTCACGGCGGCCCGCCTGCTGGTCGGCCGGCGGAGGCGCGTGGCTGTCGTGGACCAGGGCCGGGTGGGTTTCGGAACGACCGGCGCCACCACGGCGCACGTGACCCAGGTGCCCGACCGGCGCTACGCGGAGCTGCTCTCGAAGTTCGGCCGCGACGCCCTGCGCCAGGTGGTCGAGTCCACCCGGCTGGCCATGGAGCGCATCGACTCGTTCATCCAGGAGGACTCGATCTCCTGCGATTACGCCCGCATCCCCGCCTGGCTCTACACCGAGTCGGAGCGTGACGTCTCCCGTCTCGAAGAGGAGGTGGCGGTCGCGCGCGAGGTCGGGATGCCGGCGATCTTCACACGCGAGATCCCGCTGCCGTTCCCGACGACCGCGGCCGTGCGCTTCGACAACCAGGCCCGCTTCCATCCGCTCGCCTATCTGGGCGGTCTGGCGGCGAAGGTGGTCGAAGGAGGCGGGAGCATCCACGAGCAGACCCGCGTGATCGGCGTGGAGGGTGACGGTCCGTTCCAGGTGAAGACGGAGAAGGGGACCGTGACCGCCGACACCGTGCTCTTCGCCACCCACACGCCGGCCGGCTTCTCGCTGCTCCACGCCGAGCTGGAGCCGCTGCGCTCCTATGCGATGGGCGTCCGGCTGCGCAACCAGGAGCCGCCGGACGGGCTGTTCTTCGACACCGACGACCCCTACAACTACACGCGCCGGCAGCCGGACGAAGGCACGAACATCCTGATCGTCGGCGGCAAGGACCACAAGACCGGCCACGGCGATCCCGACGAGAGCTACCGCGCGCTGGAGGAGTACGTCCGGAAGCGCTGGAACGTGGAATCGATCCCGTACCGCTGGTCGGCCCAGTTCTACGAGCCGCCGGACGGCCTGCCCCTGATCGGCGAGGCCCTGAGCCAATCGCGGATCTTCCTCGCGACCGGCTACTCCGGCACCGGCATGGTTTTCGGCACGATCGGCGGAATCCTGCTGGCGGGGTACGCCCTGGAGCGCGTGCCGGACTGGGCTGGGATTTACGAGCCGGTCCGGCTGGCCGAACCGGCTCTGCGCTAGCTCAATCCTTCCAGAGCGCCTCCCACCAGGACTCTTCGGACTTGGCGGGGCCGGAGGCCTTCAGGTTCATCCGGCCCCGGATCTTCTGGATGTCCCAGCCGGTGAGCGAGGCCAGGCTCTGGGCCTGCTTCTCGTAGCGCTTCGGCAGCTCGCGGCGGTACGCCTGCGCCTCCTCGCAGCGGTCGTTGCCGGTCCAGGGGTGGCGCAGGATGTAGCGGCCCTGAAAGTTCTGGCGGTCGCCGGTCTGCTGGAACACCAGGTCCTCGGGGAAGTGCTCGCCGTCGTAGCGCAGGTGGAGCCGGGTCAGGAAGACGTTCTGGCCCTGGGAGCGCCCGTCGCCCTCCGCCCAGAACACGCCCAGCTCGCGCAGCTCCGAGGTCGCGAGCGGCTCGGCCGCGCAGGGGTCGCACCAGGCCATGTCCCAGGCGTATTCGAGAAAGACCGCCCGCCGGTCCTCCCTGGCCACCTGCTGGCTGAACATGGCCTTGTAGAAGTTCGCGAAGTCGCTCTTGACGAAGAGCGGCACCTCGGCGTCGGACGGCAGGCGTACCGTGCGGTAGTTCGTGGTCTCGACCCGGCCCTGGCGGGTCAGCGCATAGACGAAGAGCTCTTGGGCGCCGGCCGCGTTGACCATTCCGAGGCGGATCGGGAGCATGAACTTGGGCGACTCGTAGGCCACCTGGATCGGCCGCAGGTAGGTGAAGCCGAGCTTCCCCTGCTCCTTGAGGTTGACCTTGGCCACGAAGAACTTCATGTCCTGTTTGATGTAGCTGCCCAGGACCCGCGAGGCGCCCGGCGGGATGCGGTAGCCGTTCTCGGTCAGCCAGGTCTCCAGGCCGTCGCTCTGCTTCGCGGAGAGGATGAGGATGTCGTACTCGCCGACCGTATAGGTGGCCTCGATCGTCACGCCGAGCTTCTTGGCGCGCACGTCCGCGGCTGCTCCGCCGACGACGCCCCCGGGAACCCCGCTCGGCGCGGCCATCCTCTCGTAGAAGACCCGCTCGCAGGGGTTGTCGTCGTAGTACTCGACCAGCCGGGGCGCGGAGTAGGCGTCGAGGTGGTCGAGCAGGGCGGTCTCGGCGACGTGGATCTGCTCCCGCCTGAGCACGGTCGGCACCGGGATCACGACCGCGAACTCCTTCGGGTCGCCCTTGAAGTCGTTCGCCATGGTCATGACGGTGCGGTCGCCGTCGCGCACCAGGGCCACGCGGGAGGCCTGGTTGAAGATCTTCGTGTCCGCCTTGGCCACGTAGAAGCCGCAGAAGGCCAGGGCGTTCCGGGCCGTGAGAACCACGACCATCAGGGTCGCGGCGCCGAGCAGAAAGGTGGTCAGCCGTTTCACGCGAATCTCCTTTCGGGGAGGGGTGCGACCTTCCAGGCGTACCGCTCGCCGCGCAGCAGCGCGTCGATCAGCGGCACGGCCGGCGAGAGGAAGAACAGCGACAGGATCAGCCCGTTGGGCCGGTAGAGCACGAAGTGGACGAAGCCGGCGCCGAGCGCTACGAGCAGCGCGAAGAGGATCCGGCCGGCCCGCGAGTCCGGCGTGGTGCGCGGGTCCGAGATCATGAAGAAGGTGAAGATCAGGAAGGCGCCGCTCGCGAGCTGATGGAGCGGGATCGCGAAGGGCTGCCCGAGCCAGAGCGCCCGGCCGAAGACAACCCCAAGATAGGAAGCGAGGAAGGCGTACGTCACGTCGCTCCGCGCCGCCCGGTTCACCACCAGCCCGCCGAGGCAGGCGATCAGGAAGCCGAAGAGCGCCGCGCTCCCCCATTGGCCCGGCGACACCCAGACCTGGCCGCCCGTGGCGAGCATCAGGAACACGATGCCGAAGTTGGTCGGGTTGAACAGGTGCTTGCCGCGCCACCGGATCACGAACTTGCTCGCGATCGTGACCACGGCCGCCGCCACCGCCAGAAGGACCGAGTTGCTGCGCAGCAGGAGGCACAGGGAGAGGCCGGAGATGAGGGCGCTCTTCGGGTCGAACGCCGGCAGGCGCCAGAGCCGGGTGCAGGCATACTGCGTAAGGAGCGCCGTCCCCAGGAGGGCCGCAGCCATCGGCGCCCGGATCTCCAGGTCCAACCGGACCACGCCGTAGACGAGGAGAGAGGAGAGGACCGCGATCTGGTAGAGCCTGGGATCTCTGAGCTTCATGAAGGCCTCCTCGGAAGAGCTTCCTCCAACGGGTCAGACACGGCGAGCCGCCGGAAGGAAACCGGAAAACCCCAACGCTTCCGGCTCCTGGCGCGTAAGATAGAGAGCCATACGTTTTTGAGGAGATTTCATGCCGAAGCTGATCCACCCTTCCGGAGCGCTCCTTGCGCTCGCCCTGCTCCCCGCCGGCCTGCACGCGGCCGACCCCAAGCCGGTCGCGACCGAGTTCCCGCTGGGAGCGTGCACGACCTGCCGCCTGCAGGCCCCGACTGTGGCGGGCACGCCGTCCGGCGCCTTCGCCACTTCGTGGGAGGGCACCGCCGCGACCGACACGCGCGGGCTGCTCGCCCGGTTCTACTCCAACAAGGGCCAGGCCCGCTCCGCCGAGCGTCTGGTCTTCAAGACGATCGCCGCCGACCAGTCCGACGCCGCCCTGGCGGCCGACAGCAAGAACAACTACTACCTGGCCTGGTCCGAGGTCGTGAACAGCAACAGCGACGTGCTGGTGCAGCGCTTCAAGTCGACGGGCGCCGCCCTCGGCGCGCCGATCCTGGTCAACGTGGACGACCCGGCGCTGCCGCGGGCGCCACTCGACTACGCGCCGGGCATCGCGGCCCTGCCGAACGGCTTCGTGGTCGCCTGGGTGCGCTCGGTCCCGCCCGGCGCCACCACGCCCGGCACGGACCCCGAGGTCTGGGCGCGGCGCTTCGACTCGGCCGGCAAGGCGCTCGGCAACCCGATCAAGCTCAGCACCGGCCAGGTGAAGGGCACGGCGCCCGACGTCTGCGTGCCCCAGGGCGCCGGCCCGGTCATCGCCTGGACGTCGATCGACGAGCGCAAGCCGTTCGAGCCCAGCCTGGAAGGGGTCTCCGTGCGGCAGCTCACCACGGCCGGCGTGGTCGTGGGCACGGCCGAGCGGCAGATCGTCGGACCGGCGGCGGACGCGGCGAGCGCGTCGGTCGCCTGCGGCAAGGGCGGCGTCTTCGCCGTCGCCTACGAGCTCGACAAGCCGGGCGTGACCGACGAGTCGGACGTCTACGTCCAGCGCTTCACGAAGACCGGGACGCTCGCGGGCGCCGGGGTCCGGGTGAACACGGCGATCGACGGCCGCCAGACGGCGCCGGAGATCTCCTACGACAACAAGGGCAACTTCGTCGTGGTCTGGGCCTCGTCGTCGCCCGCTCAGGACGCGGTGCTCGCCCGCCGCTTCAGTCTGGCTGGCGCGCCGCTCAGCACGGCGTTCGTCGTCCACCAGTCCGATCTGGCCTCCCGGAGGCCCACGCTGGCGGACGTCTCCCACTATGGTGTGAGCGGCGCTTTCGTGGTGGTCTGGCAGGAGGGGGCCGGCACGGCGTTCGGCCGCCGGTACAATCCCTAAGGAGTCCTTCCGGCCACGATGGCTGTGACGCCGTCCGCTCCGGCCCGCACCAAGGCTGCTGCGGCGGCGTCCAGCGTGGCGCCGGTGGTGGCGACGTCATCCACGAGGAGGAGGCGCAGTCCCCGGACGCGCTCCGGCCGCGGCACCCGGAAGGCGTTCTTCAGGTTGACCGCCCTGCCGGTCCGGCCGAGCGAGGTCTGGGCCCGGGTCGGACGCGGGCGCCGGAGCGCCGGCAGCAGCGGCAGGCCGAGGCGTCCGGCGAGCGGCCGGGCGATCCTCTCCGCCTGGTTGTAGCCCCGGGCGAGCCACCGCCGCCAGTGGAGCGGCACCGGTACGACCGCGTCGAAGCCGTCGAGCCTGTCGCCCAGTCTTTCCTCCAGGGCCACGGCCAGGTGGCGGCCCAGGTAGTCCAGCCGGCCGAACTTGAGCGCCTGGATCACGGCGTCGAGCGGGTCGCGGTAGAGCCAGGGGGCGAGCAGGCGCTCGTAGGCGGGCGGTCTCTCCCGGCAGGCGCCGCAGCGGTAGCCGGGCGGCGGCTCGAAGGCGTCGAGGGGGACGGCGCAGACCGCGCAGGCCTCGCGCGGGACCGGGGCCAGGCGGGACCGGCAGGCCGCGCAGAGGCCCAGCGCCGCGCAGACCGGGAGCGGCTCGCCGCACTTCAGGCAGGGAGCCGGAAGCAGGAGGTGCAGGAGCCCGTCGATCCATCGGCGCCGCGGATGCGTCGCCGTCGCGACGCCGGAGCCCTCCGGTCCGTATAAGGGAGCATGCGGCAAGGCTATACTCGGCGGACGGAAGACCGGGCGGCCGCGGCCGTCCCCACGGAGAAGGAGGAGGAGGGACCTTGACTCAGCAACATCGACGGCTCGGCACGGGCATCCTGCTCGTCGCATTGCTCCTGCTCCCCGGCGCCGCCCGCGCCCAGGAGCCGTACACCTTCACGGTCGGCCTGCTCGGCGGTCTCGGCGGCTCGCTCGACGCCGACCCGGGCGACGACCTCGGCAACACCGGCTACCAGATCAACCTGGCCATGATCACCGATCCCCGCACCCACGTCGGCTTCCGCCTCGGCAAGCTGGCGCTCGACAGCGAGGACAGCTTCGGCTCGCTCACCGATGCCGAGCTCTCCTACGTCACGGTGGCCGGCGAGTACCGCTTCCCCGAGTCCTACTACGAGTCGGGTATCTACGCCGGCCTGGGCGGCTATCGGCTGGAAGGGACCCGCGGCGTGAAGGACGAAAGCGACACGGCGCTCGGCCTCGCAGTCGGCGTCACCGGCGAGTTCCGGATCACCCGCTGGCTCGCGGTCCTGGTCGAGCTGTCCGGCCACTACGCGGACTTCGACGAGGCCCAGTTCTTCGCCATGGGGCACGGCGGCGTCGCCATCCACTTCTGATCCGATCAGGTTCCCGAGGCCTTCGGCCCGGAGCTGCCGCCGTTGAGTCGGCCGGCGATCAGCGCCCGCAGCTCCGGGTTGTCCCAGTCCGTCTGGCCGACGAACTTCCTGACCACCTCGCCGCCCACGACCAGATAGGTCTCCGGCAGCTTGTCCGTGCCGTAGCGCTTCGCCACGTCCCAGTTCGGATCGAAGAGCACCATCGAGCCCCAGTTGCCCAGGAAGATCCGCGCCTTGTCGGTCTCGTCGGCCACCGCCACCATCACGATCCCGAAGTCGTCGTACTTCGAGAAGTCGCGGCCGAGCCGCTGCAGGGACGGGATCTCCTCGCGGCACGGCGGGCACCAGGTCGCCCAGAAGTGGACCAGCGTCACCGGCGCCAGGCGCGAGCCCACGGGCGTCGGCTTGCCCTGCGCGTCGTAGAGGAAGCCGCCGGGCGCCTTGCCGGTGCCGCTCCCGCGCGGCCAGAACAGGGCCGCCAGCGCGCACAGCGCCAGCACGGCCACCGCGATCCGGGCCTGCCGTCCCAGGGGAGCGGCGCCGGTCTGCGACTCTTCGGGGACGGGCGGTTGCGGCGAGGAATTCATGGTCAGACTCCGCTGTTGATCAAATTCGGGTCAAGTTTTGACCCGAGCCTGCGATTCTCCTAGAATACCCCACCGGACCCGAAAAACGTTGCCAAGCCGGGAGAAAAACAGTTTTGGGCGCCCGTTCGGCGGTCCCGGCCGGCCTGACCCTGCCCTTCCGACACCGATGAACGAGCCCGGTCTCGACCTTTCCCAACTGGACCGCCTCCTCGGGGATGTCCTGCTCGAGGGGGAGATCGCGCGTACGGCGCAGGCCGCGATCTACCGGGTGCGCACCGGCGCCGCCGGCGGCTCGCCCGTGGCGCTCAAGGTGGCGCTCCGGGCGAGCGATCCGGAGGACCTGGCCCGCTTCCGGCACGAGGTCCGTCTCCTCTCCGAGGCGCGCCACCCGAACGTGGTGGCGGTGTACGACTTCGGCGTCCTGCCCGGCGACTTCCCGTTCCTCACCATGGAGATGGTGGAGGGCGGCCGGGTGGCCGAGCGGCTCCACGCTTTGGGCGATACGGGTTGGGGCACCTTCTACGACGTCGCCATCCAGGCCGCGGCCGGCCTCGCCCACATCCACCGCCAGGGCGTCGTCCACATGGACGTCAAGCCGGCCAACCTGGGCGTGGCCGCCGGGGCGAGCGGGGAGCTCCGGCTCAAGATCCTCGACTTCGGCCTCGCCCACGAGGTGCGCGGGCCGCTCGACCGCCGCATCCGCGGCACCCTGGCCTACACGGCGCCGGAGGTCCTCCTCCAGGACGCCTACGATCACCGGGCCGACCTCTACTCGCTCGGCCTGACCCTGTTCGAGCTCGCCACCGGCGTGCTCCCGTCCGCCGGCCGGGACGACATGGACGCCATCCGTTTCCACCTGGAAGGCGAGCTGCCCGACCCGCTCAAGGTGCGTCCCGACATGCCGCCCGAGCTGGCGCGTATCCTGAGGCGGCTGCTCCAGCGCGACCCGGCGGACCGCTACGCCTCGGCCGGCCGGCTCCTCGTGGACCTGGCGCAGGCCGCGGGCCGGCCGATCGGTCCCGGCGATATGGCGGCGCTGTCGTTCTCGGAGGGCAAGGTTCTCGCCAGCCGCCTTGTGGGCCGCGACGAGGTGCTCGGCCGGCTGCGCGCCGCCCTGGCCTCGACCGCCGAGGGCCACGGCGGGGCCGTGCTGATCGAAGGCCGCGAAGGGATCGGCAAGAGCCGGCTCCTGCGCGAGTTCCGGCTTCTCGCCTCGATCGAGGGGGCCCGGGTCTCGCGCCCGGCCCTGGGTGAGACCGCCGAGCACGCCCAGCCGCTCTCTCCGGTGCTCGACGCGTTGCGCAGCCTCGGCCTCGAAGTCAAAACCTCCGGCGCCGAAGCCAGGCCCGGCGAGTCCGATCCGCGCGAGCGCTACCGCCTCTACCAGGAGATCTCCCGCCTTCTCTCCGAGCGCGTCCGGACCGGGCCGCCGGTGGTGCTCCTGGTCGACGACCTCCATCTCGCCGGCCGCGAGGGCGAGGAGCTGCTCACCTACCTCGGCGACGACCTGCGCGCAACCCGGGTTCTGGTCGTCGCCACCCGCCGGCCCGGGGAAGGCCCGCCGAAGGAGCCCGATCCGAACGCGCCGGTGCAGGCCTTCGAGCTGCTGCCGCTCGACCGCGCCGCCACGGCCCAACTCGTCGGCGCGAGCCTGGGCACCACCAGCCTGCCGGCCAGCTTCTACGGCTGGATCTACGACCACACCCACGGCCTGCCCGCCGAGGTGCAGCAGACCCTGCGGCAGCTCGTGGAGGACCAGGTGCTCCAGTACCGGGACGGCGAGTGGAAGCCCTCGCTCGGCGCGCTGGCCCGCTGGGCGAGCTCGCCGGAGGGGCGGGAAGGTCAGGGCTGGCGCCGCTTCACGGCGCTCCCCGCGCCGGAGCGCGAGGTCCTGGAAGCGACGGCCGTCGCGGCCGAGCCGTTCCCGCTCGCCCTGCTCGCCGCCCTGCTCGGCGAGGACCCGCAGGCGGTCTACGAGCGGCTTGCCGTCCTGGTCGCCCAGGGCTACCTGGAGCGGCTCCAGGAGTCCGGCGGCGCACGCTACCAGATCGCCCGCCAACCCTTCCGGCAGACCCTCTACTCGACCCTCGAGCCCGAGCGGCGCACCGAGCTCCACCGGCGCCTCGCCGAGCTGCTGGAAACGCGGCTGCGGCAGGGGGAGACCGGCCTCGTGACCGCCGTCGCCGAGCACTTCTGGCGCGGCGGCGAGCACGCCAGAAGCCTGCCGTACCTGCTGTGGTCGGCAGAGGAGGCGACCGGCGTCTACGCCTACGCCCAGGCCGCGGCGCTCTACGCCCGCGCCGCCGAGGCCGCGGGCGAGGCCGGCGACGACGAGATGCTCTCCCAGTCGCTCGCCGCCCAGGCCGAGGCGCTCACCTCGGCCGGCTCGTTCTCCCGCGCGCTCAAGGTCTACCACGAGCTGCAGCGGCGGCCGGACGCGTCGCGGGAGACCGCGGCGGGCCGGACCTTCGCCGCCCGCCTGGAACTGCGCCGGGGGCGCCTGCACGCCCGGCTCGGCGAGCACGAGGCCGCCCTGGCCCGGCACGAGGAGGGGCTGCGGCTCCTGGAGGGGCTGCGGCAGCCCGACCTGGAGATCGACCTCCTGCACGGCAAGGCCCTGGCGCTGCGCGACCTGGGCGACGGGGAGGGCGCCTTCGCCGCGGCCCGCTCCGCCCTGGCCCGCGCCGGCGCCGAGGGGCTCGACCGCCAGCGCGCCAACCTGCTCAACACCCTGGGCAACCTGGATGTCGCGCGCGGCGACCTCCGGCGCGCCGAGCGCCTGATCCGGCGCGGCCTGCGGGCGGCCGAGACGGTGGGCGAGGAGCTGCTGGGCCTCCGGCTGCGCAACAACCTCGGCAACATCCTGTGGAAGACCGGCCGCTACGATCTGGCGCGGGACCTCTACAGCCGCAACCTGGCCTTCTACGACCGCACGAATGACATCTGGGGCCAGCTCTTCGCCCTCAACAACCTGGCCGTCCTGGAGTGCAGCCGGGGAAACTGGATGGCGGCCCGCGATCCGTTCACCCGCAGCATCGACCTCACCCGCCGCCTGGGCGCCCGCGACAACGAGGCCGGCCAGCGGCTCAACCTGGGCGAGGTCGAGGAGATCCTCGGCAACTGGCCGCGGGCGCAGCGCCACTACGAGCGCGCCCTGAAGATCCTGGAGGGCACGCCGGAGCACCCGGATCGCTTCGCCGTGCTCGCCCAGCTCGCCTCCCTGGAGCGCAAGCGAGGCCGCGGCGCCGAAGCCGAGCGCCGCGCGCTGGAGGCCCTGTCCGGCGCCGACCGGGTGGGCGATCCCGACCTCCTCGCGCACTGTTATTTCCAGCTCGGGCTGATCGAGAAGGACCGCGACAACCTGGAGGTGTCGGGCGCGCACCTGAACCGGGCCCTGGAGCTCGCCAGGCAGGCGGGCATCGGCCAGGTCCTGGCGCGGGCCCACGTCTTCCTCGCCGACCAGGCCCTGCGCGACGGCGACCTCGACGCGGCGCAGCGGCACGCGGCCGAAGCGCGGTGGCGGGTGGAGGAGACCGGCGACCGCTTCACCCTGGCTGAGCTCCTGGTGGCCGAGGCGCGCCTCGCCAGCGCCCACGACGACGTGGAGGGCGCCGAGCGCCTGTTCGCCGAGGGCGTGCGCCTGTTCGAGGAGCTGGAGACTCCCTACGAGCACGCCCGCAGCCTCTACGAGTGGGGGCTGCGCACCTGGAACGTGGACACGGCTCTCCGCCGCCTGCGCCGCGCGCTCTCCGGCTTCGAGCGGCTGGGCGCGGAGACCGAGTCGCGGCGCGCCGCGGGCGCCCTCGACCGCATCCGTGAGCACCAACGCTTCTCGAGCGGCCGCGGCTCCAGCACGGTGCTCGCCGAGGTGGGCAAGGTCATCAACTCCAGCCTCGACCTGCAGGAGGTCCTCGCGAAGACCATGGACCTGGTCCTGGAGCGCCTCGGCGCCGAGCGCGGGATGATCGTGCTCATGGACCGCCTGACCCGGGATCTGGAGGTTGCGGTGGCGCGCAACCTCGACCGGGAGGATGCGGAAGAGGGCAAGAAGCTCTCGGAGAGCGTGGTGCGGCGGGTGATCGAGACGCGGGAGCCGGTCCTCGCTCTGGACGCCCTGACCGACAGCCGTTTCGCCGGCTCCGAGTCGATCGTGGCGCGGCACATCCTGTCGATCCTCTGCGTGCCGCTCGCGATCCGCGAGCGCATGGCCGGCGCGATCTACGTCGACCACCGCGAGTCGCGGCACCTGTTCAACCAGGCCGACCTGGAGTTCCTGATGGCGTTCGGGGACCAGGCGGCGATCGCGATCGAGAACGCCCGGCTCTACAGCGAGCTCGACGTCTCGCGCCAGCGGCTCAAGGAGGAGAACGAGTCGCTGCGCAACGAGATCCTCTCCACGCACAGTCTGGGCTCGATGATCGGGAAAAGTCGCTCGATCGTCGGCCTCCGGCAGATGATCGAGAAGGTGGCGCAGAGCAGCTCGACGGTGCTGATCCGTGGCGAGAGCGGCACCGGCAAGGGTCTGGTGGCGCGGATCGTCCATTCGATCTCGCCGCGCCGGCAGGCGCCGTTCATCCACTTCAACTGCGCGGCGCTGCCGGAGACGCTGGTCGAGAGCGAGCTCTTCGGCCATGAGAAGGGATCGTTCACGGGCGCCACCGGCCAGAAGCCGGGCCGTTTCGAGCTGGCGAACCACGGCACGATCTTCCTGGACGAGATCGGCAAGGTCTCGATGTCCGTGCAGTCGAAGCTGCTGCGGGTAGTGGAAGAGAAGGAGTTCGAGCGCGTGGGCGGCACCCGGACCCTGCAGTCGGACGTGCGGGTGATCGCGGCCACGAACCTGGACATCGAGGAGGCGATCGGGAGGAACGAGTTCCGGGAGGACCTCTACTATCGTCTGAACATCCTGCCGATCGTGCTGCCGGCGCTGCGCCAACGCAAGGAGGACATCCCCTACCTGGTGCAGCACTTCCTGGCCAAGGTGAGCCGCGATCAGGGTCGTCCGGCGAAGGAGCTGGACCCGGCGGTCCTGGACCTGTTCTACGCCTACGACTGGCCGGGCAACGTGCGCGAGTTGGAGGCGGCGATCCACCGCGCCTTCGTGCTCTCGGCCTCGGACGTCCTGGGCCTGGAGGATTTCGGCTGGATCGCGCTCCACGTGAAGGGCTCGGCGGCGGTGGCGATGCCGGCCGACGCACCGGGCCTGCTTCCCACGGTGCGCCTCGCGGACGGCGGCTACGAGGAGGCGCTGGAGCGCTACGACCGGCAGCTCATCGCCGCGGGCCTCGCCCAGACCCACGGCCGCATCCGCGAGGCCGCCCGCCTCCTCGACATCGCCCGCAATACCCTGCGGGCGAAGATGAAACGCTACGGCCTCACCGGCAGCGGCGACGAAGAGTAGTTACCTCTTCGCCAGCTCCACCCGCCGGTTCTGGGCGCGGCCGAGGGCGGTATCGTTCGGGGCCACCGGCTTCGTGGCGCCGAGGCCGGCGGCCTGAAGGCGGGCGCCCTCGATCCCGGCGGCCTGGAGATAGACCTTCACCGACTCGGCCCGCTTCTGCGAGAGCTGCCGGTTGTGCTCTGCGGTGCCGGTCGAGTCGGTGTGCCCCTCGACGGTCAGCTTCCAGTCGGGGTTGGCCTTGAGCACGGCCGCGATGCGATCCAGGGTGGGCCTGGACTCCTCGCGAATCACGTCCGAGTCGGTGTCGAAGTTGATGCCGTAGATGCGGGCGCGGCCGAAGTCCTGGAGGTCGGACGCGATCTGCTCCTGCTGGCCCCCCTTCCAGTGCGGGCAGGTGCCGACCGCGGTGCTCTTGCGCGTGCCGTTCCAGACGCCGCCGGCGCTTCCGGTTGCGCCCTCGTTCCACCACAGGCCGAAGAACTGCCTGCCGTCCGAAGCGAAGACCATCACCGCGGGCCCCTGCTGCGGACCTTCCTCGCGCCAGGTGAAGGACATGACGCGCCCCTCGATGCCGCCGTTGACGATCAGCCCACCCTCGTGCTCGTAGCAGCCGCTGATGGCATTGCCCTGCTGTCGGAGGTGGAAGTCGCCGTAGTCGGTCTCATAGGTCCCGCTCACGTCCGGGAACGCGGTCTTCGTGAGCTGGACGCCGTAGCCGCGGACATCCATCAGCTCCAGGTACTGGGGGTCGCCGTGGTTGTTGCGGAGGGTGAGCCTCACCCAGCGGCCGGGCACCTCGGCGGAGACGGGGAAGCGCTGGTTGTCCATCTTGTCCTTGAGAGTGACGGCGGCGATCGTCTTGAAGCCGTCCTTCGCGCTGGTGTCCGAGACCTCGACGGTCACGTCCTTGACGCCGCGGTTCTCACCGTCGGTCGACCCCGTGTCGAACTCCAGACGCTTGAGCGTGGTCCGCTCGGGCAGGGCGAGGACGACCGTCTGCGGCGTGACGACTCCCTCGGGCGTGGCCCAGCCGGAGCCGGGTTTCTCGTCGAACATCCAGAGGGCGCTCCAGCCGGATCCGTACTCCTGGGGCGCCTGCACTACGAGGGCGCCGGCGGAGAAGGAGAGGAGGCTCGGTTCCGGGGCATTGGGGGCGCCCGCGGGGGCGGCCTGGACCGGCAGGGCAAGCAGAACCGTCGACAGCAGAACGATTTGGCGCATGCGGGGTCTCCTTGTCGCTGGCCGGAGTATAGCCGTTGACACCCCGGACCCTCTCCGCTTACAATCTGCCGCCTTGCGAGTGGGGCCGTAGCTCAGTTGGGAGAGCGCTTGAATGGCATTCAAGAGGTCGAGGGTTCGACTCCCTTCGGCTCCACCAATTCCTTCACGCCACTAGTTTCCGCACCTAAAAGACTGAAAACAAAGGCAGTTGCTGGGGTTCCAAGCCCGTTTCCGTCGAAAGTGACGCCTTCGGGGAAAATGAGGGTCTGGAGGCTTCGCTTCCTGGACGCGCTGGCGACTTCCCATATCTTGGAAGTGTTTGAAAGCACAGACCTTGCATAACCCAGGGCGGCTTCCAGGTCGAGGTCTTCGAGCTGGGCGTCGCGGAGTTCCAAGCTCGCAAAGGTCAGGGCTTCGTCCAGCGTGGTGAGCTCCCGGTCGTAGGTCGGCCGGTCGATCGCTTGGTCGTAGACGTAGGCCTGGACGAGTCTCTGCTTCCGGCGCTCCAACTCGGCGATGCGCTTCTTCGCCGTGGCGGCCTGCTGGCTGGATTCCTCGCGGAACCCCTTCCAGATCTCGAGGAGGGACGCCTCGATCAGGCGCACCATGCCAGGGCTGATCTCGATGCGCCGGAGGAGATCGCTGAAGACTTCCTCAAGCCTCTCTGCGCGCACCTGGGCCGCTCCGCAGCCCTTGATCCAGCACCGGTAATAGGGATAGGTCTTCCCCATCTTGCCGCGACTGTTGGAGGCCGTCATGGGCCGGCCGCAGGTGGCGCAGCGCACGAATCCCCGGAGCGGAAACTCGGGGTTGGCTTTGAGCCGGGGAGGCTGGACAACGGCGCCAGAGCGGCCGTTGAGGCGCTGCTGGACGCGCGCCCAGGTGACGGGATCGATGAGGGCCTCATGGTGGCCTTGGGTCTCGATCCCCCACCTGCCCGAGCGCGTCACGCCCTTGTAGAACGGGTTCCGAAGAAGCTTGCTGAATTCCTGATACCGGACCGGGCGGCTCTTCTTCGAGATCAGGCCCAGGGCGGTCAGTCGCGCCAGGACATCGGCCGGCGCCTCGCCTGCAGCCACGGCCTCGAAGCCCTGGCGCATGAGCGCGGCCCGCTCGCCGTCTGGGACCACGATTTTCCTCCCCTCGGCCGAGCGGTCGTTGCGGTAGCCCAGAGGGGCCGGCCACGGCCAGTGGCCCCGCGACACGGTCTCTTTCATGCCGGCCGTGATCTTCTCCGCCCTCAGCTCGTTGTCGAGCTGGTTGAAGACCGCGAAGACGCCCTCGATCGCCCGGCCGGCCGCTGTGTCTTCGAGCGGTTGCGTGGCGGCGCGGAGCTGGGCGCCTGCCTTCATCAGGAGCTGCTTGAGCGAGGTGTGGACGTAGACGTCCCGGGCGAAGCGGCTGGTGTCATAGACGACGACGTAGTCCACCGGGCGGGTTCGCAGGTCCGCCAGCATGCGGCGGAGCGCCGTCCGGTCCGCCGTCTTCGCGCTCTCCCCTTCCTCGCGGTAGACGGCCTCGACAGCCCAGCCGTTGCGGGCGCAGTACTCACGGCAGGTCTTTTCCTGGACGTCGAGGGACAGGTTGGAGACCTGCTCCTCGGAGGAGACTCGCGTGTAGATGAATGCTCTCATGGATTCTCCTCCCCGCCTTCATAATCTTTCGGCGGCAAGATGCAAGCCATCAATACGATCTTTATATCATATGTCGGCATCTTCTGGCAAGTTTGCCGCAGGATTTTTAGCTTTCTCGGCGAGGTAGATTTCGAGCAGCAGGCCGGCTAGGAGATAGGCGTAATCGCGCTGTTCTTCGAGCTGGCGCTCGTCGGTAGGTGCGTCCTCTCCGAGAATTTTTCGGCACTCCTCCAGGGACAACCGGCGCCGGCCTTGGGAGGTCATTCGCAAGCTCCGATCTGTTGCCGGTAGCGGTAGAGGACCTGGTGAATGGCCATCGGAGAGAGCGGCCCTTGAGGTCCGGTTATGACCGGTGCGGGGACGGCCCAGAGGCGGCGCTCGGTGAGCCACGCGAGCAGACTCGCCCCGAGATCCATGGGCAGCACGACCCGCCAGATCATCCCGTGGCGGCGGATCTCGACCAGGAGGTTTCCGCGCTCCATGGTGATCGAGGAGGCATGCAGCTCGGCGATCTCCTCGGCGCTCAGGCCAGCCGCGACCAGGGACAGGAGCGCGCCATCGCGCAAGCCCACGGGCCAACCCGACCGCTGCCGGCCAGGATCGACCTTGGAGAGGATCGCTCGTACTCGCTCGGGGCAGACAGGCATCAGATCGGCTCCTGTGAGGACGGCTCCGGACGGTTGCGGAAGGAGGTGGTCGCGCCGGCCCAGGCCAACTCGACGGTGCCGGTCTTTCCGTGGCGGTGCTTGGCGACGATGAGCTCCGCGAGCCCACGGAGTCCTTCGTCGTCGGGCTTGAAGACCTCGGGGCGGTGCACGAAGGCGACCTGGTCAGCGTGTTGCCCGATCGCGTCGGACTCGGCCAGATCGGCGAGTTGCGGGCGCGGATCGCTGCGTCGGGTCGGCTCGCGGTTGAGCTGCGAAAGGGCGAGCACTACCACCCCAAGCTCACGGGCCAACTCCTTCAAGCGGCGGGCGATGTAGGCGATCTCCAGGCGCCGGTGCTCGACACGGATGCCGGCGTTGAGGAGCTGAAGGTAATCGACGACGAGAAGCGCGAGCCCGGGATGGTTTGTCTTGAGCCGCCAAGCGCGGGCCTCCAGATCGCGCAGCCCCAGGCCCGGGCTGTCATCCAGGAAGAGAGGTGCCGCAGTCATACGGCGCGCGGCAGCGATGAGATCCTTCCACTGCCCGCCGGAGAGATGACCGTTGCGCAGTTTGCCCGAGGCGAGGTCCGCTTCGGCCGAGCTGAGCTTGAGGCCCAGCTCGTCGCAGCGCATCTCCAGAGAGAAAACGCCGACCGGCCGCCGAAGATCTACGGCGACATGGCGGGTGAGATCGAGTGCCAGGGAGGTCTTGCCCATGCCGGGCCTGCCAGCGACGACGTAGAGGCCGCCTGGCAGCAGGCCGGGACCGAGCTGGTCCCAGCCTGGAAAGCCCGAGGTGAGCCCACAGGGGGCCTCGCCGTTGCCCTCTTCAAGCGCCAAGAGGAGCCGGTCAACGACATCGCCGGCCATTTGCCAGCGCCCGCGGGCGGCATGGCCGAGGAGGCGGTCGGCGGAGTCGCGGAGGTCCGCCAGGAGCTCGTGAACCGGGCGGGCCGTGGAGGCCGCCTCCAGGAGAGAGCGCTGCACATCCACGATCAGGTCGCGCCGGACGCTGCGCTCCTTGATCACGTCGGCGTACTCGTCGAGCCTGCCGAGGTCCGGCAGGTCGAGGTCGAGGGTGGCGAGATAGGCCAGACCACCGACCTCCTCCAGGCCTCCCGCCTGCTTGAGGTGCGCCTGCAGGGTGAGGAGGTCGGGAGTCGAGCCCGAGTCAGTGAGATGGAGGATGGCTTGGTACAGCCGCCGATGGCGCTCAAGGTACAGGTCGCGCGGTTCCAGGCGCGCACGGACCTGGGTGATGCACAGCGGCTCCAGCAGCAGGGCGCCGAGGACGGCGCGCTCAGCCTCCTCGCTGTAGGGCAGACTGGTCATCAGAGCGCCCCCCGGAGCCGAACGTCTTCACCGCCGAGCTCGTCATGGATGTGCAGGCCGGAGAGCCAGCGAGACAGAAGCGGCGGTGGCGCCGCGGGGCTCAGCTCAACGAGCAGCTCTGGCAGGAGCTGGCTGGTGATCAGGGTGGGAAGCCCCCGGTCGTCTCGGGCTCGGGTGATGAGCGTGAGGCGCTCCAGGTACCAGTCGGCCGAGGAGCCGGAAAGCGGCTCGTCGAGGACGAGCAGCGGAGTGACCAGGAGAGGTGCGAGCACCTCTTCGGCATCGGCGAAGTAGCGCTGGAGGCGGTACGCGAGCTCTGGGCCTGAGATCCACCGCCCGCGGCGGCCGGTGCGCAGGTGCTCGGCGAGCACAACGGTTGCGATCCCGGTCTTGCCGGTCCCGGTCGGCCCCCAGAGGGCGACCCAGTGCGGGGAGCCGGTCCAGCGCTCCAGGGCTGCGGGCCAGGGCCGCTGGAAGTGAGCGACCCAGCCCTCCCGGGTGAGGCGGCGGTAGCGCTCGGGGATCCCCGCCTCGTGCTCCGGAAACGGTATGGGCTGCGCGTCGCGGCAGGCGTGGCAGAGCAGATCCGCGGGAAGCTTCTTGCTGAATGAGATCTGTTCTTCGCCGCAGCGACGGCAGAGCCAGAGGATTCCGCCCCGGGGCCGGGGAACGGACGAAGGTGCAGCTTCTGGGTTCATGATTGACCTCGCTTTCCAGCGATGATGCGCAGGGCTTGGGCGCGCCGGATGTCGTCAGCTCCGGCAGCTCGAAGGAGATCGCGGCCGGCTCGGGCGCTGAGGGGCCTCGTGGGCTCAGGCTTGGCGGCGCGCTCCATCACGACGCGGTGGACGTAGGCGATCGGCCCGCGTTTGTTCGCAAGGCCTGCCTGAACAAGGCGGCCGAGAAGCACGAGGAGCGGCTCGATGCCTCCCAGCGTCTTCGACCACAAGCCGATCTGCGCCGGGCTTGGTAGGGGAACGCCCGCTTCCTCGAGGAGCAGGTTGACTCGGAAGACTGCGCTTTGCGGCCCCGTCAGGGGCCGGAGACCGAAGGTCTCCTGCTGTTTTGGGGGATTAAGGGGGTATAGGGGGTCTGGGGGGAAAGGGGGAGAAAGGGGGGCCGGAAACTGGCTGTGGGCTTCCGGTTTTTCACCTAAAAACCGGCTGTCAGCTTCCTCTTTTCGGGCGGAAGCGGCTGCGGGCTTCCAGTTTTCCTGCCCAAGGAGGAGCCGGTAGGTGGAGAGCTTGCCGCGGCCATGACGGGAGACGACGGCGAGCTCGCCCGCGGCGACCAGGTCGGCAACGACTTGCCGAACGCGCCGATTGGTGAGACGGACGCGACTCTGCAGACTGGCTTGGTCGACGGTCCACTCGCCGTTCGGATCGCAGTGCTCTGCAACCGCGAGGAGGATGACGAGGCTTGACCCGCTCTGGCGGGAGTGCTCCCAGACGGCGGCTCGGTGCTCAGTGCCCATGGGTGCTCGGGCCGGTCGGCGCCGCTCCATCCTGGTTTTGTGGTGGTTGTGTGGACACAGCAGCACCCCTTTCGTCGGAGAGCAGATTGCCGCCACGAATGCAAGACCTCCAAATGGACGGGAAGGCCGAATTCGGGCTAAATAATTCAATCCGCGAGAGATAAGGAGCTTCGAAGAAAATCGAAATGGGGGGATTGAATTCCCCCTTTCTTGGATCCGGTGCTTGGTTCCAGGGTGAGCGGCTCGCCATCTCGGCTCCTTGTCTTGCCGGAGAGCAGATTTCTCCACCGAGCGCAAGACCCGCAAGCGGGAGAAAAGCGAGATTGGGCGTAACCATCATTAAGACAAAGAGATAGGCCGCTCGCGGGCAGAGGAGATCGTAAAGTTCAGCTTTACGATTTCGCCCTACGAGGCATAGCTGAGTTCCTTCGCGGCGGCAGTGGAGGACGGCGGTGCAAAACGACTCTGGGACGGGACGTCGATAGCCACAGATGCCCGTCTGAGCGGTAGGGGTGGCGGGGACCCGAAGGGGGTCTCCGCGGGAGGGGGGAACTCGAAGCCGACGCTGTTGTCCTCGACTATCTGGGAGTCAGATCGGGGGCAGAAGATCTGTTGTCCGTGTCGAGTGAACAAAAGCGTGATTCTGGTGACTCGCTTTCCCGTCTGGATCCCGGCCCGGAAGTACTTCTCCTCCAGGGGTTTGTGCTCGGGGAACCGTCGTTTTTTCGCTCTCTCTATCGTCAACTAGGTCGAAAACGAAACTGGTTTCGTTTTTTTGAGGCGAGCAAAAGCCCGCCGGACTTGCGTTTGCTCCATTTCGGCCGGGTCCGTTTACCGGTCTAAACCCGCGTGGAAAAGCAATCACGGGAAGGAGGTTTGAACGGGGTCGGGCGGGCGGGAGGCGCCGCGGCTGGCGCGGACGAGCACGAGACGCCGTCAGGCGGCTCGCGCGCAGCGCGACAAGACGCGGCGCCGAGGGG
>JBEQUE010000053.1:0-17242 GCA_040349255.1 Acidobacteriota bacterium | reverse complement strand
CGGATCGTCTTCACCTCCCTCACTCCCTGGCCGGGTAACTTCGTTTGCGCTGACGGTCGCTACCTCGAAGGGGAGACCGAGAAGCGGGCCGCGATCTTCATCGGCCCCGAGTTCGGCACCGTCACCCGGCCCGACCTCGTGGCCGCCGCGCGCGAGGCCGGCGATGCCGACTTCGACGTGCTCATCGCCTGCGCGTTCAACTACGAGGCCCACGCCTCCGAGTTCAACAAGCTCGGCCGCATCCCCGTGCTCAAGGCGCACATGAACGCCGACCTGCACATGGCCGGCGAGCTCAAGAACACGGGCAAGGGCAATCTCTTCGTCATCTTCGGCGAGCCCGACATCGACATCCTCCCGGCTGGGAACGGCCAGGTCCAGGTCAAGATCAACGGTGTCGATGTCTTCCATCCCAACACCGGCGAGGTCCGGAGCGACGGCGCCGAGGGCATCGCCTGCTGGTTCCTCGACACCGACTACAACGAAGAGAGCTTCTTCGTCCGTCACGCCTACTTCCTGGGCGCCAACGACCCCTACAAGGCGCTCAAAACCACGCTCAAGGCGGAGATCGACGAAGAAGCCTGGGCAACGCTCCGCAGCGACACCTCACGCCCCTTCGACAAGCCGAAGTCCGGACGTATCGCGGTCAAGGTGATCAACCACCTGGGCGACGAGGTGATGAAGGTGTTCCGGATGGCGTAGTACTCGCCAACATCGATACGAGTACGTATCCGGGAATCATCCATCCGACCGGCCCAACGGGCCGGAAGATTGGAGCCCAGGGCTGAGGCCGGAGGCCGATGCCCTGGGCTTTTATTCTTCCGGCCCGTTGGGCCGGGCGATCAGCCCGCCTCTTGCTCGCCGGTTTTTTCCAAGCCCTGCAGACAGTAGGCATGGAGAGCGAGAGTAAGCGACTGGCTGAAGAAGTGGCGCACCTTCCGCCTGAGATTGTAGTAGGTGAGAAACATCCCTGCGTAGGCCGAAGCCACAAAAAACAGGTACGAGCCGTAGGAGTGGATCCGGACTACGCTCACGAGGAATGGAGCCGAAAAGGCTGCCGCCAAAGCCGCTATCAGTAAAGCAACGAGAGCACAGTGAAAGGAAGCGGCCGAGGCCAACGGCGCATAGATTTCCCGATACAGAGAGTAGTTGTGCGGGGACGAAGCGCGAAGGTGAACCAGGATATGCTGATGCACAATCCCGGCCCGACCCTTCTCTTCAACCTCTTCGGCGTCACTGCGGCCCCAGGATCGCACCATCTTGAGAAAGTCATCCTTTCGATTCGACTTCAAATAGCGATCCAGCACCTTCCTCCGGGGATCCGGCAAGGGCTTGGAGAAGAAGAGTCGATTAAACCTGCGTGCCCATGCGCGCCGTTTCTGTGGATAGCCGGAGCCGTGCTCTCCCTCGGTTATGAAAATGATCGCCAGATCGGAGAGGTGCTCGAAAATGACTCCCATGCAAACGGCGGCCAGAGAAAAAAGAATGATGCGCGCCTCCGGGCCCAAGGTATCCTCGCCAACCTGTGCTGCATAGCCCGCAACGTAAGGGAAATACTTCGTAAGGATGGGGCGATTCATGTAGAACACGCCCGACACGAACACAGCCCCCGGCGCAAAGGTGGTCAACAGCCGGTCAAAGGTAAGGTCAGGTTTCAGCATGGGCTCATTCTCGCTCTCGGAATCTAGAGGAAGCGATACATGACGTAAGCGTCCACCAGCCCCAGCTCCCGGTGGTTGTAAGCCTGTGGCAACGTCCCGACGATGGAGAACCCGCACTTCTTCCACAAAGCGATCGCCGACTCATTCGTGCTGACGACCATGTTGAACTGCATCGCGTGAAACCCCATCCTCCGGGCCTCTTCCAGCGAGTGCTCGCACATCGCTCTCCCCACTCCCTTGCCCCGCCCGTCGGCACCGACCATGTAGCCGGCATTCGCCACGTGAGAGCCCAGGCCGGGCTGATTCCGCTTGAGGATGTAGGTCCCGACGACCCGCCCATCGACACAGGCCACATAGGTTGCGTGCTCACTCGACATCCAGATGGAATGAGCCTGCTCTCGCGTCGTCTCCGGGTCGAAGGCGTAGGTATCGCCTTGCTGCACGACCTGATGAAAGATGCCCCAGATCGCGTCGAAGTCGGACTCTTCCGCTTTTCGAATCGTTAGCATTCAAAGCTCTTGCAACGGATCGAAGATTTCTTGAAGTCTTTAGGACTTAGGGAGTATAGGTTGCAGAAGCTCAGGCGTCAATCCTGGCTTCAAACCCCGATCCCGGGGTGTGCGGAGCACACCGGGCTCCGCACACCTCCGGTCGGGGGCGGGACAGCAGAGGCCTTGGACACGGCGGCCGCCATCCCTACAAGTTGTCAAGGAACCCGCCTCCTTCGAGACCGCCGGATGATAACGGGTCGGACTCCGTTTTGAGCCAATCTCCTCAAAAAGGCACAAATTCGACCAAAACAGACCTGTCACAAAAAAGGGCCCAGCGGCAACTGTATATAGAGAGGGCTCGGATCACCGGCTCCTGGGAAGGTCCCAGGAGGGCTGAAAGGTGCCAGAGTGGCACGAAAGAAGGCAAGTGAACGTTCTCGGAGGCGGGTTAAGGTTCTACAAGGCGTTGCAAGGTTCCTGGAGACGTTTTCGAGCTCTATATGAGAATTCAAGCTTCCATGCCGCGTTGCAACGTTCTACGGGAAAAAACAAGCTTCTACGCCGCGCTGGAAGGTTCTACAGGGAAATTCAAGGTTCTACACGCCGTTGCAACGTTCTACGGGACAAGACAAGGTTCCATGCGGCGTTGCAAGGTTCTACAACGAAAAACAACGTTCTACGGCGCGATGGAAGGTTCTACGCGGAAAAACAAGGTTCTACGCGCTGTTGCAGGCTTATACGGGAGATTTCCGGCTTCCGTCTCCTCACAGAGACAGAATCAGAGCAGCATGCTGGCGAGGTTCGCCAGCTCGGAACGCTCGCCCTTCTCCAGGTTCACATGGGCGTAAAGAGGGTTGCCCCGCAGCCGATCGATCAGATAGGAGAGGCCGTTGCTCTGGGCGTCCAGGTACGGCGTGTCGATCTGGAAGATGTCCCCGGTCAGGATGATCTTGGTCTTCTCGCCGGCGCGCGTGATGATCGTCTTCACCTCGTGCGGCGTCAGGTTCTGGGCCTCGTCCACGATGAAGATCACGTTCGACAGGCTGCGGCCGCGGATGTAGGCCAGCGGCACGATGTGGAGCTTTTCGGTCTCGACCAGCTCGTCCACCTTCTTGTATTCCCGTTCCTTTTCGCCGAACTGGTTCTTGATGATCCCCAGGTTGTCCCAGAGCGGCTGCATGAACGGGTTGATCTTCGACAGGATGTCCCCGGGCAGGAACCCGATATCTCGGTTCGAGAGCGGTACGATCGGTCGGGCGAGGTAGATCTGCCGGAACTCCCGGCGCTGCTCCAGCGCGCCGGCCAGGGCGAGGAGCGTCTTGCCCGTGCCGGCCGAGCCCGAGAGCGTCACCAGCGGGATCTCGGGGTTGAGCACCGCCGAGAGCGCGAAGGTCTGCTCGGCGTTCCGCGGCAGCACGCCGTAGGCCTGCCCCTTCATCACCCGCTCGACCCGGTCCGTCCGCGGGTTGTAGTAGCCCAGCCCCGAGCGCCCCTGGCTGCGCAGGATGAAGAAGTGGTTCGGCGTGGGCTTCGGCCGGCCGGGGAACATGTCCTCCAGCGGCACCGACTCCTCGCGGTAGAGACGGTCGATCAGCTCCGGATCGGAAAGCTCTTCCTCCGACTTGCCCTTGTAGAGATGGTCGAGATCCTTGATCTTGACCGTCTCGTAGTCCTCGGCCGGCAGGTTGAGCGCCCGCGCTTTCAGGCGCAGGTTGATATCCTTGGAGACCAGGATGACCTTGCGGCCGGGCTCGGCGCGAGAGAGGCTGAGCGCGGAGTTCAGGATGCGGTGGTCGGCCTTCTTGGTGCCGAAGACCTCGACGGCGTCGACCGGCGCGTTCTCGTCCGTGAGCACGCGGAACTTGCCGCGCTCCGCGCCGTCGAGCGGGATCCAGGCGTCGAGCATGTTGCCGCCCGACAGCTTGTCGAGCTGGCGGATGAACTCGCGGGCCTGGAGGTTGAGGACCGAGTTGCCCTTCTTGAACGAGTCCAGCTCCTCGAGCACCGTGATCGGGATCGCGACGTCGTGCTCCTGGAAGTTGTGGATCGCGTTGAAGTCGTGCAGGATGACCGAGGTGTCGAGGACGAAGATCTTGTTCTGGGCGCGGGACATCGAGTTTTATCCTTTCGGGGCCTCGGAAGGATCGGGGGCCTGGCCGAGGCGCGGCTTTTGCAATCCGGATTCGCCGAAGTACCAGCGCGGAGCCGCCTCCCAGACGAGCCCCAGCTCCTGGGTCGCGGCGCTCATGATGCGACCCATGGCCTCTTCGACCGAATCGGTGAACAGGATCCTCTCGCAGTCCGCGGGCAGGATCGTCTTCTCCCGGACCATGTCATGACAGACCAATCCCCGGAGCGGTTCCCAGTAGTCGGTGCCCATCAGGACGAGCGGGAAGTTCTTGATCTTGCCGGTCTGGATGAGCGTCGCGCACTCGAAGGTCTCGTCGAGCGTGCCGAACCCGCCCGGCAGGACCACGAAGGCGTACGAGTACTTGACCAGCATGACCTTGCGCACGAAGAAGTAGCGGAACTCGACCCAGCGGTCCACGTAGGGGTTCGGCCGCTGCTCGTGCGGGAGCTGGATGTTGAGGCCGAGCGACGGTGCGCCCACGTCGCGGGCGCCGCGGTTGGCGGCCTCCATGATGCCCGGCCCGCCGCCCGTGAGCACCGTGAACCCGGCGCGGCCCAGCCGTCGGCCGACCTCCCGCGCCATGGCGTAGTACCGGTGGTCCTCGGCGAACCGGGCCGAGCCGAACACGGTCACGCAGGGGCCCACGAAGTGCAGCGCCCGGAAGCCCCGCAGAAAGTCGGCGCCGATGCGCGCCAGGCGCCCCAGCTCCCAGGTGCGCGGCTGCGGGCCGGCGAGGAACCGGCCGTCCTCCGGGTTCTCCGTCCCCTTGCCCCAGCGCGGCGCCTCGCCGCTGCGGCCGGCCGCCTCCTTTTCGACTTGCGGAGCTTCCTTGGGAGTCGTATCGGGGCGGATCTCCTCCATGTGCCCCAGCTTACCATCCTGTTCGGGCTCTTCCTGGCCATGCCCGCGGCGGCCCCGGCCCAGAAGCCGCAGCCCCTTCAGCCGGCGCAGCGCTTCCCGAATGTCCTCGTCGTCACCGTCGACACCCTGCGCGCCGACCGGCTCTCGGCCTACGGCTATCGCCGGCCCACGACGCCGAACCTCGACCGCCTTCTGGCCCAGGGGGCCCGCTTCACCCAGGCGCGCACGGTCGAGCCGCTGACCAATCCGTCGCTGTGCTCGATGTTCACCTCGCTCTACCCGCACGAGCACGGCGCCACCCGCAACGGTCTGCGCCTGCGGCCGGACGCCGTCTCGGCCGCCCGCGTGCTCGGCCGGCGGGGCTATCGCACCGCCGCGTTCGTCGGCAACTGGACGCTCCGCAACGGCATCTCGGGTCTGGGCGATCATTTCCAGAGCTACGACGAGGTCTTCACCCGCAAGCGCTGGCTCGGCCTCTTCAAGGGCGAGGCCACGGCCGAGGACCTGACCGACGCCGCCCTCGCCTGGCTGGACGAGCATCGGGACGACCATCGGAAACCCTTCCTCCTCTGGGTGCACTACGTCGAGCCGCACGCTCCCTATCGGCTCCAGGAGGACGAGGCCGGCCGGCTCGGGATCAGGACGACGAGCGACGTCTCCCGCCAGGACCGCTACGACACCGAGGTGGCCTTCGCCGACCGCCAGATCGGCCGCCTGCTCGCGCAGCTCCAGGGCGACCCGGAGCTCGCCGCCAACACGCTGATCGTGTTCGCCGCGGACCACGGCGAGAGCCTGGGCGAGCACTCCTACTGGGGCCACGGTCGCAACCTCTTCGAGCCCACCCTGCGCATCCCGCTGGGCGTGGTCTGGCCCGGGAAGATCCGGCCGGCGGTGATCGAGGCGCCGGCGCTCAATCTCGACGTGGCGCCGACCGTCCTCGGCCTCGCCGGCCTGCCGGTCCCCGGCGGGTTCCAGGGCTACGACTGGTCGCCGGTCCTCCTGCGCAGTGTCCCCCGCGTCGAGCCGCCGCGGGAGAGGACCATGTGGTTCCAGGCGCACAAGGGCGCGGTGCTCTCGGCCCGGGAGGCCGGCAGCGCCCGGCGCAAGGGGCTGCTGGAGGTGGCTGTCCTCAGCGGCTGGCGCAAGGAGATCTTCCGCGTCAACGAGAACCGGCACTGGCTCTTCGATCTGCTCCGCGACCCCGGAGAGATCCGGGGCCTCGACCCGCGGGCGGTATCCGCCGGGTCGGCCTCGGCGGACCTCCAGGGGTGGATGGCCTCGGTGCGGAAGGGCCTGGCCGCGTCCGACCAGGTGCTCGCCACGCAGATCGACGCGGAGAGCGCGGCCCGGCTGCGAGCCCTGGGTTATTCCGAATAGGCCGGATAGGATAGAGGGTGGAGGGCTGAGGGGGAGGCAGCCAACGTGTCGACGATCAAGCCGATCATTCTGCTGGCCGACAGCCAGCTTCTGTTCTACCGCGAGGAGGGCGAGCCCTTCCTCACCCGCGCCGTCGAAGCCTGCGAGGAGGGTGACATCGGGCGGCCGCTCAAGGCCGCCTATCTGGGCGCCTCGAACGGCGACGCGCCGGAGTTCTACGACCTGTTCGTCGCCGCCATGAGCGAGGTCGGAGTGCGCGACACGCGAATGATCCCGTCCGCCCCGAAGCCCGAGGACCGCGCCTTTCTGGAGGCCGCGGACCTGATCCTCCTGGCCGGCGGCGACGTGGAGCGCGGCTGGGACACGTTCGAGCTCACCGGCCTCAAGGAGACGATCGTCAGCCGGCACTACGGCGGCGCGCTGCTGATCGGGGTCTCGGCCGGCGCCGTCCAGCTCGGGCTCAAGGGCTGGAACCAGGACGAGAAGATCTTCGACACCTTCCGGCTGGTGCCGTTCGTGATCGACGTCCACGACGAGCCGGGCTGGGCGCGCCTGGGCCAGATCGTGCCGCGCGCCGGGGAGCATGCGCGCGGCTTCGGCATCCCGAGCGGCGGCGGCGCGATCTACCATCCGGACTACTCCGTGGAGCCGGTGCGCCACGCGCTGGTCGAGATGTCGGTGACCGAGGAGGGCGTGCGCCAGGCGCTGCTCTTCCCCGGCGAGGTGGCCGAGGCCACGGAAGAGGAGCGCGGCACCTTCTCGCCCGAGGTGCAGGAGCTTCTGAACCAGCAGCCCAACTGATGAAGCTCTACGCGCTGGCCGACCTGCACCTCCGCTACGAGGTGACCCGCCGGGCCCTGGAAGCCCTGCGCCCGCGCCCCTACGACTGGCTGATCCTGGCCGGCGACGTGGGCGAGACCGAGGAGCACCTCCGTTTCGCGCTCGCGGTGCTGACGCGCCGCTTCGCGCGCCTCCTCTGGGTGCCGGGCAACCACGATCTATGGACGATCCCGCCGCGCGAAGGCCGTCCCGACGACCTGCGCGGCGAGGCCAAGTATCGGCGGATGGTGCAGGTCTGCCGGGACTACGGCGTGCTGACGCCCGAGGACCCCTACGTGGTCTGGCCCGGCGAGGGCCCGCGCTGCATCCTGGCGCCCACCTTCGTGCTCTACGACTACACCTTCCGGCCGGACGACATCCCGGTCGACAAGGCGGTCGAATGGGCGGCGGAGGAGAATCTCCTGTGCTCGGACGAGGTGCTCCTCCATCCCGATCCGTATCCCACGAAGGCGGCCTGGTGCGAGGCGCGGGTGCGCGAGACCGAGCCGCGCCTGGCCGAGGCCTCGGCCCGCGCGCCGCTGGTGATCGTCAATCACTTTCCATTGCGCCAGGACCTCGCGATCCTGCCGGCGATCCCGCGCTTCTCGATCTGGTGCGGCACCCGGCTGACCGAGGACTGGCACCTCCGCTACCGGGCGGAGGTGGTGATCCACGGCCACCTCCACATCCGCGGCAGCTATCGGCGCGACGGCGTCCGCTTCGAGGAGGTCTCGCTGGGCTATCCGCCGAACTGGGACCAGAAGCTGGGCGTCGAGCCCTACCTGAGACAGATCCTCCCGCACCCCGACCCCGACGAGAAACCCTCGCCGCCGCTCCCGCGACGGCCGACGGTGTATCAGCCTCAGGGGTGAAAGGACCCAAGGGACTGCAAGGACCTCAAGGACCAAAGCCTGGTGTCCCTGTCATCCTTGCAGTCCTTTCCGTCCTTTCTTCCGCGGTATCATGGTCTCCGGGGTTCGACCATGAGCACACTCTTCGTCACCGGCATGACCGCAGCTCTCCTGAGCGCCGGGGCGGCCCTGGCGCGGTGGTGGTCCTCCCAGACGGAAATCCAGCCGCTGGACATCTCCCCCGACGACCCGCTCATGGTCGAGGCCATGGCCGAGGCCCGGCGGAGCCTCGACCGGCTGCGCGAGCTCGCGCCGCGGCGTCCGGGGGCGGCCCACGTCAAGGTGCGGTTCGCGGCCGACTCCGGCGACACCGAATTCCTCTGGGCCGAGCTCCGCGAGCTCCACGAGCACGACATGGAGGTCTTCCTGGTCAACCTTCCGGCCACCCACTCCGAAAAGCTCGAGCGGCTCCGCACCGTCCCGCTCGACGATCTCGCCGACTGGCAGGTCGAGCTGGAGGACGGCCGTTTCGAAGGGGGCGGCACCATGCGCGTCCTCTTCCTTCGCGCCCGCGAGCAGTGGGGCGAGCTGCCTCCCGAGATGGTCGATCTCGAGCGCCGGTACTCCGCCTCTAGCTCAGCGCCCACCACGTGAGACCGGCGAGGGCCACCAGGCTCAGGAGCAGCGGCACCAGCCAGAGCAGGCGCCTTCGGACTGCCCGTCGCCGGCGGTGTCCGGAGCGTCCGGAGGACCCGGCCTCCCGCTCCCGGTCGCGGTGGAGCTGAGCCAGGGCCTGCATCTGTGCCCGGAAAAGGACGCCGTTCTCCCAGCCCTCCGCCGAGGGCTCCTTCAGGTCCAGGAAGGCCCCGGCCGCGCTGTCGAAGGCCACCCAGCCGTTCTGGCGACAGATCCGCACGATGACCGGCATCGGGTTGCCCAGGCCGCGCAGGTGGAGCGCGAAGGAATCCACCACCCCCTGCGACGGCAGCTCCACGTCCACCGAGACCGCGACGCCGCGGTAGCTCCCCTGGACCGGCGCGTCCCACTCGATGCCCGGCAGGGCGCGGCTCACGGCGCGCCGGACGTCCTCCGCCAGGCCCAGGGGGTGGAGACAGGGAGCGCCGTCCGGCGGCGGCGCGGCCGAGTCCGGATGGAGGATCAGGACGTCCCAGCTCACGGAAGCTGGAAGTGCGGGTTTTCGATGATCCGGAACGCGTTGCCGAACGGGTCGAGCACCGTGGCAACCTTGATCCCGCCTCCCACCTCCTGTAACGGACGGTGCTCGCGCGCGCCCATCGAAAGCAGGCGCTTCAACGCGGCCTCCGCGTCCTCGACGCCCCAGTAGGCTTGAGGACCGTCCGCGCCCGGCTTCGCAGCGCTCGTGTCCGGGTCGAGCCCGAGCTCGTACCCGCCCACGTTGAAGCCGACGTAGAACGGCTCGTCGAAGTAGGGCTGAAGCCCCAGGATGCCGGCGTACCAGTCCCTGGCGGCCTGGAGGTCCGGAACGGGATAGATGACGGTGCGAAGCCCGAGGAACGGTTTCTCATCCATAGTGCCGGAAGCTTACCTCAGCGCAGGATGCGGCGCGGCCGGGTGTTTCTGAGCTGGCGGGCGTCACACCGAGAGCCCATAGACATACGGAGGCTGCACTGGAACATGTCCACCCCTTCGCTCGATAGTCCTCCGGACCAGGAGACGATCAAAGCTGGCCGGCTCGGGTTCACCGGGTTCGTGCTCGACCGTGGCGCCGGCCGCCTGCTCGGGCAGGACGGCGAGATCCGGCTCCGGCCGCAGGCGTTCCGGCTGCTGGAGGTCCTGCTCGAAGCGGCGCCGCGCATCCTGTCCCAGGACGAATTGCTCGACCAGGCGTGGGGCGTCGAGCACCTCTCCCCCGCCTCGGTCAAGCAGGCGGTCTCCGAGATCCGCCAGGCGCTCGGCGACGATCCGGCCCGGCCCTCGATCATCGAGACCGTCCACCGGCGCGGCTATCGGGTCATCACTCCGGTCAAGCCGTTGCTCCGGGCGCCGGATCTCTCCACACGGCCCCTCGCGGCCGTTCCCCGGGAGGAGGCGCGGACGGAACCGGCCCCGGAGCCGGCGTCGACGGTGGAGTTTCCGATGGCCGAGCCCGGTCCGGCTCCGCAGCGCCTCCGGCGCGCGGGAGCCCTGCTCGCCGCCCTGGCGCTCGGCGGCCTCTCGCTCGGCGTCGCATCCCGGTTCCTGCCGGAGGCCCCCGGAGCGCGGCCGGAACCGGCCCGCGCCTCGGTTCCCGCGCCCCGGCCGGCCCTCGCCATCCTCGGCTTCAAGAACCTCTCGGCGAACCCGCAGGACGACTGGCTCTCGGGCGCGCTCTCCGAGATCCTGGCCTTCGAGCTGACCAAGGCCGGCCGCGTGCGCCTGATCCCCGGCGAGACCGTGGCCGCCATGAAACGCGAGCTCGCGCTCTCGGGCTCCGAGAACCACTCCCGGGCCGGGCTCGGCCGGATCGCGCGCAACCTCGGCACCGACCTCGTCCTCACCGGTTCCTACCTGGAGGAGGAGGGCGGGCGCCTGCGCCTCCAGGTCCTGCTCCAGGACGCGCGCACCGGCGAGACCGTGGACTGGGCGCGCGAGTCCGGCACCCGCGAGGAGCTGGCGGGCCTCGCCGGCGCCGCCGCGCGCGGGCTCCAGGCCACGCTCGGACCGGCCGCCGCGGCCTCGCCGGCCTCCCCCGGCTCCGAGGCCGCGATCCTCGCCGCGAACGCCGGATCGCTGCGCCTCTACACCGACGCGCTGGAGCGCCTGCGGCTCTGGGACGCGCCCGCCGCGCTCGCGCTCCTCGACCGGGCCGCCGCCTTCGATCCGAACAGCCCGTTCGTCCAGGACGCGCTCGCCGACGCGGCGTTCCGGCTCGGGTTCGAGGCCCGGGCGCGCGAAGCCTCCGCCCGGGCCGCGGCGCTCGCGAAGAACCTGCCGCGACAGGTTCGGCTGGGTATCGAGGCGCGCTCGCACGAGATCCGCGGCGAGTGGGACAAGGCCGCGGCGATCTATGTGGAGCTGCGCCGCGCCTGGCCGGACGACCTGGAGCACGGGCTACGGCTGGCCAGGGCGCAGCTCTCCGCCGGGAGGACTCCGGCCTCGCTGGCCACGATCGCCGGACTGCGCCGACTCGCGCCGCCGGCCGGCGACGACCCGCGGCTCGACCTCGCCGACGGGGATGCGCTCTTCCGGCTCGGCGAGTACCGGCGCGCCCTGGAGGCCCAGAACCGGGGGATCACCGAGGCCGAGCAGCGCGGCCTGTTCCTGGTGGCCGCGGCCGGCCGGTTCGACCGCGGCTGGTCGCTGGCGCGCCTGGGCCGGCAGGCCGAGGCGCTGTCCGACTTCGCCGCCGCCCGCACGCTCCAACTGCGCACGGGCGACCGGGGCGCCGCGGCCGCGAGCCAGCTCGGCCGCGCCTCGGTGCTCCAGGCCACCGGCCGCACGGCCGAGGCCTGGAAAGCGTACTCGGAGGCCATCTCGACCCTGCGCGCGGCTGGCGACCGCCGCCGCGAAGCCAAGGCGCTCAACAACTTCGCGTCCGTGCTGGGAGACGAGGGGGACTACGCCGGCATCATGCCGCTGCTCGAGCGCTCGCTCGCGATCAAGCGCGAGGTCGGAGACTTCCAGGGCGCGGCCATGACGCTGGTCGGCATGGGCAACCTGCTGCGCGTCCGGGGCGAACTGCGGACCTCCCACCTGCGCATCGAGGAGGCGCTCGACCTCGCCCGCAGCCTCGGCGACAGCTTCACCGTCGCCTACGCCTTGCGCGCCTTCGCCCAGCTGCTGACCAAGGAAGGGCGCACGGCCGAGGCGCGCTCGGCGCTGGAGGAGGCCATCTGGCTGACCTCGCGCATGGGCGAGGGGGACGGCACGGCCGAGGCCCGGCTGGCGCTCGGCGACCTGGAGGCGAAGAGCGGGCGTCCCGGCCAGGCCCGGGCGCAGTTCGAGCAGGCGCTGGCCGAGTTCCAGCGCCTCGACGAGCCCGGCGACGCCGCGTTCACCCTGCTGCGCCTCGGCGGTCTCTCCCAGGACGAGAAGCGCTACGAGGACGCGCGCGCGCGCTTCCGGCAGGCCGCGCTCCTGGCGCAGAAGATCGGGAACGGCTTCTACGAGGCCCACTCCCACATCGCGCTCGCCGAGGTCTCGGTCCTGCTGTCGCGGCCGGACGCGGCGCGGGCCGAATACCGCAGAGCGCTCGCGCTGTGGGAGGGGCAGAAGAACGAAGAGGAGGCCGCAAAGGCGCGCCAGGCGCTGGCCGGCCTGGGGCCGAAACGACCGTAATGTTGTTCGTAATGTTGGTGGGCGAGGATGGCTTCCTCCCCGGTTGGCAGGTCGCAGTCCGGAGGGTGGTGCCCTGGCTTCCTGCCCCAGCCCCGTGGAAGCCAGGGCGCCGGCAGTCTCGATCCCGGAGGCTCTCCGAAGCGGGACAGCCGGCGTTGCGGGCCCGAAGGGCCGGCGGCACCTACCCTCCAGGGACTCTGGTGGTGGCGCCGCTTCGGCTCTGGAGCGCGACCAGCACGACTCCGCACGTGATGGCCACGTCCGCGAGATTGAAGATCCCTGTCCGCAAGGAACCCAGCCCCACGCTCACGAAGTCGACCACCACGCCGCCGTAGACCACGCGGTCGATCAGGTTGCCCAGCGCGCCGGCGGCCAGGAGCGCGAGGCCGAGGGCGCTGGTCATGGAGCCCTGGCGGTGGCGGGCCAAGGTCACGAGCAGACCGAGCACGATCAGGCTGGTGCCGCCCACGAAGAGCAGCGTGCGGGTGTGGCTCGGCAGCGAGGCGCCGAGGCTCAGGAACGCGCCCGTGTTCTCGGCGTACTCCAGCCGGACGGCGCCGCCCAGGAACGAGAGGGTCTTCCCCACGAGCCCATCGCGCGCCATGGCCTTGGTGGCCTGGTCGCAGCTGATGCACGAGAGCATCACGAGGCAGAGGGCGGCGGTCCTCCAGCGCGCATTCATTCACTTGGCTCCAGGCGGGGCTCCGGCCGGGAGCCAAGTGTACATCAGGCCCGCAGGCGCCGCGCCAGAGTCTCGGCCCGCTGGCTGTCGGGCACCGGCGGCGGTGGCGGCATCTCCCGATGCGCCGCCGAGGCCACGCGCAGCTCCTTCTCCGCCGGAGGCAGGCTCCGGTCGGTGACCGCGTCCCAGGTCTGGCTCACCACGATCGCCTCCAGGTTCTCCAGCCGGCGGGCCAGCTCCTGCTCGCGGGCGCGCAGCTCGGAGACGGTCTTCTCCAGGTGCTCGTTGGACGTCCCGAGCGACTGCTGCGTGGAGCGCACCTTGATCCACTCCCGGATCACCCCTGACAGGATGGCGGTGATCGGGATCAGCACCCAGACGAAACTCGTGTCTATCATTTGGCTCCTCCGGCCTCAGACGGCGGGCTTGACGCCCACCTCGGCCCACAGCTTGGCCGGATCATAGACCGTCCCGTCCTTGACGGTGAGCACGACCCGCCGGATGGTCCGGATGTCGGCCGTGGGGTCGCCGTCCACCAGGATGACGTCGGCCAGCTTGCCCGGCGCGACCGTGCCCAGCTCCTTCTCCCGCTTCATGACCTTGGCGGGCACCAGGGTGGCGGCGCGCAGCGCGTCCACGGCCGGGACGCCGGACTCGACGTAGAGCTCCAGCTCGCGCACGAGCGAAAGGCCGGCCAGGTTGTCGGTGCCGGCCACGAACGGGATGCCCTTGTCGTGGAGCGCGAGGACCATGGCCTGCATGGCCTTGTAGGCCTTCGCGTAGCGCTCCTCCTTGCCCTTGGGCGCCATGCCGCCCGCGACCAGGCCGCGCTGCACCTGCGGCGGCAGGCGGTCGGCCGCCGCCGCGAAGGTGTGGGAGATCTCGCCGGCGCGGTCGGTGAACATCCCTTCGAACGCCACCAGGGTCGGATCGGAGACCGTGCCCTTCGACTTGAGGAAGTCGAGGAACGCCTGCACGCGCTCGGATTTCAAGTCGAGATCCGGACCCTGTTCTCCGACGGCGTGGAAGCGCTCGGGCGTGCGCGTGTCGACGCCCTCGAAAAAGTTGAGGAAGAGGAAGTTGACGTGCTGGATCTCGTCGAAGCCGGCGCGCACGGCCTGCTCGGCGGTGAGGCCGTTCGGGATGTGGCCGCTCACGCGCATCCCATGGGAGTGCGCGCGCTCGACGATCACCGGCACGAGCTTGGGATCGAGCGAGCTGTACATCTTGATCTGTTCGTAGCCCAGCTTCGCGTAGTTGTCGACCGCGGCGATGGCCTCCTCCGGCGTGTCCACCAGGACCTTGGTGGGACCGGCGTACGGGCCGGGGCCGTCGATGAAGCCGGCCATGATCACGCGGGTGCCGAGGATCTCGCCGGCCTCGATGCGCTTGCGCAGGTCGAGCAGGAAGTCGGTGTCGTTCGCGAGGTCGCGCGCCGTGGTCACGCCCGAGGCCAGGTTGAACAGCCCGTCGAGCGGCGAGAGGTGCGCGTGCATGTCCCAGAGGCCGGGCATGAGCGTTTTGCCGGCCGCGTCGATCACCTCGGCGCCGGCCGGAACCTGGACCTGGCCGTCCGCGCCGACCGCCTGGATGCGGTTGCCGGAGATCACCACGGTCGTGCCCGACGTCGACTTGCCGGACTCGGGGTCGAACAACCGGGCGTTCCGGAAGACCAGGGCGCCCTTGGGGTGGCGGGCCAGCCGGGCGGCGCGCTCCTTGTCCAGCCCCTTCTCGCGGGCGTCCTGGATCTCCTTGAGCTTCGCCAGCGAGGATTCCCAGCCTTCGAGCGTGATCTTCGTCCAGCCGCCGTCGGACGCGAAGTAGCTCCGGTTCTCGTCGAGCCAGAAGTAGAACGGCGAGAAGCCGAGGCCGGAGAGCTCGTAGAGGTCGACCTTGCGGGTCTTGCCATCCGCCTCGGCTGTAGCCGAGGAGACCTTGGCGATCTTCGCCTCGCCGGTCGGCAGCATGGGCAGGGTGTTGCCGGGCGCCGCGAGCAGGGCCTTCGCGAGCAGCTCGATCTCCTGCGGCGTGCCGTTCATGGTCAGGTAGAAGGACGGCCGCGCCGTGGCGAGCCCCTCCTTCTTCTCGGAAGCATTGTGCCAGGAGGCCTTGCCGGCCTTGAGATCGAACCGTTCGTCGACCGGGTTCTTCCAGTAGTCGATGCCGGTGATCTCGAGCAGCACGGGGATGCCGCGCTCGTCGACCACGGCGTGCTCCTCCAGCTTCGGACCGCGCCCGCGGTCGTTGTACTCGAACGTGTAGCGCCACTCCCGGGGCCCCACGGCCCGGGTCGTGGCCGTGCCGGCCTTGTTGCCGCCGAAGTCGATGGTGTAGCGGCTTTCCGCAGGGGAATCCGCCGCGTGGAGCGGCAGAGAGATGGCCAGCAGGGCGAGAAGAAGCTTCCGGTGCATGAATGTCTCCACGGGAGGTCGTCAAACGAACGCACCCCCGCCGTGCGGGGGTGACATCCTGTTTACGGCTGTCGCGCGGAGAAGTTTAACGGCCCCGGCCGATCCGCGACAGCAGGCGATCCAGCGGGATCTCGCCGCGCTTGGTGACCGGCACGGTGATGGTCCCGACCAGCGGGGCCGCGAACTGGAAGTCGGCCTGCAGCTCGTAGCTCGGATGGGTGCTGTCGTCCAGCGTCTCCAGGACGCGGATGAGGTCGTCGTAGCGCACGGTCACCGGCAGCTCGACCCGACTTCCGGTGGTCCGGGCGGCGATCTCGGTGCGGTCGTCCTGGCGGCCGTTCAGGAGCGGCCGGTCGTTGAGCCGGAGCCGATAGGAGAGGCCGTCGAGCACCAGGTTCACCGCGTTCGGGTTGTCCACCTCGAACTGGAACAGGAGATCGGCGCCTTCGAACCCGGTCCGGGTCAGCTCGGCGCCGACGACGTCCACGTCCGGGCGCCGGAACGCGTCGCCGAGCCCGAAGCCGGAGCAGGCGGAGACAAGAATCAGCAACCCGGCCAGCAGGACGAGCGGCCAGAGGATGGAGTCTGTGTTTCGGCGTGTCATCGGAGCACCTCCAAACGGTCCGGCCGGAAGGTGTTGCAATTACCACTCCACCGGCAGCTTGAGTCGGACGTCGCGCCGGCGGTCGCGGTAGAACAGGCAGCGCTCGCGCCGGCCATGGAGATAAAGATCGCGCAGGATCTCCACGTCCTTCCGGCAGTATTCCTCCACCAGGTCCATCCGTCCCTCGCGCACCCAGCGGAGCGACTGGAGGCCGTCCGCGGACTTGCCGAGACCGAGGGTCTCCTGGGCGAGGTGGCCCATGCCCACCCGGAAGCCGAGACGGCGCGTGACGTCCTCCAGGAGGTCGAGCGTCGGGAGGAGCCGGTTGTAGTCCTCGCCCGTATAGCCCGAGAGCACGCGGTAGTCGAAGCGCCGGCTGTTGTAGCCAATCACCAGGCTGGCCCGGCGCAGCGAGTCCACCAGGTCGCGGATCTGCCCCTCCTGGAAGACCTCGAAACGGCCGTCCTCCAGGTGGCAGAGGACGCCCAGGGCGAGGCCCATGCGGTGGATGTTGGTCCAGCCTCCGACCTCCGAGGCGCCGCGCAGGGTCTCCAGGTCGAAGAGGATGGTGTGCTGGGGCGCGGTGGAGAGAAAGGCGGGAAGGCCCTCACCCCCGACCCCTCTCCCGCTCCACCCGGACACACCCTCCCCGGGAGAGGGGCGCCCCCACCCATCCGAAACTCCAAGATCCTCACCTTCCCATCCTGGCTCCAGGAAGTCCTCCTGAGAGGACGGCTTCGTCTCTTCCTCGGGCGGCTTGCCGACGAGGGCCCGGAGGTCGAGAGGCTGCGGGGCTCCCCAGGGGATGGCGGGCGAATCGATCCCGAGAAGAAGCCGGATCGAGTGCGCGGCGCCGGCCTTGTCGAGCGGCCGGTTGCCGTTGCCACACTTGGGCGAGTGCGTGCAGGACGGGCAGCCGGTCTCGCACGGGCAGGCCTCGACGAGGGTCCGCACCCGGGCGAGCAGGTCCGGCAGGTCCTCGAAGCCGCGCGCCGCGATCCCCACGCCTCCGGGATGGCCGTCGTAGATGAACACCGCGCCCGAGCCCACCTGCGGCT
>JBEQUE010000036.1:0-16758 GCA_040349255.1 Acidobacteriota bacterium | reverse complement strand
CGGCGGCGCGGATCGGCCGCGGTGATCTGTCGACGCCGACGCCCCGGGCGCCGGGCGCCGAGCTGGGGATGCTTTCGGCGACCATGGAGGAGACCCGCCTCCGTCTGCTGCGCCTGACCTCGGAGCTGCGCCGGCGGCAGGCCGAGGGCGAGGCCATCCTGACCGGCATCGCCGAGGGCGTGTTCAGCGTGGACCGCGACCGCCGCATCCGCTACCTCAATCCCCAGGCCGCGGCCCTGCTCGGCATCCGATCCGAGGACGCGGTCGGCCGCTTCTGCGGCGACGTGCTCAACGCGGTGCTGCCGGACGGCTCGCGGCCCTGTTACGAGCACTGTCCCATCCTCCACGCCCGCTTCCGCGGCGCCACGCGGGCCACCGAGACCCTGGCGCTGCCGGACGGCAGCCGCCGCGCCGTGGTGGTGACGAGCTCGCCGGCCGTCGAGGACCATCAGTTCCAGGTGATGCGCGATGAGACCGACGTCGAGGCGGCCCGCAGGCTGCGCGACTCGATCCTGGCCAACATCTCGCACGAGTTCCGGACCCCGCTCTCGGCGCAGCTCGCCTCGCTGGAGCTGCTCCACGACCGCATCCAGAAGCAGGGACCCGACCTGGAAACCGAGGCGCTCGTGCTGTCGCTGGAGCGCGGCACGCTGCGCCTGACGCAGCTCATCGACAACCTGCTCGAAAGCGTGCGCATCGAGGCCGGGCAGGGCTCGATCCGCCGCCGGCCCGTGGCGCTCGACGAGGTGGTGGAGCAGGCCGTGGAGATGACCGCGCCGCTCATGGCCCAGCGCAACCAGCGGCTGCAGGTAGACCTGCCCTGGCCGCTGCCGGCGCTCGAAGGGGACGCGCCGCGCCTGACCCAGGTCTTCGTGAACCTGCTCGCGAACGCGAACAAGTACGCGCCCGCGGGCTCGGAGATCCGGGTGGGCGGCGAGGTCAACGGCGCCGCCGTCCATCTCTGGGTCGAGGACGAGGGCCCGGGCCTGCCCGGGGAGGGCGCGCTCTTCGACCCGTTCGTGCGCGGCGGAGCGACCGAGCCGGAGCAGAGCGGCGTGGGGCTCGGCCTCTGGATCGTGCAGTCGATCGTGGAGCGCCACGGCGGCCGCGTGGAAGCGCGGCGCGAGGGCAAGGGCACGAGGATGCGCATCACCCTGCCGCTCGCGGCGAAGGAGTCGTCATGAAGATCCTCGTGGTGGACGACGACCTGGAGCTGCTCGGGCTGGTGGCCTACGCGCTGCGCCAGGCCGGCTACCTGGTCGTGGAAGCGTCGGACGGGGCCGCGGCGCTGGCCGCCTTCGAGCGCGAGGAGCCCTCGCTCGTGGTGCTCGACGTGAACCTCCCGAAGCTGAGCGGCCTGGAGGTCTGCCGGAAGATCCGCAGCTCGTCCGCGGTGCCGGTGATGATGCTCACCGTGCGCTCGGCCGAGGAGGACCAGGTGCAGGCGCTGGACCTCGGCGCCGACGACTACCTGACGAAGCCGTTCAGCCCGAGGACGCTGCTCGCCCGGGTGCGGGCCCTCCTGCGCCGCGCCGGCTCGGAGAAGCCGGCGCCGCTCGCGGCGGGCGACTTCACGCTCGACCTCGAGCGCCAGTCGGTGGTGGTGGCCGGAGGCGCGCCGGTCCGCCTGACCAACCTGGAGGTCCGCCTGCTGCAGCTCCTGCTCGCCAACGCCGGCCACACCCTGCCCGCCGAGCGGCTGCTGAGCCACGTCTGGGGCTCGCGGGGCGCGGGCGACCGCCAGCTCCTGAAGCAGCTCGTGCACCGCCTGAGGCAGAAAATCGAAACCGACGCTGCCGAGCCGCGCTATCTCGTGACCGTGGCCGGCGTGGGCTATGCCTTCCGGCCCGAAGGCGGCGGCGAGGTGGACTGAGAGTCCGCCGCCCGCGCGCCTGTCGTTTCGCCCGCGGAAGGAGGCCTACGGCTGTCGCACGTCCACCACCCCCCGCACCCCCGCCAGGAACGCCGGCACGATCCTTAGCAGGTCCTCCCGCGTCACTCTTCTCACCTCCCGTTCCCACTCCTCGTCCGTGAGGAGACGGCCGCGCTCGATCCACTCGCGGGCGTATGCGGCGGACATCTCCTCGTCGCTCATGGGGGCGGTGAGGCGGCGGCCGATCAGGTGCTGGCGGGCCTCCTCGACCTCCGTCTCCGTGGGGAGGTGATCGCGGAAGGCGTCGAGCAGGTCGAAGAAGAGCGGGGCGGTCTCGTCCAGGCGGTCGGGGTTGACCCCGGCGAGGAGCGAGATCCAGGCGGCGCGGCCGTCGGAGTGCCAGCCGGTCGCGATGGAGTAGAGGAGGCCGCGGCGGGCGATCAGCTCCTTGCCGAGGCGGCCTTCGTAGTCGTGCGCCGCCAGGTAGAGGAGCATCCTCCAGGCCAGGGCCGCGGACGGATCGGCGGGCACGGCGTAGCCGATCTGCGACTGGGCCTTGCCCGGCATGGTAATCCGGATCTCGGACTGCTTCACCTGGAGAGGCCGGACGGGGAGCGGCCGGCGGCGGGGGAGCCCCTTGAAGGCGGTTTCCAGGAGGCGGAGGGCCTCATCCTCGTCCAGGTCTCCGACGGCGACGACGGCTACCGGCGTCGAGATTGGGTTCGGCGCGACGCCGAGCGCGTCCCGCATCGCCTGGTCCAGGCGCAGCTCGGGGTCTTCGGTCTCCTCGGGCGGGGCTGGCGTTTCGAGGCTGCGGATCTCGGAGAGGGCTCGCGCCAGCTCTCCGGCCTGGAAGCGGAGGCCGTAGGACCGGCCGTCGCCGGGAAGGACCACCCGCAGGAAGCCGGCGGGGACTCGCGGGATGCGGCGGACAATCAGGGCGACGCCGTTCTTCAACATCTTCACCCGCGGAGCGCTGCGGGCTGCCTCGGCGGGTCGGGCCTGCGCAGGACGATCCTGCAGGGGCGGCGCGGATCTCGCGGTGGGGACGGCCGGCATCGGTCCAAGGTGGACCCAGCCGATCGTCCGCTGCTCCGGCCTCAGCCAGGTGGCCGCGGCGCGCTGGATGTCCTCCGGAGTCACCGCGGCGACCAGGTCGGGCAGGCGCTTGAGGACCGCGAAGGCCCCGATGCCTTCGAAGTAGGCCATCTGGTGCGCGGCGTCCTCGGAGGTCTCCACGTCCAGCTCCAGCTCGGCCAGGAGATCCCTGCGGACGCGGTCGAGCTCGTCCGCGGGAACGGGCTTCCCGCGCAGGCCGGCGATGCGCTCCTCGATGGCTTTTTCGAGGTCGCCCTCGGCGGCGGCCCGGGCGCGGATGGAGAAGAGATACGGCTGGGCTGTGGCCGCGAAGACCGTCGAGGCGTCGCCGAGCCCGTTCAGGCGCGTATCCGGGCGGGCGGGAATGGGATCGCCATCCTGCCGGAAGCTGGCTCCGGTGGAGCCGGAGAGGAGAGCCTGGATCAGGAGGAAGACCGGGTAGTCGGGATCGGAGGCGGCAGGCGACCGGTAGGAGACCTGGAGCCACGCCGAGCCGCCGCCTCCGGGCAGCTCCACCCGGCGCTCGCCGAGCTGAGGCGGCTCGGCCGTCGTCGGCAGTGGAGCCGCCTCTCCCGCCGGGATCGCTTCGAAGGCCTTGCGGACCAGGGACAGCGCTTCGGAAGCCCGCACGTCCCCGGCGATGGCGAGCACGGCGTTGGCCGGCCGGTAGTAGCGCCGGTAGAAGCCGGCCACGTCGTCGTGGGTGATGCGCTCCACGTCGCTGGTCCAGCCGATGACGTTCTGGCGGTAGGGGTGCTGCGTGAAGGAAACGGCGGCCACGGCGTCGTTGAGGACGCTCGCGGGATCGTTCTCGTAGCCGTGCAGCTCGGTGAGGACCGCGCCGCGCTCGGCCTCCAGCTCCTTTTCGGGGAGGAGCAGGCGCGCCATGCGGTCGGCCTCGATGTCGAGGACGAGCGCCAGGTGCTCCTTCGGGACGGTTTCGAAGAAGGTGGTCTGGTCGATCCAGGTGTAGCCGTGCCACTCGCCGCCCACGGCGTAGATCCGGCTCACCACGTCGGTGTCCGGGAAACGCCCGCTGGCGCGGTAGGCCATGTGCTCCACGAAGTGGGCGAGGCCGGTGGCCCCGGTCTGCTCGTTCCGGCCGCCGGCCTTGTAGAGCATCTGCACGCTCACGATCGGCAGGGTGCGGTCCTCCAGCAGCAGGACCGTGAGGCCATTGCCGAGCCGCTCCACGACGGCGCCGTCCAGGCGGCCGGCGGCGACCGGGAGCGCGCCGAGCAGCAGGGCGGCCAGGCAGGCCAGGGCGCGGTTCATGGGTGGTTGGAGCCTACCAGAGGCGATTGGCATCCGGTTTGCCAGAGAACTCCCACTATGGAGAACCTTCCCTCGCCCCACCTGACGCACCCGGGGCTGCTGATCGCGATCGGTGGCGCCGAGGACAAGACGCGCGAGCGCGTGATCCTGCGCTACTTCCTGCAGTCGGCCGGCGGCCCGGACGCCAACCTCGTCGTGCTCGCCACGGCCTCGGAGGTGCCGGAGACCGGCGAGCGCTACGCCGAGCTGTTCTTCGGCCTGCGCGCCGAGACGGTCGAGGTGCTCAAGATCGACACGCGGGAGGACGCGCTCGGCGCCAGCCAGGACGCCCTCGACCTGCTGGAGTACGCGACCGGGCTCTTCATCACCGGCGGCAGCCAGCTCAAGTTCTCCGCCGCCCTGGGCGGCACTCCGCTCGCCGAGGCCATAAGGCGGCGGCACAGGGAGGGCATGGTGGTGGCCGGCACCAGCGCGGGCGCGAGCCTCATCGCCGAGCACATGATCGCCCTGGGCGACAGCGGCTCCACGCCGCGCCGCCGCCTCGTGCACCTCGCCAAGGGGCTGGGCCTCGCGCCCAACCTCATCGTGGACCAGCACTTCCGGCGCCGCGACCGCCTCGGGCGCCTGCTCACCGCGCTGTCCTACAACCCGGAGCCCATCGGCATCGGCATCGACGAGGACACCGCCGCCATCATCGAGGCCGGCGGCGTCATGAACGTGCTCGGCGCCGGCGGCGTCACGGTCATCGACGCCTCGGGCATGCGCTACACCGACAGCTACGCGGTCCAGCGCGGACAGCCGCTCGCCATGCTCGGGCTCCGGCTGGACTTCCTCACCTCCGGCTGCCGCTACGACCTGCGCAGCCGCACCGGCATCCCGCCCCAGTCCTCCATCCGCATCGACCCGCTCATGGAGCCGGTGGCGGTGGAAGAGGCGCCGGCCGAGGCCACGGCGGTCGGGGCGCGCGACGGCGAGTAGGAGCCCAGCCATGGAGATCCTGGAGACCCGGGTCTATCGCGGTCCCAACGTCTACGCGCTCTGGCCGATGATCCGCCTCCGGGTGGACCTGGGCGAGCTGGAGGACTATCCCACCGTCAGCCTGCCCGGATTCACCGAGCGGCTCCTCGACCTCGTCCCCACCCTGGCCGAGCACAACTGCGGCCTCGGCGTGCCCGGCGGCTTCGTCGAGCGCATGAAGGAGGACGGCGGCACCTGGCTCGGCCATGTCCTGGAGCACCTCGCGATCGAGCTGCAGAGCCTCGCCGGGACGCCCGTCACCTTCGGCAAGACGCGCCAGGAGAACCTGCCGAGCGGCCAGTACCACGTGGTCTACAGCTACGTCGAGGAGACCGTCGGCCTGGAGGCCGGACGCCTCGGCGTGCGTCTGATCCGCCACCTGCTGCCGCCGGAGCGGGCGGCCCACGACGCGTCCCCGTTCGACTTCCGCTCCGAGCTCGAGCGCCTGGTGCGCCTCGCCCAGCGCCGCGCCCTGGGGCCGACCACGGCCGCCCTGGTGCGCGCCGCGGAGGAGCGCGGCATCCCCTGGCTGCGGCTCGACGACCGGTCCCTCGTGCAGCTCGGCCACGGCAAGTACCAGCGCCGCATCCAGGCCAGCATCACCAGCGAGACCCGCCAGATCGCCACCGAGATCGCCTCGGACAAGCGCCTGACCCACCGCATCCTGGAGGACCTCGGGCTGCCGGTGCCGCGCCAGGTCCTGGTGGACGAGGTCGACGAGGCCGTGGAGGCGGCGGCGCGCCTCGGCTTCCCCGTGGTCGTCAAGCCGCTCGACGGCAACCATGGGCGCGGCGTGGCCATCGACCTCAAGACGCCCGAGGAGGTGCGGGCCGCGTTCGAGAGCGCCCGCGAGCACTCCGGCCAGGTGATCGTCGAGGCCCGCCAGACGGGCCACGACTACCGCATCCTGGCCGTCGCCGGGAAGGTCGTGGCGGTGGCCGAGCGCGTGCCCGGCCACGTCCTCGGCGACGGCCGGCGCACGGTGGCCGAGCTGGTCGACCGCGTCAACGCCGACCCCCGGCGCGGCGTGGGCCACGAGAAGGTCCTCACCCGCCTGGAGATCGACCGCCAGGCCCGGCGCCTCCTCGAAGCCCAGGGGCTGGCGCTCGACTCGGTGCCGCAGGAGGGGAAGACGGTCTTCCTGCGCTCGACCGGCAACCTGTCGACCGGCGGCACGGCGATCGACAGGACCGACGCCCTCCACCCCGACAACCGGGAGATGGCCGAGCGCGCCGTGCAGGCGATCGGCCTCGACGTCGGCGGCGTGGACTTCATCTGCCCGGACATCGCCCGCAGCTACAAGGATGCGGGCGGCGCGATCGTCGAGATCAACGCCGCGCCCGGCTTCCGCATGCACGTGGCTCCTACGGAAGGCACGCCGCGCGACGTGGCCGGCCCGGTGATCGACATGCTCTTCCCGAAGGGCACGCCGTACCGCATCCCGATCGCGGCCATCACCGGCACCAACGGCAAGACGACCACCACCCGCATGGTCGGCCACATCCTGCGCCGGGCCGGCTACACGGTGGGCATGGCGACCACGGACGGCGTCTACATCGACGGCGCGATGACGGCGCGGGGCGACATGACCGGCCCGTGGTCGAGCCAGCTCGTGCTGCGCGACCCGCGGGTGGACGCGGCGGTGCTGGAGACGGCCCGCGGCGGCATCGTGCGCTCGGGGCTCGGCTGGCGCAAGTGCAGCGTCGGCGCGGTGCTCAACGTGGCCTCCGACCACCTCGGGCTCGGCGGGGTGACGACGCTCGACGAGCTCGCCGAGGTCAAGCGCATCGTGGTCGAGGTGGCGCAGGACTACTGCGTGCTGAACGCCGACGACCCGCGGGTCGCCGCCATGGCGGAGCACAGCCGGGCCGAGCCGATCTACGTCACCGCCGACTGCGGCAGCGAGCTGGTCCGCCGCCACATCCGGAAGCGCCGGCGGGCGGTGGTGCTGGAGGAGGGGATCAACGGTCCGATGATCGTGCTCTACCAGGGAGAGGAGCAGGTCCCGGTCCTCTCGGCGCACCAGATCCCGGCCACCCTGGACGGCGCCGCGGTGCACAACCTCCAGAACGCGATGTTCGCCGCCGCCGTGGCGAGCGGCCTGGGGGTGGCGGTCGAGGACATCCGCGAGGGGCTGCGCACCTTCGTCACCGATTTCGACCAGGCGCCGGGTCGGCTCAACCTCTACAACGGCCATCCGTTCCGGGTGCTGCTCGACTACGCCCACAACGCCCATGCCATGGAGGTGCTGGCGCGCACGGTGCGGGAGATGGCGGTGGCGGGCCGCCGCATCGGGGTGATCGCCGCGCCGGGCGACCGCCGCGACGAGGACATCCTGGCCCTGGCCGCCGCCGCGGCGCCGGCCTTCGACTACGTCGTCCTGCGCGAGGACGACGACCTCCGCGGCCGGCAGCCTGGCGAGACCGGTGAGTTGCTGCGCCAGGGCTTCCTCGCCGCCGGCGTGCCGCCGGAGAGGCTCTGCGAGCCGGTCTACGGCGAGGACGAATCGATCCTGCACGCGCTCGGCCTGGCGCGGGCCGGCGACCTGGTGGTGGTCTTCGGCGACAAGCTGCAGCGCGACTGGGACCTGATCGTCGGTTTCGAGTGCCGCGTCCCGGAGCGCGACGGCGAGGCCCGCAAGGAGTCGCCGGTGCGCGAGGAGGTGCTGGAGGAGGTGTCTAGCCGGACACCCCGGACGGGCTGACCGAGTCGAGCATTTCCAGCACCGCGCCGCGCTGGTTGTGGACCAGGAGGAGGAGGAGATCGCCGGGCCGCGCCCAGGCGAGCGCCTTGCGGGCCGCGTCCGCGTCGTCCGTGGCGCGGACGAGCGCGGCGGCCGGCGCGCCGAGGCGGCGCAGCTCGTCCTCCAGGATGGCCGGGATCTCGCCGGCCTCGCGGCCGCGCAGCATCTCGGGCATCTCCTTGATCACGACCAGGTCGGGCCGGAACGTCCAGGCGGTGCGGGCCAGGTGGCGGATCTCCGCCTCGTCGCGGTCGCCGGCCTGGCCCAGGAGGATCAGGCGCCGCGCGGCCGGCAGGCTGGAGGCGAAGGCGAGGAGCGCGGTCAGGCCGTGCGGGTTGTGGGCGTAGTCGAGCAGCACCCGCGCGCCGCCCACCTCGAAGACGTTGCCCCGGCCCGGGTTGTCCCCGGGGGTGCCGCGGAAGGTGGAGAGCCCCTCGCGCATCGCGTCGAGCGAGAGCCCGAGCGCGCCGGCCAGGCCGATGGCGCAGAGCGCGTTGGCCACGTTGTGCCGGGCCGCGCCGCCGAAGGTGATCGGCACCTCGTCGAGCCGCGCGATGACCTGCCGGCGCTCCTCGCCGTAGCGCACCAGCTCGCCCTCCTCCACGGTGCAGCCGGCGTAGCCGGCGACCAGCAGGTCGTCGAACCCGGGCTGGTCGGGGTGGACCGAGAACCAGACCACGGGAGCGCCGAAGTTGCCGGTCCGGGCCCGCAGCTCGGGGTCGTCGGCGTTGAGCACGACGCGGCCGTGCGGCCGGACCACGCGGGCCGGCACCAGCTTGGCCTCGGCCAGCGCGGCGAGGTCGTTGACCCCGAGCTCGCCCAGGTGGTCGGCGGCCACGTTGGTGACCGCGGCGGCGTCGGCGCGGGTCACGGCGAGGCCGCGCCGCAGCAGGCCGCCGCGGGCGGTCTCCAGCACCGCCACCTCGACCCGGCGGTCGCGCAACAGCGTGCGGGCGCCGCCCGGGCCGGAGTAGTCGCCCAGGTCGAGCACCTCGCCGTCGATCTCGACGCGGTCGGTCGAGGTGGTGCCGACCACCGCGCCCGCGGCCCGCACCATCGCGGCCAGGAGACGGACGGTGGTGGTCTTGCCGTTGGTGCCGGTGACCAGGACGACCGGCACGTCGAACACCTGGTCCCACGGCACCTCGCGCGGGGTCGGGAGGTCGGAGGTCGACCAGGTCAGGCCGCCGGCGCCGCGGCCGAGGGTGACGGAGTCGGCGTCCCAGAGGAAGGAGACGCGGCGGCGGTTGGCGGCGTCGCGCAGCGCGAGGAGCGCCGGGTTGCGCTCCCGGTCCGTCTCCGCGCGCAGCCGGCCGGCGGCCTCGGCGGTCTCGGCGTCGGACGGCGGCCGGCCGGCGAGCTCGGCCACGGCCGCCTCGAAGGCCCATTCGTTGACCTCGGTCGCGGTGTAGAGGCGGTCGATCTGCGCCGAGAGGGCGAGGCTCGCGCCGCCCGTAAAACGGCGGACGCAGAGCTCCTCGGCGCCCCAGCCGACCGCCTCCAGGATGCGGCCGGCCTGCCGGAGCCAGGCTTCGGTCAGCGGCCGGGCCTCGTCCTCGGAGAGATCCACGTCGAGCACGGCCCCCTCGAGGTCCCAGAGCAGGTTGGGGCCGGTCAGCCGGCGCGAATCGAGGAGCTTCATTTGAGGAAAAGCCTATCAGCAGTCCGGTCCGGCGGAGCAGGGGGCCGTGCTACGATTCGGTTCGCCTTACGGCGAAAGCTCGGGCTCATGCGCGCGGCGCAGACGGTTGCGTCCGCGGTTGGAGGGGACGTCCATGGCAGGGACTCTGATGGCGATCGGCGGTGCGGAGGACAAGGTCCGCGAGCGGGTGATCCTGCGCGCCTTTGTCGAGGCGGCGGGCGGGCCCGACGCGAACCTGGTGGTGATGGCCACGGCCTCGGAGCTGGCCGAGACCGGCGACCGCTACGCCGCGCTCTTCGAGTCGATGCACGCCGACACGGTCGCCGTGCTGCGGGTGCACAACCGGGCGGACGCCCTGGACGCGGGCTCCGGCATGCTCGACCTGCTCGAGTTCGCGAGCGGCCTGTTCATCACCGGCGGCAGCCAGCTCCGCATCTCGGCCGCGCTCGGCGGCACGGCCATCGCCGACATGATCCGCCGCCGCCACGCCGAGGGCATGGTGGTGGCCGGCACCAGCGCCGGCGCCGCGATCCTCTCCGAGCACATGATCTCCATGGGCGACAGCGGCGCCACGCCGCGCCGCCGCCTGGTCCAGATGGCCAAGGGCCTCGGCCTGGCGCCCGACCTGATCGTGGACCAGCACTTCCGCCAGCGCGACCGCCTCGGCCGGCTCACGACCGCGCTGTCGTACAACCCCGGGCCGCTCGGCGTCGGGGTCGACGAGGACACCGCCGCGGTGATCGAGGGCGACTCACTGCGGGTGATCGGCAGCGGCGCGGTCACGGTGATCGACGCCTCGGGCCTGCGCTACACGGACAGCCCCGAGGTGCGCCGCGGCCAGCCGCTCGCGCTGCTCGGCCTGAAGCTCGACTTCCTCACCGCCGGCTGCCGCTACGACCTGCGGCGGCGGATCGGCTTGCCTCCCGACGAGGTTCCGCGGTATCAAGAGGAGGCAGAGCTGGAATACTCCCTCTCCCCCGGCACGGGGGAGAGGGCCGGGGAGAGGGGGAACGGGATCAAATGAAGATCCTGGATACGCGCGTCTACCGTGGCCCGAACCTCTACGCGCTGCGCAAGGTCATCCGCCTGAAGGTCGACCTCGGCGAGCTGGAGGAGTACCCGACGACGAAGCTGCCCGGGTTCACGGACCGTCTCCTGGAGATGATCCCGACTCTCCGCGAGCACACCTGCTCGTACGACGAGGCCGGCGGCTTCGTGCGGCGCATGACGGAAGACGAAGGCACCTGGCTCGGCCACGTCCTGGAGCACGTGGCCATCGAGCTGCAGTGCCTGGCCGGCACGCCGGTGTCCTACGGCAAGACCCGCAGCAACGGCCTTCCCACGGGCCAGTACTGGGTCATCTACAGCTTCGAGGAGGAGACCGTCGGGCTGGAGGCGGGAGATCTCGCGCTCCGCATCCTCCTCCACCTGCTGCCGGCGGAGCGCGCGGCCCACGACCCGTCGCCTTTCGACTACCCGGCGGAGCTGGAGTCGCTGGTCCGCCTCGCGCAGCGCAAGGCGTTCGGCCCCTCCACGGGCTCGCTGGTGCGCGCCGCCGAGGAGCGCGACATCCCGTGGATCCGCTTGAACGAGCGCTCCCTGGTCCAGCTCGGCCACGGCAAGTACCAGCGCCGCATCCAGGCGACCGTCACCAGCGAGACCCGCCACATTGCGGTCGAGATCGCCTCGGACAAGCGGCTCACCAACCAGATCCTCCACGACCTCGGCCTGCCGGTGCCGCGCCAGCAGCGCATCCGCACCGTCGCGGGCGCCGTCGAGGCCGCGCAGGAGATCGGCTATCCCGTGGTGGTGAAGCCGCTCGACGGCAACCACGGGCGCGGCGTGTCGATCAACCTCAAGACCGAGGAGCAGGTCCGGGCGGCGTTCGACGAGGCCTACGAGCGCTCGTCGGTGGTCATCGTCGAGACCTTCCAGGAGGGGCACGACTACCGCATCCTGGTGGTCAACGGCAAGGTCTTCGCCGTGTCCCAGCGCGTCCCCGGCCACGTGGTGGGCGACGGCGTCCACTCGATCGGCCAGCTCGTCGAGATCGTCAACACCGACCCGCGGCGCGGCGTCGGCCACGAGAAGGTCCTCACCCGCCTGGAGATCGACCTCCAGGCCGAGCGCCTGCTGGAGCAGGCCGGGCTCACGATCGACTCGGTGCTGCCGGAGGGCGAGGTCTTCTACCTGCGTTCGACCGGCAACCTGTCGACCGGCGGCACGGCCATCGACCGCACCGACGCCATCCACTACGACAACCGGATCATGGCCGAGCGCGCGGTCAAGGCCGTGGGCCTCGACGTCGGCGGCGTGGACTACATTTCGCCGGACATCAGCCGCAGCTACAAGGAGGTCGGCGGCGCGATCGTCGAGATCAACGCCGCGCCCGGCTTCCGCATGCACGTAGCTCCCACGGAAGGCACGCCGCGCGACGTGGCCGGGCCGGTGATCGACATGCTCTTCCCGAAGGACACGCCGTACCGCATCCCGATCGCGGCCATCACGGGGACCAACGGCAAGACCACCACGACCCGCATGGTCGGCCACATCCTCAAGCTCTCGGGCTGCACGGTGGGCATGACCACGAGCGACGGCGTCTACATCGACGGCAACCTGACGGTCAAGGGCGACATGACCGGCCCGTGGGCGAGCCATCTGGTGCTGCGCGACCCCTCGGTGGACGCGGCGGTCCTCGAGACCGCCCGCGGCGGCATCGTGCGGGCGGGTCTCGGCTGGCGCAGATGCAAGGTCGGCGCGGTGCTCAACGTCGCCTCCGACCATCTGGGCATGGGCGGCATCGACGATCTCGACGAGCTCGCCCGGATCAAGCAGGTGATCGCCGAGGTCGCGCAGGAGTTCATCGTGCTCAACGCGGACGATCCGCGGGTGGCGCCGATGGCCGGGCACAGCCGGGCGAAGCCGATCTACGTGACGCTCCAGAAGGACAACGACCTGGTGCGGCGCCACATCCGCGACCGCGGCCGGGCGGTGGCGCTGGAGGAGGGGCTGAACGGCCGCATGATCGTGGTCTACGAGGGCGAGGAGCACATCCCGCTGCTCTGGGCGCGGCAGATCCCGGCTACGATCGAGGGCCACGCGATCCACAACGTGCAGAACGCCATGTTCGCGGCGGCGATCGCGCACGCCATGGGGATCGGCCTGGACAACATCCGCCAGGGCCTGCGCACGTTCACGACCGACTTCTTCCAGACCCCGGGCCGGATGAACTTCTACAACGAGCATCCGTTCCGGGTGCTGCTCGACTACGCGCACAACGCGCACGGCATGGAGGCCATGGCGCGCACGGTGCGGGACCTGACCGTCCACGGCCGGCGGCTCGGCGTGCTGGCCGCGCCCGGCGACCGCCGGGACCAGGACATCCTGGACCTCGCCCGCGCCGCGGCCCCGGCCTTCGACCTGCTGATCCTGCGCGAGGACGACAACCGCCGCGGCCGGCGGTCCGGCGAGGTGGGAGAGATGCTGCGCAAGGGGCTCGTCGAAGCCGGCTTCCCGGCGGAGAGGATCGCCCAGGGCGTGCTCCCGGAAGAGGAGGCGGTGCAGCGCGCGCTGGAGGAGGCGAAGCCGACCGATCTGCTGGTGATCTTCGGCGACAAGCTCGACCGCACCTGGAACCAGATCGTGAGCTTCGGCCGCCCGGAGGCTGCGGCGCAGCCAGCGGCGGGGCCGCTCTTCGCCCGGGAGGAGGACCTGCCGGCGATCCTCGCCCGCTCGGCGGTGGACCTGGTGCCGGCGCGGGTGGGGGAGCATGAGGACTAACTGACAGAGCGAGGCAGAGAACCGGGAACGCCGCGTTCCCGGATTTCTCCGCCTCGCGTAAAGTCGGGAACGTCCCGTTCCCGGGTCATCGAGCCTCTCGAAAAGCCGGGAAAGCCCCGTTCCCGGGTCTCTGAGCCTCTCGTGAAGTCGGGAACGCCCCGTTCCCGGGTTTCCGAGAGCCTCGACAAGTCGGGAACGCCGCGTTCCCGGATTGCCGAGAGGCCCGATGAGTCGGGAACGCGACGTTCCCGGAATTTCGGACGGCGGAAAAAGTGGGGAACGCGACGTTCCCGGGTTTACGCACGCCTCGTCAACCCGGGAAAGCCCCGTTCCCGAGTCTCTGAGAGCCTCGTCGAGCCGGGAACGCGGCGTTCCCGGCTTGCTTATTCCTTGGGAGCGGACTTCTTGCGGCGGCTCGGGCGCCGGGGACGGATGCCGTAGGCGACGAGGGCCTCGTTGTGGTCGCCGAGCTGTAACGTCAGGTGCTGGCGGAGCAGGGTGTGCTTGATCCGCCCCGCATCCAGGGTCTTCCGCAGCTCGGCCGTGGCGGCCTGCTTCGCGGCCTCATGGACGTTGCGCTCGGTCACGAGCTCCCGCGCCCGCTCGTACATCGCCTGAAGCTCGGCCCGTTTGCCTTCGAACCCGGGGATCTCGACTCCGGTCTCGTCCATCTGGCGGAGGAACCGGCCCCACGCATCAACCGTGACTGCGAAGGTCTCCCTCGGCATGCATCCTCCTCTTGAAGGGTGTTTTCACAGACCTGCCAGCAGCTCCCGGGCCTCCACCAGGTCCGGCGTCTCCAGCCCCTCGGTGAAGCCGGCGTAGACCGGCTTCAGGAGCTCGCGGGCCTCGGCCTTCCTGCCGCGGGCGGCCCAATGCCGCGCGAGGCTCGCGGCGGCGCGCAGCTCCAGGCTGCGGGCGCCCTGCTGGCGCGCGACGCCCAGGGCGCAGCCGAGCTGGTCTTCGACTTCCGCGTCCTCGGCTCCCTGCTCGGCGAGCAGCTCGCCGCGCAGGCGGTGGAGCTCGGCTTGGTAGAGCGTCTGGCCGGCGTCCACCATGTCGGCGGACTCGGAGAGGGCGTCGAGCGCCTCGGCGGTCCGTCCCTGGGCGCGGAAGGCCTCGGCCAGGAAGGCGAAGACATGGGGATCGCGCCGCAGGCCGCCGAAGTTCGAGCCGGCGCGGATGTCCTGGACTCCCTCCAGGGCGTTGCCGGCCTGGGTGCGCAGCCAGCCGCGCTGGGCCGTGGCCATGGTGAGCCAGTAGGGGAAGCCCTGCTGCGTCGAGAGCGCCATCAGCTCCTCGTTGTGCTCGCGCACGGCCTCGGGCTCGCGGCGGAAGGCGTGCAGCTCGCCGGCGAAGAAGAGCGCGCAGGCCACGGAGAACGGCTGGCCCAGCTCGCGCGCCTCCTCCAGCATCTGGCGGCTGCGCTCCAGGGCCTGGTCCGGATAACCCAGGAACCAGAGCGCCCACGAGAGATTGCCCAGGCTCTCCACGCCGGGCTGCGGGCCGGCCAGGATCGGCGCCGAGCGGGTGCGCTCGCGGTCGTAGTGCCCGATCCCCGTCTCCAGGTAGACCCGGGCCTGCGGCAGGTCGCCGAGCACCATGGCCGTGAAGCCCATGGCCTGGTGGCTGCTGACCAGGTGGACCGGGTCCCGGCCCGTTTCGGCGAGCTGGAGGAGCTGCTGCGCGGTCTCGCGCGCCGTGCGCGGCTTGCCGGTCAGGACGTAGAAGATGTAGAGCCCGCGCAGCGCCGGGAAGAGCTGCGGCTCCTGGCCCACCCGGCGGCAGAGGTCGCGGGCGCGCTCGAACGACTGCTGCACCTCGGGCTCCGAGAAGCTGGTGGCCGAGCCGGCGGCCACGCCGAGGGAGACCCGCAGGCCGATCTCGCTCTGGTCGCGCTCCGGGCTCTGCGGCAGCGTCTCGAGCAGCTCCAGGGCGCGGGCGAGATGGCCGACCGCCTCCTGGTGGCCCGAGCCGCGCAGCGCCTTCTGGCCCGCCCGGTTCCACCAGCCGATGGCGTCGACGATGCGGCCCGCCTCGGTCGCATGGTGGGCCACCAGCTCGGGCTGCCCGTCGGCGATCTCCGGGAAGCGGCGCTCCAGCGTCTCGGCGATCCGGCCGTGGAACTCCTGGCGGTGGCTGCGCAGCAGCGACTCGTAGGCCGCGTCCTGGATGAGACCGTGCTTGAACAGATACCGCGCCCGCGGCGCCAGGCCGCGGCGGTAGAGCAGCTCGGCGTCCACCAGCCGGTTCAGCTCGCGCTGAAGGTGGTCCTCGTCCCAGGGCGAGACCGCGACCAGGATCTCGTGCGAGAACTCGCGGCCGAGCGTGGCCGCGAGCTGCGCCACCTCCTTGGCCGAGCCCAGGCGGTCGAGCCGCGCCATCAGCGAGTCGCGCAGCGTGGCCGGGATCTCCAGCGGCCGCACCGGCCCGGACCCGGTCCCGGGGCCGGCCTCCAGGACCATCTTGACCATCTCCTCGATGACCAGGGGCACGCCGTCCGCCTTCTCGACGATCTGGCTCACCACCGCGCGCGGCAGCGCCCGGCCGCCGGCCAGGCGCTCGATCATCTGCTCGATCTGGCGCTGCGCGAGCGGCCCCAGGTTGAGCTGCGTGATGTACGAGCGCTGGCCCCACGGCGGCTGGAAGTCCGGCCGGAAGGTCATCAGGGTGAAGATCCGCGCCGCCGCGCCCTGCTGGAGGATGTGCCCGAGAAGCTCCAGCGTCGAGGGATCGACCCACTGCAGGTCGTCCACCGCGAAGATCAGCGGCTTGCGCTCGGCCATCTCCAGGACCACGCCCAGGATCGCCTCGAGCGTCCGCTTGCGCTGGCCCTCGGGGCTCAGGTTGAGCGGCTCGTACCGGCCGCCGAGCGGGACGCCGAGCAGGCCGGCGAAGATCGGCACCGTCTCCTCGAGCGGCAGGGTGAAGCGCCGCAGCACGTGCTCCACCCGGGAGAGAGGGTCCTGGTCGCCCGACTCCGGAGAATGCCGGCCGAGGTCCATCCAGCGCCGCAGGAGGTCGACGACGGGGTAGAGGACGCTGTTGCGGTGATAGGGCGAGCCGTGCAGCTCCAGCCACTCCGGGCGATCAACCGCGATCTGGTGCTTGAGCTCCCTGACCAGGCGCGACTTGCCGATGCCGGCCTCGCCGCCGAGGAGCACCACCTGGCCCTTGCCTTCCCGCGCCATGGCCCAGCGCTCCAGCATCAGGTCGAGCTCCTGGCTGCGCGCGACCAGCGGCTGGAGCGCCGCCGTGGTCTCGTCCTCCCGGCTCTGGAGGTCGCGCTCCTGGAGCACGCGGTAGCCCCGCACCGAGCCGGCCCCCCCC
>JBEQUE010000002.1:0-4762 GCA_040349255.1 Acidobacteriota bacterium | reverse complement strand
CCGGCGCCGGAGCCGAAGCGAACCAGGAGAGCGCCTGCCAGGCGCTCTACGAGGTGCTGACCACGGTCGCCCGCCTGATCGCGCCGTTCACGCCGTTCGTGGCCGAGGTCGTCCATGGCCACCTCGTGCGGAGCCAAGGCAGCACGGTCGAAAGCATCCACCTCGAAGACTGGCCGGAACCTTCCGGCACGCGGACCGACGAGGCGCTGGAGGCCGGCATCTCAGCCGTGCAGCGCATCGTCCGCCTCGGCCACGCGGCGCGCAACACGCACAGTCTCAAGACGAGGCAGCCGCTCGCGGCCGTCACCCTGGTCACCGCGGACGAGGGGCTCCCCGGTCTCGTGACGCCCTACGCCGACCTCCTGCGCGACGAGCTCAACGTCCGCGGGATCGAGTGGGCCGCGGACCGCACCACCTACGTCCATCACGAGGTGCGGCCGATCTTTCCGAAGACCGGACCGCGCTTCGGCAAGCGCATGCCCGAGGTCAAGAAGACGCTCGAGAGCGCCGACGGCGACGCCCTGGCAGCGGAGCTCGAGAAGACCGGCAAGATCACGATCGAGATCTCGGACGGCTCCCACGACCTGTCGCCCGAGGAGGTCGAGGTGCGGCTGGTCGAGCGCGAGGGCATGGCGACCCAGGGCGACCGCGAGCTGCTGGTGGCGCTCGACACCCGCCTGACGCCCGAGCTGATCGCCGAGGGCTGGGCGCGCGAGGTGGCGCGGAGCCTCCAGACCGCACGGAAGGAAGCCGATCTCGACTACGCGGACCGCATCCGCGTGCTCTACCGCGGCGACGCGGAGATCGAGGCCGCCGTCGAGGCCCACCGCGACTGGATCATGGGCGAGACGCTGGCGCTGGAGATGACGAAGGCGGACGGCCAGGATCTCAAGTCCGCGCCGGTCGAAGACCGCAGCTTCGGATACACCATCGAAAAGATGTCTCAATAGGACGGGAGAGAGAGTCTATATGGCCGGAATCTTCAAAGCCTACGACGTGCGCGGGATCTATCCCACGCAGATCAACGAGGACATCGCCCGCCAGATCGGCCGGGCGTTCCAGTTCGTGCTCGACGCCGAGGACCGGGCGATGGGCAACACCGTGGTAGTGAGCCGCGACATGCGCTCGCACAGCGAGGGCCTGGCGCAGGCGCTCATCCAGGGGCTTACCGAGTCCGGGCTCGACGTGCTCGACATCGGCCTCGCCACCACGCCGATGAACTACTTCGCGGTCGGCCACACCAAGGCGGCCGGCGGCGTGCAGGTCACCGCGAGCCACAACCCGGCGCAGTACAACGGGCTCAAGTTCAGCCGCCACGAGGCGCGGCCGGTGTCCGGCGACCATGGCATCCCGCTCATGGAGCAGAAGGTCCAGTCGGGCGACCTGCCCGTGGCCGAGCGCCCGGGCACGGTCCGCACCGGCCACATCTTCTACGACTACCAGACCCACATCCTCTCCTTCCTGCGCAACGGCAAGAGCAAGCGGCTGCGGGTGGTGGTGGATGCCGCCAACGGCATGGGCACGCTCTACCGGCCGATCCTCGAAGCCACCGGCATCGAGCTGATCCCGCTCTATTTCGAATTGGATGGCACGTTCCCGAACCACGAGGCGAACCCGCTCAAGGAGGAGAACCTCCACGACCTGATGCGGGCCGTGAAGGAACACAACGCCGACCTCGGCGTGTCCTTCGACGGCGACGCCGACCGCGCCGCGTTCGTGGACGAGACCGGCCAGCCGGTCGGGAGCGACCTGATGACCGCGCTCATCGGCGGCGAGCTGCTGGAGCGCGAGCCGGGCAAGGCGGTGCTCTTCGACCTGCGCTCGTCGCGCGCCGTGGCCGAGTACATCCAGGAGAAGGGCGGCGTGCCGGTGCGCGAGCGCGTCGGCCACTCGTTCATGAAGGCCACGCTGCGCAAGCGGGAAGGCATCTTCGGCGGCGAGCTGGCGGGCCACTACTACTTCCGCGACCATTTCAACGCCGACTGCTCGGTGATGGCGGTGGTCGAGGTCCTGAACCTCCTGCGCTCGTCGGGCAAGTCGCTCTCCGAGCTGGTCCAGCCGCTCCGGCGCTACGCCAAGAGCCCGGAGATCAACTTCGAGGTCGAAGACAAACAGGCGAAGATCGACGAGCTGGCCCGGCGCTACGCCGACGCGCAGATCGACTATCTCGACGGGATCACGTTCAACTACCCGACCTGGTGGGGCAACGTCCGGCCGTCCAACACCGAGCCGTTCCTGCGTCTGGTGCTGGAGGCGTCGAGCCCGGAGGAGCTGAAGCAGCGCGAGGAAGAGCTGATCGGCATCCTGGGCGAGCCGGCCGAGTAGTCGAGGTCTCACCGCGCGAGTCCGGGTTTGCGGCCGGCGGGCTCGTGTTCCCACGCCGTGCGCCCGCGTTCTCAGCCGCCGAAAACCCGTGCGCGGGCCGTGCGCTCGCGTGCGCGGCGCGCGGGAACACGGACTCACGGCGTGAGAACCGGTGCGCAGTGGCCGCAAACCCGGACTCACGGGCCGCGCGGTCGTTCCCGGCGCGTGCGCGGGTGTGCGCAGCCGCGGCAAACCCGGGCGCGGCGCGTGGGCGCCCGTTCCCGGCGTCCGCTCAGTCCTGGCGGATGACGATCAGCGGCGGTACTGCGGCTGCCCGTCGGGCGGGGAACCAGGTGGCCACGGCCGCGACCAGCGCGAGCAGGACCGCCGCGCCGCCGAACGCCGCGGCGTTGCGCGGCTCGACCTCGTAGAGCAGGCTGGCGATGAGCGCGCTGCCGTAGAACGCGGCGACCAGGCCGAGCGTCAGGCCGGCCGCCACCATGGCCATGCCTTCGCGCAGGAAGAGCCGGGTCACGTGGCCGCGGTCGGCGCCGAGCGCCATCCGCACCCCGATCTCGCGCTGGCGCTGGCTGACGGCGTAGGACAGGACGCCGTAGATCCCGATCACCGAGAGCAGGACCGCGAGCGCGCCGAAGAGCGCCAGCAGCAGGGCTCCGGCGCGCGGCGCCCAGAGCAGCTCGTCGATTACTTGGGACATGGTGCGGATGTCCTGCAGCAGGAGCTGGGAGTCCATCTGCGAGAGCTGCTGGCGCACCGCTCCAGCCGCGAGCGCCGGGGCCTGCTCGGTGCGGACGTGGAGCGTGGCGGCGGACGAGTAGGACTGCAGGATCGAGCGGTAGATCGACATCTGCGGCGGCTCGCCGAGGCTGTTGTACTTGACGTCCTCGGCGACGCCGACCACCTCCAGCATCTCGCGCGTCGGCATCAGGTAGAACCGCCGGCCGAGCGGGTCCTGGCTGGGCCACATGCGCTCGGCCATGGTGCTGTTGATCACCGCCACCTGCCGGCCGCCGGCGCGGTCTTCATCCGCGATCGGCCGGCCGCGCAGGATGCGGATGTCGAGCGTGTCGAAGTAGCCCGGTCCGACCGAGTTGGGCTGCACGACGAGCGGGTGCTCCGGGTCCGGCTCCTCGCCCTCCGGCGCGATGATGCGGCGCAGGCTCGTGCCGGCCAGCACCAGCGACTCCGCCACCGCGGCCGAGCGCACGCCGGGCAGGGCGCTCACGCGCTCCACCGCCTGCTCCAGGAACTGCTCGCCGCGCGTCTCGTCGTAGCCCCGGCTGTCGAGGTCGAAGGAGATGGTCAGCAGGTGATCGCGGTCGTAGCCGGGATCGATCCGCGAGGCGCTGCGCAGGCTGATCAGGAAGAGCGTGGCGCCGGCCAGGGCCACCAGGGAGAGCGCGATCTGGGCCACGACGAGCAGGTTGCGCAGCCCGAGCGGCCGCTTGCGGTGCGCCGCCGACTCGCTCCCCTTGAGCGCGCCGACCAGCTCGGGCCGCGTGGCCTGGAGCGCCGGCACCAGGCCGAAGATGAGGCCGGTGAGGATCGACAGGCCGAGCGCGAAGAGCAGCACGCGCGTGTCGAGGCTGAAGTCGAGGCCGGGCGGCAGGTAGGGGGAGCGCAGGGCCGCGAGCAGGCCGCGCGACCAGGCGGCGATCACCAGGCCGAGCCCGCCGGCGAGGAGCGCGAGCAGCAGGCTCTCGATCAGGAGCTGGCGGATGAGCTGCGCCCGCCCGGCGCCGATCGCGAGGCGGATGGCGACCTCGCGCCGCCGGCCGGAGGCGCGGGCGAGCAGCATGTTGGCCACGTTGCCACAGGCGATCAGGAGGACCGCGGCGACGATCGCGGCGAGGAGAGCGCCGGCCTTGACGTAGTCGCTCCTCTGATCGACGCCGATCAGCGCCTGGGCGAGCGGCACCTGAGTGAGACCGCGGCCCTCGTTGGCGTCCGGGTACTCCTGGGCGAGGCCCGACCCGATGCGCTTGAGAGCGGCCTCGGCCTGCTCCGGCGCGACGCCGTCGCGGAGCCGGGCGATCACGCCCATCAGGGTCGCGCGACGCTGGTCGAAGAACGGCCGCACCTGGCGCCGCAGCACCTGCTCGTGCATGGCGGCCGGTACCCAGAACGCGGAAGGCTCCAGCCCGGCGGTGCCGATGAAGCCGCGCGGCGCCACGCCGATCACGGTGAACGGCAGGCCGTTCAGGAGGATCGTGCGGCCGAGGACGCCCCGGTCGGCGCCGAAGCGCCGGCTCCAGAAGCCTTCGGACAGCACCACGACCGGGTTGGCGCCGGGCGCCCCGTCCTCCTCCGGCCGGAAGGTGCGGCCGAACACCGCCGGCACGCCGAGGGCCGTGAAGTAGTCGCCGGAGACCATCTCGCCGTTGAGCTGCTCCGGCTCGCCGCCCGAGCCCGTGAGGCTCAGGCTCACGCTGGTGTC
>JBEQUE010000260.1:0-20996 GCA_040349255.1 Acidobacteriota bacterium | reverse complement strand
ACGCGAGGGCCGGAGAGCTGGACGCCATCTCCAAGCAGGGTCAGCTCCAGAGGCAGGGCCCGGAACGCCGGCAGATCCAGGGAGTTTCCAGATACCAGCGCAGGCACCAGCGCCGGCGCCGTCCACAGAGCCGCCGCGGCAAACGGCAGGATCAGGCTCCGGCGCGCCGCCAACCTTCCGGGAAGAAAGAGCAGGACCGGGTAGAGCACGACGAAGCGCGCGTTGCCAAGCGCTCCGGGTCCGCCATGCCACCGGTGAGGCTCGGCCAGCAGATCGATCAGCACCGCGGCGCCGACCGCGGAGAGCAGGAGCCAGCGCGAGCGGTCCCGCGCCATCAGGCCCACGGCCAGCAATCCGAAAGGAAGGTACGCCAGCAGGCCCGTGTTCCGGCCGGCCAGGAAGTAGCCGAGATTCCGCAGCAGCAGCCGCAGCCCGGTGCCCAGGTCCGGCGCCGGACGGCTCTTTCCGTAGGCCTGCCAGAGGTCCGCCTGGCTCTCGAGCGGAAACTCATCCTCGAAAGCCCGGCGCTGGATGCCTTCGCGCGGACTTGCCGGGCTCCAGGCGCCGGTCAGCTTCCGCTGGCCCGCGGCCAGGACGCCGAAGACCGCCGCTCCGGCCAGCACCAGCGCCGCCGCCCCCTTCCACCGCCCGTTCAACGCCAGATCCACCGCGACCGCCAGCCCCACCAGCGCCAACACCGGCTCGTGCAGCGCGGCCGCCGCGAACAGCGCCCCCGCCAGCACCAGCCCTCTCATGCCTGAAGTCCCTGCGGTCTTTCTCCAGAGCGCCAGCCCGAAGAACACGCACGCCATGAGGAACACCTCGGGCGAGCCGCGGAACACATACCCGAACGCCGCCGAGGCGAAGAAGAACCCGGCCAGGAACACACCTGCCGCCTGATCCCGGAACAGCCAGGCCGCCGCGGCCAGCATGGCCAGGAACAGCGCCATGTTGAGGACCGGCAGGCCGGCCGGACCGAGCAGCGCCTGGACCGGCGCCGCCGCCAGCGCCCAGGCGATCGGCTCGGCGTAGCGCAGGGTCCGGCCGGCGTCCCGGGTGAGCAGCGCCACCCCCGACGGGCCGCCGTTCCAGATCCGGTATCCCGCCTCCAGATCGCCCTCGTCGAACGCCAGGTCGTGGTCCGCCCACAGGCTGTGCGCCATGAGGACGTGCGTGGCCTCGTCGCCAACCGGGAACGGCGACGGCCGCAGCCGGAAGCTCGCGGCGGCGAGCCCGGCGAGCACCAGACAGAGGCAGAGGAACGGGAGCGATCGGGGCCGCATGCGCCGGGTATCCTACAATCCCCGGCCATGTCCGCCCCACCGCTCGTCGGAGTCGACCTTCGCGCCCTCGTCCCGACTCCGACCGGAATCGGCGTCTACACCCGGTCCCTCCTCCTGGAGTTGACCCGGCTCGGAGGCTTTCGCTACCGGGGCTTCGCCCACCGGCCGCCACGCGAGGCCGAAGTCCTGGCCGCGGCCGGGATCGAGAGCGAGGCCGACCCGGCGCCGCTCGGCGTGATCTGGCAGCAGATCAAGCTGCCGAAGCGGCTCGACCGCGGCGACATCGACCTGCTCTGGTCGCCGCTCATGACCTTGCCTTTGCGCTGCCCGGTGCCGGCCGTGGCCACGGTCCACGACCTCACCGCCATCCTCATGCCCGAGAACCACCGCCTCAAGGTGCGCTGGAGCATCTTTCCGTTTCTCCGGTCCTCGCTCGAACGGGCCGACCGCCTCGTCGCCGTCTCCCAGGCCACGGCGGACGACCTCGCGTTCCACTTCCCGCAGGTGGCGAGGAAGATCCGCGTGGTCCACAGCGGCGTCGATCCCGAGTTCCGGCCGGGGACGCGCGAAGCGATCCAGGCCACCCGCGACGAGCTCGGCGCTCCCGGCGGCTACATCCTCTACGCCGGCACCCTGGAGCCGCGCAAGAACCTCGGCGCGGTCCTCGACGCCTGGGAGGCGCTGCGGGCCGACGACTCCGGCCTGCCGCCGCTCGTCCTCGCCGGCCCGTATGGCTGGGGCAGCCGCGACCTCCTGCGGCGCATCGAGACCCTCGCGCCGCTCGGCGTGAAGGTCCTGGGGCACGTCGACCGCGAGACGCTCGTCCGCGTCTTCCAGGCGGCGACGGTCTTCGTCTACCCGTCCTTCTACGAAGGCTTCGGCCTGCCGGCGGCCGAGGCGATGGCCTGCGGCGTCCCGACCGTGGTCTCGAACGTCTCCAGCCTGCCCGAGGTGGTCGGCGACGCCGGCCTCCAGGTCGAGCCGACCGATCCCGGCGAGCTGATGGCGGCGCTCCGGAGCCTCCTGGAGAGCCCGGCCCGGAGGGAGGACCTGCGCGGCCGGTCGATCGAGAGAGCCGCCCGGTTCCGCTGGGAACGGACCGCCTCGGAGATGGAAGAGATCTTTCGAGAAGCGATTCGATAGCATCGATGCTATAATCCCGAGCCCGAGAGCCCCCAAGCCCTGGGGCGTTTTGTTGGAGCGCCCTGCGAGCGTTTCGTCCCTGTCCCGCCGATCAGGAGCGGTGCTTTGCCCTATACCCTCGGTCTCGACGCCCGGAAGATCCAGGACCCCGAGACTGGCACGTACATCCGGAACCTGATCCGGCACCTGTCGCGCATCGACGCCGAGAACCGGTACATCCTGATCGCCCGGCCGCAGGACCGCGACTGGTTCCGCGACCTGCCGGACAACTTCCGGCCGCAGTACGAGAAGTCGCCGGTCTACTCCGTGCGCGAGCTCATCAGCCTCTCCTGGCACCTCTGGCGCTGGAAGCTCGACCTCTACCACTCCACCCACTACGTCCTCCCGGCCTGGGTGGGCTCGCGCGTGGTGGTGACGGTCTACGACATCATCGACCTCCTCTACCCGGAATTCCTGCCCAGCCGGCTGGCCTTCCTCTACGCGCAGCGCATGCTCTCCCGCAGCCTCTCGCGCAGCGACCGGCTCATCGCGGTGACCCAGAACACGCGCACCGACCTCGTCAAGCACTTCGACGTGGACGGCCGCAAGGTCGAGGTGGTCTACAACGGCGTGGAGGACGTCTTCCGCAAGAAGCTCGCGCCCGAGGAGCTGGAGCGCTGGCGGCGCGACCTGGGTCTCGAGCGCTCCTACCTGCTCTTCGTCGGCAACCCGGTCGGCGGCCCGAGGAAGCGGAAGAACCTGGACACGGTCATCCAGGCTTATGCCCGCGCCCGCGGGATCTCCAACTTCGACGCCCAACTCGTCTGCATCGGCGACCGCCAGGGCACCGAGTTCAAGCTCCGGCAGCGCGCCGAGAGCCTCGGCGTCGGCGACCGAGTGCGGCTGCTCGGCCAGGTGGCGCCCGAGGCGCTGCCGGCGCTCTACCAGGGCGCGACCCTGTTCCTCTACCCCACCCTCTACGAAGGCTTCGGCCAGCCCGTGGCCGAGGCCATGGCGTCGGGCGTCGCCGTGATCAGCTCGAACACGTCGGCCCTCAAGGAGATCGCCGAGGGATATGCTCACCTCGTCGATCCGCTCGACATCGAGGGCATGGCGCAGGCCATCGCCCACACCATGTCCGACCCCGACCACCGCAACAGCCTCGCCAAGCTGGGGCTGCGGCGCGCGGAGGACTTCCGCTGGAGCCAGACCGCCCGCAGGACCCTGGAGATCTACCTCTCGGCCATCCAGTCGAGCCCGTCGCGGAAGCTCACGAGGCCGGTGGAGCTGCGCTCGGTCCAGGGTCCGGCCGAGGGAGGGAACTGATGCTGCCGGTGCCGGCCGCCCTGCCTCGGATTCCGCGCGAGCCGCGCGTCGCGCTGGTCCACGACTGGCTCACCGGCATGCGCGGCGGCGAGAAGGTCCTGGAGATCCTCGCCGACCAGTTCCCGGAAGCGCCGATCTTCACCCTCTTCCACTTCCCCGGAACGGTGAGCCCGGCCCTCGAGAGCCACCCGATCCACACCAGCTTCCTCCAGAAGGCGCCGCGCATCCGCGAGCACTACCGCCGCTACCTGCCGCTCTTCCCGGCCGCCATCGAGGAGTTCGACCTCACCTCCTACGACCTCATCGTCAGCTCCAGCCACTGCGTGGCCAAGGGCGTGATCCCGTCGCCGGACGCCTGGCACGTCTGCTACTGCCACACCCCGATGCGCTACGCCTGGGACCAGGAGCACGTCTACTTCCCGAAGCGCACCGGCCTCGGCGCGCGGGCGCGCGGGCTCGTCCTCTCCGGCCTCCGGGCCTGGGACGTTTCGTCCTCCTCGCGCGTAAACCAGTACGTGGCCAACTCCAGCTTCGTGGCGCGGCGCATCCGCACCTACTACGGGCGCGACGCCGAGGTCGTCCATCCGCCGGTGGACGTCGAATTCTTCACTCCCGCCCCCCCAGGCACCGTCACGGAGTCGACCGGCAAGGGAGGCTACTGCCTGATGGTCTCCGCCCTGGCACCCTACAAGCGGGTGGAGATGGCCATCGCCGCCTGCGACCGGCTCGGGATCGAGCTGAGGGTCGTGGGCGACGGTCCGGAAGCGGCGCGGCTGCGCGACCTGGCCGGACCGAAGGTCCGGCTGCTCGGCAGCGTCGATCGCGAGCGCCTGCGCGACCTCTACCGCGGCGCCCGCCTCTTCCTCCAGCCTGGCGTCGAGGACTTCGGCATCGCCTCGGTCGAGGCCCTGGCCTGCGGCACCCCGGTCGTGGCCGTGGCCAAGGGCGGCATCCTGGACGTGGTCGAGGAAGGCCGGCACGGCCACCTCTATCCCGACTGGGGCGGCACCGCCGATCTGGCGGAGGCGATTGACAAAGCGCTGCGGATCGGATTCAATTCCTTGGACTTGCGCAACCGGGCCGAATCGTTTGCTGCAACGCGGTTCACCCACCGCATCCAGGCCCTGATGCGATCCCGTTCCCATTCCGACCGGAGGGTTGCACTCTCTTGATCCGGCAACGACATCGCATGACGTCCGGGACCTTCCTGGCGGGCGATCTCCTCGCGACGCTCGCCGCCTTCCTCACCGCGTGGGTCCTCCGCTTCCAGGTCGAAGTCATCCCCGTCACCAAGAGCGTCCCGGAGTTCGGGCCGTACCTGCGGCTCCTGCCGTTCATCCTGGCGATCTGGCCGGTGGTCTTCTACTTCCACGGCCTCTACCAGAGCCGGCGCGGCAAGAGCCGGGTGGACGAGGTGCTCACGGTCGCGGTCGCGGTGCTCCTCGCCACGGTGCTGCTGCTGGTGGTGATCTTCTGGTACCGGCCGCCCACGCCGATCGGCGGCTACTTCACCTACAGCCGCGCCGTCCTCGGTCTCTTCGCGCTCGCCGACTTCCTGTACGTCGCCACGGCGCGCATGACGCTGCGCTCGGTGCTGCTGCGCATCCGGCAGTCGGACAACAACCGCCAGCGCATCCTGGTGATCGGCGCCGGCGCGCTCGGCCGCGAGATCACCCTGAAGCTCCTGGGCCACCGCGATCTCGGCCTCCAGGTGGTCGGCTTCCTCGACGACGATCCAGGCAAGGCGGGCACCACCGTGCTCGACGTGCCGGTCCTCGGCACCCTGCGCCAGGCCGAAGAGATCCTGCACGACTGGAACATCGATCAGGTCTACATCGCGCTGCCGCTCGAGGCGCACAAGAAGATGCTCCAGATGCTCGAGCTGATGGCGCGCGAGTGCGTCGAGGTGAGGCTCGTCCCCGACGTTCTTCAATACGCCACGCTGCAGGCCACGCTCGAAGACGTGGACGGCACGCCGGTGATCAACCTCTCGCAGGTGCCGCTCCAGGGTTGGAACAGCATGGTCAAGCGCGGCATGGACCTGGTGGTCGCGGTCGCCGCGCTCCTCGCGCTGCTGCCGATCCTTCCGCTCCTCGCGCTCGCCATCTGGCTGGAGGACCGCGGTCCGATCTTCTATCGCCAGGAGCGCATGGGGCTCGACGGAAAGTCGTTCATGATCGTCAAGTTCCGTTCGATGCGCGTCAACGCCGAGGTCAGCAGCGGTCCGGTGTGGGCGATCAAGGACGATCCGCGCCGCACGCGCATCGGGTCCTTCCTGCGCCAGTGGTCGCTCGACGAGCTGCCGCAGATCTGGAACGTGATCACGGGCGACATGTCGATCATCGGCCCGCGCCCGGAGCGCCCGACCTTCGTCCGCGAGTTCAAGCACAAGATCCCGCGCTACATGCTGCGCCACCGCGTGAAGGCCGGCATCACCGGCTGGGCCCAGGTCCACGGCTGGCGCGGCAACACCTCGATCAAGAAGAGGATCCAGTACGACCTCTACTACATCCAGAACTGGTCGCTGAAGCTCGACTTCAAGATCCTCTGGATGACCGTGCGCCACGCGTTGCGGCACAACGCGTACTAGAAAGCCCTCGTCAGCACAGTCCGGATCGCGAGGCCGCGGCAGCTTCATCGCCGCGGCCTTCGTGTCTTCGGGGTGCCCGCGAATGCCCGTAAATAGGGCATTTGCGAGATGCGGACCTTCTCGCGCACTGCCGACATCGGGCACCTCTTCGCGAGCCTCGGCGCGAACGCGGCGAGCCGTACTAGGTCTTGAGGCGTAAAAGGTCTTGACGCCCTAGATCTAGTGGGCGTACCCTAATTCGACATGAACGGCCCAAAATTTCAGGGCACTTCCAAAAAGGAGATCGTTATGGCTGACGACATGGGCGCCAAGAAGGCTCCGGCCAAGAAGGCTGCTGCGAAGAAGGCTCCGGCGAAGAAGGCCGCCGCGAAGAAGGCTCCGGCGAAGGCTGCTGCCAAGGCTCCGGCCAAGAAGGCTGCCGCCGCGAAGAAGCCCGCTGCCGCGAAGAAGGCGACCGCTTCGAAGAGGCCCGCGGCGAAGCCGGCTGCGAAGAAGACCGTCGCTGCAAAGTCCGTGAAGGCTGCGGCTCCGAAGAAGGCGGCTGCCAAGAAGCCGGCTGCGAAGAAGTCCGCGAAGAAGTAAGGCGACCTCACATTCAGGAGGCCGCAAGGCCTCCAGGCCAATGTCGAGGCGACGTTCTGGGATTTTTCTGGGGGCGTCTTTTCTGCCGTTCTCAGCCGTACCTGCCAGCGTCGCCTTCGCACGGCGCATCAGCCTTTAGCCCCATGGCTCGAGCGTCGTGTCGCCCTCCGCAGCACCCACTCTCTTCGTTTTCTATTCTTCCCGGCGAAGCAGCCGCGCGGCAGCGCGGTCCCCAATCCACAGCAGACGGCCGTCGTCCGGACGCACTCCCTGCGCGGGAAAACGATCGGGCTGAAGGTCTCCTTCGAGCACCGAGCGCAGCGCCTCCGCCTTCTCTTCTCCACTCACCACGAACAGCGCGCACGCCGCGCGGTTGAACACCGGCAGCGTCATCGTGATGCGGAAGGCCGACTGCGCGCTCACCCACGGCGCCATCACCAGCCGCGTCTTCTCGCGCACCGCGTCGCTGCCAGGAAAGAGCGATGCCGTGTGGCCGTCCGGCCCGAGCCCCATCAGCGCGAGATCGAAGCGCGGCGCCTCGCCTTCGTCGAGATTGAACGCGCTGCGCAGCGTCCATTCGTACTCGCGCGCGACGCGCTCCGCGTCCGCCTTCTCGGCACGCACGCGATAGATGTTGCCCGGCGGCAGCGGCACCTTCGAGAGCAGCTCGTCGTGAGCCATCCCGAAGTTGCTCTGCGGATGATCGGGCGGCACGTGGCGCTCGTCGCCCCAGAACACATGCACGCGGTCCCACAGGATGCGGTCGCGATAGGGCTCCTCCGCGAGGAGTCGATACACGGGCTTCGGCGTCGAGCCGCCGGAGAGCGCGATCGTGAATCGTCCCTGCGAAGCGATGGACGCCTCGGCGATGCGCGTGATCTCTTCGGCGGCCTCGCGCGTCAGGTCGCCGGAGTCCTCGCAGATCTTCAGCTCCGCCATTTGCGACCGTCCTTGATCAGCTCGTCCGCTTCCTTCGGTCCCCACGTGCCGGCCGCGTAGTTCGGGAAGCTGCGCGGCGTGAGCGCCTTCCACACGTCGAGGATCGGCGTGACCACCTTCCAGCCCGCCTCGACCATGTCGGAGCGATGGAAGAGCGTCGAGTCCGCGGTCATCACGTCGTAGAGCAGCGTCTCGTAGCCGGTGCTCGGCGTGGTGCCGAAGTAGTCGGCGTAGCGGAAGTCCATCTTCACCGTGCCGAGCTGCATGACCGGTCCCGGCACCTTGCCTTCGAAGCGCAGCGAGATGCCTTCCTCCGGCTGGATACGGATCACGAGCACGTTCGGATTGAGGTGCTCGACCGGCGTCTCGCGGAACAGCACGAACGGCGCCCGCTTGAACTGGATCGCGATCTCGCTGACGCGGCGAGGCAGGCGCTTGCCCGTGCGCAGGTAGAACGGAACGCCCGCCCAGCGCCAGTTTTCGACGAACAGCTCGAGCGCCACGAAGGTCTCCACGCTCGACGCCGGAGCCACGCTCGGCTCCTCGCGATAGCCCGGCACGCGCTCGCCGTTCATCTCGCCGGCGCCGTACTGGCCGCGCACGGAATAGCTCAACACATCCTTGTCGGCGAGCGGCTTGATCGCGCACAGCGCCTTGACGCGCTCGTCGCGCACCGCGTCCGGCGCGAAGGAGATCGGCGGCTCCATCGCGGTCAGCGCAAGGAGCTGGAACATGTGGTTCTGCACCATGTCGCGCAGCGCGCCGGCCTCTTCGTAGTAGCCGCCGCGGCCTTCGACGCCCACGGTCTCGGCCACGGTGATCTGCACGTGGTCGACGTAGCGCCGGTTCCAGATGGGCTCGAAGATGCCGTTGGCGAAGCGGAAGGCGAGGATGTTCTGCACCGTCTCCTTGCCGAGGTAGTGATCGATCCGGTAGATCTGCTTCTCGTCGAGCACCTGGAGGATGTCGTGGTTGAGGGCCCTGGCCGATTCGAGGTCGTGGCCGAACGGCTTCTCGATCACCACGCGCCGCCACATCCCTTCCGACTCTTCAGTGAGCCCGGCCTTGCCGAGGCGCTGCACCACGGGCGCGAACTGGCTCGGCGGCACCGCGAGATAGAAGAGGTAGCAGCCGCGCGTCTTCCAGGTCTCGTCCGTCTGCTCGAGGCTCTCGCGGAGCTTCTTGAAGGTGGACGCCTCGGAGAACTCGCCGGAGATGTACGAGAGGCGCGGGATCAGCCACTTGAGGACCTCGGCGGCGACCGGGGCGGTGGCGAACTCCTTGATCTCCTCGCGGATCTTGCGGCGGAACTCCTCGTCGCTCATCTCCGAGCGCGACACGCCGACGACGGCGAAATCCTGCGGCAGCAGCTTGTTGCTCGCCAGGTTGCAGAGGGCCGGGATGAGCTTGCGCTTGGTGAGGTCGCCGGACGCGCCGAAGATCACCATCGCGCAGGCCGGCGCGGGCTCGCCCTGGTTCGGTTTGGGGACGTGAACGTCGCCGGTACTGCTCTTGTCAGCCGCCATGATCAATCACCCGCCCGTCGGCCGTTCGACGTGGCCGCCGAATTTGTGGCGCATCGCGGAGAGCACCTTGTCCGCGAAGGTGTGTTCCTGCCGCGAGCGGAAGCGGTCGAAGAGCGACGCCGCGAGCACGTGCGCGGGCACCGCCTCCTCGACCGCGGTCTGCACGGTCCACCGTCCTTCGCCCGAGTCCTGCACGAAGCCCGTGTACTCTTCTAGCGCCGGGCTTTCGGCGAGCGCCATCGACGTCAGATCGAGCAGCCACGAGGAGATCACGCTGCCACGCCGCCAGACCTCGGCGATGTCGGCCACGTCGAGGTCGAAGCGGTGCTCCTCGGGCAGCTCCTGGGAGGTCGCGTTCCGGAAGATGTCGAAGCCTTCGGCGTAGGCCTGCATGAGGCCGTACTCGATGCCGTTGTGGACCATCTTCACGAAATGGCCCGAGCCGGCCGGTCCGCAGTGGAGATAGCCTTCCTCGGCCGTGCTCTTCTTCGCTTCGCGGCCCGGCGTGGCCGGGATGTCGCCGCGCCCCGGCGCGAGCGTCTTCCAGACGGGATCGAGGCGCTGGACGGCCTCGGTCTCGCCGCCGATCATCAGGCAGTAACCACGCTCGAGACCCCAGATGCCGCCGCTCGTGCCGGCGTCCACGTAGGTGACGCCTTTCTCGCGCAGCTCGCGGGCGCGCCGCACGTCGTCCTTGAAGTGGGAGTTACCGCCGTCGATCACGACGCCGCCCTGGCCGAGCCGTTCGCCGAGGTCGCGCACGGTGTCCTCGGTGGGCTTGCCGGCGGGCACCATGACCCAAGCCGTCTTGGGCGCCGCGAGCTTCGCCACGAAGTCGTCCATCGAGGAGGCCCCGGTCGCGCCCTCCTTCGCCAGCTCCTCGACGGCCGCCGGGTTGCGGTCGAACACCACGCACTCGTGTCCGCCGCGGAGCAGTCGCCGTACCATGTTGCCGCCCATCCGTCCGAGCCCGATCATGCCGATCTGCATGGCGCCTCCTTTCCAGGCCGGAGGGTAGTCTACCCCCGATCAACCTCCCTCTTCCGCCGATCAACCTTCACCCTCCGCCACAGCAATCCCGTCCCGTAGAGACGCCCCTGCCCGTCACCACGATCGGTGCGGGTATAGGCCGATCAAGACATCCGCGATCGGGATGCATCGTTATGGATCAGGCCAGGCACTCGCTCAGCACGGCCTGGGCATCGGCCAACTGCGGTGAGCGCAATTCGGAATAGATTGCCACCGCTCGGTTTGCATAGTTAAGGCCTTCGGCACCACGCCCCTGCCGCGCCAGGGCTTTGGCCAAACTTCGACAGGCGTGTGCGACCAGCTCTTTGCGACCAATGTCCTCGGCCAGCTTCAGAGTCTCGCGGCCGAGGCGTGCAGCTTCAGTCCACTGTCCGCGATCCAGTGCCAATCCGACCAGGTTGTTGATGGAATTGGCGACGCCGCTCGGAGAGCCAATGTCCTTGGACATTTCGAGAGCCTCGCGGGAACAAGCTTCCGCTTCATCGAGTTGTCCGTGCAGACGCAACACAATGGCGAGGTCGTCCAAGCCGGCCGCTACATTTTCGCTCTTCTGCGACACGCTGCGGCTAAGTCCGAGCGCTTCGCGGTACGCGGCGATCGCAGCTGGGTAGTTCCCGGCTGACTCGTTGCCGAGCCCCCGTAAACGGATGGCCATGCTTTGCTCGCGTGCACCGGTCCGCGCAGCTTTCCAATGGACGGCAGCACGATTGGCACAGGCCAGAACTTCAACAGACTGGCCGCGCTGGTAATGACACCAGCCGGCCTCAAATGCCCGCATGCCGGCGTTGTCGAAATCCATCGCCTGCTCTGCCCTGGCTTCTCCCTCAAGGCTGAGCGAGAGGTGTTCATCCCAGCGGCCGGAGAAACTGAGAAAATGGTCTAACGCACTACATGCGACCTGAAGGCGTCGATTATCGCCCACGATCAGCACTGGCATGGCAGCGGAAATCCGTTGCCAAGCAGCTTCTAGAGTCGGGAAGCGATCGTACTTCTCATATCCGTTCTCCAAGGCAAGAGCATAAACCTGATCGGCCAGCCGCTCACCACTCGCTCCAACGGCCTCCGGCCGGGCACGGCGCAGGAAACGCGCGGCCAGCGGGGGAAGCAGCCACGTGCCGGCTTGTTCGTCCTCAATGAGCAGCGAGCGGTCGCGCAGCCTGTCCAGCGCGGTTTCCGCGGCCGTCTGGCTCAGCCCAGTCATCGGCAGCAGCCATGCGACCGGCGCGGGCTCCGTGAAGTGAACCAGGGCAGCGAGGACCGCCGTTTCGTCCGCCGTGAAGGTCTCAACCAAATCTCCAAAGACATAGTCAAGCGGATCGTTGGTCTGATACGCGTCCTGCAGGCGTGACACGGCCTCGGCCACCGTTCGGCTGCGGCCCGTCATCCGGCCCAGTTGACCCGCCGCCCAGGTCAACAACAACGGATTTCCCCCGGTCTCTGCATAGAGTCGATCGCGCTCGGCCTGGGTAAGCCGGGCCACAGGTTCCGAGCGCTTCCCCAGCTCAGCCAGCAACTCGTCGGCCGCCTCGCGCTCCAGCTTGTCCAGTCGGATGTTGTGCGCAGCCGTGGACCCAGCGGACCGGCGGCTGGTGACGATCGCGCGGCAAGACCCGGGAAGACTGTCCAGCAATTCAAAAGTACGGCGCCGTTCCTCCGCGCTGAATGTCTCCAGGTTGTCCAGAACCAGCAGCGCGCGATGGTCGGCCAGCGCATGGCGAATCAGGCTCGGCCGCTCCCCCGGAATCGCCATAGGAATGTCTTCGCGGCCGAGCGCACGGCCCAACTCGTTGAGCATCTCGTTGAAGTCGGCGACATGATGATCCGTCAGCCGCCGCTCCCCGTCCGGAAGGAGCTCGCGATTCTTGGCCGTGATCCACAGCTTGAGAGGGAAATGCTCGGCCGGCGCCAGATAGGCCGCTTCGAGCGCGAGCGCGGTCTTCCCCATCCCGCCAGGGCCATCCAGAACGACGCCCCAACTGCGGTCCTCTGGAGACAGGTACTTCGCGATCAACTCAAGATCCTTCTTTCGGCCGAAGAACGACCGCCGGGCTGGCAGCGTGGAGTGCGGAGCGATGGCAGGCGCGGGAGCCACAGGGATCGGAGCGTTTCTGATCGGCAATGTCCTGGCGGCCCGCGCCCGGACCGCCACCGTCTCCGGTGCCGTGCCTTGATCGTCCTCCAACTCGGCGTGCTCACCATCCGGGATGAACCGCCAACGCCCTGTCTTATCCGTCGCGATGAGCGGCCAGAGGCGAAGGACCGTTTCCTCCTCCTCAAATTCGATCCTGCCCGCCGCATAGCCGTGCGCCCGCTGAACTGTCGGCGGCTCGCCGAACTTCTCCATGCCGAAGACGGAGCAGCCCTGCGAGAGCCGGACCGCGAAGCGGCTGCCACCACGCCGGATGTAGGCGATGTCGGTCTCGTGCATGTGGCCGAAGAGGTGGACCGCGAAGCGGCCGGCCGGCTCGATCTCCGACTCGCCATGCTTTCTCGCTTCCGAAGTCAGCCAGTCCGGCCCCTGGTGCGTGAGAAGAAGGCAGACATCGTGCTGCTTCGACCAGACGTCCACGCCACCCTCGCAGACCGCATGAAGCTGCCGCGCATCCCAGACCAGCCGCCCCTTGTAGTCGCCGCCGGCGAGTTGGAGGAACGTTGTGTTCAATCCCACGATGCCGATACGTCGGCCGTTTCGCTCGATCGTCGCCGAGAAGTCGCCGGGCAGGATGCCGGTCTGCACGTCGCCAGGTCGATGCGGCGCACCTGTCCACCACTGGCTATAGGCCGCGAAGGCATCGCCGATCACGCGTCGGTAGGGACCTGCCGGACGGTCCCAGAACTTCTCCTCGATACGCTGGAAGTCGTCCTTCTCCAGCAGGGCGTCGATGGCCGCGTTGTCCTCGTTCGGGTTGGGCCGGTAGAGGTCGTGGTTGCCCGGCACGGCCAGCAGAACGGCGTCTCCCGATCCGAGCTCGTCCAGCTTCTTCCAGAGAGGATCGAGGAACTCGGCCTGCATCCTCTCGAACTGCGCGGACTCTCCGGACTGCGCGAGGTCGCCCGTGAAGAGCACGGCGTCCCAGGGGCCGCAGCGCTCGTGGAGATCAGACAGGCTGTCCAGGAAGGGCTGACGCAGGGTGGGCCAGAGATGGCCCTGGCCTTTCAGACCGTAATGGAGATCGGTCAGGTGCAGCCAGGAGAAGGCGCTCTTCGACATGGATGTCGGCTCCTCGATGAAGAGCTTCAGCATAGCGCAGGGGTGTTTGAGGCCGCGCGCGGTTCATCTCCATCCTCGATTCCGGCCTGCCGGCTGGAAGCCGGCGGTCCCAGTGGAAAAAGACCACGTGAGGGCCCTTCCGGCGATCCGTTGCAACTCAAGCTTGCCTGTTGCAACTCCGCGCCATCTGTCGCAACTCACCCTTATCCGTTGCAACTTCACCTTATCGATCGCAACTCACCGGCATCCGTTGCGACTCAGGCTTATCCGTCGCGACTTCGCCTTGTCTGTCTCAACTTCGGCTTATCGGGCGCGACGCAACGCTATCGGGACGCAGGACAACGTTATCCGTCGCGATTTCGCCTTATCCATGGCGACTTCCCGTTGTCGGTTGCAACTCGGGCGTATCCGTCGCGACTCCGCCCTGTTTGTTGCAACTCCGCCTTCTTTCGTCTCCGCGGCCCTTGATTTGCATCGGATGGGCGGACATGAACAGGAAATCTCTCTCCTTCGTCCTGCTTCCGGCTCTCGGGCTCCTGGCAGGGCCGGTTTGCGCCGAAGTCGGGATCGCCGGCACGGCCGGAACTCTCGGGGCCGGCGTCGAGCTTCTTCTCGGCGGATCGGGCCAGTTCCAGGGCCGGCTCGGCCTCCACGGCTACAACTACACGGACCGCCGCCGCGAAGTGAGCGACATCGAGTACGACGCGGAAGCGAACCTCCGCACCGCGACCGGTTTCCTCGACTGGCACCCGGGAGGCCGTGGATTCCGTCTGACCGGCGGCCTCGTCTACAACGGGACCGAGGTCGAAGGACGGAGCCTGCCTCCCGCGTCCGGCGTCTACGACATCGGCGGCGTTCCGGTGCCGGCCTCCATCCTCGGGACGCTCGACGCAAAGGTGGACTTCGATCCGATCGTCCCCTACGCCGGTCTCGGATGGGGCCGCGCACCGGGCTCCGGCAGCGGCTTCGGGGTAACGCTCGACCTCGGCGTCCTATTCCAGGGCAAGGGCGACGTCTCGCTCACGCCTCGCATCCCGGCCGGCAGCCCCCTCAACGACCCGGTGGCCCGCCAGGCGCTCCAGGTCCTCCTCGACCGCGAGGAGCGCGACCTGCAGGAGGAGGTGGACGACTACGACCTCTATCCCGTGGTGTCGCTCGGGATCTCGTACCGGTTCTAGTCGTAGTGTTTCGCCCTCGGCCAGGCCTGGTCGATCGGCGCCTTGAGACCGCGGGCGATCCAGACGGGCTGGTCGTTCTCGTACGGCATGCAGAGGCCGCAGCGGATCTCTCCAGCCTGTTGCACGTCCCGGAACGCCCGGCGGTGGTCCTCCGGATCGCCGCCGATGATGATCAGGACCTCGCCTGAGCTCTGGGGGCCCCACAGGAAATAGTTGTTGTGGCCTGACGAGGCTTTCGGCAGGCCATACCTCCGGCCGAGCAGGTCCACGGCTCCGGCCTCGCCGTAGTTCTGGGCGTAGACCCCGGCCTTCGCCTTCTCCTCGGGCGGCAGCGTGTTGTAGACCCGGGCCACCTCGGCGACCATCTCCTCCCAGCCGTGCATGTCCGCGTAGTGCTGCGGCAGCGCTCCCATCTCGTGCCGCTCGGCGGCGCCCAGCGGGATGCCGAGAGCTTTCGCGTAGCGGAGGAAGCCTTCGACGGACAGGACGGGCAGGGAGAGCGGCGCCGTGAGCGCGCCTCCGGCGAGGAGAAGGACCGCCAGGGCGGCACGGAGCACGGGCCTCCGGATCCAGGCCTCGAGCACCACGGCTCCCGCGGCGAACAGCGGCGGATAGGCGGGCGCGAGGTAGTAGGCCTTCGAGCTCTGGGTGATCAGCACCAGGAAGGCCGCCACGTAGACCCAGCCGAGCACCCGGTATTTCGAGGAACGGAAGAGCCAGACGAGCCCGGCGAGCCAGATCGGGAAGGTGAACGGATGCATCTGCTTGATCTGCTCGGCGAAGAAGGCGAGCGGCGAGAGCGCCACGTTCTTGAAGGCCGTGGCGTTGTGGATGAATTCGGCCGTGGGCCAGCCGTGCCGGACCTGCCAGAGCACGTGCGGCAGGAAGAGGACCACGGCCAGCGCGCCGCCGATCCAGATCCAGGGTTGGCGGAGCTGCCGGCGCTCCGGCGTGAGCAGCAGGCCGGCGAACACGCCGAAGCCGAAGAAGAGAAGGCTGTGCTTGTTCTCCAGCCCCAGGCCGCAGACGAGGCCGAAGAGGAGCCAGAGACGCGGGTCGCCCGTGTTCAGGATGCGGACGACCACGAAGGCGCCGAGCGTCCAGAACAGGACGTCGAAGGAGTTCATCGACAGGATGTGGAACACGAAGAGGTAGACCGGCGCGACCGTCACGCAGAGCGCCGCGAGCGCCTGCGCGAAGCGCCCGCCGCCCAGCTCGCGCGCCAGGCGGCCGGCGAGCAGGATCACCGCGGCTCCGGCGAGCACCGAGGGCAGGCGCGCGACGAGGACCGACTCGCCGAACAGCGCCCGCGCGAGGCGGGCGATCAGCGCGATGAGCGGCGGGTGATCGACGTAGCCCCAGTCGAGATGCTCGCCGCAGGCGATGTAATAGAACTCGTCGCGGAACCAGCCGTAGCGGCCGATGAGCGCGAGATGCAGCGCACTGTAGGCCAGGGCGATCAGCCCCACGATCCAGCCGCCGTCCTTCCGGGTCTCACTCATGCCTCTCTCCTGCGGTGGTAGTCTCCTGCGGCCATGGATCGGATTGCCGAAAATTACGTGCGGCTCGCTCTCGCCGTGGGCCGGCACGACCCCGATTTCGTCGACGCCTACTACGGCCCGCCCGCCTGGAAGGAGGAGGCCGCGGCGCGCGAGCGTCCCCTGGACGAGCTGCGGTCCGAGGCGGAAACGCTCCTCGCGGAGCTGCGCGCCCGGCCGTCCGATTCCGGCGACGAGCTGGTGCGGCTGCGCCACCAGTATCTCACCCGCCAGCTCGAAGCGGTGCGGGCGCGGATCGACATGCTCGCGGGCCGGCGGCTCTCGTTCGACGAGGAGTCCCGGGCGCTCTACGACGCCGTGGCTCCGCGCCATGGCGCGGAGTATTTCGAAGGCATTCTCGATCGGCTCGAAACACGGGTGCCCGGAGACGGTCCGTTGCCGGAGAGGATCGACCGCTTCCGGCAACGCTTCGTCATCCCGCTCGACCGGCTCGAAGCCGTGCTCCATGCGACCGCCGAGGAGTGCCGGCGGCGCACGCTGGAGCACGTCGAGCTGCCGCCCGGTGAGAGCTTCCGGATCGAGCTGGTGAGCGGTCAGCCTTGGGCCGCCTACAACTGGTATCAGGGGAATTACCGGAGCCGGATCCAGGTCAACACGAGCCTGCCGGTATTCCTCGACCGCGCGATCGACATCGGCTGCCACGAGGGCTATCCCGGGCATCACGTCTACAACGTGCTGCTCGAAAAGCACCTGGTGCGGGAGCGCGGCTGGCCCGAGCTGTCGATCTATCTCCTGTTCAGCCCGCAGTCGCTGATCGCGGAAGGCACGGCGAACTTCGGCATCGAGGTGGCCTTTCCGGGCGAGGAGAGGATGCGCTTCGAGCGCGACCGGCTGTGTCCGCTGGCCGGCCTCGATCCCGACCAGATCGGCCGCTACGCCGAGGTGACGGCGCTCACGCGCCGGCTGTCCTACGCCTGGAACGAGGCGGCGCGCGGGTATCTCGACGGTTTCATGAGCCGCGCGCAGGCGATCGATTTCCTGGTGCGCTGGAACCTCTCCTCTTCCCTGGAGGCCGAGCACCTGCTCCAGTTCATCGAGCGTTTCCGGAGCTACGTGATCAACTACAACCACGGCGAGGACCTGGTGCGCGAGCATGTCGAGAGCCGCGGCGGCACGGCGGAGAACCCGGCGAGGCGCTGGGAGGTGCTCGGGACGCTCCTCACCTCTCCGCGTCTGCCGGCCGGGCTGCAGGTGGTAGGCTCGCCGGCATGAACCTGAAACGGCCGCTTCCGCTCGTCCTGATCCTCCTCCTCTCCGCCTGCGCGGGCGCGGACCGCCCACGGACCGCCGCTCAAGGGACCCCGAACGACATGGACCGAGTTGCCGAATCCTATGTGAAGCTCGTGCTCGCCGTGGGCCAGCACGACCCCGATTACGTCGACGCCTACTATGGTCCGCCGGCCTGGAAGGAGGAGGTCGACGCGAGCAAGCGCCCGCTGGCCGATCTCCGGAAGGAGGCGGCCGGCCTGGTCGAGGAGCTGCGCGCCCACCCGGTCGATTCCCCGGACGAGATGGTCCGGCTGCGCCATCAGTATCTGACCCGCCAGCTCGAATCGATGGTGGCGCGGATCGACATGCTCTCCGGCAAGCGGCTGTCGTTCGACGAGGAGTCCCAGGCGCTCTATGACTCGGTGGCCCCGCACTACGACGCCGAGCACTTCCAGGAGATCCTAGACCAGCTCGAAACGATCGTGCCCGGAGACGGGCCTCTGCCAGAGAGGATCGAGCGTTTCCGGCAGGGCTTCGTGATCCCGCGCGAGAAGCTCGGAACGGTGTTCCAGGCGGCGATCGACGAGTGCCGGCGCCGTACGCTCGCGCACATGGAGCTGCCGCCCGGCGAGAGCTTCCAGGTCGAGTACGTGACCGACAAGCCGTGGAGCGGCTACAACTGGTACAAGGGCGACTTCCACAGCGTGATCCAGGTCAACACGGACCTGCCGATCTTCATCGAGCGCGCCATCGACCTCGCCTGCCACGAGGGCTATCCCGGGCATCACGTCTACAACGCGCTGCTCGAGAAGAACCTGGTGCGCGACCGCAGGTGGCCGGAGCTTTCGGTCTACGCGCTGTTCAGCCCACAGTCGCTGATCGCGGAGGGCACGGCGAACTTCGGCATCGAGGTGGCCTTTCCGGGCGAGGAGAGGGTGCGCTTCGAGCGCGAGAAACTCTTTCCTCTGGCCGGCCTCGACGCCTCCCAGGCCGGGCGTTACTACGAGGTGCAGGCGCTGACGCAGAAGCTCTCGTACGCTGGCAACGAGGCGGCGCGCCGCTATCTCGACGGCGAGATCACGCGCGAGCAGGCGGTGGACTGGCTGGTGCGCTACAACCTCTCCTCGCCCGAGCGCGCCGCGCAGCGCACGCGGTTCATGGACCGCTACCGGAGCTATGTGATCAATTACAACTACGGCCAGGACCTGGTGCGCGAGTACATCGAGCGGCGGGGCGGGACCGAGGCGAACCCGGAGAAGCGCTGGGAGGAGCTCAAGACGCTGCTCGGCTCCCCCCGCCTGCCGTCCGGGTTGCGGTAGGTTACTGTCGGCGCACGAGATAGATCCCGGCCAGGCTCAGGATCGCCGTGAGCACGGCCAGACCGAAGTCGCTCGCGGTCGGGACATCCACGACATTGGCCGCGTCCACGATGGTGACGATCTCGTTCGCGGGCGCGCCGAGCGCAGCGCCACCGGTCGGGTTCGAGAGGATCACGTCGAAGGTCTCGGCCGGCTCGGTGACGCCGTCCGCGACGATGCTGATGTTGAGCGTTTTCGGAGCCGTGTCGCCGTCGGCCCAGTTGAGGACCGCGCCGATCACGGCGCCGTAGTCGGCGGGCGCCACGGCCGTGCCGTCGGCGGTGTTGACGGTGACCGAGACTGCGCCGGAAGAGCCGCCGGTGCGGGTGGCGGTGATGGTGATGGTGCCGGCCGTCTCGCCGACGCTGGCGGCGCTGACCGCGAGTTGGATGGTGCCGGCCGCGGCCGGCATCTCGACTTCCACGGAACCCATGTCGAGCCGGCCGTTGACGATGCGCGGCAGGCCGCGCTGGTCCGTGCTCGGCGGCGGTGCGAAGGCCGGATCGCCGGCGTTGATCACGGGGCTCGCCGGCGCCGGCAGGTGCGTCCTCGTCGGGCCGCCGTTGTCCGCCAGCGGGCCGAGCTGCGGGTCCTGGCCGAAGATGTTGCCGCCGTTGTCGAAGACGGTGGACACGTCTTTGTTTTCCACCAGCGAGTACGCGGCCTCGAACGAGGCGCTGCCAAGACCGTTGCCCAGGTCATTCGGACTGTTGTCGCCGGCGATGGAATTCCTGACCTGGATCGTACCGGCCAAGGTGAACAGTCCGCCACCGAAACCGCCGGCCGAGTTGTCGGCGACCGTGGTCTCGAGGATCGAGAGGTAGCCATAGAGGCCGTTGAGGAAGAGGCCGCCGCCATCGGCGCCGGCGGTGTTGCCGGAGATCGTCGAGTTGAGGACCGTCATGTCGTCGCGCAAAATGAAGAGGGAGAGGCCGCCGCCGTCGTTCGCCGCGTCGTTGCCGTTGATCGTGGTGCTCTCGATCAGGACCGGTCCACCCGTGTTGTCGAGATGGATGCCGCCGCCGTCGTGGCCCGCGGTGTTGCCCGAGATCGAGGAGTCGCGGATGGTCAGGGACAGGCTGCCTCCCTTGGTGTCCGCCGCCCAGATCCCACCGCCGTCGCCGCCGCCCTCGACGTCCACGCTGGCGACGTTTCCGACGACCACCACGCTGTCGAGCACCAGGTTTTCGCCCAGGTCGGCGATGGCGCCTCCGACGTTGGCGTTGCCGCCCGCGAGGGTCAGGCCGGAGATCGTGACGTCGATCAGCGCCTGGCCGCTGTACAGGTAGAACAGCCGGCTGTCGCCGAGGCCGGTCACCGCGAGGTCGGCGGCGCCCGGGCCCTGGACGTCCACCGAATCGGTGACCGCGAGCTGGCCGCTCGACAGCACGATGGCGCCGGTCAGGCCGGCGTCGAACTGGATGACGTCCGCGCCGGCCGCGCCGTTGGCATCCAGGACGGCCTGCCGGAGACTCCCGGGGCCGCTGTCGTCCAGGTTCGAGACGGTGAACGTGGCGGCCTGCGTGGCCGGGACGACAGCCAGGGCCGCGCCCAGGGTGAGAGCGGTTCTACGAACGGCGTCGGACATGCGCAGCCTCCCCTACTTCGGGTCCGCCTGCAGAGCGGCCTGGGCGCGCTCCAGGGTGTCGAAGACCTGCAGCTTGAGCTTCTTGACGGACCCGTCGGGATTGCGCCGGATCTTGACCAGGAGTGGCTGGCCCGGAATGAGGCCGTGGACCGAGGTCAGGGCGTCGCCCTTGCGGACCTTCGGCGCGCGGCGGTCCGCCACCTCGACGGCCGCCAGGGGCACCTCGAGGCTCGATCCGTCGGAGAGGCGGACCGTGACCACCTGCGCGCGCACCGTCACCTGGCTCAGGGTGGCGACCCGGGCCTCCCGGTTCGCCCGGGCGGCCGGAGCCGCGGTGCCTTTCGGAGCCGCGGTGTCTTGCGGAGCCGCGGCGCTTGCCGGCGCCGCGAGCAGGGTGAGCATCAGCACGGGCGCGGCCAGACCCCGCTTGCGGCGGAGCAGGAAGAGGCCCGACAGGGAGAGCAGCGCGGTGAGCAGCACGCGTCCAACATCGCCG
>JBEQUE010000258.1:0-20380 GCA_040349255.1 Acidobacteriota bacterium | reverse complement strand
CGACGAGGTGAAGTACGTCCGGGGTTATGGCCAGGCCATTCCCCGGACCGCGGTCGAAGCCGATCACTACCTGATCTCGCCCGCCTTCGAAGGAGACCAGGTCGATCCCCGCACCCTCGACTGGTGCATCCGCCTGTGCCGGGACAACCCGCCCTGGCGGCTGTCCGTCCAGCAGCACAAGCTGTGGAGAGTGAGGTAAAGGACCCAAACGACTGCAAGGATCAAAGACCGTCTTCCCGCTGTCCTTGCAGTCCCCGCAGTCCTTTATGTCCCTTCCTCCCGCAGCGAAGCCATGTCGATCACGAAGCGGTACCGGACATCGCTCCTGAGCATGCGCTCGTAGGCCTCGTTGATCTGCTGGATCGGAATGAGCTCGACGTCCGAGACGATCCCGTTGTCGGCGCAGAAGTCGAGCATCTCCTGAGTCTCGCGGATGCCGCCGATCAGCGAGCCGGCCAGCGAGCGCCGGCCTCCGATCAGGGTGGAGATGTTGGGCGACGGGTGCGGCTCGCCCGGAGCGCCGACCAGCGTCATCACGCCGTCCCGCTTGAGCAGGACCAGGAAGGCGTCCAGGCTGTGCGGCGCGGAGACGGTGTTGAGGATGAAGTGGAAGCTGTTCGCGTGCTTCGCCATCTCCCCGGCGTCCTTCGAGATGACGACCTCGTCCGCCCCGAGACGGCGGGCGTCCTCCGCCTTGCCCGGCGAGGTGGTGAACATCACCACGTGCGCGCCGAGCGCGTGCGCGAGCTTCACTCCCATGTGGCCGAGCCCGCCGAGACCCACCACGCCGACCTTCTGGCCCTTGCCGACCTTCCAGTGGCGCAGCGGCGACCAGGTCGTGATGCCGGCGCAGAGGAGAGGAGCCGCGGCGGCCGGGTCCAGCTTGCCGGACAGCCGCAGGACGAAGTCCTCGTTGACCACGATCCTGTCCGAGTAGCCGCCGCGCGTGGGGGTTCCGGTCTCCTTCTCGACGCCGCCGTAGGTGCCGGTGAAGCCGTTCTCGCAATACTGCTCGAGCCCCTCAGAGCAGCTCGCGCAGTGGCGGCAGGAGTCCACCATGCAGCCGACGGCGACGAGGTCGCCCGGCTTGTGCTTCGCGACGTCGCCGCCGACCCGGGCCACCCGGCCGACGATCTCGTGTCCCGGCACCATCGGATAGACCGTCCCTTGCCATTCGGCGCGGACGGTGTGGATATCGGAGTGGCAGACGCCACAGTAGAGGATCTCGATGTAGACGTCGTGGGGCCCCGGATCCCGGCGCTCGAACTGGAACGGAGTGAGCGGGGTGGTGGAGGACTGGGCGGCATATCCCTGGGCGTTGATCATGCCCGGAGAATATCCCGGAATGCTTGCCGTTACTCGAAGTACCCCGTCACGTCCAGCACCACGTTCGCCGTTCCGGCGGAGACCCGGGCGTCGATCTCCCCTTTCAGACCCAGGGGGAGGATCGCCAGGCTGCCCCGGTTCGTCCCGGCCGGGAAGTTGACGACGCTCGTCTGCGGCGAGGAGAGGCCCGCGGGATAGACCTGGAGATTTCCCGCCGACGTGGGCTTGATCACGGTCGCGTTGACCACGACGGCCACGGCGTCGGACGGGATGCCGCACGAGCCCGCCGCCGGAAAGGTGGCCGGGGCTCCGGCCGCCAGGGGGGAGGAGTGCCGGGTGTCGGCCAGCCGGCACGGCGGCAGCGTGTGGAAGTCCGCGGCCGGGGCGGGCAGGGCCGAGTGGCAGAGCCCGTGGCCGGAGTCCAGGACGGCGCCGCCGTCCGAAAGGAAGCGCCACTCGTAGCCGTTCGGGTAGAGCTTCAGCTCCAGGATGCCGAACGAGCCGTAGTTCCGGACCTCGCTGTTGGCGCGGACCGTCGTCACCGAGGTGAGATCCTTGCCGCCCGTCCCGACCACGAAGGCGCGGGGGCCTCCCGGATCGGCGTCGCCCGCGGGCGACTGCGGCGCGAAGCGCTCGTAGCCATGGTCGTGCCCGTTGAGGACCAGGTCCGTCCCGGCCGCGCGCAGCAGGGTCCAGAAATCCTGGAAGAGAGAATCGTCGCCGTGCGGGCCCGAGGAGAAGCGCGGATGGTGCCAGAAGGCCAGGGTGCAGACCCCGGGGTGCGCCGCCAGGTCCGCGGCCAGCCACTGGCCCTGCGGCGAGGACGCTCCGCAGCCCCCGACCGCCGAGCAGTTCGAGTTCAGGGCGACGAGGTGCCAGCCTCCGAGGTCGAAGGAATACCAGCCCTTGGCCGGATCGCCGGCCGCCATGCCGAAGTAGTCGTAGTAGCCCTGGGCGCCGGCCGTGGCGTACTCGTGGTTGCCCGGGATCGGACGGGTGACCGCCTTGAGACGCCCCCACGACGGATCGTACGAGGCCTGGTATTTGGCGAGCGCGCCGTTCTCGTACTGGTTGTCTCCGAGCAGGAGGACCGCGGCGGGGGAGAGGCCGAGGGCGACGTTCGAGGTGGCCAGCATGTGGCAGCGCGCGGCCGTGCCGGCGCCGCCGTTGTAGCCGGCGTCGGCCGGGTCGCAGGCGATGTCGCCGACGGCGACGATCGTCACCTGGGCCGTCGCCGGTAATGCCAGGAGGAGGAGGACCGGAAATCGGAGGAGCATGCAGGATTGTAAACCCGCGGATAGAATGCCGCCGACAAGGAGATGGACATGAAAAAGCGCTGGCTCCCCCTCTTCATCCTCCTGGCCATCCCCGCGGCCGCCCAGGAGCCCTCGAAGGACTGGCGGGCGCCGGACCCGGCCCTGGTCGAACGGGCGCGCCGGCTCCTCGACCAGGTGCCCCTGGTGGACGGCCACAACGACGTGCCCTGGGAGCTGCGCGACCGGGTGAAGAACCACCTGGCCCGGCTCGACCTGCGGTCCGACACGAACGGCCTCAAGAAGCGCATGCACACCGACATCCCGCGGCTGCGCAAGGGCGGCGTCGGCGCCCAGTTCTGGTCGGTCTACGTGCCGGCCGACAAGGCGGGGCCGGAGTCGGTGCGCATCGTCCTGGAGCAGATCGACGTGGTCCGCCGCCTCGCCGAGCTCTACCCGGACACCTTCGAGATGGCGGCCACGGCCGACGACGTCGTGCGCATCCACAAGGCGGGCCGCATCGCCTCGCTCGTCGGCATGGAGGGCGGCCACTCGATCGACAACTCGCTCGGCGTGCTGCGCCAGCTCTACGCCACGGGCGCGCGCTACATGACGCTCACCCACTCGAAGAACGTCGCCTGGGCCGACTCCGGTACCGACAAGGCCGAGCACGGGGGGCTCACGAAGTTCGGCGAGGAGGTGGTGCGGGAGATGAACCGGCTCGGCATGCTGGTCGATCTCTCCCATGTCTCGCCCGACACCATGAAGGACGCCCTCGCCGTGTCCGAGGCGCCGGTGATCTTCTCCCACTCGTCGGCGCGCGCCCTCGACGCCCATCCGCGCAACGTGCCCGACGAGGTGCTCCGAAAGATACCCGCGAACGGCGGCGTGGTCATGGTCACCTTCGTGCCCTCGTTCCTGTCGGAGGCCGTGCGGGCCTGGAACGCCGAGGAGGACGCCGAGGAGGCGCGCCTCAAGGCCCTTCACCCCGAAGACCCGGACCGGGTCGAGAGCGAGCTCGCGGCCTGGAAGAAGGAGCACCCCTCCCCGAAGGCGACGCTCGCGCAGGCCGCGGACCACATCGAGCACGTGCGGCAGCTCGCGGGCATCGACCATGTGGGGATCGGCTCGGACTTCGACGGCATCACCGACACGCCCCTGGGCCTGGAGGGAGTGGATACCTATCCGGTCCTGCTGGCGGAGCTGCTGAAACGGGGCTGGAGCGACGAGGAGGTCAAAAAGCTCGCCGGTTTGAACGTTTTGCGCGTCTTCCGCGAGGCGGAGACGGTGGCGGCGCGCCTGCGCCGGGAACGGCCCGCCTCCGACGCGCTCATCGAAGAGCTGGACGGCCCCCCGAAACCGAAGGAGGAAGACAAGGAGGATTGAGGAAAAGCCGATTTCGGCACGTCTCTTGCTGTGTCGGCGGCAAGGGCGGGAGTCGGGGAATACGGCACGGAACGCTCGGCGCTCGCCAGACGGAGGTGGGCCAATGCCGAGACAGGTTCACGTTTCCGCGTTCCTGCTTTCCCTTCTGCTGATCCCGCGGATCGCGCACGCCGCGGACTCATGGCTGGATGAGGTCGCCCCGCTGATCGGCGCCGCCGAGCGCGAAACCTTCCTGAAGCTCTCCGGCTCGGCCGAGAGGGAAAGGTTTGTCCAGCGCTTCTGGCAGGTCCGCGATCCCTTCCCCAGGACGCAGCGCAACGAGCTGCAGGAGAACTGGGCCGAGCGCCTGGCCGAAGCGCGCACGCGCTGGGGGAGCCTCGACGACGAGCGCGCCCAGGCCCTGCTGCTGCGCGGCGAGCCGGATTCGACCTTCGAGGCGAGCTGCCCGGGAGTCGCGGAGGGCGGGCGCGTCGAGGTCTGGACGTACGAGCCCGGCTTCGGCGAGAAGTCCCGGATGGCGCTCGTGTTCCTGCGCGCGGCGAACGCCTCCGAAGGCCCGACCCGGATCTGGCGGCCGGGCCCGGGATCGCCGGACCTGCGCCCGGCCGCGCCCGCGGACTGCTGGAACGGCGGCCGTCTGGCCGAGACGATGAAGTGGGTCCGATCGGTCGGCGAAGAGCAGTACCGGGCGATGATCGAGAAGGCGCTCGCCCGGCCGCGGCCCGAGCCGCGGGACTGGTATGCGCAGCCGGAGCCCGCCGCTCCCGAGCCGGCCGTCGCGGAGAGCCCGATCGCGCCCGTCACGCCGCTGCCGGTGGCAACGCCGGCGGTCCGCCTGGTCCGCCCCCGTGGCCTCCTGTTCGGCGAGACGCGGTTCGAGGCCCGGGTCGACGGGCCCGAGGGCTCGGTCCGGAAGGTCGCGTTCCTGCTCGAAGGCCGTCCGATCTACACCCGCACCCGGCCGCCCTACGAGGTCACCCTCGACCTGGGCTCGGTGCCGCGGCTCCAGAAGCTCGCGGTCGAGGGGCTCGACGACCAGGGCCGGGTGGTCGCCCGCGACGAGCTGATCCTGAACTCGGGCTCGCAGCGGTTCTCCGTGCGCCTGCTGGACCCGCGGCCCGGCCAGGGTCATCGGGACGGGCTGCGGGCGCGCGTCCAGGTCGAGGCGCCGCCGGGCGAGCGGGTGGAGCGGGTGGAGCTGTGGCTCGGCGACGCCCGGGCCGCGGTCCTCTACCAGCCGCCGTACGAGCAGCCGATCCCACTTTCGAAAGACCGGGAGACGGGCTACGTGCGGGCCGTGGCCTACCTGCGCGACGGCCGCGCCGCCGAGGACACGGTCCTGCTCAACACGCCCGAAAAGCCCGACGAGATGGCCGTGCGCTTGGTGGACCTCTTCGCCACGGTGGTGGACGGAGGCGGGCGGCCGTTGCCGGGCGTGGAGCCCGGGCTCTTCTCGGTCCTGGAGGACGGCGTGCCGCAGCGGCTCCGGATCGTGGAGCCGGCCGGACAGGCCCCGATCCGCGTCGTCACGCTGATCGACAACTCGCTCTCCATGCGGGACAGCCTCGAGGAGGCCCGCGCCGCCGCCCTCGGCTTCCTGCGCCGGACGCTGCGGCCCACCGACCAGGCGGCCGTGATCACCTTCAACCGCTCGCCCCGGGTGGCGGTCCGCCTGACCTGCGACCTGGAGGAGCTGGAGGAAGGGTTCATCGGCCTCCTGGCCGAGGATCAGACCTCGCTCTACGACAGCCTGGCCTACTCGCTCCAGTACCTGAGCGGCGTCAAGGGCCAGCGCGCCGTCCTGCTGCTCTCGGACGGCATGGACCGGACGAGCCGCCTGTCCTACGACCAGGCGCTGGAGGTGGCGCGGCGGACCGGCATCGCGGTCTACGCGATCGGCCTGGGGCTGGAGGACGGAGGCCGCGGAGAGGCGGGGAAGAAGCTCGCGAGGATCGCCGCCGAGACCGGCGGCCGGAGCTGGTTCGTGGCCGGCACGGCGAGCCTCGACGGCGTCTACGCCCAGATCGAGCGCGAGCTGCGCGCGCAGTACCACCTGGCCTATCAGTCGACCAACAACAGCCCGGACACCGGCTTCCGGGCCGTGAAGGTCCGACTGGCCGGCAAGGGCCTGGAGGCGCGAACCATCAGCGGCTACTACCCGTAACCGAGCGGCTGTTGGGCGGAACATTCCCTGACGATCGATTGCTCGCGCAACGGGAGAGCCCGCAGCCCCAGTTTGGCGCCTCCTCTGCGCTCCGGTTCCAAACTGGCTCCAATCGAACACAAGGGTTCAAGGAATGGTCTTTCGAACCGCCAGGAACACCAGAAACGCAGAGAGCACCAGGGCGACGCCGCCTCCCAGTCGAAATTGCCATGCCCGCTCCGGCGAGATTCTCTCGTAGAGGCGGAGGCTTGCTGCCGGGGCAACGAAGCGGAACAACGCCTTCAACACCTGGCCCCAGCCAATCAGTGTTAGGACAACTGCAGGACCGGACCAGACATTGTGGAACGAAACGATGACGGCTCCAAAGTTCAAGCTGATGAAACCTTCAGCAAACGCGCCAAGCCGGCCGAGGCTGCGTAGCTTCGTGAAGAACTCTACCCAGGTCCCCGGTTGAAAGATATGCGAGAGCCCGATTACCAGGAAGCTCACCGCAGCAAAAACTTGAATTGCCCTTTCCACTCACGTACCCGCTCTTGAAACGGCAGCAACGCTTCGGGCTTCAGCGGGGCCGTCAGGCATCCGCTGGAAGCGTTGTGCGTCGCCTCAGCTATGAACCCACTGACACCACCCAGTTCACCTCCTGCGTCTTCCCACCCCGTCGCGTGATTTTCCTCTTCTCGTATTTGACCTGCACCTTGTCCGGGTTGCGCGGGTCGTCCTTCGACTGATACGCCTGATTCATTCGGTCGTAGTGCTCCCCGCTGGCATCTGTCCACACCTTGGTGCCGTTGGCGTCATCCATTGTCCATTCGACGAGCGTGCCGCCTTCAGTCCCGACCGTATTCTTCCCTATGACCCGCCCATAGACCGTATTGGCGTCTTCACTCATGCCGATGCTGTGAACCGCGATCAAGCCAACGACAAAAAGCAGAATTACAGCGATTCGTCCCTTCCACATTATCCTACCTCCTTTGTCGTTCAGAGTATCTCAACACCGTATAACGCTGTGGCGGCTCAGCGCGCGGCGCCAGCCCGTCCGCTGGGGCCGCGGGTGTACGCCCGGCATGGGCGTGAGTTTATGGGGTGCAAGCCCCCTGTCGGAGAACCAACATCGATGAGATCGGTGCCAACGACTAGCCAGAGGCAAGGGCGTCTCCGCGAGGCGGCGTCCGGAGGAAGCCCGCGGCAAACCTGCGAGCCGACGAACAGAAACGTCATACGAGGCCAAGTCCCCCGGGCGAGCCAGCACCTGATGGCGAAGCCCTCTGGTTCAGGGATATGGTAAATGACGCGGTTGTGCAGGGAAAGCTCACGTTCTTATCCGGGGAGATCTGCTTCACGTGCGGAGAGAGGAGTATGAGCGCCGGACTACGGACCATCCCGAAAGGGGTGGAGAGCCCTCCGGTCTCTAAGGCCGCCATCTCAGCCTTCCGGACGGAAACGCCCGGCGGGAGGGAGCAGAAGTCAGCAGAGGCCATAGTAGCGGTGCGGGCCTGTTGCGGCCAAACCGTGAAGGGCCGAACATCGTGGAACAAGGAGACCTTCGGGTCTCGCTTACTCATCTACGGTGAACCGCCCAGTGCGGACCCGCATGCTGGGTGGTGTGGGGGGCGGGGGGAAAAAATCCCCCGCCTACCCGATTGGCGGAACCAAGGTTTCCTACTCGCGTATATGGCTATCGCTCCACCGCACTGCCTTAAATTATACAACGGACCCACCGCAGTGCCCTCCCAGAAGCCGATATAAGCTCCACCCGCAACCATTTCACACACCGTCTTCGGTTGTGGTCCACCTGCAGCCGGTTGAATCTCGATGGGGAAGTCCCTCACCGGGATCGGCCGAAAGGCTTGCGGCGAAAGGGCGAAAGGTTGAGACGAGGCGGCCAACGTTGGGGAACTGCGGCCTGGAGTGCCTATCGGCTCCTGTCCAGTGGAGCCCAAACGTCGAAGACTATCTGGCTCAAACATTTAGACGGGAAGACTTGCCGCATGAGCTCGTCGGCCGGCCGACGGTTATACATCCTGATAACAGGACAGCGGGACACGGTCTTTGACAGGATATTCTTTCAAAAAATCAGGTAGTTGGCACTCCGCATCCGGGTTGTTTCGCGGCCGAAAGCCGGCCGGAACACCTGGCTGCTTATCCTTCTACGGGCCGCGGTAACGTTCTAGGGGCCGTCGTAACGTTCCATGGGCCGCCGTAACGTTCTACGAGCCGCGGTAACGTTCTACGGGCCGCGGTAACGTTCTACAGGCCGCGGTAACGTTCTACGAGCCGCGGTAACGTTCTACGGGCCGCGGTAACGTTCTGCGAGCCGCGGTAACGTTCTGCGAGCTGCCGTAACGTTCTACGGGCCGCGGTAACGTTCTGCGAGCCGCGGTAACATTCTACGGGCCGCGGTAACGTTCTGCGAGCCCGCGGTAACGTTCTACGGGCTGCGGTAACGTTCTACGAGCTGCGGTAACGTTCTACGGGCCGCTGCAAGCTTCTTTGCCGCGCTGGAAGGTTCTACGCTGCAAAATGAGCTTGCCCGGGTTTGGAGAACAGGGGAGCGCCCTCCCTTTTCCCAGGAAGGCCGATCTCCTGCACGCAGGGGCTCGTGGCCGTTACTCCGCGATGTGGATCAGCAGGCTGCGCGATCCTTCGCGCCGGCGGTGCTCCCACACGTAGAGACCCTGCCAGGTGCCGAGCCCGAGCTCGCCGTCGACGATCGGCACCGAGAGCGAGACGTCGGTCAGCGCGGCCTTGATGTGGGAGGGCATGTCGTCCGGCCCCTCCTGGGTGTGGGTGTAGAGCGGATCGCGCTCGGGGACGAGCCGGTTGAGCCAGCTCTCCAGGTCGCGCCGCGCCGAGGGATCGGCGTTCTCCTGGATGGTCAGGCTCGCCGAGGTGTGCTGGAGGAAGACCGTGCAGAGGCCCTCCCGCACGCCGCTTTCGCGCACGACCGCCGCCACCTCGCGGGTCACGTCGTGCAGACCCTGGCCCGCGAGCCGGATGGAGAGGCGCTTCACCATCTAGCCTGGAACATAGGCGACGAGCCGCTGCCCCGGCCGCAGGATCTTCTTCAGGGTGAGGCCGTTGGCCGTGAGGATGTGGTCGAGCGTGACCCCGAGGCGCCGTGCGATCGCCGCGAGGCTGTCGCCGCGCCGGACCTTGTAGGTGCGCAGCTCGTAGTCGCGGCCCGGGAAGATGTGGAGCTTCTGCCCGGCCTTCACCTTGCGGCTGCGCAGGCTGTTCCAGTCCATGATGTCGTCGTCGCGCACCGAGAAGATCTCCGCGATGTCCGACAGCGAGTTGCCGGCCTTCACGGTGTAGACCACCCGCGTCGCGTTCTTGTCCGCGGGGATCATCAGGCGCTGGCCGACGCTCAGGGTGTAGGGGCTGCGCAGGTCGTTCGACTTCGCCAGCGTAGTGACGTCGAGGTCGTAGCGCCGGGCGATGGAGCTCAGGGTGTCGCCGGCCCGGACGGTGTAGCTGCGGCTCGGGGACGAGCGGCGCGGCTTCTCCTCGCGCACCAGCTCGGGCACGGAGCTGGACGCCAGGACGACCTCGGGCGCGGGCGTCGGCATGGCGGCGAGCGCCGTCGCGAACTGGGCGCCGGCGCCGAGCGGCAGATAGAGCGGGAAGTTGCGTCCCGGCGTGTAGCTCGACGACGGGTCGAGCTCGTTGTTGGCGAGCCGGAGATCGACGACGTCGACGCCGGCCATCTCGGCGATCCGGGCGAGCGGCATCACCTGCGGCACGACCGCGACGTCGTAGCGCTTCCGCATCTCCTCCTCGGTCGGGAGGTTGAACCCGAAACGGACGGGGTCCGAGCTGATGACCGCGGCGCCCATGATCTTCGGCACGTACTCCTGGGTCTCGACCGCGAGGCAGCTCCGGATCTCCCAGAAGTTGCGCCTCTCCAGCGTGTCGAGCTGGCGCAGGCAGCCCATGATCCTGCCTTCGCCGGCGTTGTAGGACGCGGTGGCGAGCAGGAACGAGGGCGAGCCGAAGATGTTGAGCAGGTCGAGCAGATAGCCGGCCGCGGCCTCGGTCGCCTTGCGCACGTCGAAGAAGTCCTCGCGCTGGAGGAGGCCGTAGCGCTTGCCGGTCTCGGGGATGAACTGCCAGAGGCCGAGCGCGTTGGCGCGGCTCTGCGCCTTGGGGTTGAAGCCGCTCTCGACGAAGGCGATGTAGCCCAGCTCGCCGGGGAGCTTGCGGGCCGCCAGGACCTCCTGGATCGTCGGCCAGTACTTGTGCTTGCGCAGGAAGGAGCGCTCGAAGAACTCGCGGTACTTGCCGCGGTAGAACTGGACGTAGCGCTGGGTCTCGTGGACCAGGACGTTCAGGTAGCGCTCGTCGGGAGACTTGTCGCCGAACTGCCGCAGGATGCGCCGGACCTCGCGCTCGATGGCCGCGCGCTCGGCCAGCTCCGCGGCGTCGGGCCGGTCCTTGCGCTCGACCTCCTTCGCGATGGCTTCGAGGTCGTAATGCCGGAGGCTCTCGGGCAGGCCCGACTGGACGGCGCCGAGGCCCTGCTGCTTCCAGAAGTCGGGGAGGTCGGCTTCGAGCAGGATGAGGCGCGCGTCGTTGAAGCTCTTGCTCGCTGCGTCCCACTCGCCGCGCTCGTAGAACGCCAGGCCCTCGACCGTCCAGGAGACGGCCTTGTCCATGGCCTCGCGCGTCGAGATGGGAGCGCCGAGAGCGGCGCTTTCGCTTTTGGCCGAGTCGGACGCCGGCTCGGCGGCCGGAGCGGATGTCGTGCCGGGAGGAGGAGTCTGCGCCGCCACCGCGGGATCCGGCTGGATGTCGCTGTAGGTGATCCGGACCTGGGGAGGCTTGGGCTGAGGCTTGCCCGCGCAGCCGAGCGCGGCCGCGAGCAGGAGGGCGAGGGTACACGTTCCGTAAGCGCGCTGCATAACCATGATGTTGAAAAACCTGACCGGACGCCGGATTGTAACATATCGAGCGCCGGCTATGTGCAACCCTGGCTCGCTTTCCCGAACCCCGTGCACCGTAGAGGGCAGGGAAGAGCCCGGAGCCTCCGTCTTTGCGGGTGCTCCCGGGATCCATCGGTTCCTTTCCTCGAAGGAGAAGCGAATGAGACCACGTTGGATGCGTGCCCTCGGAATGGCAGTCGTGCCGGCTCTCGTGGCGCTATCGCCGATAGCGGTCCATGCGGCGGCGAACGACCTGTTCTCGCCCCTCGACAAGATGTCCGTCCACGGGAGCTCGGTGAGCCTGGATCCGTCGTTCCAGGCCCTGGCCGACAGCCCGGCCACCGCGACCCTGCAGCTCGTCCACGCCAATGCCGGCGTGGTCACCGAGAAGGCCGACACTCTCCGGCTCAACCTCGGCCAGGGCCTCGACCTCGTCGCCCGCCGCCTCGACTCCAAGGTCACGAACGAAGGCCACGTGATCTGGTCCGGCGTCATCCTGAACACCTGGACGACTCCGTTCCGCGCCGACAAGGCCGAGTTCGACCCGGCCAACTCGATCCTCCTGGTGCGCGACGGCGACACGATCACCGGCAACGTCCATGTCAACGCCGAGTGGTACAAGATCCGGCCGCTCAGGACCGGCGCCCACGCCATCGTCCTGGTCGATCCGGGCTCCATGCCGCCCGACCACCCGGCCGCCGCCTACAAGAACCTGCCGGTGATCAAGATGCCGGTCCGCCCCGTCCAGGTGCAGGCGGACACGCCGATCCGCGTCATGGTCCACTACACCCCGAGCGCCGCGTCGGCCTCGGGCAACATCAGCAGCCTGATCGACCTCGCGGTCGCCGAGTCGAACCAGGGCTATACCAACAGCGGCGTGCTGATCGACCTGTTCCTGGCCACCAAGGCCCAGGTCTCCTACACGGAGAGCAGCAGCTTCAGCACCGACTTGAGCCGCTACCGCGGGACCTCCGACGGCTACATGGACTCGATCCACACCACCCGCAACTCGGTCGCGGCCGACGTCGGCGTGCTGCTGATCAACAACGCGTCGTCCTGCGGTCTCGCCTCCAGCATCGGCTCGACCGCCAGCACCGCCTTCGCCACCGCGCACTGGGATTGCGCCACGGGCTACTACTCGTTCGCCCACGAGATCGGGCACCTGCAGTCCGCCCGCCACGACCCGGCGACCGACCCGACCACCACGCCCTACGCCTACGGCCACGGCTATCGCAACGGCAACTCCTGGCGCACGATCATGGCCTACAACTGCACGGCCGGCTGCCCGCGCCTGAACTACTGGTCGAACCCGAGCAAGCTTTACGGCGGCGTGCCCATGGGCACCTCGAGCACGAGCGACAACACGCGCGTGCTCAACAACACCCGCGGCACCGTTTCGGCCTTCCGGTAAGACCCTCCGTCCTATCCCCGGGGCCGCTTCCGATCGGGCCCCGGGGAGCTCCACCGCTCCTCGTACGGCCTGGCGATCTGCACCTTGACCTTGCGCCCGCGCAGCTTCGTCCGGCGCAGGGCCTCGATCACGTTCCGGGCCTCGGCCTTGGGGACCTCCACGAACGCGGTCTGGTCCAGGATGTCGATGGTGCCGATGGCGCGGCCCTGGAGGCCGGCCTCGTTCGCGATCGCGCCGACCAGGTCTCCAGGGCGCAACCCACCCTGGCGGCCCAGGCCGATGAAGATGCGCGTCATGCCGGGCTCGGGCTGGAGCGCGTCGGCCGCGATCTCCTCGGGATCCTGGATATTGGCCGCGCCGGGCTGCTCGCCGTGCTGGTTCTTCCAGAGCATCTGGAGCGCCGCGGCGGCGACGGCGGCGGGGTCGTAGTCGCCGGCCAGCGCCTCGACCGTGGCCAGTTGGCCTTCGTAGTCGCCGGCCTCCAGGGCCTCGCGCAACGCCTCCTTGAAGAGGTCGCGGCGGCGGGCCGCGATGTCGGCCATGGTCGGGATGCGGGCCGGCTTGATCGGCGCGCCGATCAGGCGCTCGATCGCCTTGAGCTGCCGCCGCTCCCGGGGCTCGACCAGGGTCAGCGCGTCGCCCGACCGGCCGGCCCGGCCGGTGCGGCCGATGCGGTGGATGTACTGCTCCGCGTCCCACGGGATGTCGTAGTTGATGACGTGGGTCACGGTCTCGATGTCGAGCCCGCGCGCCGCCACGTCGGTGGCGATCAGGAGATCGTCCTGGCCTTCGCGGAAGCGGCGCAGCACCCGGTCGCGGTCCGCCTGGCCCAGGTCGCCGTGGAGCGCCTCGGCGCTGTAGCCGCGCAGGCGCAGGGCCTCGGCGAGGTCGGCGGTCTCCTTGCGCGTGCGGCAGAAGATGATCGTCGGGCCGGGGCTCTCCATGTCGAGCACCCGCGCCAGAGCCTCCAGCTTCCTGCCCTGCGGCACCTCGTAGTAGCTCTGGTTCGTGGTCTCGACCGTCCGCTTCCGGGCCTCGATCGAGACCCGCGCCGGGTCGCGCAGGAAGCGCTTCGTGAGGTCCGCAATGCGCGGTGGCATGGTGGCCGAGAAGAAGGCGAGCTGGCGCTCAGGGGGCAGCTCGGCCAGGATGGTCTCCATGTCCTCCAGGAAGCCCAGGGCGAGCATCTCGTCGGCCTCGTCGAGCACGCAGAACGTCACGTGCTCGAGGGTGAGCGAGCCGCGGCGCAGGTGGTCGAGCAGCCGCCCGGGCGTGCCCACCACGACCTGAGCTCCGCCTTTGAGAGCCCGGAACTGGCGGTCGATGGGCTGGCCGCCGTAGACCGGCACCACCCGCACGCCGGTGTATTTCGCGAGGTCGTGGATGCCGCCCGCGACCTGCACCGCCAGCTCGCGGGTGGGCGCCATGACGAGGGCCTGGGTCTCGGTCCGGCCCGGGTCGACCTTCTGGATCAAGGGCAGGGCGAAGGCCGCGGTCTTGCCCGTGCCGGTCTGCGCCTGGCCGATCAGGTCGCGGCCGGACATCAGGAGAGGCACGGCCCGGGCCTGGATCGGCGTCGGCGCCTCGAAGCCGAGCTCGGTCACGGCGCGGGCGATGGGCTCGGAAAGGCTCAGGTCGGCGAAGCCGGACATCTCGGGGGGCGCCAGGGCCGGCTCCCCGTTCTCTTTCTTCTCGGATTCCTTCAAGGTTCGACTCTCCCTCCCGGAGCGCTAGCGGCCCGGCTCAGTTGATGTTGATTTCTATCTGAACCAGGGGCGGCTTTTCAAAGCGGGGCTTCTCGTCGATCCTGGAGACGACGAGCTCTCGGGCCCAGCGGCCGTCCTTGGCGACCTCGATCCACGGGAGGTCCGAATAGGAGAAGGGACCATAGACGGGGCGCAGCTCGACCGCCTGCCCGGCCGGTTCGCCAGCCGCGCTCACCTTGACGGGCTCGAAGCTCGCGGCATGGATCTGGACGGTGGGCGCCCACTCGGATGTTCCCAGGTTGTCCACAATGCCACGGAGGGTTCCGTGCCAGCCATCCCATTCCCGGGTGAGAGGGAGGAGAATGGTTGTCCCCTGACCTCGGGACAGCAGGATCGGGCCGGAGGCGGGTGGCGCCGCCTGCAGTCGGCGGAGCCGGAGGATCGTCTCCTCCTGCGGCGATTCCGCGTAGAAGCGGACCAGGTGATCGCCAGGCGGGAGGAAGAGCGGAAAAATGCGGGTCGCAGGCGCAAGGTAGGCGTTGACTCCCACCAGCTTGAGATCTCCCGGTCCGGCGAGCGGAGTCACCTCCCAGATCTGCGGCTGGGCCGTCGGGTTGCGAAGCCGAATGTAGCGCCCGTCGGGGAATCCGGGGCCGGGCGTCCAGGAGAGGAGCTGCGCGAGGTCCTGATCGTGGGCCAGCGGGGGGACCGTATCGAAGCCGTAGAAGAAGGCGAACCAGGCGGGGACCAGGAGCGCGGACAGGAGGATGGCAGCGCGGGATCGCCGGCGGGACGCGGTCGAGGGAGCCTGGGAGGATGGCTGCGCCGTCCGCGCGATCGCGAACACCATCACGCACGTGGCGCAGCTCAGGAAGATGGCGAAGTAGTAGACCAGGGGCGCCGTGTTTTCCAGGGTCGGCCTGGGGGGCGCGGACAGCAGGGCGGCGAGGATCAACAGCAGCAGAATGGGCGGTCCCAGGCTCGAAAGCAGGCTCCAGAGGAGATGGGAGAGGCGGCGGTGCCCTGACCAGACCGCGGGACGGCTCAGGAATGCGACGCCCCCCAGAACGACGGGCAGGAGAAGGCTGGTTGCGATCAAGGTCAGACCGAACGGGACGTAGTCGATGACGGTGCAACCTGTTCCGAGGGCGAGCGTGGCCCAGAAGGCCCGGATGCGCAGCGCGGCGCGGAACCAGTGGCCTTCTCCACGGACGGTGGCATCCTTGGCGGCGGCACCGGCGGCGATTCCTCCCAGGGTAAAACCCGTCAAGACTCCCCCGGCCGCGAGCCACCCCATCAGCTTGAGAACCTCCCGGATCCACTCCAAAGGAGTGAAGGACGACGACTCGAGGCTCGCCGCCGCGACCGAGACCAGTGCGCCGGCCGAAGCTGCCCAGGCAAGACCGCCCAGTGCCCCTTCCAGGGCTCCCATTCCTGACCGGAACCGGATGGCGTCCCGCTTCTCGCGGAAGACATGGCGCTCCGCCTTCCACTTCGCGCTCCAGCGGTAGACGGGGTTGAGCTCCCTGAGAGGGTGGCCGCCCTCGCGCAGATAGGCGAACGCCTCCAGGGCGTGTTTCCGGGTTTCCTTCTGGAGGAGCGCGAGTCGCAGAGTCCTCAACTCCTCCGGTCCGGCTCGCCCGGCCAGCGCGAGACCGGCCGCCCGCCGCACCTGCAGCTCGGCGTCCTGGACGACCAGGTTCAGGCAGAGCTCCGTGAGGCGGCTGTCCGGGTCCGTGAGCCGGCCGACCGCCGTCGCGGCGCCGGTCCTCTCCGCGGGCCGAGGGGAGGCGGCGAGCTCCTGGAGCAGGGCCACGGTCCCCTCGTGGCCGTGGCGCCCGGCCCAGAAGGCCACGATGGGCGAGCAGCGATAGACCGCGCTGCGCAGCACGAACTCCGTCTCGCCGGGCTCGAAGCGGAAGCGGTCCAGGTAGGGAGCGAGGAGGCCGTCGAGGACCTCCGCGTTGAGCAGCGTGTCCGGCTTCTTCCGCCAGAGCTCTCCCACGCAGTTGTTGCAGACGAAGACGCGGGCCTGGCGGAAGGTGAGGAAGTCCGGATCGAGGTTCAGCCAGTCCTCGATGTATTCGATCAGGCGCTCGTGCATGAGCTCGTACCACGCCTCGTCCCGCACCTGGCGGCGCAGGAGGCGCTGCTCCGTGAGGAGCGCGAGCACCTCCTCCACGTCCTCCCGGCTGGCGGTGAAGCGGGAGTGGAGCAGGTCCTCGACCGTGGCCGCCCGCTTGGTGCTCTCGCGGGTGATCAAGGCGTCGAGCACGATCCGGGCGAGGAGCTGCAGGCGTTCCGGGATACCCACCGTCGCGCCGTCCAGGTAGCGCTTGAAGATCCCGTCGAGCCCGCCGACCTGGCTCAGATCCTCCTCGGTGATCCGCAGAGTCTTCCCCTGCGCCCGGCGCGCCGCCTCCTTGTAGAGCTCGGAGCAGATGATCTGGACCACGGCGGGGTCGAAACCGAACTCGTCGAGCTGGTCGACCAGCTTCGACACCACCGACTCCTCGTACGGGATATCGCTGTCGAGGAGCGGCCGCGAGATCGCCTGGCGGACGCCGAAGGCGCTCAGCGCGCGCAGGCGGTAGCGGCTCTCGAACAGGTTGGGCAGCTTGTCGGCCAGATCGTCGAGGGCGGCCAGGTACTCCTCGCGCAGGCTGAAGACGATCGTCACATCCAGATCCTGGTCGTTGACGATGTCGGCGACGGCCGAGATGAGCTCCGCCCGCAGCTCGGGCTTCTCGCGGAAGCGGATGAAGAACTCCTCGAACTGGTCGATCACCACGGCCACCGAGCCCGTCTCGGCCGCGCGCCCGGCGACCGCGCGCAGGTCACAGCCCGCTTCGCCCCCAGGACGGCCATCCCCGAGGCCGCACTGCCGGGTGATCGCTTCGTACAGGTCGCGGAGCGGATCGACGAGCGTCCGCACGTAGACCGGCGTGTAGCCGCGCTCGCGCAGCCTGGGGAACACGCCGGCCAGGATGAGCGAGGTCTTGCCGGTCCCGGAACGGCCGTAGAGCACGAGCACGGCGCCGTTCGTGATCAGCGTGACGAGCTCCCGGATCTCCAGGTCGCGGCCCGCGAACCGGCGCCGGTCCTCTTCGTTGTCGCCGAAGTGATCGAGGAACTTGTAGGGCCCGGCCTGGACGGCGGAGGAGGGCTGGGCCGCCTCCGTCATCGGGCCTTCCCCTGGCGGACCGCGTTCGTCAGGGCGAGGACGATCTCCGTCAGCTCGCCCTCGATCCAGGTGACGGAGAAGGTGTCCCAGTAGGGGTCCTTCTGCGCGTCCTTGGAGCAGACGAAGAACATCGGGCCCCGCTTCTTGTGGGGGACCTGCTCGAGCAGCTTGGCCGCGAGCCGCTTGACCAGCGGGTCGCGCGGGCTCGCGCCCAGGAAGAGCAGACTGCGACCGTAGAACCCGCGGACCAGGTCGGTGACGGCCTGGCTCATGCGGCCCAGGCGGTCCCACAGCTCGTCGTGGTCCTGCTCGGTCAGGACCAGGGAGTCGACGAACTTGTGCGTTCCGCGGACGTGGACGAGCAGCGGCAGGCTGCTTTCGAGCGCCGCCGCCTCGTCCGGGGCGTTCACGCTGCGCGTCGGCCGGTTGGCCTCGGCGAACGCCTGCGCGAGGAGGCCGTCGAAGTAGAGACAGAAGATGCCCGGGACGTCCCACTCGGCGATCTGGGCGAGGCAGGCGGGGGGCCTCGCCTGGGCATAGACGCTCTGGATGAACTGGATCAGCTTGAAGTAGTCCTTCTGATGCGTCGCGACGAAGTGCTGGCAGATCCACTGCAGGAGCAGGAGGTCCATCCAGTCGCCGGCCATCGCGGAGAGGCTGAAGTCCTTCTCGTGCGGGTACTGGAACCTCTCCCGCAGGATCTCGGCGAGCTGGCGGGGACCCGGGATTTCGGCGCCGGCGGCCATGGCGGACCGGGATCGCACGGCCGGCTCCGGAGTGCCGACGGCGAGCGTCCCCTGGCCGACCACGGGCACGCAGCGGCCGTCGAGGAGCGCGTCGAGAAGGTCCTGGGGAAGGTCGAGCGTGGGCCCCGTGATTGCTTCGGGGCCGGGCCCGGTGTCCTCCGGATTCTCGATCCGGAAGAGCTGCTCGCACGACGGCGCGAGGAACAGCACGGGCGTGATGAAGCCGCGGGCCGGGGAGTGCTCGTTCTGGTTGAGATAGATCGCCCGGCGCGCCTGCTCGAGCGCCAGGTCGACCCGGCCCGGCGCCGGGCCGTTGAGCAGCGCACGGTAGAACTGCTCGGAGAACAGGATGGCCGTGTCGTCGTGGATCTCGTAGCGCATGGCGACCACGGCCGGAACGCCGGCGCGCAGCAGGAGCGGTCCCAGGCCGCTCAGGCTCTGGCCCGGCATGGGCCGCGCGCCCTCGCAGCAGTTGAGCACGGCGAGCCGCACTCCGCTGCCGCGCAGCACCTCCGCGAAGACCTCGCCGTCCATCCACGAATCCTCGCCCCGCGGACTGTTCAGGCGGACCTTGGTCCTGCCGTTGTCGCCGAGCTCGCCATGGCCGATGAAGTGGAGCACGTCCCAGCGCCCGTCCCTGAGCCGGTTTTCGAGAGCGTCCGGGGTCACGCGGCCGGCCAGGTTGTCGAGGAGCACGGAGTCGCCCACGCTGCCGACCGCCACCCGGAGGTTGTGCATCTCCGTGTCCGTGCCCAGGCCGGAGCCCATCGGGATGACGACCAGGATGCGCAGCGCGCTGGTGATCTGCGGCGGCGCGGCCGGCGCGTCGATGACGTCCGGCGGCAGGCGGAGGATCACGTGGTCGCGGTGCGACGAGACGAACCCGAAGTCGCGCTCGTGGTAGAGGCTCTCCCAGGGCAGGGGCTCCAGCTCGGCCGGCAGGTTCAGACGGAACTGGAACCGGACGCCGCGGTTGCCCTGGCGGACGGTCTCGAAGAGCTCGCCGACCTGGCCCGCCATGAGGCCCGCCCAGAGGTTCGTCCCGATGTCGCGCAGCTCGTCGAGCCGGCAGACGTTCTGCTCGATGTTCTCCTGCACGCGGCGCAGCCGCGGATTCGCGAGCTGGTAGGCGAAGTCCGCCCTCTCCCGCGAGGACCCGGCGGCGAGGTGGACGACGAAGGCACCCCGGGCGGAATCTTTTTCGATCTGGAAGTCGAGCGGGAAGTCCTTCACTTAGCTTGGAGTATACACGGCGCTGCCGCTCAGACCGGCACCTCCTGGCGGCGCTCGTGCCGGAAGAGCCCGGCCCGATCCAGCGCCACGCCGGCAAGCCAGAGCTTCGCGACGCTGCCCAGGAGATAGGCCATATCGGGCTGCCGGTCGTAGGACGGCCGCAGCGTGGGCAGCACGACCTGATTCGCGGCCTGCGGCCCGGCCGCTGTCTGGAGCGCCAGCGTCGAGAGGCTCAGGCCCGGGCCCACCTCCAGGAGGACCTTGCCCGCGTCGTTGCGCAGCTCGGAGAGCGCCTGCCCGAAGCGCACGGCCTGGCAGAGGTGCCGGCCCCAGTAGCCCGGATCGGTCGCCTCGGCCGCGGTCATCCAGGCGCCGGTCACGTTCGAGAGGTAGGGGATCGACGGCGGGTTGGGATGAAGACCGCGCGCCATCTCCACCACCCGGTCCCGGATGGGCTCCATCATCGTCGAGTGGAAGGCGTGGGTGGTCGGCAGGCGGCGGACCGCCACGCCCCTGGCGGTGAGCTGCTGCTCCAGCGCCGCCACCGCCGGCACCGGGCCCGAGACGACCGAGAGATTGGGCCCGTTCACCGCCGCCAGCGAGAGCTGGGAGCCGAGCGCGGCCCGGGCCTCGGCCTCCGGCAGCGGGACGGCAAGCATGCCTCCGGCCTCCAGCTCGTCGATGAGCAGGGCGCGACGGGCCACCAGGGCGAGAGCGTCTTCCAGGGAGAAGACACCGGCCACGCAGGCGGCCACGTACTCGCCCAGGCTGTAGCCCACCAGGGCCGCAGGCTTGAGGCCCCACTCCAGGAGGAGCTGCGCCAGCGCGTACTCCACCGCGAAGAGCGCCGGCTGGGTGTAGCGCGTGCGGTTCAGCGTCTGGGCGGCCGGGTCCGGCGCGGCCGGCGCCCCTGGAGCAGCTCCGCCACGGCCGAGCATGGCCTTGAGGTCCAGCTTGCCTCCCGGCGCTCCGGCAGGCTGGGCGGAGGTGCCTTTGGGATAGATGACTGTTCTGATATCCAGCCCGAGGTGCGGCTGGAGAGCCTGGGC
>JBEQUE010000235.1:0-38453 GCA_040349255.1 Acidobacteriota bacterium | reverse complement strand
CAGCTTCTGCTCGCACGTCGTGACCGCCCGGCCGCTCGGAGACGACCCGGTGGAGTCGATCGAGGTCGCGGCCAACGAGGCGTTCGAAGAGAACCCGGTCGTCGCCGGTTTTCAGGGGCCCGATCTTTATCTGAGGACCTCGGGCAGCACCGGCACGCCGAAGCTCACCCGGATGTCGCACCAGAAGTGGCTGGACAACGGCCAGGCCTGCGTCGAGCGCTGGAAGCTCACGGAGGACGACCGCCTGACCGTGCCGGTGCCGATCTTCCACAGCTACGGCTTCGGCGCGGCGTTCCTGCCCGGCCTGCTCGCCGGCGCCGCGATGGACGTGGGCTCGGGCGGCAACATCCTGCGCTATCTGGACCGGGAGACGAAGTTCGAACCGAACGTCGCCTTCCTGACCCCGGCCCTGTGCGACATGTTCCTGACCGTGCGCAAGACGCCGCGCTTCTACCGTCTCGCGGTGACCGCGGGCGACAAGATCAAGCGCGAGACCATGGCCGGCTTCGAGCCGCGCTTCGGGCCGCTGCTCAACCTCTACGGCAGCGCCGAGATGGGAGCCGTCTCCTCGGCCGCGCCGGACGATCCGTCCGACCAGCGTCTCGGCACCGCCGGCCGCCCCCTGGCCGGCATCGAGCTGACCGTGGAAGAGACTCCCGTGGAAGCCGAGCTTTCGCCCGGAGACCGGGCCGGCCTCCTCCAGTGCCGCCAGCAGAACGGCTCGGACGGCTACCTGATCCTGGAGGACCGCTGGCGCTTCCAGCCGCGCGGGGACGCCGACTGGTTCCCGACCGGTGACCTGGCGAAGATCCGCGCCGACGGCTTCGTGGAAATCCTCGGCCGCTCGGGCCTGAGCGTGAAGCGCGACGGCCTGCTGGTGGTCTTCGCCGACGTCGAGTCCGCGGTCGAGAAGGTCCCGGGCATCCAGCGCGCCGTGGTCGTGGCCGCGGGAGAAACCCGCCGCGGCCCCAGGCTGGTCGCCGTCTGCCTGCCGCGCCAGGGCGCGGAAGCCTCGGAGCCCGACGCCATTCGCAGGCAGTGCTTCGACCACCTGCCGCACTACGCGGTGCCGGACGAGGTCCGGATCGTCGAGTCGTTGCCGCACCTGCCGAGCGGCAAGGTGGATCGCCGGGCGGTGCGGGAGCAGATAGACTCTCGATAACTCCACGACGAAATCGACACCGAAAAATTTCAGACCCGCCAATCCCCGGATTTCCCTTGCCTCCAGGTGAAATCAGCCACGAGACTGAGTCCGTCCTCCAATTTGCGGCCGCAATTTTCTTCTCCTACGATCCTGTTCGTCCTTGGCTCGTTTTTTACTCTCTAATGCACAGTAGATAGATAAGGCCTGTTGCTAACTGTGTCGGGCGCCGCGTTGGCGCTGATGCCGGAGGTGTATCCGAACGACGCAGCTCGAATGAGATCAAGGAGGGCACTGTCAATGAATAAACGGATCCGCTGGATCGGCCTGCCGGTTTTCGTCGCATTCCTGTTGGCCGGCGCTTCAAGGCAAGCATGGGCAGAATGCGGCTCATGCCAGGTTTGCCGCGAGAGGACGAGGATCACGATCCCCGCTGATTACTGCTCGTTGGCGGATTCCGAGAACGGGTCGATGTGCTGTTCGGTCACCAGCTACGGACCTGGGACCTATTGCAGTGAGTCAGGCTCCACCTGCTACGGCATCATCGTCGGCGGAGGAGGCGGGGGTGGTGGGACCGGCGGGGGTGGAGGTGGAGGCGGCTGTTCCTATCAGAATGGCTGGTGCCCATCCGAATGCTGGAGCTGCGGCGGCACGAAGTATTGAGCCGGAAGGGCAGATCCTTGAGAACCGTCGTCGCCTCGCTCGCGATAGGAATCTTGTCTGCGCTTGTCCCAGGTGCCGCGGCGGCCGTCCCAATCCAGGTCGTCCTGGCGCCGATGGCAGGAGCGGCGCTGACCGGCGAGGGTTTCGTCGTCTTCAAGGGTATCGCATCCGCCTCTCCCGTCGTCGTCCCCGCGAAACTGCCGGGACCGGTCGCGGCCGAGCTGCCGCCCGGGTCCCGGTGGACCCTGATTCCCGACTTCCCTGGATACTTCGCGGCCAACTCGATCGTTCAAGTGCCATCGGATGCACGGTCCGGCCCGGTCGAGCTCAAGGTGGAGCTGTGGCCGGCCGGCACGTTGCAAGGCAGGTTCTTCGTTGACGGGAAGGATCAGCTCCCCGATCGGCTGGAGGCTCGTTTCGAGCCGACCCGTGACCCTCCTCTCGCCGGCAAACAGTCCTTGCCCGCGGGATTGGCCACCTGTGCGGTGAGCCCGGAAGGAGACTGGCGGTGCCGGGTTCCGGCCGGGCAGATCGACCTGGCTCTGCATCCGGGCGGATTCGTCCCGCATTACCTCTGGAACGTTGCCATCAAGGCTGGCGAGGCCAAGACGATTGAGAAGAGGAAGCTCGTCCGCGGAGCTTCGGTGGCGGGCTGGATCACGCGAGAGGATGGAACGCCGGCCGAGAAGTGCCGGGTTCGTCTCGAACCGGCCTCCGCTCCGGGCCGCCCGGGCGACCCCATGCTCGAATTCCTGAGGTCCGTCGCCGACGAGGCCGCATGCCAGAAGATGGGATTCTTCCAGTTCGCCGCAGTCGCTCCGGGCTCGTATGCGCTGGTCGCCCGGGATGGAGATGCCCAGGCACAGCTCTCTCCGGTCGAGGTCTGGAGTGGCTCGGAGTCCAGGATCGCCGTACCGATCACCCTGCGGAAACCTGTCGATTTCGAGCTGAATCTCCTTCCTGCCGTCGACTGGCTGGGCAAGCCCTGGCGGTTCGAGGCCCGCCGCGCCCTCGATTACCGCTCCGGCTGGGAAGAGCCGTCCTTCCGCACCGAAGCGAGCCCGGAAGGCCGCGTCCTCCTGCCCAGGAAATCGCCGGGCCGCTACTGGATCACGGTCTACGACGGCCTGGGAAATTCGATCTTTTCCGACATGCATGTGGATCTGAGCGACCCGGCACGGCCCTATCCGATCGATCTCCACCTGTTCTGGGTCGAAGGCAGGGTCCGGCTCGGCGATGAGCCTCTCGCCGCGCGGCTTTCTTTCGGAGGGCGAAGCGGCGCCACCTCCATCCGGATGACCACGGACGAGGACGGGCGTTTCGAGGGGCCGCTCCCCAAACCCGGCTCCTGGCGAGTGGATGTGGAAGCCGAGGAGCCGCCGCTGCGAACATCCGTGTCCGTGCAGATCGAGCCGAAGGAAAACCGGGCGTCCATCGCCATCGACCTGCCCGACACGAAAGTCCATGGGAAGGTTGTCGATCCGTCGGGCACACCGGTGCCGGCCGCATCCGTGAGCCTCAGCTCCATGATCAGCACCCTGGAAACGGCCACGGACCGGAAAGGGGAATTCGAGTTCCGCGCCTTTCCGGCGGATGCCACCCTCGAGTTGAGCGCCTCCCGGGCCGCAGGACAAGGGAAGCGCGAAACGAGCGACTCCTATCTGTTCGAAGCGAGCGAGGGCTCTCCGCGCGGGCCGGTCGTCCTTGCCTTGCGGCGCAACCAGACGGTGCGAGGAAAAGCTCTCGCGCCGACAGGACCGGCCATCGGCGCCAGCGTGGACGCCTGGCCCGCGGCCGGCGGGGACGGCATCGCCTCCTCGGTTCGATCCCGTCTCGACGGCAGCTTCGAGCTCAGCGTGCCGGAAGGCACACAGACCCTGCGCGTCGTCTTGAGCCCACCGGCAGGCGCGCTCAAGTCTTATGAAGTGGCCCTGGCCAACGAGACCGAGCTCCTTTTTCCCATCGAGCCTCTGGGCGGTGAGCTTATAGCCCACATGGGCAAGGACGAGGATCTCGGGAGCCGGATTCTTGCGGTCTGGCAAGGCGACATCGGTATTCCTCTCGGCACGCTGATCCGCTGGACCGAGGGCCATGGGGTCCGGTTCTACGAAGGAGGCCAGATGCGCATTCCGCAGTTGGCGGAGGGCTTCTACACAGTGTGCCTCGGAGCTCCGGCCGTGGTCGATTCCAGCGCGATCGAGGATTGGAAGAGCCGCGGTGCCTGCTCTTCCGGCTACCTTGCGGCCGGCTCCTCTCTCGATCTGCGCCTGAAGCCGTCGAAGTAGCCTGAGTGAGCCGGACCGGGCCCGCTCGCGAAAAGCTCGGCGATCCCCTTCAACTTGATCACCTGGAGCTTGAGCAGCAGGAACCCGTCTTCGCCCGAGCTGAGATCCACCTCGCTCGAATACGGTCCGAGCGCGGTCTGAAGCTCCACCTCCAGCCGGGTCGGATGCGTGCGCTCGAACCGGTACACGCGGCCCACGGTCCTTTCGAGGGCGCGGTGCTCGAGGACCTCGCCGGCGGGCAGCTCACGCACCTCCAGCGCCAGGCCTCCATCCCATAGGAAGGCCGGGAGGGAGAGCTGGACGTCGAGATCCGGCCGGTGCCTCAGGTCCGCATGGATGTCCGTGATCCTCCCTGCCCGCAGGTCGAGCTTGGTTGACAGCAGGACGTCCTGGACCGTCTCGCCTCTCAGGTCCGCGGGTCCGGGCGTCAGTCCATACCAGAAGGCAAAGACCTTGTCCGTGGTCTGGACCTGCAGGTCCGCCGGACGCTCTCCGTCCCCCTGCCTCACCGCCATCCGGGCTCCCAGGTCAGAGGCCGTCTCGGCCGGGGTGTCGCGCTGGAGCTCCGCGACGAGGAACGCTCCGCCGCCGGGTTGCGCGAGCGGAACCTCCACCGTCCCGTGCCCGCGGACCAGGAACGGCCGGCTGAGCGCCACGTACCGCTTCCGTTCCGGGTCCCAGAGAGCGCCGACCGCCTTGCCTACCGGCAGGAGCACGCCGTCGCCGACCTCGGAAACAGGCCTGCGGATCGAAAGCTCCCAGCGCAGGAAACCGGCCTCCAGATAGCTGCCGGCATGAAGGAGGTGCAGCTCGAGATCCGGATCCGCCGCCAGATCCTCCGGCAGTCGGACGCGCCCCGCCTCGCCGATGGCGGCCATCGCTCTCATGGACCCGGCGCCGGAATAACTGATGAGACCCGCGAAGGGAGTCATCCGCCATCCGCCCTGCAGCCAGATCCGGTAATGGCCGGGAGGCGGCTGGAACCAGGCGCCGGCCGGGTAGCCGAGCTCGACCGAGGGATCGTCGTCGGGGGAGAGATGAACCTCCAGCCCCTCCGGGTCGAGGAACCCGCCAGCCTCGCGGTCGGGGTCCGCGGGAAGAACCACGATGCCCGAAACGCCGTCGCCCGGATCGGGAAACCTCGCCGGAGGCTCCCCGAGCGCCAGGCCGCCGGCCATGGACCCGGAGCCGGTCCAAAGGATCAAAAAAAGGCAGGCATGAAGCGATTTGCGCACTTCAGAGCTTCTCCTCCCTTTTCTACGGACCGGCACCGCCCGTCGTCCAACAGGGTCCGGCAACGGCCGCGGCCAGATTGACGAATCAGGGTTGGAGCGGCGCCGTCGACAGCCACCAGCCGCGGCCGAAGACCCAGCAGGTCTCGTCGGGCGCCGCGTCCCGGCGCAGCGACCGCACGTCTTTCAGTCCGCCGGCCTGGAAGGCCTCGGCCAACCGCCGGGCCACCTCCTCGTCGCGCGCGCCGAGGCAGGGGATGAACATCGCCTGGCAGACGAACCTCGCCGCGAGGCCGTCCGGCGTCCGGGTCACCAGGAGCATGGCGCCCGGGCCCTGGGCCGGCGTCAGAGGAAAGAGCAGGCGCCCGCCGGGCCGCAGGGCGTCGAGCCACGAGTCCATCGGGTCCGTGGCGCCGGCGCTGACATAGAGGACGTCGCACTCCGGCAGCGCGCCCTCCGATCCGGACCGGTTCCGGACCTCGACGTTCGGCCGGTCCGCGAGGTTGGCCGCGGCGCGCTCCGCGAGCCCCTGGTCCACCTCGTAGCCGACGACGGAGCCGCCCGGGCCGGCGAGCTCGGCGAGCACGGCCGAGTAGTAGCCCGACCCGGCCCCGACGTGGACCACCGCCTCGCCGGGCTCGACCCGGAGAGCCGCGAGGCAGACCGCGTGAAGCGTCGGCTGGCCGTTGTTGATCTGACCCTCGGCCTGCAGGGCGACGGTGACGTCCTGATAGAGGAAGGCCGGATCGTCGGACGGGGTCGGGATGTATCCGATCGGAGTGAAGATCCGCCACGGCCCCGGCCCGGCGAAACGCTCCCGGGGAACCGCCGCGAAAGCCTCGGAGAGGCGCCCGGGCGGCACGCCAACGTTCGCGGTGATCAGGCTGGCGTAGAACGAGCGACAGGTTTCCAATCGGTCCATCGGGGGCCCTCCTCGCCCGAGGCTAGCACGAGCGCACCTCCGGCCGGGCCGGGGGGCTGGCGAGCCTCAGCCCCCCGGCGACTACGGTGAATCGGTTGTCAATGAACCCAGGCCGCCCGCCCGGCACGAAGCCGGGCGGCGAGCCATCCAACCCTCGTTATACGGACCTGCCTCGAAAGGCGTCGCCGAGAGTACTCGGAGAATACTCGCCGACCGGCCCGATCCGGGCCATCTCCTTCAAAAATGGGAAAAAATTCCCAAAACGACCCGGGTCGTTCACGGCGGTTCAAAAAAACTTTGGCCCCGTTGTCAAAAAAAACGCGCCTGCGGCAACTCTATATATAGGAGGGCTTGGAACCGGTCCCCTGGACCATCGACGGGAGGAGGGAAGAGATGGCGTCTCGGAGACGATGCAAGCTTGTTTGCGGCGCCATAAGGTTCTCCGCCGCAACATCGGCTTATCCACGGCAAGACAAGCTTATGTGCCGCAAAAGAGGCTTATCCAGGCCGTTTCAACGTTATCCATGGCGAGCCACCGTTATCCAGGCCGGGACAGGCTTCTCCGCGGCGAGAACCAGGTTTATATGGGCCAGCGCAGGGTTATCTACGAAAAATCCGACTTCCCTGCGCCGATTCAACCTTCTCCGCCGCAAAACAAGGTTCTACGCCGCGATTGAACGTTATCCGCCGTGATTCAAGGTTATCCAGGGCGATAGAACCTTGAGTCGTGACAGACAAGGTTGTCGAGCCTTCGATAAGGCGACGAGTCGGCAAGCAGGTCCGTAGAAGGTCTGGTGCAGGGGATTTCCGGGAGCCTTGGGTTTCGCGGAGTCCAGTCGTTCATTGACAATCTGGGGGGACGTCGGCCGCCGTGTCCAAGGCCTCCGACGTCCCGTGCCTGCAAGGTCCGCGACCGGGGAGCCCGCGGACCGGGCCGGAGGTTTGCGAGGTGATGCGCAAACCTCCGGCGTCAGGCATTTCTGGAAAGACTCCCCTGGGCGACGAGAAGCTCGTCCAGTTGCGTGAACGTCTCGTCCATCGCATCCGCCGCCCCGGTGCCGGCAGCGTCGAGAGCTTCCTTCGAAGGATAGAGCTCGCGCAGGACCAGCAGCGTCTTGCCATCTTTTTCCTCGAAGGTCACCGTGGTGACGGGCCCAACGTCGCCACCCTCGTCATTGGTCCAGACGAGGCGCGAGTTCGGTACCACTTCGATATATCGACCGAAGAACTCGTCCGCGTTCGAGGCATCGTGGCCGAACACCAAACGGTACCCGCCCCCGACACGAACATCCATCTCGCAGGAGCGCAGGAACATGCCCATCGACTTCGGCACCCACCACTGCTTGAACAGCTCGGGCCTGGTCCACGCCTCGAACACGAGGCGCGCCGGAGCGTCGAACGTTCGCGTGACGACGAGCTCACGCTCGGACTTCCGTTCCACGGTCGTGCGGTTCTTCATCGTTGTGGTCTCACTCTCTCTTGCGTCCATCGATTTTCTCCTTCCGTTTCAGTTCCTCGACAACCTTGTCCAACTCGGCGAAGCGTGAATCCCAGAGCTGGCGGTACCTCTCGAGCCATGCCGTCTCTTCCCCCAATCGGCGCGGGCCGAGCCTGCAAGTCCGCACGCGCCCGACCTTCTCCGTGGTGACGAGCCCGGCCTCCTCCAGGACGCCGACGTGCTTCTTCATGCCCGTGAGGGTCATGTGGAACTTCTCGGCAAGGTCCGTGATCGAAGCGTCGGAACGGCCGAGCTGCTCCAGAACGCCGCGCCGGGTGGCATCCGAGAGCGCGGCGAACGAGTCATCGAGGCTGGACTGCCGATACTGAACCATATGGTTCAGTATACGACACACGGGGTGGGTATGCAAGGGTACAGACCGATGCCCTGGGAAGCGGCTCTCCCGGGGCTCCGGAGAGAAGAGAGAGAGGCGTCAGGCAATTCTTCTGGCAGGCAACTGCGCTGCTGCTTATACCCAAACCCGTTCGGCGGTAGGATGCTACGCATGGCCACTCTCATGAATTCGAGCAGCACCGAAGGCGGACCGATCCGAATCGCAAGCGCAGGCCATGCGGCCTTCGCGACGACCATGATCGCCCTCGGCATCATGGGCCTCGTCACGGGCGATTTCGTCCAGATCTGGCAGCCCGTGCCCAAGTGGGTGCCCGGGCAAGTGGCGTATCTCTGCGCCCTGCTCTCTCTCGGATGCGGCATCGGGCTGCTCTGGCGGCGCTCGGCGCTGGTGGCTTCCCGCGTGCTGTTCGCCTCCTTGATGATCTGGCTGTTGGTGCTGAGGCTTCCCAACCTCTTCTATCAGACTCCCCTGGTGCTGGTTGCCTGGACCTTCGGCTCGACGGCAGTGATGGTTGCGGGCGCCTGGGTGCTGTACAGTTGGTTCGCTGCCGAGCGCGACCGACCACGCCTCGGTTTCATCACCGGCGCCGGAGGTCTGCGCGTTGCCAGGACGCTTTACGGCCTGTCGTTGATTCCCTTCGGCCTGGCGCACTTCCTGTATCTCGATGCGACCACGGTGCTGATTCCGGGTTGGCTGCCGTGGCACGTGGCCTGGGCGTATCTCACCGGTGCGACATTCATCGCAGCGGGGCTCGCAGTGTCCGCCGGTGTGCTTGCACGTCTGGCCGCCGCGCTCTCGACGCTGCAAATGGGCCTGTTCGGTCTGATCGTGTGGGTGCCTCGCGTGGTGGCAGGTACCGTCAACGACTTCCAGCGGGGCGAGTTCATCGTGACATGCGCGTTGACGGCCGGCGCCTGGGTGGTGGCGGATTCCTACCGCGGCACGCCCTTGGGTCGGCTGGAGCTCGGCTCGGGGGCGGTGGCGATGCGGTATGAGCCGAGAAGATAGCCTTTCCGGCGAGTGACCGTACAATGGGGAGGATGCGAAATCCCATCCGAGCCCTCGCCCTGCTGGTGTTGACCCTGTCGGTGCCCGTGGAGGCGCGCGCGGCCGAGCCCCGCGAGGTCAGCCCCCATCCGTGCCGGGTGCCGGGCTACGACCAGGATGTGCTCTGCGCCACCTATCCCGTCTGGGAGAACCGCGCGACCCGGCAGGGGAGGAAGATCGGCCTCAACATCGTCATCCTGCCGGCGCTGGGGCCGGACAGGCAGCCCGACCCGGTCTTCGAGCTCGGCGGCGGCCCGGGGCAGGGGATCACGGAGAGCGCCGGCCGGCTGGCCCGGAGCAGCCTGCGCCAGAAGCGGGATTACGTTCTCGTCGATCAGCGCGGCACCGGCCGGTCGAACCCGCTCAACTGCAATCTTTACGGCAATCCCGTCGACTTCCGCCGCGCCGCCGGGCATCTGTACCTGCCCGAGGAGATCCGGAAGTGCCGCGCGAAGCTGAAGAAGGTCGCGAATCTGGCTCTGTACACCACGGCCGCGTTCGCAGACGACCTGAACGAGGTCCGCCAGTGGCTCGGCTACGACTTGATCAACCTGAGCGGCGGCTCATACGGCACCCGCATGGCGCAGGTCTACTTGCGCCGGCACCCGGAGACCGTGCGCAGCGTGCTGCTCCAGGGCGTGTTGCCGGTGGACGTGCTCCTCCCGCTGCGCCACGCCTACGCCGGCCAGCGGGCGCTCGACCTGCTGCTCGCCGAGTGCGCCGCACAACCCGAATGCCATGCCGCCTTCCCGGACGTCAACGCGGACCTGAGAACGATCCAGGAGCGGATCGACGAAGGCGTGACCGTGGCCGTCACGAACACGCGCACGGGCGAGTTGCAGGAGGTGAGGCCGGTCTGGGGCATGGTGGCCGAGGGCATCCGTTTCCTCCTCTACGGCCAGGGCGGAGGGAGCCTGCCGCTCCAGGTCCGCAAGGCCGTCCAGGGCGATCTCGCGCCGCTCGTCCAGATGGCGATCGAGCAGCGGCTGGCCATCGACGAGGTCCTCGCCATGGGCCTGAACTTCTCGGTCACCTGCGCCGAGGACCTGCCCTACATCACCGAGTCGATGATCCACGAGAACACTCCGGAGACGTTCCTCGGCGACTACCGCATCCGGCAGCAGAAGGCGGTCTGCGGGCTCTGGCCGCGGGGCAAGGTGCCGGCGGATGTCCACGAGCCGGTGAGCTCGGACGTGCCCGTGCTGCTCCTCTCCGGCGAGCGCGATCCGGTCACTCCGCCGGAGATGGCCGAGCAGGCCGCGCGCTTTCTGACGAACAGCCTGCACGTGGTCGTGCCGCGCGGCGGCCATGGCGGCAGGGGAGATTGCATTGAGAATCTCATCCGCGACTTCATCGAACGCGCCTCGGTCCAGGGGCTCGACACCTCGTGCGTCGCGCACATCAACGGGCCGGTGACGTTCACGCTGCCGTAGTTTTTCGACGTGGCGAAAGAACGGGCGCAACGAGCCGCGACGGTCGGCGTCGCGGAGCACGGCAACTCGGCGGTGCTTGTCACTGTCGCGCCCGGCGGCGAGCTCCTCGATCGCCGGCGCATCGATCTCACCGAGCGCGATCTGCCGACGCATCCCCATCACCACGAAGGGTCCTGGGCGGTGGGCCGTTACCTCAACAGCCCGGGCGCGCGGCCGATCTCGCTCGACGAGGCGGTGGCGCTCGTCGAGCGCGTGCGAGCGTCCGCCACGCGCGGTGCGCGCGAGAGCCTCGAGGCGCTGGCCGCGGCGGTGCCGGTGCCGATTGCGAGCATCGCGATCCGCGTCTGCCCCAGGCTTCCCCCGACGACCCAGGAGCGGATCGCCGACCCTCGCGCGCAGACCGTCGCCGACTCCGTGATGTATCGCGAGGCCCTCGCGAGCGCAGCCGAGGCGCGCGGCTGGTCCGTGTGCTGGTACGATCGCGAGCGCGTGTTTTCCCAGGCGGCAACAATACTCGGCGGCGAGGACGTCGACGCTTTCCTCCACGCGATGGGCCGGTCGATCGGGCCGCCTTGGCAGGCTCGACACAAGCTTGCGGCGGCTGCGGCGCTGGTGGCCACAGGGCTCCTGCTACGATCTTCAGCGACCCGCCAGGTGGAGAACTAAGGAGCCCGGGAATGCACAAAGCCCTGTTGGCCATGCTCGCCGCCGTCGCCCTGTCAGGCTGTCATGCCAACCCGAAGCTCGTCTGCGCGCCGCCGAAGCCGGCGGCGTGTCCATTGCCGCTCTGCAGCGCCGAGTCGCTCCGGAAGGTCGACGGCCTGACCAACCTGGTGCTCGAGGGCGGCGGAGTGAAGGGTGTCGCCTATCCGGGGGCTCTTCAGGTGCTGGAGGCCAACGGCGTCCTGCCGAAGATCGACAAGGTGGCCGGCACCTCCGCGGGCTCGATCGCGGCGGCCCTGATCGCTCTCGGGTATTCGCCGTCGGAGATGCAGTCGCTCATGCTCGACCTCGACTTCCAACAGTTCGAGGATGGCAGCTCGCTCGGCGGACCCCAGCGTTTCTTCGACCGGTTCGGGTGGTTCAGGGGCGACTATTTCCTCGACTGGATGCAGTGCCGCGTGAAGGAGAAGACCGGCAACCCCAACGCCACCTTCGCCGACCTGCACAAGGACCGTCCGCGGTTCCGCGATCTGTTCGTGGTCTCGTCCGACCTCTCGCGCCGGCGCTCCCAGGTCCTCTCCCATGACACCTCGCCCGACCTCCCGGTGGCGCAGGCGGTGCGGGCTTCGATGTCGATCCCGCTCTTTTTCGAAGCCTTTTACATCGACGACAAGCGGTTCGGCGAGACCGGAGAGAGACAGGATCTGTTCGTGGACGGCGGAGTGTTCGACAACTATCCGATCGATCTGTTCGACCGGCAAGGAGTCAATCCCCATACGCTCGGGCTTTTCCTGTCCAACCTGGAGGCGCCCGCCAACCCGGACTACAGGATCGACAGTTTCCCGGAGTACGCCCGGAATCTGTTCGAAGCGATCCTCAACGTCCAGGTCAACGCTTTCAACAACAGCCCGGAAGATCAGAAGCGGACGATCGTCATCGACAATCTGGGGATCCGGATGACCGACTTCGGTCTTTCCCAGGAGCTCAAGTGCAAGCTCGTCCAGCAAGGGGTGATCGCGGCCTGCAAGCACTTCGGAGGGGAGGCCCGGCATCCATGAACCGCCCACTGGCGGCCTTCGGATTGGCCTTCCTGCTCGTCGGGCTGGGAACCGGGTATCTCATGGTGACGCAGCCCGAGGGTCTCAATCTCCAATGGCCGCTGGGGATGGCCTTGCTCGCGCCGGCCGTTTTCGTCCTGGGTGGCCTGCATCTCATCGCCGCGGGATTGGGCCAGCCCCGCCTTGCCAACGCCATGGTCGTAGGGATCCTCGTCGCCCTTTGGGCGATCGTTCATTGGGCCGCGTTCTTCACCACCTTTCCGTGCCGCGCAACCGTCTCGTTCCTCGGCGCGACGCTTGTCGAGTGGTATCCCAGCGAAGTGGATTGCCGCAACAGCCTGCGAGTCCTTGTCGTGCTCCTCGACGCGCTCGTGGTCGTTACAGTCGGCGCTTTCATCCGGCACAGAGCTCGGGCTTCCCGCAAGAAGCCGGATTAGACGCAGCTATTTTCCAAGCCCCGGCCGGAACATGTCCGTCAGGAGATCCATGCGCTCCACCTGGAGCGGCGTGAAGTGCTGGAAGCACTCCTCCCGCGGCGCGTAGCTCATGAAGTTGTGGACGTCGTCGAGCCCGGGCTGATCGGGGCAACTGTCCACCTCCGAGCACTTGAACTGCGGCGGGCTGATCTGGGCGGGCGTGTCGGCCACCTCGTCGCCATCCGCGCAGCCGCCCTGGAACGTGTGCCAGAGCCCGAGGTAGTGACCGACCTCGTGCACGGCGACGGTCCCCTTCACGCCGAAGTCCGGATCGCCCGAGCCCGGCAGGGCCAGGTAGTCCAGGACGACCCCGTGCAGGTAGCTCTTCTCCGGAAGCATGAAGGGCAGATACGAATAACCGAGGATGTTGCCCATCGAGCAGGAGTAGATGTTGAGGCTCTTCTGCGGGGTCGGCCCCGCGAGTTGCTTCTTCATCCTCTTCTCGACCTTGACGTCGAAGCAGTTGTTGAACCAGCTCCGGTTGTTCGAGTGATTGATCTTCGACAGGTAGAACTCGAAGGGGGTGCCCGCGAAACCCTCGTTCAGGGTGTCGATCAGGGCCTCGACGTTCCGGTCCGCGACCTTTCCTTTCTTGCCCGCGTAGACGTTGTGGAAGACCACCGGGATGCGCAAGGTCGCCAGTCCCTGGCGTTCGCTCCGGGCGGAGAGGCCGCGGATCATCTCCTCGATCCACCGGGTCGTGGCGAGGTCCGGCGAGGGGGTCGCGCAGATCGTGCGCTGCTGGGCCGTCAGGACTCCGGGAGACAGAAGCAGAACGACAAGAAAGAGGCTGCGGAGATTCCCGTGCATAGGCACCTCCCTTTGGAGTAGCCCTCTGCCTCAAGGATACATCGGGTCCTCAGTCCTCGCGCAACCGGCTTTCGAGGACCCGGTCTCTCGCGAATCCGGGCATCTGGAGCGTCTCCCGCATCACGCCCAGGGCCGCCTCCTCCGGCATCAGGCCGATCAGCTCGGTCTCCAGCACGCGCGCGCCCAGGGTCTCGGCTTCCTGCCGGACGCGGTTCAGGGCGGTCAGGACGGAGGTCCGCCGGAAGTCCACGAGGTTCATGCTGACCTGCGCCCGGCCCCGGCTCGCCAGGTGGACGCCCATGGCGCGCACCGCCGGCAGACCGCCGCCCGACTCCCTCACCCTCTTCGCGATGGCCCGGGCGACGGACACGTCCGGCGTGTCGAGCACCGCGTTGAAGGCGATCAGGAAGAAGCGGGCGCCGATCACGGTGGCGCCGGCTGTTGGGTGAACGCGGGCCGGACCGAAGTCGGGCAGCCAGGCCGGGTCGGCCATCTTCGCGGGCAGCCCTTCGAAGCCGCCGCGGCGGACGTCGGCCAGGAGGCGCCGCTCCGGCCGGCGGGCGGCCTTCTCATAGAGGTAGACCGGCAGGCCGAAGCGCTCCGCCACCTCCGCGGCCAGGGTCTCGGCCGCGGCTACGGCCTCTTCCATCGGCGTGTCGCCCAGCGGGACGAACGGGACCACGTCGACCGCTCCGACCCGGGGGTGGACCCCTTCGTGATGCGTGAGGTCGATCTCCCGGAGCGCCGCCTCGTAGAGCTTCAGGAGCGCGACGCGGAGGTCCCCGGCGGTCCCGGCCAGGGTGAGCACCGAACGGTTGTGGTCCGGGTCGGAGGAGAGGTCGAGCAGCCGGACGCCCGGCACCGAGGTCACGGCGGCGGCGAGCCGGGCCACCACCTCGGGCCGGCGGCCTTCGCTGACGTTGGGGACGCACTCCAGGGGCGGCATGCGAGCGGGAAGTATATCTTTCGTTGTACGGCAAAGAGTCCTCTGGTAGGATAGCCGGCGACTTTTCAACCTGAGGTCAACCGTAGCTGCCGACATGTCCTACGCCGGGAATCCGTCGCTCTCATCCGATATCCAGAAACGGGTCCTGGGGACGTTCGAGCAGACGCTCGGGCTCGCCGCCGAAGGGAACCGCCAGGAGGCTCTCCTCGGCTGTGACTTCGTCCTTCGGATGGACTCCCAGTTCGAGCCCGCCCGCCGGCTCCAGGAACGGCTGCGCGACAGCACCGGTCCGGTGCGGGTGGACGACCTCCTCGCTCCGGCCGCCCCGGACCCGTTCGCCGGCGCGATCAGCCTCGACCTGCCCGACATGCCCGCGTTCGGAGCGCCTGCCGCGGGCCCCGACCTCCGGGGCCGCTTCCAGTCCTTCCTGGAGGCTCGCCGGTTCCAGGAGCTGCTGGCCCTCGCCCACCAGGAGCAGGAGGCGGTCGGCCGCGACCCCGAGCTGATGCGGATGGCCACCGCCGCCCAGGAGCGGATGGAGGCCGAGCCGTACGTCAACAAGTTCCTGAACGCCGCCCGGGAGGCCGCCCGCCTCGGGCAGCGCGACGAGGTGGCGCGCCTCTCCGAGAAGGTCCGCGCTCTCGATCCCTCCCATCCCGGCCTCGCCGCGCTCGCCGGAGCGCCGCCGGCCGCAGCACCAGCAGCGCCGGCCTTCGCGCCGCCTGCCGCGCCCGCCGCCCCTGCTGCAGACGCCGCGGACATGGGCTTCGAGATGAGCTTCGACGACCCGGCCGGCAGCCTCGACCTCGGGACCGATCTGCCGGACCTGGCCTTCGACACGCCGTCCCTGGACCTCTCGCTCGACGAGCCGGCGGCGCCGTCGCTCATGGACCCCGAGCTGGTGTCGGCCGCCGATTTCCCCTCCAGCATGGACGGCGGTTTCGGAGGGGGTAGCGATTCGGAGACCGACCGCCGCATCCGGGAGCTCCTGGACGAAGGCCAGCGGGCCCACGACAACGGCGACCTCCAGAGCGCCATCGACGCCTGGTCGCGCATCTTCCTGATCGACATCGATCACCAGGAGGCGGCCCGCCGCATCGAGCAGGCCCGCAAGCTCAAGGCCGAGCACGAGCGCCAGGCCGAGGAGGTCTTCCACGAGGGGGTCTCGAAGATCGAGGCCGGCGACCTCCAGGGAGCCAAGCAGTCGTTCCAGCGCGTGCTGGAGATCCAGCCGGGCTACTTCGCGGCGCGCGAGTACCTGCAGCAGCTCGAAGCCGGCAAGGTCCCGGTCATCAAGCCGAAGCCGAGGGAGACGCCGTCGTCCTCCGCCCTCCCCACGCCGTCCGACCTCAGCCTCGACCCCGGCACCGGCGAGCTCAAGGAAGAGATCCTCATCCCGCCCGACCCGAGCGAGGTCGCGGCGGCCGAGCGCCAGCGCCCCAAGCAGAAGCCGAAGCCGATCGGCGCTCCCGCCCGCGCGGGCCGCGCGCGCAAGCTCTTCGTCCTGGTCGGCAGCGTCGTGCTGGTGCTCGCCCTGGCCGGCGGCGCTTTCGTCTATCTGAAGCGCGACCAGCTCTTCCCGAACTCGCAGACCGACGACGCGTCGATCGCCGGGCCCGAGATCGCCGACCCCATCGGCCGCGCCACCGAGATGCAGAAGTCCGGCAAGACGCAGAGCGCCCTCTCGCAGCTCAAGCGGATCCCGCCGAGCGATCCGGCCTACGCGCGCGCCCAGGAGCTGATCAAGGAGTGGTCGGCCGCGATCACTCCCGCGCCGACTCCCGGCGCGGCCGCGACGCCTGCGGTCGCCGCGACGCCTCCACCCGTCGATCCGGAACGCGAGGCCCTGCTCGCCGACGCCCGCCAGGCCTACCAGGGCGGGAGCTATCTCGAAGCCATCCGCAGGCTGGAGCAGGCCTCCGCGAAGGGACAGCTCGAGCCCGCCGACGCCGAGATGCTGGCCGGCGCCAGGAGCCAGACCGCGGCCCTCGCGGCCCAGATCGACCTGTTCCGCCAGCACGAGTGGGAGCACGCCCTGCGCGACCTCTGGCGGATGCACGAGTCCGATCCCGCCAACCGCGACGTGACGCGGCTGATGGTCGACTCGTATTACAACATGGGGCTGCGCGACCTCCAGCGCATGGACTCCGCCAAGGCGATGGAGAACTTCCGCGAGGCGGTCGGCCTCGATCCGAACGACAAGGGGTTGCAGCGGCAGCTCTCCTTCGCGCAGACTTACCAAGATCGGCCCAAGGATCTGCTCTACCGGATCTACGTCAAGCACCTTCCCCTTCGCTGATACCGCCGAGACTGCTGAACCCATGATGCGACGCCAGGAACAGGAACCCGCGGACGAGCCGCTGCTCTTCGATCTCCCCCTCGAGCCCGAACGCGACCGGACCGCCAGCCCGCCGCGACCGCCCGAGCGCAAGCGCACCCGCCCGGCTCCGACGGTGATGCCGGAACCGGAGCCGGAGCCCGACCTCGGAGCCATCCTCGACGAGACGGACCCGGGGCTCCTCGCGCGGCGCGGCGAAACGGACGAGCCGGACCGGGCCGGAGTCGGCAGCCGGCTCGCCGCCGGCGCCGCCGATCTGCTGGTACACGGAGCGGTGATCGTCGGCGTGCTCCTGGGCTGCCGCTCGATGGGCGTGCGGCCGATGCTCTCCGACTGGCCGGGCTTCGCCCTGTTCCTGCTCTCGTTCTCGTTCCTCTACACAGTGGTCCCGCTCGCCTTCTGGGGCCACACCCCGGGCATGGCCTGGAGGGGGCTCGACGCCCGCAGCCGCGACGGCGAGCCTCTCGCCTTCGACCAGACGGCCCGGCGCTGGCTCGGCGGGATCGTGACCTCGCTGCTCCTCGGGCTGCCCCTGGTCCTGGCGCTCGGAGGCCGCTCCCTGAGCGACCTCCTGAGCGGCTCCGAAACCCTTTCCCAGCGCTCCGTGGCCTGAGCCTCGCGCAACCGGCGCGCGGGGGGTACACTTTTCGACATGGGTCAATCCGAAGCGAGGGTGCCGGACCGGGTCCGCAACCGGCAGTTGGAGGCCCTCAACGGGATCGCCCGCATCGCGACGCTCGATCTCGAGCTGCGTCCCATGCTCCAGCGCATCACGGACACGCTGATGCGGAGCTTCGGCTGGCCGTTCGTCGCCTGCGTGTCGGTGGACGCCGAGCAGGGCGTGTTCGTCTGCGAAGCGCTTTCGACGCTCCTGCCGTCCGCGGTCAACATCGGCTACACGCGCCCGCTGGGCACCGGGATCGTCGGCGAGGTGGCGTTGACCGGCGAGGCGATCCTCCTCGACGACGTGCGCACGTCTTCCAACTACGTCGAGACCATGCAGGACACGCGCTCCGAGCTCTGCGTGCCGGTGCGGCACGGCGGCCGGATCGTGGCCATCCTGAACCTGGAGAGCACGGAGGAAGGCGCCTTCCACGACCAGCTCCCGCTCCTGGAGACGGTCGCCGAGCAGATCGCGGGCGCCATTGCGAGCGCCAGGCTGTACCAGGAGGTCCAGCGCCGCGCCCGGCTGCTGGAGATGGTCAGCGAGGTCTCGAAGACGGCGCTCGAAGCGGGCGAGCTCCACCTGCTCCTCGACCGGATCGTCCACTACGTGCAGGAGCACTTCCCGCTTTCGCTCGTCACCATCCTGCTGGTCAACGAGGAGCGCACGGAGTTCGAGATGGCCGCGCGCGCCGGCACCCTGGAGCTGCGTGTGAACCAGGGCACCCGCTGGCCGCTCCGGACGGGCATCGTGGGCCGCACGCTCCGCCTGGGCGAGCCGCAGCTCGTGCTCGACGTGCGCAGCGATCCCGACTACGTCCCGCTCCACGACGCCGTGACCTCCGAGTTCGTGGTGCCGATCCGCTTCGGCGACCGCATCCTGGGCGTGTTCGACCTGGAGAGCACCAGCCCGGACGCGTTCTCGGCCGAGAACCGGGTCGTGTTCCAGACCTTCGCCGACCAGCTCGCCGGCGCCATCCGCATGGCCACCATCAACCGGCAGCTCGAGGAGGCGAACCAGCGGCTCCAGCACCTCTCGTCGATCGACGGCCTGACCGGCATCGCCAACCGGCGCCAGTTCGACGAGGCGCTGGAGAGCGAATGGCGTCGCTCCTTCCGCAACGACACCTCGCTCGCCCTGGTCATGCTCGACCTCGACGAGTTCAAGCGCTTCAACGACACCTACGGCCACCAGCGCGGAGACGAGTGTCTGCGCCAGGTGGCGGCCACGCTCCGCCAGAGCCTGCGGCGGGCCGGCGACCTCGTGGCCCGCTATGGCGGCGAGGAGTTCGTGGCGATCCTGCCAGACTGCGACGTCCCGGGAGCCTTGCGGTTCGCCGAGGCCGTCCGCACCGCGATCCAGGAGCTGGCGATCCCGCACAAGAGCTCGCCCGTCGCCCGGATCGTGACGCTCAGCGCCGGGGTTTCGGCGGCTTTTCCGAGACGAGGAGCCTACCCGGACGAGCTAATTGCCAGGGCCGACCAAGCGCTCTATCTGGCGAAGGGTGGGGGGAAGAACAAGGCTGAATTCGCCGACGATTGATCCTTTTCGCCCCCTCCCCTCGCCGCGCGAGGGGAGGGCCGGGGAGGGGAGAATGGGATCAATCTCGCTCGCGCCAGATCGAGATCCCCATCCATAGATTTCCGGCGAACGTCGCGGCCGCGAAGGCGAGGAGCGGCAGGCCGCCAGGCCAGAGCGCCGCGAGCCCGCCGAGCTGATAGATCCGGCCGCAGGTCCGGAACGGTGGAAACGCGAGCCCGCCCAGCATGTAGAAGGAGTGGCCAAGGAGAAGCAGCCAGAGCCCGGGGAGAGCCCAGGCCATGTCTCCCCAGACCAGCAGCGCCGACAGGGCCAGGGCCACGAAGGACAGGTTGCCCTGCACGCTGAGCACCCAGGAGGCGAGCGTCGAGGCGCCGCTCCCGAAGCCGCCGCCGGCGCGGCGGACGTTGACGATCTCGACCGCGCCGCCGAGCAGGATCACCACCGACCACAGGAAGAGCACCGCGGCCGGGCCGGCGATCTGGAACGCCAGCGGCGTGGCGAGCGCTCCGATCGGCAGGAACACCGACCATCCGAACCAGGACCACGGGGAACGGAGGAACGGGCGGCTGGCCCGGTGGAAATGCTCCCGCACCAGCTCGAGGTCGTCCTCGGCGGTGCGGGCAGGCTGGAAGAGGGCGTCGTACTCCGTCATGCGTCGGGATCGTCCTCACTCAGCAGCTCCATGACGACATCTTCCCGCGATCCGCCGGCAACCGCAACCTGGACCGGCGTACGCGAGCCGGTGGCCGCGCCTGTCGCCGCTGCACAAGAGTAGTTGACGCCGGGGACCCCAGGAGCTGATTGGTTCCGGTCACCCCTCGAATCGCAGCTCCGGATTTCCCTTCGCCTTGCCAAGGTAGTCTTGGAGTCGGCGCAGCAGGTCCGGGGTGACCTGCTCTTTCTCCGCGGCTTCTACGAAGAGGATCACGGCGGCCAGGGCTTCGCGGTGGACGTTCTGGGCCTTGAAGATGACCAGCATCTCGTCGGCGAGGGCCTTGATCTCCGCGAAGCGGTTCTCCTCGCGGTAGAGCAGTGCCGCATCCAGGCTCGCCAGGGCGTAGTCGTAGGCAAGCCGCTCCTTCTCAAAGCTTTGGCGGACCTCGGCCAGGGCGGCGAGCGCCTCGGCATGCCGGCCCAGCCCCGAAGCGAGGTTGGCTTCGAGCCAGCAGGTCCGGATTCGGTCGATCGCCCCACCGCCTTCCCGCTCCGCCAGCCGTCGAACTTCGGGCACGAGCAAATCGGCTTCCTGAAACCGGCCCAGCCGGTTGAGAGTGGCCGCCCGATTGAAATTCAGCACCCATAGATTCCGGGGATGGCGCTTACCATCAACTTTTTCCGCGGCTTGAGTCAGAGTCCGCAAGGCCGCTGCAGGGTCTCCCTTCTGATCGTAGGTGGCTGACAGGTTCAAGAAGAAGTGACCGGCTTCATCCGGCCGGGCCGACTTGATGGCTTTTTCGTGCAGGGCGATGGCTCGCTCGAAGTTCCGCTGGGCGCGCCGAAGCGACGCCTCCAGATCGAGCAGGCGCGCCTCGGAAAGAAGGCCTTGAGGGTCCTCGCCTTCGCTCCAGAGCTTCCAAGTTTGGGTGAACGACGTCGCAGAAAGCGGAAGGCTCTTGGCCACCCTTTGCGCGTTGGCCATGAAGCCGGTGCCCCATCCTGTCAGCCTGGGCTTGAAAGACATGGGCACGCCGGTGTGCTCTATGGCGAAGAGCGCGAGTTCGGCGAGCCCAAGGGCCTCGGCTGGGTCGTCCGCAGCCGCTTCCGCGCTCGCCTCGCAGATTCTAGGGCCGAGCAGCCATTCTCCAAACGCCCTGGTCCCGCGAATAAAGAGCCTCCGGCGCTGGTCGGGCAAATCTTTCAGCCACCCCCAGAGTGCGTCGACGCGCCGATGGTCCTCGTCTGTTGGCGGCGAAGGAAATTTCTCAGCGGGTGGGCTCTGCAGTGCCAGCTCCAGGCGGCCGAGGGCCTTCGCGTCCGTTTCTCCTTCAGGAGCCGAAAGCAGCTCCTTGGACCTCACCAGCTTGCGGACCAGCCGCAGCGTCCAGCGGGTGCGCTCGAGGGTGTGAAAGCTCACGTTGAACGCGGCCAGGATGCGCTCGATGTTGGGGAGCTTGGGCTCCATCCCGGCCTCGTAGCGGGCGAGTTGGCTCTCGTCGATCCCGGTCTTTTCGGAGAGCCGCGCCCGCGACCAACCGCCCTTCAGCCAGCGCAGGAATCCGATCATGTCTCCGAAGGAGATCCTGTCGCGCCGCCCGCCGCTCATGCCGTTCTCCGGATGGAGTCCTGAAACCGGACTCCAGGGTGGATTTTTCCCGCGGCTTCCTGGCACCTTGTACGGATGGAGGCGCCCTGCCGGCCACGGCCGGCCGGCTTCGGGTCGCCGCTCTCTCCTGAAAGGAGCCTCTTCATGCGCAGCAGCCGTTCCGGCCGTTTCGTTGTCCTCGGACTCATGCTTTTCATCCTCGTGACCCCGGCCTGGGGAGCCGGCTTCGAGAGGCAGGCCGATTTCCTGGGCCGGCTGTGGGGAGCCTTGACAGGGCTGTGGGCTGAGGCTGGTTGCATTCTCGATCCGAATGGTGGGTGCGGTACTACACCCTCGTCGCAAGGCCCGGACGAAGGCTGCATCCTCGATCCTAACGGTGACTGCGCGGCTGTCCAGGCAGCACCGCCAGCCCCCAAGACAGACGAAGGCTGCATTGCCGACCCCAACGGAGGCTGCACGCCTCGAAGCTGACGCCCGGAGCTCATGCGCCTTCGCGAGGGCTCGGGCTCGTCCGGGCCTTCGCAATCTCCTGCCGGAGCCGCTCGATCATCTCCGTGGTGAGAGTCCGGCTTCTGGCCGCTTCCTGGAACAGGAGGATCGAGGCGAGAGCTTCGCGGTCTATTTTCAGAGCCGTGAAGATGTCGAGCATTCTCGCAGCCATGGCCTCGATCTCGGCGAAGCGCCCCTCCCCCCGAAAAATCAACGCCAGATCAAGGCTCGACAGGCCATAATCGTAGGGATTCTTCAGCCCGTCAAAGTCGCGTTGAACCTGCTCCAATCCGGTGATCGCCTGCTCCTGGCGTCCCAGGGCGGCGTCGATGTTGGACTTGAGCCACAGCGTCCGGGTCAAGTCGGATGCGTTACGGAGGCGCACCGCCAGGGCCCGTATCTCGGCGATCAGCTCCTCCGCGGCACGGGCATCATCCATCCTACAGCGGCTTGCCGCTTCGTTAAACAGAAGGACCCAGCGTAGTCGGGGCTGCCGATTGCCATCGACCTCCTGCCGTGCCCGCGCCAGCACCTTGAGAGCCTCTTCCGGATCGCACTTCGCCTCCAGTGTGGCCGACTTGTTGAGGAGGAAATGGCCAAGCTCGTCCGGGCCGGCCGCCTCAATGGCCTGATCGTGCAGTTCAATGGCACGTTGGAAATTCCGTTGTGCTCGCCGCAGCGACGCTTCCAGATCCAGCAGGCGAGCCTCGGAAAGCAGGCCCGCATCGTCCTCTCCTTCACGCCAGAGACGCCATGTTTCGCCAAAGCTATCCTCGGCCAAGCCGAGCAGGCAGCAGACCCGCTGAGCGTTCCCGAGGAATCCGATGCAGGAGCCTTGGAGTCGGACGCCGAAAGCGCCGGGCACCCGCCGAGCCACCTGGACCGCGGCCTCGGCCAGCTCCAGGGCGCGGGGCGGCCGGTCGGCGGCGGCCTTCTCGCTCTCCCGGCAGAGCACCACGGCGAGGCCCCACTGGTCGTAGATCGGCGCCTGCAACAGCTCGCGAAGATCGTCCCCGGTGAACGGCTTCAACTGGAGCCACCGGCGGTGGCCGTCCGCCAGCGCCTGCTCGGCCCTGGCTTTCCGCAGCTCGGTGCGCAGCTCGAAATACGCGTCGAGCCCGGCCCGCACCGCCGTCCGCGCCAGCACCTGGTGCTCTTCGACCGTGGGGTCCACGGGAGAACGGCCCGGGGGAGGCTCGGGATGGATCACCGAGGCGGCCAGAACGGCACCCTCGACCTTCTCCGGTCCCAATCCCATGAACGCACCCAGCTCGTCCAGGCGCTCCCGCGTGAGGCCTTCGCCCGCCAGGTAGCGCGACATCGTCGACTTGCTGATGTCGGCAAGCTCACACAACTGCTTGGACGTCCATCCATACGCGTTGAGCAGGTTCGCCAGGGCAAGGCCCAGGAGCGTCGGGATCGGCCGGTCCATCAGCTCTCCTCTTCCGCAGGGATTCCCACACAGATCGTGGTGTTTCTCCATCCCATTTCGTGACAAGGCGCCAGAAATCTCCGGCGCGATGAAGCTTTTTCCCGCTGAGTATCCGTCAAGAGGATACTTCAACCCCAAGCCGATTCAGACGCCGGTCCGGCCCTTTATCCTTCGGCACCAAGATGAGGAAGAAGAATGCCGAGCTTGACCGCCTGCTTGCCAAGGTGCAGGCGCTGCGTCCCGAAACCCGCGATGGCATCATCAGGTTCCTGCAGTTGGTGATGGCTCTGGAAAAGGAACCCGGGAGACCTGCGCCTGCCTCCGAGCCGGGCGAACCGAGCGTGGAGGACCTCCGCGAGCTGCGGCGCATCTTCGAGATGTGCCTCCAGGCCGGGCCTTCCGCACGACGGGATCTCTTCTTCGAGGTGTGCGAGTGCGCGCAGAGAGCGCAGGAGCTCGCCCAGGAGGAAGGGGCCCGCCTGCTCGTCCAGACGGGGATTCTCATCGCGGCCGGCGAGGAGCAACTCGGCTCGTTCCTCCTTCAAGGCGCCACATGCGCCGCGGCCCTCGACATCGTGCGAGCCGCAACCCGATCAGTGCTCATCGATAAGGCGACCGGCTCATGAACGACTCCTCCGAGATCCAGAAGCAGCTCCTGGCCGTGGCGGAAGGCCTGATCGAATACCGCTTCCATCTGGCGCGCCTGCTCTTCGGGCTGGAGAGCAAAGAGGCCGAGGAGGCCCTGGCGCGCGCAGATCTCGAAAGCGCGATCGTGGACCACTTCGATCCTTTGTTGAAAGCGATCCTCAAAGTGGCAGGAGGCCTCCGGGGAACGCTCCTGGAGGCAGCGCTGGACCTCGCCGGTCTGAGGCACAGGCTGCACTGTGTCCGCGAAGCCCTGCCTGTCTCAGAGGACGAGGAAGCCATGCTCGAGGGCAGGATTCCCGCGGATCTGCCCGTGGAGATCAGGCTGTCGCTCGTGGCCGTGATCGACGATCAACTGGACCTCGCGTATCACAACCTGCTGCGCGCCGTCCGCTGCACGACTGAGGTTGAACGGCCCTCGAACGAAGCTGCGGAAGCGGCATGATGTCGAGCGTGGGTTTCCGGGGTATTTCGACGCGGTCGCAATGATGAGATCCGCACGAGATAGAATCTCGGCAGAGATCGAAGGCATGACGCTGGAGGAAGAGTTGAAGTGGCTCGCGTCGCAGGATCTTTACGGTCCCCGAAATAGGTAGATTGGGTGGAACCTATCCCCCGGGCTGCCTTTTAGTGGTTCGGAGCGCGGGAAGAGGTGGATGGCCGTTGGCAGGGCTTCCAGGCCTGGGGCCGCACAGGGGGCCTCATGGGGGGGTGAAGCGTCGCCTTAAGTGGAGTGGGCCCAGAACTAGGGGACGTAGGCGGAGACCTCCACTGGCCGATTGTCCAGCAAGAACAGCCATACTGGCGGGGGCACCCCTTGAGGAAGCCCTCTTCACTGCGATATCCTCTCAATAGCTAAGAGGTCGACAGCGAGGCTAGATCTTAACTGGCTGCTCCTGTGGGTTGTCCTAAGGAATAAATTTAATGTCTATGAAAAAATCATGGCATCGGACAATTTTCACAATCTCGACTAGTCTCTGTTTGGCACTCGCATTTGGGTGCCGGGAGCGGGAAGAGTCTCCTCTCGATGCCACTGAGGAACACTGCATCAAGGCTGCTGCCAGAGATTTGGCGGCTGCTGGCAGGTTGCTAAACTCTGATAAAGAGGATTCTGCCGCCTTCTTTAAGGGAGTGGATCGAGCTCCAGGATCTCCCGGGGTAGCGAACCGTGCGGAGGCACGTCTTCGCCGCCCTGGCGTGCGGGCGTACGAGCGACTTGAGTTCTTGAATAGAGTGTCCATGGACCGTTGACAAGAGCTGCAATCCCAAGATACGTTCCGGGATGCGATGACTCACGGGATGAGTGCCCGGCGAGCCTTGAGCGCGGAGCCCTTAGAGGAAGAGGCGTGGCCTGCGATAGGATGCGACCATGAAGTCTCGGATCTACACGGACACTTCGGTTCTGGGAGGCTGCGAGGACGAGGAGTTCGCGGAGCACTCGATCCGATTCATGGACAGTTTCGTCCGAGGTGATCGTGTCCTCGTCCTCTCCAGTCTTACCCTTCAAGAGTTGGCCGCAGCGCCGATCAACGTCCGAAAACGACTCGCCTCCGTGCCCGAGGAGTACATCGAAACACTTCAGCTTGACGCAGAGGCTGAAGAGCTTGCTGGAGCGTACCTCTCCGCAGGCGTGTTGACACCAAAAATGCGCGCCGATGCTCAGCACATCGCCATTGCAACCGTCGCCCGTGTTGACGTTCTGGTAAGCTGGAATTTCAAGCACATTGTCAATCTACAGAGGATCCATGGCTACAACTCGGTGAATCTGCGCCAGGGCTACCCGGTGATCGAAATCCGTACGCCCCGAGAGGTGATGGCATATGAATAAAGCCGAAAAGAGCTTCGACGCGGTCGCAATGATGAGATCCGCACGAGATAGAATCTCGGCGGAGATCGAAGGCATGACGCTGGAGGAAGAGTTGAAGTGGCTCGCGTCGCAGGATCTTCACGATCCATTCTTGAGCCGCCTTCGGGAGCGTGCTGCCCAACACGCCAATGCAGCCGGCGACGCTTCGCGCCGACACTGATCGATAAGGCACGGTTGCTTCGCGGGAGAGGGCTCCCCTCCCCCCGCCTCAGCGGGTCAGGCTGAGGCAGGTGGGGATGGGATCAGATCAACAGATCAGCGCGCTTCTTCAGCCAGGTGGATCTGCGTCTCGGCGCGGCGGACGGCGCGCTGGCGGGTGGTGAACTCGGCGTCGGTGACCATCGGCAGGTCGCGGGCCTCGGTGAGCGCGCGCTCGGCCGCGGCCTTGTCGATCTCCTCGACCGCCTTCGCCTGCTCGGTCAGGAGCGTCAGCCGGTTCTCCACCATCTGGGCGAAACCGCCGTCCACGAAGTAGTTGTGGTTGCCTTCCGGGCTCTCCACCCGGAGCTCGCCGATGCCCATCTTGAAGAGCAGCGGCGCGCGCCCGGGCAGGATGCCCACCTCGCCGTCGTGCGCCGGGAAGGCGACGAACGTGGCCTCCGTCTCGAGCACCGCCCGCTCCGGAGTGATCACGCTGCAGTGGAACGTGTCGTTCTTCGCCATGAAGGGTTACCCCTGGGCCGCCATCTTCTCGGCCGCGGCCGCCGCGTCCTCGATCGCGCCCACGTACATGAACGCCTGGTCGGGCAGGTGGTCCCACTTGCCGTCGCAGAGCTCGTCGAAGGAGCGGATCGTGTCCTCGCGCGAGCAGTAGATGCCCGGCAGGCCGGTGAACTGCTCGGCGACGAAGAACGGCTGAGACAGGAAGCGCTCCACCTTGCGGGCCCGGCGGACGATGATCTTGTCCTCCTCGGACAGCTCGTCCACGCCCAGGATCGCGATGATGTCCTGCAGGTCGCGGTAGCGCTGGAGGATCTGCTGGACCTTGCGGGCGACCGCATAGTGCCGGTCGCCGATGTACTCCGGCGCGATGATGCGGCTGCTCGACGCGAGCGGGTCCACGGCCGGGTAGATGCCCTTCTCCGAGATGCTGCGCTCGAGGTTCACCGTGCTGTCCAGGTGGGCGAACGCGGTGGCCGGAGCGGGGTCGGTGTAGTCGTCGGCCGGCACGTAGATCGCCTGGATCGAGGTGACGGCGCCGCGGCTGGTCGAGGTGATGCGCTCCTGGAGCTCGCCCATCTCGGTGCCGAGCGTCGGCTGGTAGCCCACCGCGGACGGCATGCGGCCGAGCAGCGCGGACACTTCGGAGCCGGCCTGCGAGAAGCGGAAGATGTTATCCACGAAGAGCAGCGTGTCGACGCCGGTCTGGTCGCGGAAGTACTCGGCCATGGTGAGCGCCGAGAGGGCCACGCGGAGGCGGGCTCCGGGCGGCTCGTTCATCTGGCCGAAGACCATGACGGTCTGGTCGATGACGCTCTTGCCGGTGTCGCCGATCTTGGCCTCCTGCATCTCCAGCCAGAGGTCGTTGCCTTCGCGGGTGCGCTCGCCCACGCCGGCGAAGCAGGAGTAGCCGCTGTGGAAGCGGGCGAGGCGGGCGATCAGCTCCTGGATGATGACCGTCTTGCCCACGCCGGCGCCGCCGAACAGGCCGGCCTTGCCGCCGCGGACCAGCGGGCAGAGGAGGTCGATGACCTTGATGCCGGTCTCGAACAGCTCGGTCTTCGAGGACAGGTCCTCCAGCTCCGGCGGCGCGTGGTGGATCGGCCGGCGCTCGGCGGCGTGCACCGGGCCGAGGCCGTCGATCGGCTCGCCGACCATGTTGAACACGCGGCCGAGGGTCTCGATGCCGACCGGCACGCTGACCGGCGCGCCGGTGTCGAGGATGTCCGAGCCGCGCTGGAGACCGTCGGAGGAGCCCAGGGCGACCGCGCGCACGCGGCCGCCGCCGAGGTGCTGGGCCACCTCGCACCAGAGCGTCTCCTGGACGGACTGCCCGAGCACCGTGCGCGTGACCTCGACGCGCAGGGCGTTGTAGATCCCCGGCAGCTGGTTCTCCGCGAACTGCGCGTCGAGGGTCGAGCCGATAACCTGGGTGATCTTCCCGATATTGCCGGTTGCGGTAGCGTTTTGCATCTTGGGTTCCAATCCTTGAAGGGCTCAGGACAGGGCGTTGGCGCCGCCCACGATGTCCAGGAGCTCCATGGTGATCTGCGTCTGCCGGGCGCGGTTGTACTCCCGCGTCAGCGCCTTGATCATGTCGCCCGCCGCGTCGGTGGCCGCCTTCATCGCGACCATGCGGGCGACCTGCTCGGATACGATGGCGTCGTTGAACGCCTGGAACAGCCGGACTCGGACCACGGCCGGCAGCAGCTCGTCGAGCAGCGACTGCGGGTCGGGCGAGAACTCGTACTCGACCGCCTTGGCCGGCGCCTCGTCGGCCGATTTCGGCTCGTTCGAGAGCGGCAGGAGCTGCACCACCGCCGGGCGCTGCACGCCGGCCGAGAAGAACTTCATGTAGGCCACGTGCACCGAGGCGATCTCGCCGCGGATGAAGCGCTCCATGAGGTCATTCGCGATCGGCTCGATCTGCTCGAAGCGCGGCTTGTCGCCGATCCCCGTGGTCTGCTCGGCCAGCTCGCGGCGCAGGAACTTGAAGAAGTTGACGCCCTTGCGGCCCACCATGTGGACCGAGGGCTCGATCCCCTTCCCGCGCTGCTCCTCGATGTGGGCCACCGCGGCGCGCAGCACGTTGGCGTTGTAGCCACCGGCCAGGCCGCGGTCGCTGGTGAGCACCACCAGCGCCGAACGGTTCACATCGTCGTGGGTCTTCAAAAGCGGGTGGTCGACACTGCCCGCGGCGCGCGACAGGTCGGCCACCAGCTCGGCCAGCTTTTCGGTGTACGGCTTGGTCGCGACGGCCCGGTTGAAGGCCGCCTGGAACCGCGCGGTCGCGATGAGCTGCATCGTCCGCGTGATCTTGCGGATGTTGCGCACCGATTTGCGCCGCTTGACCAGGACTCTCCGGTTTGCCATGGCTCGTTGTTCCCGTCGGAAGCCGTCTTACGCCTTGCCGGCGTGCGTCTTGAAGTCCCGGATCACCTGGCGGATGCGGTCCGCGAGGTCGTTCGGCATCTCGCCGGTGCGGTCGAGCTGCTCCAGGACCTCGGGGTGCTCGTCGCGGAAGTGCTTGAGCATCATGGCCTCGAACGGCCGCACCTGGGGCACCGGCAGGTCGTCGAGGAAGCCCTGGGTGGCGGCGAAGATCGAGATGATCTGCTCGCTGACCGGATAGGGCTGGTACTGGGGCTGCTTGAGCAGCTCTACCATGCGCTGGCCGCGGTCGAGCTGGCGCTGGGTGGCCGGGTCGAGCTCGGTGCCGAGCTGCGCGAAAGCCTCCAGCTCGCGGAACGCCGCGAGGTCGAGCCGCAGGGTGCCGGCGACCTTCTTCATCGCCTTGCGCTGGGCGTTGCCGCCGACGCGCGAGACGCTGATGCCGACGTTGATCGCGGGCCGGACGCCGGCGAAGAACAGATCGGGCTCCAGGTAGATCTGGCCGTCGGTGATCGAGATCACGTTGGTCGGGATGTAGGCCGAAACCTCGCCTTCGAGGGTCTCGATGATCGGCAGCGCGGTCATGGAGCCGCCGCTGTCCGGGTAGCGGTGGACCCGGTACTTGTCCTTGTCGGACAGCGAGGCCAGGAACGCCTCGGCCTTGTGCTTGCCGTGCGGCCGGTGGAAGAGGCCGTGCTCGTCGTCGGGCCGGACGTCCGCCGGGGCCGCGAGGCCCTGGGGATGGTTGAGCGCGAGCGAGCGATCGGTGCTGGTCTCCGGCGTGTCCTTCGGCACCACCGCGAACTCCTCGCGCAGCTTCACGCTGCGCTCCAGGAGGCGCGAGTGGAGGTAGAACACGTCGCCGGGGTAGGCCTCGCGGCCGGGCGGACGGCGGAGCAGGAGCGAGAGCTGGCGGTAGGCCTGCGCCTGCTTCGACAGGTCGTCGTAGATGCAGAGGGTCGCCTTGCCCTCCTGGTACATGAAGTACTCGGCCATGGCCGCGCCGGCATAGGGGGCGATGTACTGGAGCGGCGACGGGTCGGCCGCGGAGGCCGAGATGACGATCGTGTAGTCGAGGGCGCCGTGCTCGCGCAGCTTGTCGATCAGGCCGACGACCGTGGACTCCTTGAGGCCGATCGCCACGTAGACGCAGATGACGCCGCTCCCCTTCTGGTTGAGGATGGTGTCGAGCGCCACCGCGGTCTTGCCGGTCTTGCGGTCGCCGATGATCAGCTCGCGCTGGCCGCGGCCGATCGGGATCATGGCGTCGATGGCCTTGATGCCGGTCTGCAGCGGCTCGGTGACGGGCTGGCGCTCGGCGATGCCCGGCGCCTTGAATTCGAGCGGCCGGCGGTGCGGGGTGACCACGGCGCCCTTGCCGTCGAGCGGGCGGCCGAGCGGGTCGACCACGCGGCCGATCAGCTCGGGGCCGACGGGCACGGAGAGCAGCTCGCCGGTGCGCCGCACCTGGTCGCCCTCCTTGATGCCCAGGTAGTCGCCGAGCACGACCGCGCCGACCGAGCTCTCCTCCAGGTTGAACACCTGGCCGAAGGCGCCGTTGGCGAACTCCAGGCGCTCGCCGGCCATGGCGCCGGTGAGGCCGTAGATCCGCGCGATCCCGTCGCCGACCTCGAGCACCTGGCCGACCTCGGACAGGTCCACCTGGGTGCGGTATTTCCGGATCTCTTCAGTGATGACCGACGCGATCTCGTCGACTTTGAATCTCATGGGTTTCCCTCGATTTGCCTCGAATCTTGCGGATTCGGATTCCTATTGCTGTACGTAGGACCGGGAGCGCACGATCTCCTGCGACGCGCGCAGCTCCAGCGCCCGGCCCAGCTCGCGCAGCTTCTGGGCCACGCTGCCGTCGATCTTCTCGTCGCCGACCTGGATGACGATGCCGCCGAGCAGCGACGGGTCCACCGTCTCGACCAGGACCGGCGTGCGGCCGGTGTGGCGGGCCACGGCGTCGCGGACCCGCGCCCGCAGGGCCTCGGTGAGCGGCACGGCGGTGCGCACGCGGGTTTCCACCAGGCCGCGCAGCTCGCGGTGGCCGGCGCTGTAGCTCTCGACGATGCCGCGCAGCAGGCCGAGCCGGCCCTTGCGGTTGATCACCTGGAGCGAGTCGAGCAGCAGGTCGCTGGTCTTGCCGCGGAAGGCCTTCTCCAGCACCCGGCCGCGGTCCTCGTCCTCGACCAGGGGGCTCGCCAGGAAGCGCTCGAGCTCGGGGTTGCGGTCCAGGTACTCCACCAGCCCCTGAAGCTCTTCCAGGAGGGAGTCGGACGCACCCTGCTGCTCGGCCAGGTCCAGCATGGCCTTGCTGTAGACGCCGGCGATGGAAAGCTCGCGGTCGTTCGCCATGGTCAGTTCCCCGGGTTCAGGCCGTCGAGAGCCTCGGAGATGAGGCGCTCATGGTCCTGGGGGGAGAGCTCGCGGCCGATCACCTTGCCGGCCATGTCGGTGGCCAGGCGGGTGGAGAGCTGATACAGCTCCTTGGTCGCGCTCTCGGTGGCGATCTGGATCTCGCGCTTGGCGCGCTCGAGGCGCTTGTCGGCCTCGCGCTGGGCGTCTTCCTCGATGCGCTGCTTGGTGACCAGCGCGTCGCGGCGGCCTTCCTCCACGATCGCCGTGGCCTCGGCGCGCGCCTGGGCGAGGCGGTCCTCGTACTCCTTGCGGCGCAGCTCGGCCTCGTCGCGGTCGCGCTTCGCGGTCTCCAGCGCCTCGCGGATGAACGTCTCGCGGGCCTGGAGGGCGTTGAGGATCGGACCCCAGGCGAACTTGCCGAGGACGAACACCACCAGGGCGAAGATGACCAGCGTCCAGATGGCGTTGCCGAGGTCGCCGGCGAACGGGCTGCTCGCCTCGCCGCCGTGCTCGGCCTCCTGCGCCAGGGCCGGAGCCGCGACGAGCGCCAGGGAGACCAGGGAAATGAAAGCTCTTTCGATCATGTGCCTCTACCCGTGAGTCGTCGCCCCCCTCCGAAATGGAGAGGGGCGGGATTCATGTCTCTCGCTCTTTACTTCGCGAGAACCGCCATCAGACCGACCACGACGCCGAACAGGGTGGCGCCCTCGATCATGGCGGCGGTGATGATCATCGCGGTGTTGATGTTGCCGGCCACCTCGGGCTGGCGGGCCATCGACTCGACGGCGGCCGCGCCCACGCGGGCCACGCCGGCGCCGCCGCCCATGATCACCAGGCCGGCGCCGATCGCGCCGCCCAGCTTGCGGGCGCCGTCGGTGGTCAGGAAGTAGGAGTTCTCGGCGCCGCCGGCCGGGTTCACGCCGTCTTCCTGGGCGTGGGCCGGGGTCGACACGAACATCAGCGCGAGGCCGACGACGATCATCATCAGGGCGAGCTTGGCAGTCCTCTTGCTCATGGGAATCAAATCCTTTCGTTTCCTTGTGGCTGCCGTGCGGGGCCGGCCGCCGTCATCGATCGCCATCGCAGCTACGCCTCGTGGCCCGCGTGCCCCGCGCGATCCGGGCATGGCGATATCCATTCAGAATCAGATCAGTGCGCGTGCGCCCCTTCCCCGTGCCCGTGGTCATCTCCATGGTCGTCGTGGTGGAACACCACCGACTGGCCGATGAACAGGGTCGTGAGGAACGTGAAGATGAAGGCCTGGAGGAAGGCGACGAAGATCTCCAGCATGGTGATCGCGACGCTGCCGGCGACCACCGGCACGGCCACGCCGAGCCCGACGCCGGCCCCGAGGGCCGAGCCGGCCGACAGGATGAAGCCGAGCAGCACGGCGAGCATGATGTGGCCCGCGATCATGTTGGCGAAGAGACGGATGGCCAGGGCGAAGATGCGCGCCACCAGGCCGATGATCTCGACCGGCACCAGGAGCGGCGCGAGCGCGATCGGCCCCGGACAGAAGTGGGCCAGGTAGTGCTTGCCGCCGAGCCGCAGGCCGTTGATGACCATCATGACCATCGTCAGGACGGCGAGCGTCGCGGTGACGAAGATGTTGCCCGTGGCCGTACCGCCGAGGTGCAGGCCGAACAGGCTCGACACGGAAGCCACCGGCAGCAGGCCGAGCAGGTTGATGGTCAGGATGAAGAAGAAGACGCTCCAGATGTACTTGATGAAGCGGTCGGTGTGCTCGCCGAGGTTGGGCTGCGCGACTTCCTTGCGCAGGTACTCGCAGATCGCCTCCACGAAGTTGGCGAAGCCGGTCGGGATGAGGCGGCCGACCGCGTCGGTGCCCTTGCGGCGGCGCACCAGCATGGGGAGGAACAGGACGAGCAGCAGGCCGGCCACGATCATCATCACGATCTGGTCCGAGAGAAGGGTGATCTTCCCGTCGGGCGTCAGGGGGCCGAAGCTGCCGTCGGTCTGGACCAGCGGGTGCTGGACCACGTGCTCCAGCGGGTTCTCCGCCATCATCATCATGAACGCGAGCATCATCGAGTCTCCACGTCTTTGGCGAGCGCGTACCGCGTTTCCACCACCAGTTGCGCTCCGTATCCGATCGCCACCCAGAGCAGGAGGGGAGCGGTGTGGAACAGGCCGGAGAGGACGGCGGCGAGGGTCAGCACCACGACGGCGGCGAAGCGTACTGCCATGGCCATCAGGAGCGACTGCAGTTTCGCCTGCTGGGCCTGCGGGGCTGCGCCATGGGCGAGCGCGATGGGCACTCCGCCCAGGGCCGAGGCCAGCAGGGACACGGCGCACCCGGCGAGCATCGCGGGGATCGCCTCCTCCCCGCCGAGCCTCCGGGTCGGCAGCCAGCCCAGGAGGGCCGCCGCCACCGTGACCCCGACCGCCCATGCCAGGAACCGCAGGTATCCGCCCGCGGCCCCCGTCAAGTCCGGCCGTCCTTCTTCGTTGTTCCGGTTCCGCTTCCCGTGTTTCGGGAGGCAATCAGCGACTGACGAATCAAGTTGTACATTCCGCCGACGAGCCCCAGGACGACCCCGATCAGGATCCCCCAGGGAGAGGTGCCGTAGTGGAGGTCCCACCAGTATCCCAGAAACGTGAAGCCCGCGACGGCGGCGGCCAGCTCGAATCCGATGCTGGAAAGCCGGACCCAACTCCTGCTGTCTGTGGATCCTTGCCTGGGCTCCTCGGGCATGCGGTCAGACCCCCACCCCGGCCCGAACCGCCTTCGCGGACAGGTCCTGGGCACTCCCTCTCTCCTCGGCGCGGCGGAGTGTAGCAACTTCGTTCGCTTGTGACAAGAGTCACAAGCTCGGGTCGGCCGCGGAGATCAAGCTCCCTCCCCCGCCGCGCGGGGGGAGGGTTGGGGAGGGGGGAACGGGATCAATCGATGATCGGCAGCAGCGCCGGAGGGAGGGGGACCGCCGGCACGAGATCGTGCGGGACCGAGATGCGGTGCTCCAGGATCTCCCGCTGCCGGCTGACGAGCTGATGGAGCGAGGTGGAGAGCAGGACCCGCTCGACCGCGCTCTTGACCTCCAGGAAGAACTCGCGGATGGCGCAGTGCTCCGGGCCGACGCCGATCGTGCAGGGCAGGGCGAGGATCTGGTCGATCGGGGTGGTCTGCCCTTCGAGCGTGATCAGGATGTCGCGCAGCGAGATCTCGGCGGCCGGCCGGCCGAGCACGTGGCCGCCCTGGGGGCCGCGGTTCGAGTGGATCAGCCGGTCCTTGGAGAGGAGCGCCAGGATCTGGCGCAGGTACGGCTCGGGGATCCCCTGCCGCTTGGCGATCTCGTGGCTGGTGACCGGGCCGTGGTCGCCGTTCATCGCGATGTAGAGCATCGCACGGATGCCGTATTCGCCCTTGGTGGAAATCTTCATGGCGTTGCAGCGTGTTCTTTCGGAATCGTTACCGCAGTGTAACACGGCCCGGGGCCGCCGCCACGAGATCCGGCAATCGGGACAGGTCGCGGAGGTCGCCGGCGCCGCGCCCGCGGGTGAGGTGGAGCGCGTGCATCCCGACCGCCTGGGCCCCCTCCACGTCCTCCAGCCGGCCGTCGCCGACGTGCAGGGCCTCGGCGGCGGTGACCCCGAGCCGGCGCAGCGCCGACTCGAAGATCCGGCGGTCGGGCTTCTCGGCGCCGACTTCGGAGGAGTAGGCCAGGACGTCGAAGCACGGCGCCAGTCCGAGCCGGTCCAGGACATCCGGCAGGCGGGTATCCCAGTTGCTGACAATCCCGAGCCGCAGGCCCTGCCGGCGCAGGGCCTCCAGGGTCTCCGGCACCTCCGGGTAAACCTCCCAGGCGTCGGCGCGGGCGAAGCGGGCGAACAGCTCGGCGGCGGCGAACCGCGACGGCGGCGGGGCTTCGAGGTGCTCGCAGAGCCTCTCCAGGAAGCGCTTCCACCAGCCCGCCGGCCCCTCGGGGTGGGAGGTGAACCGGTCGCGCGACGGGTCGGCCACGCAGGCGAGCTCCTGCCAGACCATCCGCACGAGCCGTCCGGCCTCGGCCGCCGACACCAGGACCCCGTGGCGACCCAGCACCTCGGCGTAGATCTCGCCCAGGCGCGGACAGTGGATGAGCGTATGGGTGACGTCGAAGGTGACGGCTTGGATCATGTCGGCCTCAAGGAAGGATAACCGCCGGCGCGCCCGGCTCCTTCCTTCCTCCTGCAACCCTGGCCCACGGCGTCCGTACCGCTTGTAGCGCTTCTCATTTTTTCGGGGACACCATCCCCAAGGAGGAATGCGTATGGCATTTCAGGTCAGGGATTTGATGGTCACTCTGGAACCCACCCGCCACGCCTGCCCCACGGCCTCGGCCGACTGTCCGACGGCCTCGGCGACCCTCCGGTGGCGGCTCTCAGCCTGTCCGGGCCAGTCGCAGAACCAGGGCGGCTGTCCGACGCCCTCGTTCTTCGACGGACCGGCTCGCGCCGATGAGCTGAGCCTCCTGCGGCACCGGCTCGCCGACCTCCTGAACTGACCGACCCCCGTGATAGGGTCGCCGCATGAGCCCCACGCTCAGGACCGCGGCGGCCCTGTCGCTCTTCACCGGCTGGCTTGCCCTGCTCTTCTCGGGCTTCGCCTGGGGAGGCGCGGTCCACCTGCTCCTGGCCGGCGGCCTGGCGCTATTCCCCTGGCGGTCGCTCCGGGCCTAGCCGAGCCAGCCTTCGACCGTGTGGCGCAGCACGCCGACGCCGGAGACCTCCACCTCCACCTGATCGCCGTCCTCCAGCGGTCCGACGCCGGCCGGCGTGCCGGTAAGCAGGACGTCCCCGGGTTCCAGCGTCATCATCCGGGAGGCATAGACGAGGAGGTCCACGACTCCCCAGGCCATGTCCCGGGCGTGGCCGCGCTGGCGCTCCTGGCCATTGAGCCGGGTGACGACTTCGAGGTTCTCCAGGTCTGCGCCGATCCGGACCGCCGGTCCGAGCGGGCAGAAGGTGTCGAACGACTTGGCCCGCGAGAAGCAGGGGTCCTTGCGCTGGAGATCGCGGGCTGTGACGTCGTCGGCGCAGGTGACGCCCAGGACCGCCGCCCGGGCCTCCTCGGGCGTCGCGCGCTTGATCCGGCGCCCGACCACCACCGCGATCTCGCCCTCGTGCTCGACCCGCTGGCTCTCCGGCGGCAGTACCACGGCCGCCCCCGGCGCAAGCAGGGAGGTCGGAGCCTTGAGGAAGATCACCGGCTCGGCCGGCATCGGGTTGTTCAGCTCCTTCGCATGCTCGCGGTAGTTACGGCCGATCCCGACAATCTTGCGAGGCACGACCGGCGTCAGGAGTCGGAACAGGTCGAGAGGGATCTCGCGGCCGAGCTTCCAGTCCGCGGGAGGGATCTCGAAGGGATCGGAGTCGAGGACGCGAAGCGCAGAGGAGCCCGGCTCCTGCGCCGCGTAGAGGCCTTCGGGAGCGGTATCGGATACAAAGCGGTAGAGGAGCATGGGCCGGTATTGTAGTGGCAGCGTCCGTTCCGCCAAAACTTGCGGTTCCATGGTATCTTCGGCTCCTCAAAGGGCGACGGAATTTCCTGAGGGCTGAATGGCGGATCACGACAAGGGCTACAAGCTGCTGTTTTCCCATGCCGCGGTCGTGGCGGACGTGCTGCGCGGCTTCGTGAAGGAGGATTGGGTCCGGGAGGTCGATTTCGGGTCTCTGGAGCGGGTGGACGGCACATTCGTGAGCCGCGATCTCCGGTCCCGCGACAGCGACATGATCTGGAGGGTGCGGTGGGCGGGTGGCCACCTCTACATCTACCTGATGCTAGAGTTCCAATCCTCGGTGGAGCCCTTCATGGCCGTCCGGAGCATGACCTACCTGGGCCTGCTCTACGAGGATCTGATCCGGCGCAGGGAGCTGGCTCCTTCGGGAAAGCTGCCTCCGGTCTTCGTGCTCGTTCTGTACAATGGAATCCGGCCCTGGAATGCCGCCCTGGAGGTGGCCGACCTGGTCGAGCCGGTGCCGGGGGGCATCGAGGCCTACCGTCCCCGGTTCCGTTACGCGCTGCTCGACGAGACGCGGATCCCGGAGATGGAGCTCGAGTCGGAACGGAACGTCGCAGCGGCCCTCTTCCGCCTGGAGAAGAGCCGGGACCTGGACGATCTGCGGCGCGCGGTCGGCAGGCTCGCCGGCCTGCAGGTGGACGAAGAGCTCCGGAAGTCGGTTTACGTCTGGATGACGCAGGTGCTGATGCCGGCGAGGTTTCCGGGGCTGCAGGTTCCGGAGGCGCACAGCCTGGAGGAGATACAGACCATGCTTGCAGAGCGCGTGATGGAATGGACCCGGGAGTGGAAGGAGGAGGGCCGACAGGAAGGAGTTCAAGAGTTCCTCCTTTCCCAGATGGAGGCGCGTTTCGGCCCTGTCCCCGCGCGCATCCGCCAGAGCGTCGGGGAGATCCAGGATCCCGAGGAGCTGAAGAGGCTCGGGAAGAGGCTCTTCAGCGCCTCCTCGCTGGAAGATCTCGGGCTCGGGTAGCCGGCGGCGCTTACGGCTTGCCGCCCGACAGGCCCTGAAAGCGCAGCCAGCCCTTCGCCTCCGTATTGCCCTGCCCGGCGGCGACCTCGTACCAGGCGCGGGCCTGGCGCGGGTCCTTCGCGACGCCCCAGTAACCCCGGTCGTACATGTCTGCCAGGAGCATCGCGGCTTCCGTGTAGCCCGCCTTCGCTGCCGCTTCCAGGTCGCCGACCGCCTCGCGCCCGGCGCCGGACACGCCGGTCTCCAAGAGGCCCCTCCCGAGGTGGTGGAGGCTCGGCACGTCTCCGGCCGCGGCCGACTTGCGCCACCAGTCGATGGCCTCGACGCGGTCCTTCGACACGCCGAGCCCGTGGTAGAGCGCCCAGCCGAGCATCCGCTGGCCGATCACCGAGCCGCCATCCGCGGCCTTGCGCAGCCAGGCGATGCCTTCGGCCGGCTTCGGCTCGGTGCCGCGGCCGTCCACGAGGTCGGCGCCCGCCGCTCGCCGAGCACCAGCGCCGCCAGGGCAGGCCGGATCTTGCCATCGCCACGGTCGAGGAAGGCCTCCGCGCCGTCGGCCGGCCGGCGCCCGACCTCCAGATCACCCTCGCCCGGGTTTACCTGGACCGCAAGGAGTCGGTCCCGGCGATCCGCATCCTCCGTGGGGTGATGGAGGCCAACCCGCAGAACGGAGTCGCCGCCGAGGAGCTGTCCCGCGCCTACCGGATGCTCGGGGAAAACGACCGATAGTTCGTCGGCTCACCGCGCCGTCCCGTGCTTGCGGCCGGCGGGCACGAG
>JBEQUE010000215.1:0-44080 GCA_040349255.1 Acidobacteriota bacterium | reverse complement strand
CCTCATCCGCTTCGTCACCACCAACTTCCCGGACACCGGCGTCTATGTGCTGAGCGGCTACGTGAGCGAGAGCGTCCGCTCCCTCTGCTCGCTGCTCGGCGTGACCGCCGTGCTCGAGAAGCCGGAGGGCTTGAGCCAGCTCCGCAGCCTGCTCCTGGCGCGCCGCGACGCCGGCGAGCCCAGCGACCTCTCCGACACGGCCGGCGGCCTGCCGAAGATCCCCGACAACGGCAGCGACGTGCAGCAGGTCGAGCTCCTCGAGGACTTCCTGGCCACCAACACCATCCGGGCCGTGCTGCAGCCGATCATCACCCTCCTCGACGGCGCCGCGCCCTACGAGGTCTTCGGCGTCGAGGGCCTGGCCCGCGGGCCGGCCAACTCGGTGCTCGGCAGCCCGGCGTTCCTGCTCGCCTACGCGGCGCGCAAGGAGCTGCTGTTCGAGGCCGACATGATCTGCATCCGCGCCTCGCTCGCCGAGGTGGTCGCGCTCGGCACCCCGGTGACCACCTTCCTCAACGTCCAGCCGCGCTCGCTGACCAACCCGGACTTCACGGCGCGCTTCTGCGACGAGGTCCACGAAGCGGGGCTCGACGAGCGCAGCATCGTGCTGGAGCTGACCGAGCAGCAGACCATCGTGAACCCCCGCGCCTTCGCGTCCACCCTGCAGAAGCTCCGCGAACGCGGCTTCCGCATCGCGCTCGACGACTTCGGCGAGGGCTCCTCCAACCTCAACCTCTTCCAGGACCTCCACCCCGACTTCCTCAAGATCTCCGGCACCTTCTGCCGCGGCCTCAACCAGGACCCCTTCAAGAGGATCATCGTGCAGAGCACGGCCGAGATGTCCCGCCGCGCCGGCACCATGACCATCATGGAGGCGGTCGAGACCGCCGACGACGCCGAAGCCCTGCGGCCCCTCGGCATCGACTATGCCCAGGGGTACTTCTTCCTCAAGCCGCTCCCCGGCCGCGAGCTCGCCCAGGCGCTGCGCGCCGGCGTCCTCCATCCGCCCCGCCTGAGCCCGCCCCCGGCGCTCAGCGCCGCCGCCTCCGCCTCCTGAGAAAAAATACCGAACGGTTGTCCCGGTTCCGCTCCGTGGGTGCACTGTAGGGCTGGGCCGGCGGAAGACGTTTTCCACCCACCGCCAAGCCGATTCCTTGTTGTTGTTTTTGCTTGTTGTCAGAGGGAGAAAACCTGATGCCATACACCCCTTGACGCGCCGCGGCGTCGCCAGTGCAGTAAAAAGCGTATCCATTGTTGTATCTATTACATCCGGAGGCCGAAGGCCTCCACGACGAGGGAGTACCACGCCAATGTCAATCCAGGATTTCTACAAGAAGTTCGTGTCCGCCACCGAGAACAACGCCCTGGTGGAGTCGCTCCGCCGCCTGAGCCTGTTCGAGGACCCGAAGGCCATGCTGGGCGAAGAGCCGGACGGTGACTGGCTCGTCTGGACCGAGGCGAGCGAAGCGATGGTCGCCGGCCAGGCCTGATACAGCGGGCAGATTTCTTGCTTGCTGGATGGACGTAATTTCAGTGAAGTGATCGCGGGTCCGGGATCCGGTTCCCGGGCCCGTTTCTGACGGAGGGTCGGCCCATGGTTGTCGAGGCTCGGAGTTCGACCGTGACGTTCGAGGAGATCAAGGAGAGGGTCCGTGCCGTCTCCGGGATCGCCGTCTGGCCGCAGATGCTCCAGCTCACCGAGCGGGTGGTCCACCGCGAAACGATTTCGGTGTGGGACTACCCCGCCGCCGCCTGCCGGGCGGTGGGCGGCGACCCTGACGCAGCACTGTCCGGTGCCGCCGCAGTCTTCTGTTCCCTGATCAGCATCCACCTCGTCGACGACATGCTGGACGAAGACCCCAAGGGTGACTACCACCGCATGGGGACCGGCCGCGTCGCCAACCTGGCCCTCGCCTTCCAGGCCGCCGGCCATCTCCTGCTGGACGCGCCGGAGATCGCGCCCGCGGTGCGGGCCGAGCTTCACGCCACCTTCGCGCGCATGTCCCTGGGCACCGCGTTCGGGCAGGACATGGACTCCAAGGAGCTGCGCAGCGAGGAGGAGTACTGGCGGACGGTCGAGGCGAAGACCCCGCCGCTGTTCGGCGCCGCCTTCCGTCTGGGCGCGCTCCTCGGAGGCGCCCCGCCCGCCACGGTCGACGGCCTCGACGCCTTCGGCAGCGTGGTGGGCCGCTTCGTGCAGGTCAGCGACGACCTGTCGGACGCTCTCGAGACGCCGGCCCGGGCGGACTGGGGCCGCCGTTCGAACAACCTGCCGATCCTGTACGCGATGACGGCGGACCACCCGATGCGGGAGCGCTTCCTGGACCTCTCCACCCGCGTGGAAGATCCGGAGGCGCTCGCCGAAGCGCAGAAGATCCTGATCCGGAGCGGCGCCGTCAGCTACTGCACCTTCAAGATGATCGAGCTCTCCCAGGAAGCCCGGGAGACTCTGGCGCGCGTCCCGCTGCGCGACACCGGACCGGTCGAGAGGATCCTCTCCGCCCACCTGCGTCCGCTCCACAAGCTCCTGGAGTCGGTCGGGGTGGAAGAACCCACGGCGTTGATGCAGGAATGAGGATGCCATGGACGCCCCAGCCCCGGCGGCCCGTCGCCTGTCCGACCCCGAGCGGTCGGCCTGGCGGGCCAGCGCGCGGCCGGGGCGCCCAGCCGGGGCATACCCCCTCCCCCCTGAACAGCGGTATACTGGCCTGAATATCCCCAGCCAGGAGCCGGCGGCCTTCCCGTCAGGGACGAGGTCCTGCCGGGCAGTCTCCCGGGTCCATGGGAGGACATTCGCTGTGCCGACGGCCGCTCCTCTCCGCGTGGTCCTTCGGCTTCCTTCGAAGCCGCGGCGGGAGAACGCCCGCCCTCCGTCCCGCGGCCCTCCGGCCCCTCCGCAGCGACCCCTGTCAACGGAGTGAACGCCGTTCAACTACGGAGGGGATCTCCCCTCAAGATGGGAGGAGGTTGCCATGTTTATTCGTGATTTCCATTCGAAGCTCGTATCCGGGAAGGAAGAGGGCAAGCTGTTCGAGGCGCTCCGCCGGCTGAAGGGTCTGGAGAGCCTGAAGGCCGTGACGACCGATCAGGAACCGTCCGCCTGGAGCGTCTGGACCGAGGATGCCGGCTCGCCGCCCCTGGCGATGTCGAAAGCCTGATCCGTCCGCTCGTGTCCAGAAGCCCGGCCAAGGGCCGCGTCCGCGGGATCCGGGGTAGCCTCTCGACCCGTCCCGCGGACGCCCTTGCGGTTTTCGAGACGGAGCGCCCTCCGCGGCGCTATACTGACGGCCTCGTCCCCCGACCGCAATGGACAGGAACAGCCCGTTTTCGCTGAAGAAGAACGACCTTCCCTGGGTCGTGCTGTCCCTGCTCATCCTGGTCCCCTGCGTCTACTACCCCTACATCAACGTCACCAGGGCTCCGAACTTCAGTCCGAACACCGACTGGAAGATCATCACCGCCCTGCCGTGCAAGGACGCCCATGCGCCCTGTCTCAGGCGCGGCGACCAGGTGCTCTCGATCGGACACATCACGTACGAGGAGTTCTCCCGCGACCGCACCCTGGAGCTGCTCGACGCGTTCCGGCCCGACGGCACGGTCGAGATGCGCATCCGCCGCGGCGACCAGGTGATGGACCTCGTGGTGCCGATCCGCGACTCGGAGGCCGACCAGCGCGAGATCCCGCCGGCGCTGCTCCTGCCGTTCACCTTCTGGCTCCTGGGCACGATCGCCGTCCTCTTCCTACGGCCGCGCGACGAGCGCTGGCTGGTCCTGGTCATCTTCAGCTACGTCACCGCCGTCTGGTTCGCCTCGGGCATGGCCTCGGCGCTCCATGCCGCCTACTCCTCGGTCCTGTTCCACCTGGTGGTGTGGAGCTTCCTGCCGCTGTCGCTCCACCTGCACCTGATCCTGCCGAGCTCCCTGACCTCCGCGCGCAACCGCTGGCGCCTGCTCGCCCCGCTCTACGGCGCCACGGCGCTGGCCACCGTGCTCGACGCCTTCTACCTGCTGGGACCTTTCACCAAGGCTTACCTCGCGACGACCATCGTCGCGATCGTCGTGCCGCTGGTCCTGCTGTTCCTGCGGCTCGTCCTGCCCGTCGCGCAGGCCGTGAAGATCTCCACCCGCATCATGCTCTTCGGCATGGTCGTGGGCCTGACCCCCTTCTTCGTCATCTTCCTGTTCCTGCCGTACTGGCTGATCGAGCGCTCGTTCCTGTTCGAGGACCCGCGCTTCCTGTTCCCATGGCTGCTCACGGTGTCCATGCTCTCGGTCCCGATCCTGCCGATGAGCTACGCCTACGCCATCTACAAGCACCATCTCGGAGCGCTGGAGTTCCGCGCCAACCGCCTGCTGGGCCTGTACACCTTCTCGGTGCTGTCGATCACCACCTACGTCGTGGCTCTCTTCACGGTCAGCAGCCGGTGGGCGCCGATCCAGGTCGAGTACCTGGCCGCCGTCCTCGGCACCTCGCTGCTCTTCGTCGGCATGACCCTCCTGCTCCAGGGCCGCTTCCAGACGATGGTCGACCGCCACGTGTTCGGCATCCGCTACTCCCCGGAGGAGGTGGTGGAGCTGGTCTCGGAACGCATCCCGAAGGCGTTCGACCGCGCGGTCCTGGCGCGCGTGGTGGCCGACGAGATCCTGCCGTCGGTGCTGGTCCGGCAGTCGGCCCTCTACCTGTTCGACGGCGACAGCGTGGAGACGCTCTTCGAGCAGGCCCTGCCGCCGGAGGAGTCGCCGGACCCGGCCGAGCTGAGTTCCCTGCTCGAACGCAGCGGCCGCTACCTCCATCCGGCCCACGACGAGGAGCGGCTCGGCTGGATCCGCCTGGCGATCCCGCTCGTGGTGCAGGCCGAGACGATCGGCGTCTGGCTCCTCGGCCGGCGCGATCCCGACGACGCCTACCCGGCCACCGACATCCACCTCTTGACCACGGTGGCCAACCAGATCGCGCCCATGGTCGAGAACATCCGACTCTACGAGCGCGCGCAGCAGGAGATCGCCCAGCGCAAGGCCGCCGAGGAGGAGATCCGGCGCTCCGAGGAGCGCTTCCGCACCCTGTTCGAGGCCACCCTCGAAGGCATCGCGATCGTCCGCAACGGCGTGATCCTGGAGGTCAACCACGCCCTGCTCTCGATCTTCGGCTACCCGCCGGACGCGCCGCGGGAGCTGATCGGCCACCGGCTCTCCGACCTGGTCTCCGAGGGCGCGGCCGACCTCGACGACGCGCCGCGCGAAGGGCACGGCTTCCGGCGCGACGGCTCGGTGGTCGACATCGAGATCGCCGGCAAGCGCTACGTCTTCCAGGGCGAGGACGTGACCGTGGTGGCGATCCGCGACATCGCGTCGCGCAAGCGCAACGAGGCCGAGAACAAGATGCTCCAGCGCCAGCTCCTCCACTCCCAGAAGATGGAGGCGATCGGCCGCCTCTCCGCCGGCGTGGCGCACGACTTCAACAACTGCCTGCTGGCCATCTTCGGCTACAACGACCTGATGCTGGACCGCTACGGCGACGACCCGTTCCTGGCGCGCAACCTCTCCGGGCTCAAGGAGGCCGGCCAGAAGGCCGCGGCGCTCACCAAGCAGCTCCTCGCCTTCGCCCGCCGCCAGCCCATGGAGACCCGGGTCCTCGAGCTGAACCCCGTCGTCACCGGCCTCGAACGGCTGATGCAGCGGCTCCTCGGCGAGGACATCCACGTGGTCACCGAGCTCGCGCCGGGCCTCGGCCCGATCAAGGTCGATCCGGGGCAGCTCGAGCAGGTGATCGTCAACCTGGCGGTCAACGCCCGGCACGCCATGCCGACCGGCGGCCGGCTGACGATCCGGACCTCGGCCGTCAAGGTGGCTCCCGACACCGCGCCCGAGAGCCCCGCGCCGCACAAGGACGTGCCGCCGGGCTCCTGGGTCCTGCTCACCGTCTCCGACACCGGCACCGGCATGGACGCCGAGACCCAGGCGCGGGTGTTCGAGCCGTTCTTCAGCACCAAGGGCGAGGGCACCGGCCTCGGCCTCGCCACCGCCTACGGCATCGTCAAGCAGAGCAGCGGCCACATCTTCGTCGACAGCGCGCCGGGCAAGGGGGCGACGTTCTCGATCTACCTGCCCGTCACCCAGGAGGCCAAGACCGCGCTGTCCGCCGCCACGCCCGGGCTGGACGACTCCGGCACGGAGACGATCCTGCTGGTCGAGGACGAGGACGAGGTGCGGCGCGTCCTCCACCAGATCCTGATCGGCAAGGGCTACCGGGTGATCCAGGCCGAGTCCGGGGACGAGGCCCTGGCCATGTCGCGCATGTTCCGCGGCACCATCCACCTCCTCCTCACCGACATCACCATGCCGCGGATGAAGGGGCCGGAGCTCGCCTTCCGGCTGGTCCACGACCGGCCCGGCACGCGGGTCCTCTACATGTCGGGCTACAACGACGAGTCGATGCCCGAGGGGGAGACGATCCTCCAGAAGCCGTTCTCCGCCCAGACCCTCACGCAGGCCCTGCGCACGCTCCTCGACGCCGAGGACAGCCTGCCGCGCACCGCCACCGCCTGACCCTCGGGACCGGCCCTCAGGAGTAGTACCGGCGCATCTGGGCGGCCACGCCGTCGAGGTCGGGGAAGAGCCGGCGCTCGTCGACGCTCGCCAGGTCGAGCTGGTCGCGGATGCGGGCCGTCCGGTCCGCCGGGATGACGAAGCGGGTCAGGGCGTCGCCGAGGCCGTGCTCCTCCAGGAAGGCGTCGAACGGTTTCGACTTGTCCGAGCACAGCGTGAACACGGCCGCCTGCGCCACGATCCGGGCGTCGAGCGACGGCGGCTCGATCATGCAGGCGAACGCCTTCTGCTCATCGTTCCAGTTGAACAGCTTCCAGGGGCTGAAATGGCCGCCCTTGACGAACAGCTCGTCCAGGTCCTGGATGAGCAGCGCCAGCTCCGGGAAGCCGAACGAGCGGTGGACCTTCTTCCAGTCGAGGCGCCACACCGCCAGGTCCCTGCCCTTCTGGCGGTCGAGGGTGGCGAAGTGCGCGGCCACCAGCGGCGAGTACGTCCAGTCGAGCAGCCGCGTGGGCAGCCCGTGATGCTGCGCCGCCACCAGAAGCTCCCACTCGTTGACCGGCGGCGTCTCGAAGTAGGGTCGCGAGTAGCGGATGAAGTTGCGGAGGATGTGCTCCTCCAGCCCGGTCTTGGCGTGCGGCGGGTCCACCCCTCCCAGCCGGTCGAGGCTGGTCAGCAGGTGGCGCGACGCGTCGGCGGCGCCGCGGTAGACGCCGCTGCCACGATGCCGGCCGGTCACGGGGTCGGGCTCGGTGGGGGTGACCTTGTCGATCAGGTCGCCCAGGCTGGTGATGCGGATCTCCTCGATCGCCATCGCCCCTCTCCTCCTGCGAACGCCCGGCCCCCCTCGGGACCGGGCGCATCGGGACCGGGCAGGACGATATCAGCGCTCGGGCGGCGGCGGCTCCTCCCACCGGTTGGTCAGCGGCAGCGGCGGCGCATCCTGGCCGGGGGGAGCCGGCGGCGGCGGCACGACCGGCGTCGTTCCTCCCCACCGGTTCGTCCAGGTCTGCGAGCCGAAGGCCACCTGCAGGATCCCGCCGAAGCCCACCACCATCGCGCCGATGAACAGGCAGAAGGCGAGCATCTTGAACATCAGGGCGAACAGGTCGAGCATCCCCGGTCCCAGGGAGAGGAGCTGCGCGATCACCCACCAGGCCTGGAGGAGGATCATCCCCACCAGGACCGACAGGTACGGGCTGGCGAAGCGGGGGCCGAAGCGGCCCTCGAACCACCGGCCGACCCGCAGCGCGACCGTGGCGTAGCCGAAGGCGTAGGCGAAGAAGATGACCACGCCGAGCACGGGATAGAGCAGGACCACGAAGAAGCAGCCGATGATGGTGATCGCCAGCACGCCGGCGATCACGGCGAGCAGCGGCAGCAGCGACAGCGAGCCCGCCAGGCCGATGCCGGCCGCCTTCCAGGGCTCGGCCGCGATGCGCGCCTCCACCCTCTCCATCGGCCCCCGGGCCAGCAGCAGGCACAGCCAGGCGAACAGGAGGGCCGCGATCAGCGAGACCATGGCGCCGAACACGCTCATCGAGGCGCCGACCAGGAAGAACGGGCCGAAGCCGCCGTCGAAGTCCCAGTCGTCCCAGCCGTCGCTCCAGCGGTGCGACCGGAACGGCGACACCTCCTGCTCGGAGCCGTGGATCTGCGCTCCCTTGGCGCGCTCGATCGTGCCGCCGACGCTGGTGACGTCGCCCTCGACGACCGCCTCCGGACCGAGGTGGACGGACGAGCCGACCGAGGTCACGTTGCCGCCGACGTGGCCGTTGATCTTCACCGGCCCGCCGATGGCCACCGCGTCGCGGCTCACCTCGCCGTCGATCCTCACCGAGCCGCCGATCGACACCGCCTCCTCGGCGACCTCGTCCTTGTCCACCACGATGCTGCCGCCGAAGCGCACGCGGCTGCCGGAGTGGACGGACGGCTCCTCGGAGGCGCCGGGCGACGGCTCGGGAGTCTCGGGGGAGACCGGAGTTTCCGGAGCCTCCGGAGTCTCCGCGACCTCCACCTCCTCCTGGTCCGGCGACGGGGTCGCGGTGGTATCTTCCGATGGCTCGGAGGGCTCCGTTCGCGCGGCGGAGGCCGGAGGCGGCCCGGCCTCGGCGGCCAGGCCGAAGAGCGCGCGGCGCTGGTCGGGCTTCAGCTCCAGCAGGCGGAGGACGGGCGCTGCGTCCTCGCCGAGCCAGTCCTGGAGCGTCCGGGTGTTCACCCGCTCGCCGTTGACCGCGACGTCGGAGCCGCTCACCTCGACCGTCTGCACGCCGCGGCGGGCCTGCTTCGGCGTGAGCACCACGCCGCCGTGGATGGGGAGCACCTGGTAGCGCTGCTCGACCTGCTGGCGCAGGGCGGAGTCCTCCTGGGCCGAGGCCACGGAGGCGGCGCCAAGGGCAAGGGCGATCAGGACGATCAGCGCCCTGAGCCCCCGGTATCTATCGGATGGGATCCACATATCTCCAACTCCTGTTCCGGGTCATGAGGTCGCGGAGGACGACGAAGGAGATCCCCGAGACCGCCAGACAGGCGGCCGTCACCTTGAGGGCCGCGGGCGAGGTGAGCGAGACCGCGAACGCCCCGGCCACCGTGAGGATCCCCTCTCCGATGCGCGCCGCCAGGGCCAGCCAGCGGCCGAGGTCGACCACCGACGCCGTCCCGAGGCCCAGGATGTCGCCCATGCTCACCATGCGGCCGAGGACCATGAGCAGCTCGGGCACCCAGAGCAGCGAGAGCGCGGTGGCCAGGACTCCGAACGCGACCGCGGCGCGGAGGATCCGGGGATGCCAGGAGCGGCGCGCGGGCGCGGCCGGCTCCAGGGCAACCCGGCGCATCACCCGGTCGGCGAACCCGGCCGGCGGCGCCAGGGGAGGCAGCGACTCGAAGAGCTCGAGCAGGGCGGCCTCCGCCGCGTCGTCGGAGTCCGCGTGCTCGGCGTCGAGCCAGCGGGTCAGGGTTTCATGTCGGTCGTCGCGCATCCTTCGTCGTCTCCGTCCCGCCCTACGAGCCGTCCGGGCGGCGGGTTTCAGGTCCACCCCAGCCCAGCGCGGCCATCTCCTGGGCCAGCTCCTTGCGGGCCCGGTGGAGGTTCGTCTTGACCGTGCCCAGCGGCAGCCCGGTCGTCTCGCAGATCTCCTGGTACGAGGCCCCCTCGATGTAGAACAGCACCACCGCCTCCCGGTACTCCGGGCGGAGCCGGGCCACGGCCCGTTCGAGAGATCTTGCCATGTCCCGGCGCTCGGCGGCAGCGGCGGGGTCCTCGACCGAGCCGTCGGCCAGCACCGCGGCCAGTCCGCCTCTCCCCTCCTCCTCGGGCGGCGAGTCCAGCGGCACCGTCTCGGGGGCGTTGCGGCGCAGGTGGTCGATCGTCGTGTTGTGGGCGATCTTGAACAGCCAGCTCGACAGCTTGCGCGACGGGTCGTAGGAGCGCAGGCTGCGGTACGCCTTGACGAACGCCTCCTGCGCCAGGTCCTCGGCCGTGGCCGGGTCCTGCACCATGCGCGCGATGAGGCTGTAGACCGGGCGCTCGAAACGCGTCACCAGCTCGTGAAAGGCCTCCTGGGAGCCCTTGATCGCGCTCGCCACCAGCTCGGCGTCAGTCCTCATTTTGGAGGCGATTATAGATGGTTGATCCCATCCTCCCTCTCCCCGACCCTCTCCCTCGGAACGAGGGAGAGGGAGAAAGGCATGCGGTGCGTTAGACTGAGGCGGATCTTTCCGGAGGAAAAAACGCGATGAGAAAAGCCCTCCCCGCCCTGCTCGCCCTGCTCCTGGCCGTCCCGGCCGCCGCCGGGACGCTCGCCGGCGTCTCCCTGCCGGACAAGGCCGACGCCAACGGCAAGTCCCTGGTGCTCAACGGCATGGGCCTGCGCAAGAAGTTCGTGGTCAAGGTCTACGTCGGCGGCCTCTACCTGCCCCAGAAGGAGAAGTCCGCCGCCAAGGTCCTCGGCGCCGACGCCCCCCGCCGCATGGTCCTCTCCTTCATCTACGACGTCAGTAAGGAGCAGATGTGCGAGGCCTGGGACGAGGGCCTGGAGGCCAACACCCCGAACGCCTCGGCCGAGGTCCAGAAGAACTTCAAGACCCTCTGCTCCTGGATGGACGGCGTCGGCAAGGGCCAGCAGCTCGTCCTGACCTACGTGCCCGGCGAAGGCACCCACGTCGAGGTCGGCGGCAAGGCCAAGGGCACTCTGCCCGGCAAGCCCACGTCCGACGCCATCCTCAGCACCTGGATCGGCCAGGACCCCGCCCCCGGCGAGGACTTCAAGCAGGCCGTGCTCGGCGGGTAGCCTGGTGACATTGCTATGACAGATGCGAAAGATATTGACAACCGTCGATAGGCGGTCTAGACTTTCGAATTGCGGGGAGGCAAAACCTCCTCTCATCCCTCCAAAAAGGAGCGCCGGCCGCGCTCCTTCTTTTTTTGTGCCCTACCTGAGCAGCCCCAGGCCGAACGTCGCCAGGAGCACGATCCCGAGGATCACCCGGTAGACCACGAAGGCGGTCATGGGCTGGCGCCGCAGCCAGCCCAGCAGCCAGGCGATGACCGCGTAGCCCACGCCTGCCGAGACCGCCACGCCGACCGCCATGGGCACGTACTGGGCCGGATCCACCGCGCCCTTGGCGATGTCGAGCGCGTCGAGCGCCACCGCCGCCGCGGTGACCGGGATGCTGAGCAGGAACGAGAAGCGCGCCGCGGCCGGCCGGGTGAGCCCCAGAAGGAGCGCCGCCGTCATGGTGATGCCCGAGCGCGAGGTGCCCGGCACCAGGGCGAGCGCCTGGGCGGTGCCGATGAGGAGCGCATCGGTCAGCCCGAGGCTGCCGATGTCCCTGTACTGCTGGCCCCGGCGGTCCGCGAAGCCGAGCAGGAGCCCGTAGAAGATGGCCGTGCAGCCGATCAGCACCGGGTTCCTGGCGTAGGTCGAGATCCAGTCGTGCAGCAGGAGACCCGCCACGGCGGCCGGGATCGTACCGATCGCGATCCACCAGGCGAGCGGCCGCGGCGCGAAGTCGATGCTCATCGAGCGCGGCTTGCCGGTGAAGAAGCCGACGATCAGATCGGTCACGTCGCGGCGGAAGAAGACCAGCACGGCGAGGAGCGTGCCGGCGTGGGTGGCGACGTCGAAGGCCAGCCCCTGGTCGGGCCAGCCGAGGAAGCGGGGCACCAGGATCAGGTGGCCCGACGAGCTGATCGGCAGGAACTCGGTGACCGCCTGGACGATCGCCAGGACCACGGCCTGAAGGATGCTCACGAACGATGCCTCATGGTAGACAGACCCCCGGTTGATCGGGTCCCGGTGCCGCCAGGCACCGGGGGGCGCCCGCGATTGTATACTCCGCCCCGCCATGGAAACTCTGATCGTCACCGGCGGCGCCGGATTCATCGGCTGCAACTTCGTCCGCCTTGTCCTCACAGAAGGTTCGTGGGAACGGGTCGTCGTCCTCGACAAGCTCACCTACGCCGGCAGCCTGGAGAACCTCTCCGACGTGCTCACCGACCCGCGCCTTGTCTTCGTGGAAGGAGACATCGCCGACCGGGTCGAGGTCCGGCGCCTGTTCGCCGAGCACCGGCCGTCCGCGGTGGTCAACTTCGCGGCCGAGAGCCACGTCGACCGCTCGATCGAGGACGCCAGCGCCTTCATCGAGACCAACATCGTCGGCACCTTCGAGCTGCTCGAAGCGGCCCGGCGCCACGCCGCGGACCTCCGCTTCCTCCACGTCTCGACCGACGAGGTCTACGGCAGCCTGGGACCGACCGGCGCCTTCTCCGAGACCACGCCCTACGCGCCGAACTCCCCCTACGCCGCCTCCAAGGCCGGCGCCGACCACCTCGTCCGCGCCTATCACGAGACCTACGGGCTGCCGGCGCTGGTCACCAACTGTTCGAACAACTACGGCCCCTACCAGTTCCCGGAGAAGCTCATCCCCCTGATGACGCTCAACGCGCTCGAAGGCAAGCCGCTGCCGATCTACGGCGACGGCGGCAACGTGCGCGACTGGATCTACGTCGAGGACCACTGCCGCGGCGTGCTCGCGGTGCTGCAGAAGGGCCGGCCCGGCGAGAAGTACAACCTGGGCGGCCGCAGCGAGCGCACGAACCTCCAGATCGTCGATGCCCTCTGCGACATCCTCGAGGCGGAGCGGCCGGCGGCGGACAACCCGGCCCTGCGCGCGAAGGGAATCGCCTCCTACCGCGACCTCAAGACCTTCGTCGCCGACCGGCCGGGCCACGACCGGCGCTACGCCATCGACGACGCCAAGGCCCGCGCCGAGCTCGGCTGGGAGCCGCGCCAGGACTTCGAGTCCGGCCTGCGCGCCACGGTCCGCTGGTACCTCGGGAACCGCGCCTGGTGCGAGGCCGTCCAGGCCGGAAAGTACGGCCGCGAGCGCCTGGGGCTGGTGAAATGAGGTTCCTGCCCACCCGGATCCCCGAGGTCGTGCTCGTCGAGCCCCGGGTGTTCCGCGACGACCGCGGCTTCTTCCTGGAGACCTACCACCAGGCCCGGTTCACCGAGGGAGGCATCCCGGAGACGTTCGTCCAGGACAACCACTCCTACTCGGTCCGCGGCACCCTGCGCGGCCTCCACGCGCAGCTCCGGCGCCCCCAGGGCAAGCTGGTGCGCGTGGTCCAGGGCGAGATCTTCGACGTGGCGGTCGACATCCGGCCCGACTCCCCCACCTGCGGCCAGTGGGTGGGAGAGCGGCTCTCCGGAGACAACTTCCTGCAGCTCTGGGTGCCTCCCGGCTTCGCCCACGGCTTCGCGGTGCTCTCCGAGACCGCCCACGTGCAGTACAAGTGCACCGACTTCTACGACGGCGGCGACGAGATCGGGATCGTCTGGAACGATCCCGGTATCGGCGATGGGGGCATCGACTGGCCGGTTGGAGAACCTCTCCTGAGCCCGAAGGACCGGGACGCTCCCACGCTGGAGGCCCTTCTGCCACGCCTGCGCAGGTCATGACCGGCGAACACGGCAACCTCTTCACCGAGTCCGACCGGGCCCAGATGGCCGACCTGGGCATCGCGCCCGGAGAGGCGCTGCGGCAGATCGAGCTGTTCCGCAACCCGCCGCCCTACGCGAAGGTGCTCCGGCCGTGCCGCCTCGACGACGGCATCCGCCGGCTGCCGAGAGAAGCCGAGCCGTGGCTCCTCGCCCGTTTCGAGGAGGCGGCGCGCCAGGGCCGGATCTCGAAGATGGTCCCCGCCTCCGGCGCCGCCACCCGCATGTTCAAGGAGCTGCTGGCCGACCTGAACGACGGCTGCCCGGGCGACCCGCCGGCCGAGGTCCGGACCTTCCTCGACAACCTGCCGCGCTTCGCGTTCTACGAGGACCTGGCCGAGGAGAAGGATCGCGGCCGGTGCGAGATCCTCCGGCACCTGCTCACCGACGAGGGCCTGGGCTACGCCGAGCTGCCCAAGGCCCTGCTCAAGTTCCACCGCTACCCGGAAGGCCCGCGCACGCCGCTGGAGGAGCACCTCGTCGAGGCCACGGAGCAGACCCGGGACGAGAAAGGCGTCTGCCGTCTCCACTTCACGGTCTCGCCGCAGCACCAGGGTCTCTTCACGGAGCTGCTGGAGGAGGTCCGGCCGGTCTACGAGGAGCGCTACGGCTGCCGGTTCGAGGTCACCTTTTCGTACCAGCAGCCCTCGACCGACACCCTGGCCGTCGATCCCGACAACCGTCCCTTCCGGCAGGACGACGGCTCGCTCCTCTTCCGGCCCGGAGGCCACGGCTCGCTGATCGACAACCTGGGCGCGCTCGCCGTCCAGGGCCGGGACCTCGTGCTGCTCAAGAACATCGACAACGTCGTCCCGGACAGCCGCAAGCCCGTCGTGAACGGCTGGAAGAAGGTCCTGACCGGCCAGCTCCTGGCCCTGCAGGAGAAGGTCTTCCGCCTGCTGGAGCGGCTGGAGGCCGGCGACGATGTCCAGGAGGAGGCGGTCCTCTTCCTGGAGAAGGACCTCTCGCGTCCGATGCCCGACATCACCCGGCCGTCCCTGATCGAAGCGCTCGACCGGCCGCTGCGGGTCTGCGGCATGGTGCGCAACCAGGGAGAGCCAGGCGGCGGCCCCTTCTGGGTGAAGAATGAAAACGGGCGCATCTCCATCCAGATCGTCGAGAGCTCTCAGCTCGGTCCCGCGGTCCGCGAGGAGATCCTCGCCAGGTCCACCCACTTCAATCCGACGGATCTCGTCTGCGCCCTGCGCAACCGGCGCGGCGAGCCCTACGACCTCGGCCGCTTCGTCGATCCCAAAGCCGTCTTCATCGCCGCCAAGTCCCACGAGGGCCGGCCGCTCAAGGCCCTGGAGCGCCCCGGCCTCTGGAACGGCGCCATGGCCGGCTGGAACACGGTCTTCATCGAAATCCCGGACGCGACCTTCGCGCCCGTGAAGACCGTGCTCGACCTGCTGCGGCCCGAGCATCAGGGGGCTTGAAGAGCCATGATGACGGAACTGCTGCCAGATGATGACCCCGTGCTCTCCGAGGACGACCTCAGGGGCAAGGGTCTGACGGCTGAGCAGATCGCTGCATCGTCGGAGGTCGGCGCCTGGGCCGACGTTGAAGTGAGTGGAGCTGAGTACGTCGAGCAACTCAGGCAAGCCGCTCCGCGGTACCATCTGGGTAACTGATTCACTCCTCAAGTCGGGGTAGGGTGGCGGCGCCCTCTCCTGCGAAGCAGGGGAGGGTCGGGGAGGGGTCTTCTCCGGGGTAGGGATGCGACGCAAGCCGTTTCTCATCCGTGCCTCCGACCACCGCCGGCGGGGCGCCGGCGGTCCGACCCGCTGCAGGGTTGCTTGATCGTTGGAAACAGGAGAAGATCGCGGCTCATGGAAATCGACCTTGCCGATCTGCGCAAGATGCACCCGCGGCTCCCCGAGGATCTCGCCCTCGTCATGACCGGCCGTGCCGCGCTCAGCCTCCAGAAAAACGGTCATGGATCGCCGGTAGCCATCCGACTGGATCTCGAGCAGGCTGCCTCCGAGGGAAAGCTCGCCTGGCCAACCTCCGATCCGGTCCAGATGGATCAGCACGACAACAAGCGGCTGACCGAGGACGGCGCCGAGGCGGTCACCCTGGCTCTCGCCCATCGGGCATACGGCTGGCGCATCGTGCGGCGGATGCAGCAGGGCGAGAGTGCGGACTGGCTTCTGGAGGAGGCGAACGAGGAGGTATGCTCTAGAATCGCCCTGGAGGTGAGCGGCGTCGCGCGCGGGAGCATCGCGTCCAGGCTCGCCGAAAAGTTGGAGCAGGTGTCGCGCGTAGAGGATGAAGATGTAGATCAGCAGTGGGTCGGCGTCGTCGGCTTCGAAGAGCCGGTGGCGGCCCTCCAGTCCTCGAAGGCGGTGCAGACTTGAGCACGGATCTTCTCAATACCCTGGTCACCAGCGCCATCTGGCGGGCCGAGCAGCTCGACGAGCAGAGCATCAGCTCGGCGCTCGCCTGGGCGGAGGTCTCCTCCCTGGAGGAGAAGCTCGCGAAGGCGATCCCGGGCTCGCAGCCGGAGGGGCGCATCGCGCGCCGAGGCGCGGTCCGGGCCGCCCTGAAGGCCGGGGACATCGAGCGTGCCCGTGCCCTGGTCGAGCGCTACGTCGCCGAGAAGGATGCGACCCGCGCACTGAAAACGGCGTTGCGGCAGTTGCTGGACGATGACGCACGCTCTCTGGCGGAGCGGTTCCGCCATGCCGCGAACGCGGTCCAGGATGCGCGCGAGCTGGCGCGCTGGCTCCAGGAGGGTGGCGCCTTCGGTCTGGCTGCCTGAAATCCGTGGAGACGCTCGCCTTCTACTCCTATAAAGGGGGCGTGGGGCGCTCGCTGCTGCTCGCGAACGCAGCCCGCTTCCTGGCGTCCCTCGGCAAGGGGGTCGTCGCGCTCGACCTGGATTTCGAGGCGCCCGGCCTCCACTACAAGCTGGGCCACGCAGCCTTCCGGGAGAGCCGGTTCGAAGGCGGCGCCGTTCCCTATCTGGTGGCGACAGCCCGCGAAGCCACATCCCCGCCTCCGCTTGAAGAGCACATGATCGAGGTTCCGGTGCCTCCCGGATCGGGCGGCTGGCTCCGCCTGATGCCCGCGGGCCCTGCGCCGGACAAAGCCTACTGGGCGGCGCTCAAGCAACTCGGCGAGAAGATCCGCTTTGACGACCCGAGCGGCCAGGGACTAATGCCTCTTCTCGACCTGCACGCCCGCATCCGCGACGAGTTGAAGCCCGACTATCTCCTGATCGACGCCCGCACCGGCGTCACGGAGCTCGGCGGGCTCGCCACCACGATCCTCGCCGATACCGTCGTCTGCATGTTCGTGGCGAACCAGGAGTCGCTGGACGGGACTCTCATGGTCGCGGAAGCTTTAAAGGCGGCACCGCGGCTCAAAAGACAGGGTCCTATTCAAGTGATTCCCGTCCTCACCCGGACCACTTCGGAGCGCCCCACCGAAGGTCCCTTCGCGGAAGGCGTGAAACGCCTCCTCGAGTTGGCAACAAGAGCACCATCCCGATCCAAGAAAAAGGACCGCGATCTCTTTGAGCTTCCACACGACGAGGTGCATGGAGCCGCGGACCGGATCGCCGCCGGGGAGAGGACCGCCAGCGTCGTCTCTCCCCTTTACAAGTCCCACTTGGAGCTGTTCCAGGAGCTGTTTCCCTCCTCCGTGCGACCAGCGGCGATCGGCCTCTCGAATCCCTTGCAGGCTGAGTAGGCGCCTCCCTTCGGCGTCGCGACTCACCCATCCACCGTCGCGACTCAAGCCCTCGCCGTCGCGACTCAGCCTTTCGGTGCAGCAAATTCGTCGCGACTCATCTCGACCAGAGCTCTTGTCATCGCGACTTGACTTCTCGTCATCGCGACAATACCCTTTGTCATCTCGACTCGTAGAGAGATCGTCGCGACTCACCTTCTCGTCATCGCAACCAAGCCTCCAGTCATCGCGACATCGTCGCGAGTCGTCGCGACTTAGCAGCCTGTCGTCGCGAGATCATCGCGAGTCGTCGCGACTTCAACGTTCGTCGTCGCGACTGAACCGTTCGTCATCGCGACTCGAGCTCTCGGCGTCGCGACTCGAAGGGAGGGAGAGACCATGAGTCTGAAGCTTTCTCTGGAGGAGATCCTGCGGAACCTGGAGCAGCAGGTCGCCTTTCACCGCGAGCAGGCCGCCCTCCACGCCCGGCAGGAGGAGCTTCACCGGGACCAGCGCGTCCTCCACGAAGCCGAGCTCGAAAAGGCGTCGCGGCACCTGGAATCGCTCAAGACGGTCGCCGTGCCGGCCTCCGAGGCGGTCGCGCCGGCGGCTCCTGTGAAGGAGGACATGGATGTCGGACCCAACCCGACGCTGACCGCCCTCATCGCGCGCATCCTGGAGGGCCGGACCGCGGACGAGCCCTTCGGCGCCAAAGCCATGACCGCGGAGATCAACCGGCGTTTCCGGCAGGCGCTCGGCCGGGACGCCGACCTCCGCAGCGTGTCGGCGGCCCTCCGCCGCATGAACGAGCAGGGCCGCATCAAGCTCGTGCGCGAGGGAGCAGCCGTCCGGGAAGGGCTCTACGCGAAGAGGTGACCGGCGCGTCACCGGGCCGGTTTGCACCCCGCCTTCACCAGCTCCACGCGGCGGTTCTTCGCCCGGCCCTCATCCGAACCGTTGTCGGCCACGGGCTGGGTCTTGCCGTACCCCTTGGAGCTCAGGTGGTCCGCGGCGACGCCGTGCTGGACGAGCCACGCCTTGACGCTCGCGGCCCGGGCCTCGGAGAGCTGGAGGTTGTAGGCGTCGGCCCCGACGTTGTCCGTGTGGCCCTGGACCTCCACGGTGAACGCCTTCGCCTTGAGCAGGCTCGCGGCCTTGGCCAGCACCGGCTCGGAGTCGGGCTTGAGGGACGACTTGTTGAAGTCGAAAAGCACGCCGTAGAGCGGCAGCCGGCAGTCCCGGTCGAGCTTCGCGGCCCAGTCCTCGGCGCCCACGTCCGCGATCGTGTAGGACAGGCTGGCGCCATATTCGTAGAACAGATGGGCCCAGACGTCGCGGCCGTTCTTCGCGTAGTGCGCCACGAGCGTGCCCGCCTCGGCCGCCTGCGCGTCGGTCGCCGGGTAGAGGACCTTCCAGCCGGCCCGGGTCAGGGCGTCCCGGTAGTCGGCGACGAACTGGAGCTTCGACAGCGTCTTCGGCCCCTGGTAGGAGCGCGACAGAACCCCCTGCCCCACGGCCGCAGGCTCGCCGCCGGCCTTCGCGAGCTCGGGCAGAATCAGCGGTCCATCGTCCCGGCCGCCGCCCTTGCGCGTCGAGCCGGGATAGGGCGGCAGGTACGGGATGTCCGCGTTGTCGCCGATCTTCTCCGGCGCCGCGGCCGGCGCCGGAAGCTCCAGCTTCGCCGCCGCGCTCCCGGTCTCGATCACCTCCAGGAACACCTGGGCCTGCGGGGCGTCCATGCGGACCTTGGCCCACGCCTCCATGCCCCCTTTCGCGAGCCGCATCGAGAAGCTCGACTTGTCGTCGCTGGTCCAGACCGTCTGCCAGCCGCCGCGTGCGAAGAGCGGCTGGATGGCGTTGTAGATCCGCCCTTCGGTGCCGTTGTAGTAGCCGGGGGCCGGCTCTCCCGCGGCCGGCTTGTAGACGAACCAGCGCGCGTAGTGCCGGCCGCGCTTCGTGACGGTCTTCGAGCCGGACGCGTCGGCGGGGAACTCGGCCTCGGCCATGTCCTCCTGGATGAGCGACTGGTCGGGATCGACCTGGATCTGCGGCGGAAGCTTGACGGAGTCCGGAAAGCCCAGGTCCGCGCGGGCCGGAGACGTGGCCAGCCAGGCGCCGGCAAGGAGCACGACAGAAAGACGGGGAAGCGTTCGCATTCAGAGTCCTCTCATGGATGGCAAGCGCCCCGGACGATAGCACTTCACTTCGTCCGCGCCATGACCACCTCCGGCTTGCCGGGCTGGACCACCCTGAGCGCGCTAGCCTTGTCTCCTTCGAGCACGAACTCGACCGCCAACCCCGGCGCGAGCCCTTCTCCCTCCCAGCGGAAGTGAGTGGGCGAGGTCGGGATCAGCAGGGCGGGCGGGAACGGCGGCCCCATCAACACGGAGAGGCGCAGGCGGTCTCCGGCGAGCTCGGCCTTGAGCGCCAGCCTCATCTCCGGCGCCGAATAGGTGCCCACGAGCCTTTCGAGGTCGGCCTTCGAGACCTTCGCCTCGGGCTCGGCCGGCCGGTCGAAGGCGACGAGGCTCAGAGCGAACTCCGGCCGCCGGATCCCGGCGAGGCAGGAGGCGTCGAGCCCCTCCGCCGCGCCCGCCTCGATGAACGCGGCGCGCAGGCTGGCGAGGCAGCCGTCGTCCCGCAGGCCGTCCGTGCCATGGGCGGAGTCCGGGATTACCAGGTGCCGCGACCGCTTCAGGGTGCGGGCCACCCGCTCGGCGTCGGCCGCCGGCGTGGCCGGATCGCGCTCGCCCGAGAGCAGCAGGGCCGGCACGTCCGAGACGACCGGCTCGCGCAGCTTCGGGAAGGCGCCGCGGCAGGCCGGGTCCGACTCGCACTCGGCGAGCAGGCCGTCGAGCGCCTGCTGGGTGGCGCGGGCGAGCCCCAGCGGGTTGCGCGCGTCGGGCGCGACCACCCCGTCCAGCGTGGCGGTCCGCACGCTCCTTGGATGGCGCCGCAGGTAGGTCAGCACGGCGCGCGTCCCGTAAGAGCCGCCCATCAGGTTGAGCGGGCCGTAGCCGAGCGCGGTGCGCACCTCCTCGACGTCGTCGATCGCCGCATCGGTGGTGTACCAGGCCAGGTCCGCCTCCTTCTTCAGGCGGTCGCGGCAGGCGCGGACCTTGCCGGCAGGCAGGAAGCCGTCCAGGAATTCCTGTCCGCCGTCCTCCCCTTCCAACTCGGAACAGACGAGCGCCGACGACCGGCCGGTGCCGCGCAGATCGACCAGCAGGACGTCGCGGTTCCGTCGCACCGAGGCGAGCTCCCGGACGACGAGGATCCGGGCGCGCACGAGACGCAGAGAGCGGCGGCCGCCACCAGGACTGCTCGCTTCATGGTGGTGTCCTCCCGGCCCGCTTAGACCGGACCGGGGCCGCCGCGGTTCCCTCGTTCCGAGCTGTGCTACCATCCGCAGGCTCACGACTTACGGAGGAGGCATGGAAGCCTTGAAGCTGCCCAAGCTGCCGGATCTTCCGCGCCCCACGCGTTGGGACTTCTTCGCGATGGGTGCGCTGCTCCTGGGTGTCATTCTTTCCGGGGCGGCCGTCGCCCAGCCCCGGCTCGCCACGGGCCTCATGCTCGTCCAGCTCGCCGTCGCCTGCGGCGGTCTGATGCTGCTCGGCAAGACCGCCAAGGAAGGGACGTGGTGGGGGAACCTGGCGGCCGTCGGCGCCATGCTGGTCGGCATGGGCGGCATGCTGCTCGCCGCCGCCATGTGGGCCGCGGCCTAGGCGATCCTCCTTGCGGGCGAGGCTCGCCGTCTCCATCCTGATCGGAGCGGCCGTTCTGGCCCTCCTGATCCTGGGTGGCCGGCAGGCCGTCGCCTTCGTGCCCCGGTTCGCCGCCTGGGTCGAGAGCCTCGGCGCGCTGGGGCCGGTCGTCTTCATCCTCGGCTACGCGGTCGCCACCGTGGCCTTCGTCCCGGGGTCGGTGCTGACCCTGGCGGCCGGCGCCCTCTTCGGCGTGGTCAAGGGGACGATCTTCACGCTGGCCGGCGCGACGCTCGGCGCCTCGGCCGCCTTCCTGGTGGCGAGATACGTCGCCCGAGGCGCGATCGAGCGCCGCATCGCGGGCAATCCCCGCTTCGCGGCGATCTCGGCGATCGACCGGGCGGTCGGCCGCGAGGGCTTCAGGATCGTGGCCCTGCTCCGGCTCTCGCCGGTCTTCCCGTTCAACCTCCTCAACTACTCGCTCGGCCTCACCCGGGTGCCGTTCCTCTCCTACTTCGCGGCCTCGGCGGCCATGCTCCCGGGCACGCTGCTCTACGTCTACTATGGAGCGGCGGCCGGCAGCCTGGCGTCCGCCCTGGGCGGAGGCGCGAAGAAGGGCGTCGAAGGCTGGATCCTGTTCGGCGTCGGACTGCTGGCGACGGTCGTGGTCACCGCCTTCGTCACCCGCCTGGCGGGCCGGGCGCTCAAGCAGGAGATCGAATGACGATCGAGCCGCAGGACGAGCCCAACCTCCGCCTGATCGCGAACGTCCATCCGCCGGACTGGGTGAACCCCGAGCCGGCCCCGCGCTACCACATGGTCGTGATCGGCGCCGGCACCGCCGGCCTGGTCTCGGCCGCGGGCGCGGCCGGCCTCGGCGCGAAGGTCGCCCTGATCGAGCGCGGCCTGATGGGAGGCGACTGCCTGAACGTCGGCTGCGTGCCGTCCAAGGGTGTCATCCGGGCCTCGCGGTCGTGGCACGAGGCGCGCTCGGCCGCGGAGCGCTTCGGCGGGCCGGCCGTCGATCCGCAGTCCCGTGGCGACTTCGGCGCGGCCATGGCCCGCATGCGCCGCCTGCGCGCCGGCATCAGCGTCCACGACAGCGCCGAGCGCTTCCGCGGTCTCGGGGTCGACGTCTTCCTCGGCGAAGGCCGGTTCACCGGTCCGGACGCGATCGAGGTCGGAGGCCAAGCCGGAGGAAAAACCCTCCGCTTCCGCCGCGCCGTGATCGCGACCGGCGGCCGCGCCGCGGTCCCGCCGGTCCCGGGCCTGGCCGAGGCGGGTTACCGGACGAACGAGACGATCTTCAACCTGACCGAGTTGCCGGAGCGGCTGGTGGTGATCGGCGGCGGTCCGATCGGCTGCGAGCTGGCCCAGGCCTTCGCCCGGCTCGGCAGCAAGGTCACCCTCCTCGACAAGCACGACCACGTGCTGATCCGCGAGGACGCCGACGCCGCCGAGGTGGTCCAGAAGGCGATGATCCGCGACGGCGTGCAGCTCGAATTCCGCTCGAAGATCCTGGAGGTCCGGGGCCGCACGGTCGTGCTCGAAGGCGGCAGGGAGATCGAGGCGGACGAGATCCTGGTCGCCGCCGGCCGCGCGCCGAACGTCGAGAATCTCGGGCTGGAAGCGGCCGGGGTGAGATACGGGAAGAAGGGCGTCGAGGTGGACGACAACCTCCGCACGAGCAACCGGAACGTCTTCGCCTGCGGCGACGTGGCCTCGCGCCATCAGTTCACCCACATCGCGGACGCCCAGGCCCGCATCGTGATCCAGAACGCGCTCTTCTTCGGCCGCGCGAAGGCGAGCGCGCTGACGGTCCCGTGGTGCACCTACACCTCGCCCGAGATCGCCCACGTGGGCCTCTACGAGAAGGACGCCCGGGAGCGCGGGATCGAGGTGGATACGCTGACCGTCCAGCTCTCGACCGTGGACCGGGCCATCCTCGACGGCGCGGACGAGGGCTTTCTCCGGCTCCACCTGGAGAAGGGAAAGGACCGCATCCTGGGCGCCACGCTGGTGGCCGAGCATGCCGGCGACATGATCGGGGAGCTCTGCCTCGCGATCACCCACAACATCGGCCTGGGCAGGATCGCGAGCGTGATCCATCCCTATCCGACCCAGGGAGAGGTCGTGAAGAAAGCCGCCGACCAGTGGCGCCGCACGAAGCTCACGCCGGGGGTCAGGAAGCTGTTTGAGCGGTGGTTTCGGGTGCTAAAGTAGCGCCGTCATGCCCTTCGCCGCCCAGCGCATCGACCACGTCGAGATCCTGGTCCAGGACATCGACGCCGCGATCCAGTGGTATGCCAGAACGCTCGGCCTGCAGGAGGTAGCGCGCTGGGATCCGGAGCCGGTCATGATCGGCGCCGGCGGCACGAAGCTCGCCCTGTTCAAGGCCAACGGCGAGCCGCGGAAGGACCCCGGCGACGCGCCGCACTGGCATCGCACCGCCTGGCAGACCGACGAAGCCGGGTTCGCCGCCGCCCAGGAACACCTGGGCAACCTCGGCATCCCCTTCCGCGGCCCCGTCGACCACGACACCTCCTGGTCGATCTACTTCCTCGATCCCGACGGCAACCCGCTGGAGATCACCTACTACAAGTAAGTCTCCCCCTCTCCCGGGGACCGGGAGAGGGGGCCGGGGGGTGAGGGCCTAGAACAGCAGCCGCACCCCCACCTGAATCTGCCGCGGGTCGCCGGCGCCGCTGCGCACCGTGCCGTCGAAGTTGAAGGCGAGCTCGGTGACCTGCGGGCGCAGGAAGTTCGGCTCGTCGAAGACGTTGAAGACTTCCACGACAGGCTCCAGCGTCATGTTGCCGAAGGAGAATTCCCGCGACAGCCGGAGGTCGAGCGAGTTGAACTCGTTGTCCTTCCGTCCCAGGTTGCGCAGGGTCACCGAGCCGTCGGGGTTGATGCGCGTCGCGGGCGTCGTGGCGTCCGCACCCGACGCCGTGATCGACTTCGGCTGCGCCGAGCGATAGGAATAGCGCAGGTTGAGGTCGAGGCTGGCGGGCAGCCGGAAGAGCGCCCAGGCGTTGACGCGATGCCGCTGGTCCCGGTCGGAGTAGCTGTACTCGCGGTCGAGCTGGGTGATGTCGGCATAACGGAAGGTGAACGGGTCCCGCTCGTTGTCGTCGTCCGACTTGTCTTTCGACCAGGTGTAGTAGACCTGGTAGGCAAAGTTGCCGGTCAACCGCTTGTCGAGGCCGAGGGTGATGCCGCGGTAGCGGCTCTTGGCCGTCGACTCGACGGTGGTGAGCGTGGCGATGCCGTTGGCGCCGCCCGGCGGCAGGCCGGACGACCAGGGCGAGCCCAGCCGCGGATCGTTGCGGTTGGTGAAGCGGGTGATGTGGTCGGTCTTGGCGTAGTTGAGCTTGACGAGCCCCGCCGTGTCGGACCACACCTCGCGCTCGTAGGAGAGGCTGGTGGAGATGGTCCTCGGGGTCTGCCAGTCCTTGTCGTAGACGAAGACGTCGGGGTGGTCCACGGCGCCACCCTGGAGGAGCTGCGTATAGGGCGGCGGCGTGCCCACGCCGGTGGCCCGGAAGATCGTCTGCCCGAGGCTGCCGTTGGTCGAGCGCGTGGAGGCCAGGTTGAGCGCTGGCAGCCGCGCGTGGTACACGCCGGCGGTGGCGCGCACCACCGACTTGCCGGCCGCGTCGGGCACCCAGGAGAGGCCGAGGCGGGGCTGCCACATCTCGTAGTCGTCGGGAATCTCGCCGTCGGAGGGGAACTCCTGGCCGTTCTTGGTCTGCCCGATGAAGGGAGCGAAGAAGACCTGGCTCGGCGGCGTGCGGACGTCGGGATTGTCGAGCGCCTCCCAGCGCAGGCCGTAGTCGATGGTCAGGTTCGAACGCGGCTTCCAGGAGTCCTGCACGTAGACGGCCGGCTCGCGCTGGCGGATGGTCTGCGTCCCGGCCTGCTCGGCCGTGGTGTTGCCGACGCCCGCCTGCTGCAGGTAGAGCAGGACCGTGCCGTTGGCGCCGTTGCTGTTGACGTAGTTGATGAAGTCGCTGGTGGTCAGGAACACGAAGCGGCCGTTGGCGAAGCCGACGAAGGTCTGCGACGAGGCGACCTCGTTGTACTCGAGCCCGGCCTTGAAGGAGTGGTCGCCGCGCAGGTAGGAGAGGTTCTCGGTCAGCTGCTTGCGGTCGTCGTCGTACTTGACGGGGAGGAAGAACGGCATCCCCCAGCGGGCGCCGTTGGGGGTGAAGTCGTCGTTGAAGAGGATGGCGGTGTCCGGAAACGGCCGGCTCTGCCCCGGGATGCTCGGCCCCTCGTAGGGCCGCGGCCGCCACTCCTTGGCGTACTGGGCGCGCACCTCGTTGAGCACGTTGCTCGACAGCGTGGAGAGCACGGTGGCGGTGCCGGCGTGGGAGTAGTCCTGCTCGACGCCGTTGGCCGAGCGGCCCCACTGATCGACGTCGAAGGTGCCGTTGACCTGTTCGGAGTTGGTGTAGCTGTAACGGAAGGTGACGAGATGTCTGTCAGAGGCCTGCCAGTCGATCTTCGCCAGCGCCACCTCGGCGTCATCGGTACGCTCGATCGGCCCGTTCTCGTCGGGCAGGCCGATGGAGGCAAGGAAGCTCACCAGCCGCGGGTCCATGCGGTTGGGATTGGTCTGCTTGGTGCGGCTGGAGCGCTGCGCGTCGGCGGCGATGAAGTAGAAGACCTTGTCCTGGACCAGCGGGCCGCCGAGGGTGAAGCCACCCTGCGCGCGGTCGAAGTCGCCTTCCTCGGCGCTGCTGCCGTCGGGGTTCTTCGGCGTCGAAGACAGGCTGTCGTCGATGTAGAAGGCGTGGACGCTGCCCTTGATCTGGTTGGTCCCGGACTTGGTGATGACGTTGACGAAGCCGCCCGCGGAGCGGCCGAACTCGGCCGGGGCGCCGTCGGCGACCACCACCACCTCCTGCACCGAATCGAGGTTGAAGGTGAAGGGGGGCCGCTGGCCGCCGCGCTGCTCGCCGAAGAAGGGGTTGTTGAAGTCGGCGCCGTCCACCGAGATGTTGTTGGCGATGCCCTTCTGGCCGTTGATCGACAGCTCGTCGCCGTCCGGCCCCTGCACGACAGTCACGCCCGGGGTGAGCTTGGTGTAGTCCAGGAAGTTGCGGCCGTTGTTGGGCAGGTTTTCGATCGCGCGGGTGTCGATGCGGACCGCCCCCTCGGTGCGGCTGCTCTCGATCACCGGCGCCTCGCCGGTCACCGTGATCTCCTGCTCGAGGCCCGGCCTGAGGGTCAGCGGCAGGTTGATCGTCTGGCCGACCGCGAGGTCGAGGCCTTCGCGCACCAGGGTGGCGAAGCCGTCGAGCGCCACCGTGATGCGGTAGGGGCCGAGGGGCAGCAGGACGCCGCGGAAGCGGCCGTTCTCGCCCGTGACCACCGTCTGCTCGTAGTTGGTCGCCGTGTTGCGCAGGGTGACCGTGGCACCCGGAAGAACGCCGCCGCCCTCGTCCGACACGGTGCCCTCGATGACCCCGGTAGTGGCCTGGGACTGGCCGAAGACAGCCGTGAACGATCCGAGAAGCACGAGGCAGGAGAGGAACAACGCACGCCGCAGTCGGGACATGTCGAGCCTCCTAAGGTCAGCAAGGATGGAAACACAGAAGAGCCGGACCGATGTTACCCGCGCCGCGGAGAGGGGGTCAAGCGGCTAGAATGCGTCGGGCGATGCGAGACTTTTTTCGAAGGCTCTACGAGACAGCGCTCCGCCATCGCGTCGCGGTCTGCCTCGGGCTCGGGCTCCTGCTCTTCCTGCCGAGCCTGACGTCCGGCTTCTACATCGACGACCTGTGGCACCAGGTGCTCCTCGACGCCCGGGCCCGCGGCCTCGACCGGTCCGGCGTCTTCGACTTCAGCCTCAAGTTCTGGTCGCTCCACGCATCGCTGCCCGGCCCCGCCTACCTCCAGACCGGCTCGCCCTACTCGCTCCCCTGGTTCGGAGACCCCGATCTCGAGATCCGCTTCTTCCGCCCGGTCAGCGCGCTGACCTTCCTGGCGAACCACCGCCTCCTGGGCTCGACCCCGTTCGCCTTCCACACCGTCAACCTGGCGCTCTGGCTCGCGCTCGCCGCCGCCGTGCTCGAGCTGCACCGCCGGCTGCTGCCGGACAAGGCGAGCCGGCCGGCCCTGCTCCTCGCCGGCCTCTTCTTCGTCCTCGACGACGCCCACACCTACAACGTGGCCTGGATCGCGGCCCGGCACAGCCTGCTCGACGTGTTGTTCTCGATGGTCAGCCTCCTCCTCTACGACCGCTACCGCCAGCACGGCGGCCTCCATCGCCTCGCTCTCTCGCTGGCCGCGTTCGTCCTGGCCCTGGGGTCCGGGGAGACCGGCCTGGTCACGATCGGGTGGATCGCGGCCTACGAGGTCTTTCTGGCCCGCGATCCCCGGCGGGACCGGATCTCCGCCGCCGCTCCGTTTGCCGCCCTGGCCGCGGCCTACGTGGTCTTCTATGTGTCGGCCGGTTACGGCACCCGGGCGTCGAGCTGGTACCTGGACCCGTTCGACCGGCCGCTGGACTACCTCCACGCAGCGTTCACGCGGCGCCTGCCGGGCTACCTGATGGGCGGCCTGACCGCGATCCCCGGCGAGCTCTCGCTGGCCGGCTCGCCGGTGGTGGCCGTGATCGGGATGGCGCTCGTCGCGGTCGTCGTGGCGGTTCTCGCGCCGTCGGTCCGCCGCCGGCCGGAGCTGCGGTTCGCCGCCGCCGCCGCCGCGAGCTCGCTCCCCCTGCTCTGCGTCGTGCCGTCGTTCAGCTACAAGCTGCTCTTCCCGTCGGCCGCGATCTCCCTCCTCCTGGGCGTGGCGGTGGCGGACCTCGCCCGGACGCTGCGCGGTCCGGCAATGCTCCGGTGGGGCCGGCGGGCCCGCCGGGTCGCGATCGGGCTCGTGGTGGTCATGCACGCGGTCGTCGCGCCGCTCCTCGCCCTGTCCCAGTTGCGCGACTTCGTCAACAACACCCGCATCGAGACCCGGCAGGTCCTGTGGCGGTCGATGGACTGGCCGGAGGACCGGGAGGGTTCCGACGTCTATCTGATCAATACGCCGGGCACGTGGACCGGCCTCTTCCTGCCGGTCGAGGACTTCTATTTCACCGGCCGCTGGGTGCGGGGCTACGTTCCGATCTCCTTCCTGGCCGTGAACACCGAGGTCACGCGGCTCGACGCTACGACCGTGCGCCTGCGGTCCCCGAACGGTTTTCTGACCGGCTATTATCCGCAGTCGCTGGTGGCCCTGGTGCGGCGGGACCCGCGCCTGAGGATCGGCGAGGACCTCAGCCGGAACGGCTACACGGTCGTGGTCGATTCCGTGCAGGACGGCGTTCCGGACGGGCTCCTCGTCCGCTTCCCGCGGAACCTGGACGACCCGAGCGTCTGGCTGCTGGCCTACGACGGCTTCCGCACCCGACGCATCCGGCCGCCGCGGATCGGCGACACGGCGACGCTGGAGGTCCGGCGGCCGTGATATCCTTTTTTTCAGTGAATTCCTTCCTCCGGACGGCGGTCCTGGTGCTCACCTTCCTGCCTTTCGTCTGGTACGCCGGCAAGGACGCGGTTTTCCATCTGCGCGGCCGGAAGGTCTCCGCCACGGAAAACCTCCTCCACCTGGGCCTGGGCCTGATCCTCGCCATTCTCTTCTCCATGGCCCTGGCCGGCCGGCACGCGGCCATGATCGGCGCCCTGATCCTCTTCGTGGTCGCGGGCGCTCTCGACGAGTTCGTCTACCACCGCCACATCCCGGGCGAGGAGTCGGACCTCCACGCCAAGGAGCACCTGGCGCTCTTCGTCTTCCTGGTCACCGTGCTCGCCTTCGACTGGCTGCAGGCGCACGGCTGGCAGGCCGGATCGCTGGTGACGGGATGAGCCCGATCCGTCCCGAATACCTTCTGTTCGTCGGCCTGGGCCTCGCGCTCGCGCTGCTGTTTCCGGTCACGAAACACCTCCGGCAGCGCGAGGACCGCCGGCGCTACTACACGCTCCAGATGATCACGCTCGTCGGCGCGGTGGTCGGCGCGAAGCTCTCCGTGCTGCTCGGCGACCACGGCTGGCCGTTCGTCCCGATCTCGGACTGGAGCGCCGTGCTGCTCTCCGGCCGCTCGGTGACCGGCGCGCTGATCCTCGGCTTCGCCGCCGCCGAGACCGCCAAGCCCCTGATGGGCTACAACCTGCCGCCCAACGACCGCTTTGCGACGCTGCTCTGCTTCAGCCTCGCGATCGGCCGTCTCGGCTGTCTCGCCGCCGGCTGCTGCCGCGGCATTCCATGGGACGGCCCGTGGGCGATCCACGGCCGCCATCCGATCCCCATCTACGAGATTCTGTTCCTGCTGGCGACCGGCTGCGCGTTTCTCTTTCTCCTGAGACGAGGCCTGTTGTTCGGCCGGTTCTTTGCGGTCTACCTGATCGTCTATGGAATCTTCCGGTTCCTGACCGAGCCGCTGCGCGAGACGCCGAAGCTCTTCGGAACCTTTTCCGGTTATCAACTGCTCTGCCTGGTCATGATCCTTCTCGGCGCGGCCTTCCTCGTGAAGAGGACGCTCCGGCCGCCGGCCTGGAAGGAGCTGGCCGCGGCCTGAGGGAGACGCATGGGCGACGACGGTCGGGGCACAGGCCTGATGGATGCGCTGGTGAAGCTCTTCCTCGTCCTCTTCGTGGTGGCCGTGATCGGCTTCGGATTTCTCGTGGGCATCTGCGGCCTGAAAGTCTTCTGATCATGCCCTCGATCGTCGATCGCGTGAAGGACCGCTTTCACCGGGACGTGGCGTCCGATCCGGTGACGCACGGCTGGGTCCTGAACCTCTATCTCGGCGGCGAGCGCTATCCGCAGCGGGTCTGCGACTACTTCCAGGATGAGTTCGCGCCCACTCCGGAGCTCGCCGCGGACCTCCGCCGCCACGGCCGCGACGAGGACAAGCACGTCCAGCTCTTCGCCCATGGCCTGAAGCAGCTCGGCCAGCCGGTGATCGAGCTGCCGCTCGGCGATGTTTTCAACGAGGTCATCCGCTCGTTCACGCCCGGCACCTTCCACATCGTGGAGTCCGATCCGCCGGACGTCCGGCGGCGCAAGCTCGCCAACTTCCTGGCCCACGCGCACCACCTGGAGACGCGGATCGCGCGCTCCTTCGAATATCACGCCGAGGCCTGCGAGGCCGCGGGCCAGCCGGCCATCGCGAAGATCGTGGCCGCCATCCACAAGGATGAAAGCCACCACGTGAGCTATACGCGGGAAGGCGTCTTCGATCTGCTCCCGCGGCGCGAGGCGCAGGCCGCGATGGAGCTTCACCGGCGCGCCGAAGCGAAGGCCAACCTGACCTTTTCCGCGCGGCAGGTGCGCGGCTTCCTCCAGCGCTTCCCCACGTTCTCGTCGCGCCATCGCCGCAGCCTCTACCGGCTGTCGGCGTTCCTCATGGAAGGAGCCGGCCAACTTGTCTGAGCCGCGTCGCTCCCGCCTCACCATCCTCGCGCCTCCGAAACCTCCGATGGAGTCGTTGCGCGACGCCCTCCTTCCGCTCGACGCCGAGGCCGCGGCCGGGCGCTTCGGGTTGAAGACCTACGACCGGCTCCTCAAGACGACCGTCAGCCTCTGTCCCGACTGCCTGGCGCACGTGCCGGCCCTCGTCTACACCCTGGACGGCAAGGTCTGGATGCGCAAGGGGTGCGCCGAGCACGGCCTGTCCGAGGCGCTCGTCGAGAGTGACGAACGTTTCTATCACCTTTCGAATCGGGATAGATGGGGCCGGCGCTACTCGGACGACCGGGTAATGGACTTTCCTGATTTCGGTGGCGGCTGCTGCGGCTCGGACGGCTGTTGTGACACGAGCTTTTCCGACCAGATGGAGAACAAGACCTGCACCGTCCTGGTGGAGGTCACGAACGCCTGCAATCTCGCCTGCCCGGTCTGCTACAGCGACGCGAAGGGCGACCGGAAGATGCCGTTCGAAACCTTTCAGCGCTACCTGCTCGACCTGATCGACAAGAAAGGCGGCCTCGACTCGGTCCAGCTCACGGGAGGCGAGGCCTCGCTCCATCCCGAGTTCTGGGAGATGGTGGCGTTCCTTCACGATCATCCCGGAGTAAAGAAGATCTACATCCCCACGAACGGTCTGCTCTTCGCGAAGCCCGAGGCCGCCGCGCGCCTGGCGCCGTTCAAGGACAAGCTGATGGTGCTCCTCCAGTTCGACGGCCGCGAACCGGAGACGAACCGGGCGCTGCGCGACGCGAACCCCGAACGGGCGCGCGAAAAGGTTCTGGAGAACCTGGGCCGGCTGGGCATCCACACGCAGCTCACCATGACCCTTTCGCTGGACGTGAACGATCGGGAGGTCGGCTGGGTGGTGGACACCGGCATGCGCCACGATCACGTGAAGGTGATCGCGCTCCAGCCCGCGACCTACTCCGGCCGCTACGACCTCGCGCCCGACCCGCGCCGGCGGATGACGCTCTCGGACGTGGTGAAGGCGGTCGCCTCGCAGGCCCGCCGCCGGATGTCGGAGGACGAGTTCGTGCCGATCCCGTGCAGCCATCCGAACTGCGGCTGGATTACGCTCTTCGTCCGGCGCTTCGGCCTGACGAAGAACATCGTCCGCTCGGTGGATCTGGACAAGGTGATGAACCAGGTGGCGAACCGCACGCTGCTCAAGACCGAGGAGCTGCGCGAGGTGGTCGGCACGCGCTCCGAGGGTCTCCTGCAGAGAATCGGAAACGCGGTGGGCCGGAAGCTGGTCCGCTCGACGGACGTCTTCGGCATCGCGATCAAGCCGTTCATGGACCGGTTCACCTACGACCAGGACCGGATCTCGTCCTGCTGTCACCACCTGCTGGACACCCACGGCCGGCCGGTCTCGTTCTGTGAGTACAACGCCCGGATGAGGCCCGGCGACCCGTGGGACCGCTTCCCGCCGCTGGAAGCCTGATGGCCGACGGGATTGCGCTGCTGCACGGAGCCTTCGCGCTCTTCGTGCTGGGCGGCACGGCGCTGATTGTCTCGGGCCTGATCCTCGGCTGGCGCTGGGTGCGGGAGCCGCGCTTCCGGATCCTGCACCTCGCCGCCGTGCTCTTCGTGGCGTTCCGGGCCGTTGCAGGATTTCCTTGTCCTCTGACGGTCCTGGAGGACCACTTTCGGTCCGCGCCGAGCGATGCGGCGCTGGTCCGCTGGGCCCACATCGCCGCGCTGCGCGGCGAGGATCCGGAACGGTTCGTCCGCGGCTCGGCGGCTCTGGCGGTGTTGGTACTGGGGATTTACTCGCACGATTTCTTGCTATCGTTCCTCCGCCGTCCGGACCACCCCAAGGAGAGACTCTCATGAGCTTCCGCCGCCGCTCCCTGCCGCTCTTCATGCTGGGCTTTCTGGCTGCCGGCGCCCTGTTCGCCGCCGAGGACCAGCTCTTTCCCGAGATCGAGCCCTACGACTCCGGATACCTCAAGGTCAGCGACCTTCACGAGATCTACTACGAGCAGTCGGGCAACCCGCAGGGCAAACCGGTCTTTTTCCTCCACGGCGGGCCGGGCGGCGGCACGTCTCCGAAGCAGCGCCGGTACTTCGATCCCGCGAAGTACAGGATCGTCCTCCACGATCAGCGCGGCGCCGGCAAGAGCCGCCCGTTCGCCGAGACCCGGGAGAACGACACCTGGGCGCTGGTGGAGGACATCGAGAAGCTTCGCGCGCACCTCAGGATCGACCGGATGCTGATCCTCGGCGGCTCCTGGGGCTCCACCCTCGCTCTCGCCTATGCCGAGAAGTACCCCGAGCACGTCTCCGGCCTGATCCTCCGTGGCATCTATCTCGGCACGAAGGCGGAGATGGAGCGCTTCTACACCCACGGCGTGGCTGAATACTTCCCGGAGGTCTCCGAGCGGCTCTGGTCCCAGATCCCGGAGGCCTCCGGCAAGACGCCGCCTCAACGCCTGATGACCCAGCTCGACAGCCCGGACGAGGCCACGCGCAAAAAGGCCGCCGCGGCCTGGTCCGCCTACGAGACCAAGGTCGCCTTCCTCACCATCTCCGACGAGGAGGTCGAGAAGGACGTTGAGGACGGAGATCCGATGGCGTTCTCCCGGATCGAGAACCACTACATGGCCCACGACTGCTTCCTGGAGGAAGGCCAGCTCCTGCGGGACGCCGGGAAGATCCGGGACATCCCGACCATCATTGTGAACGGCCGCTACGACGTGATCTGTCCGCCGAAGACTGCCTACCGTCTCCACAAGGCGCTGCCGAAGTCCCAACTCTGGATCATCGAGGGCGCCGGCCACGCCGGAGGCGAGCCCGGCATCCAGGCTGCGCTGGTGCGCGCGGCGCGGAGCTTCGAGTAGGCCTGTGCTAGTGTTTTTCGTGCCATGGACCTCCATCAACTGGGCCAGGAACGGAGCATCGCCTATCACCGGGTGATCGCCGAGCGCCTGCGGCAACAGCCGGAGATCCTGGAGAAGGCGCGGGAGCGCGTCAACGGCTGGTTGACAGCCAGCTCCAACCCTCAGTTCCATGCCAGGAAGTGGGCGGAGATTCTGGCCGGCGATATCTCCTCCATCGCCGACTTCCTGGTCGACCGCAGCGAGCTCGCCTACGAGCTCCGCCAGTCGACACCGTTCGCCGGCGCCCTGAAGCCTCAGGAGCGCTGGCAGATCTGGCGCGAAACCCGGGATCGGCTCGCTCGACAGCCATGACCCGGGAACAGCTCGAACACCTGCTCCGCGCCGCCGCGGTCATCGCCAGCGATGACGAGATCGTCGTGATCGGCAGTCAGGCGATCCTCGGCCAGTTCCCGGACGCTCCGGAATCCATGCGTATCTCCAACGAGGCTGACCTCTTTCCGCGCAATCATCCCGAGCGCGCCGACATCATCGAGGGCAGTATCGGCGAGCTCTCTCCTTTCCATGAGACATTCGGCTACTACGCCCAGGCCGTCACCGAGGAGACCGCTCGCCTGCCGCAAGGCTGGCAGGATCGCCTCGTGGCCATTCAGAACGAGAACACCCGGGGTGCGCGTGGCCTCTGCCTGGAGGTCCACGATCTGCTCGCGTCCAAGGCCGTCGCCGGCCGAGAAAAGGATTTCGACTTCCTGCGCGAGGCCGCAAAGCACAGGCTCGCGGACCGGGAGCTGCTGCTTCGTCGCCTGGAGACGGTCAACGCCGATCCCGCTGTCCTCGCAAGCGCCCGCGCCGCGATCGAACGGGCCTTCGCGGCCATCTCGCGCTGAAAAGGCCCGAGCATGCCCCGTTTCCTCGACCTGGAGAACTGGCCACGCCGGGCGACATTCGAATTCTTCCGGGGCTACGACAACCCCTACTTCAACATCTGCGCGCCTCTGGATGCTGGACCGCTCGTGGATTTCGTGAAGGCGACGCCGGGGACATCGCTCTTCCTCGCCTACCTGTATCTTTCGCTCCGGATCGCCAACGAGATGGAGCAGTTTAGATACCGCCTCTCGGGCGGCCACGTCCTGATCCACGACCGGATCCACGCCGGCACCACAATTCCGATCGACGACGACCGATTCGACTTCGCATACCTCGACTACGACGAGGACTTCGGCCGCTTCCAGGCCGCGGCGAAGGAGGCCCTCGCGCTGGCTCGCGCCAGCGGCGGGAAGATGGAGGCGCGGGACGACAGGACGGACCTCGTCCACTACTCGGCCGCGCCGTGGATTTCCTTCACGAGCATCTCCCACGCGCGCAACTGGAAGCGCGAGGACTCGGTGCCTAAGATCGTCTTCGGCAAGGTCTCCGAGCAGGGCGGCCGGCGGCTCATACCCGTCTCCGTCGAAGTCCACCACGCGCTCATGGACGGCCTGCACGTCGGTCGCTACCTGGAGCGACTTCAAGAGTCGTTCCTTGCCCCAGCGGCGGGCTTAAGGCAATGTCTTAAAAGTGCTCACCTTTCGTCGGACCGCATCAAATGATCCATGTTCCTCAACTCCGCCTTCGACATCAGCTTATGACGGAGTGACTGCTTTGTATCTCGATGGGATGCGGTAACGCCATGCTCGCGCGCGAAAGAGACGAGCGACTCCATAGTGGGAAATTCATCATCGCTAAGGATATTACGCCCGAATTCCGAGACTGCAAGTTGGCTCCGGTTCTCAGATTCTGCTTGGGACACTTCGGCGTTTGTTGTAAGGCCGAAATTGGCGTCTCTGCTTCGCTTGAGCTTACTCATTTGGCCTGGGCGGACTCGATCTCGAACAGACTTAAGGGCAACCTCGATCTCGAGTAGAGCGGCGGGGAGCGGCAGCACCTCGACAATATCCGCCAGAGCGCGAAGGCAGCCGACGAGTGCTTTGTTGTGTTGCTTACGCGGAGACATCTCGTACTGCTTTCTCATTAGTTCACTGAATGCGGTTGACGAACTCGGTAACGATCTGCTGGAGGCTCGCCGACTGTTTTCGTGCGTTCTGGGATTTGAACTCATAGACTGGTCGACCCTCCTTGGCTGCATCCGTGATACCGCCGCCCTCGGTCAAATAGCCCTGAAACACCTTATCCTGATTTTGCGTCGCGACGGCATCAATGATTTCCTGATGCCCGCCCTTCGGGATTCCATATCGCTCGACAATTTCGTTGAAAATGACCCCACCATAGGAAGCTTTTACGAACTTATGTTCAGGATCTGCAATTTGCCACATATTACAATAGTCGCCATTGAGTTCGTCCATTTTCTTCTTTATGAGCGAGATACCAACTGTAGAAAAGAAGTCGGCCTTTGCAGGAATCACATAGTGCGAGCTTGCAAATAGAGCGTTCTGTGTTGTCAGATTGATGTTTGGAGGGCAGTCTAAAAGAATATAGTCATAATCATCCTGCACATCAGCCAACGCATCTGCAAGAATGGACAGCTTGCGCAGTTCATTTCGAGTGTCCTCTCTGAAGTCCTTAGCCGCTCGCTTTTCACGAGCCAGCTTAAGGTCAACAAGGATGAGCTCTTGATGCGAGAGGACAATATCGACTTCGGTCCATACCTTGTTAGTTGACGCGACGACCGATCTCTTCTTAATGAGACTCGCCAAATCCAACGACTTTCCATCAAAGTATCGGGTGTATAGATCGAGGAGACTCGAAGGCTCCCCGCCTGACCTATATACTACCTGCGTATATTTCGAAACCCCACCTAATGCCAAGAATGATAGATTCGCCTGAGGATCTAGATCAACAAGCAGCGTCTTCTTGCGCGCAAACTTCCACAGGCCGATGCCAATGTGGTAAGTAAGCGTCGTCTTACCAACGCCTCCCTTCCAGTTGATCATACTGACAACATGAGCCATTAATCAGACTCCCACGCTTCTAGTTAGCTACTTTGCAGTGCTAAACGGCGACGTCAAAACCATGCTGCTGCGCTATCCACGCAGACCAGGAGCAGGCTTCTGCCTCCTCCATACGTTTCAACGATAGCACCGCAGACCCGCCAAATCCACTTCCACTTCCTCCATCGAGGCGAGGCCAGGACTTTCCAGTCGCTGCCCATCTAAGTCGTCAGTGCGGCACGAGGGTCTGGTGTGAGATGGGTTGGGTGGATTGAGCCCCCCTGGCGTCAAGGGCTGGCAGGTGTAGGCACGTCCGAGAGTTGTCGGCGCACTCAAACTCGCGGTAAGGAGTGCAGTGTCCTTCACGAGCATCGCCCATGCCCGCAACTGGCGGCGCGAGGACTCGGTGCCGAAGACCGTTTTCGGCAAGGTCTCCGAGCAGGGCGGCCGGCGGCTCATGCCCGTCTCCGTTGAGGCTCATCATGCTCATGGACGGGCTCCACGCCGGGCGCTACCTGGAGCGGCTCAGCAGCTCTTCCTCGCTCCGGAAGAGGCGTTGAAGGCGACTTGAACTTATCTGCGACGAGACGAGCGGATCCGCGGCGATTTCGATTTATCCATGGCAAACGGGCTTTATCCGCGGAGAAAAAGGTTCATCCACCGGGATTCGGCGCTATCCATGGGGAAAAGGGCTTATCCACGCCGATTCAGGCTGATCCGCAGCGCAACGAGCTTATCCAGGCCAGAAAAGCGGTATCCGCGGCAATTCAGCCTCACCCGCGGCGAGTCGCCGTTATCCACGGCAAAACAGGCTTATCCGCGAAGTTCGAGCAGTAGCCGCGTCACCCCTTTCCGACAAACTCTTGGTCGCGCCAGCGCGGCCAAGATGTTGAAGGACCGCGGCTACGGCCCGGAGCAAGGCTACGTCATCGCCGCCGGGTAGGGGTTGACCAACCCTCAAGGGCCGCCACGCCCGCGAGCATGGCGGCCTTTCTCTTGTCGAGGCCACGGCAACAATCCTGGCTCCCCTGGATTTCCTGCCTCGCGCGGACACCTAATCCAGGCCCCAACTCACGTAGCATTCGGCCTGACCGCCGCCGCTCGCGTACTGAAGCTGAACCCGGATGCTGGACGTGAAGCGGATGTTCATAGGGAGCCAGCCGGTAAACCTGTCCCCATTGGCGTCGACAAAACCGCCGGGCAGGTTGAGCGTCTGCGCCGTTCCGCCGTTGACCGTGAAGATGAGGTTCGCCTGGGAAGTGCTGGCGAAATGACAGGCGACGCCCTTGACGTTCCCGGTCACCGACGACTGGTTGACGATGTCGGAGGTACCGGAGAAGACCGCAGCACTGTCGAATCGGGGCTTTGTGTTCCCATCATCCGCAGCGAAGGTGGCCGAGGCCATCAGGAGGAACAGAACGGCGGCCAGGAGAGCGAGCTTGCTTCCGGTCTTCATACGGTTCTCCTCCAAGGGAGTGGCGGGCCGACTTCCTTGCCGGCACAGCCTTCCCTTTGAAGTAAGTGCCGAATGGACAGATTCCATGTCAGTTCTAAACCTGGGCGCTTGGGCAAACAGAACCGCCCGGCCTCACCGGACGCCGGGCGGTTCGCAGTCCTGAGAAGGTGAGAGGCCCTACGCCTCCATCGGCGTCTTCATCACACTCCAGGCCGCTGCGAAGGAGGCCATGGCTCTGGCCCGGACCACCGGCGGAAGGATGGAGGCCCGCGACGATCGCACGGACCTCCTCCACTGCTCGGCGCTGCCCTGGGTCTCGTTCACCAGCATCTCCCACGCGCGCAACTGGGGACGCGAGGACTCCGTGCCGAAGCTCGCGTTCGGCAAGGTCTTCGAGCAGGACGGCCGGCGCCTCATGCCGGTCTCGGTCGAGGTACACCACGCGCTCCTGGACGGTCTCCACGTCGGCCGCTACCTGGAGAGTCTCCAGGAGTCCTTCCTCGCGCCGGAAGCTCTCCTCCGCCATCCGGGCAGTCGATGAGGTTTTTCTGAGATAATCTCGTTTCAACTGCAACAACAAGGATCGGCGGAGGAGCGGATGGACCGCGGTGGCCTTCCCGAACGGATCGGCCCCTATCGGCTCGAAGAGCCACTCGGGGCCGGCGGCATGGGATCTGTCTGGCGTGCCTGGGACGAGCGGCTCAAGCGGCGGGTCGCCGTCAAGCGGCTGCGGACCGACCGGACCGTTCCGGACGGCCTGGAACGCCTCCTGCGCGAGGCCCGGACCGCAGCCGGCCTCAACCATTCCGCCATCGTGCAGATCCACGATCTCCTGGAAGACGCCACCGGCAACTGGATCGTCATGGAGCTGGTCGAAGGCCGGACGCTGCGGCGCCTGGTCGAGGAGCAGGGTCCGCTTCCCGTGGCCGAGGCTCTTCGGATCGGACGCGAGATCGCCGAAGGGCTCGCCGAGGCCCATGACCACCAGATCCTCCATCGCGACCTGAAGACGTCCAACGTCATGGTCGGGCTTTCCGGCCGTATCAAGATCCTCGATTTCGGGCTCGCCAAGCGGCTCCCGCACAACGGAGAAGAGGCCGAGGCGGAGGCGCCGCTGTCCTCCGCCGGCATGGTCCTCGGCACCTGCCACACCATGTCTCCCGAGCAGGCGCTGGGGCAGGATCTGGACGCCCGCTCGGACCTCTTCTCGCTCGGCTCCCTGCTCTACGAGATCCTGACGGGAGAACCGCCGTTCCGGGCCGCGACGCCGACCTCATCTCTCGCCCGCGTCCTGAGCTTCCACCCTCCGGAGCTCCAGGACGCCCGTCCGGACGTGCCGCGCGAGCTCTCCAAGCTCGTGGCCCGGCTGCTGGAGAAGGAACGGCTCTACCGTCCCCGGAGCGCCCGCGAGGTCGCCGAGGCCCTGGCCGGAATGACCGACGCCTCCTTCGCCGGAGAGATCGAGGGCACCACCATCCTGGATTCCCCGCCGGAGACGCCCGGGGAGAGGCAGCGGACGATCGGCGAGCATCGCCTGCTGACCGTGGTGTGCTGCGGCCTGGTGGGGCTCGACGAGCCGGGAGAGGCCGGTTTTCTGGATCCGGAATCTCTGACCGAGGCGATGACCGGTCTGGAGGGTCTTGCCCGGACGGTCTGCGAGTCCTTCTCCGGAGCCTCGGAAACGCTCCTGGGCCACCGGCTCTGGCTCTACTTCGGCTATCCGCAGGCGCGCGAGGACGACGCCCTGCGCGCCGTCCAGGCCGCGCGCGAGCTGGCGGACCGGGTATCCGAGATCGGCCCCGTTTTCAGTCCGGACGGAACGCGGCAGCCCGCTCTCCGGACCGCCGTCCATACCGGGTTTGCGATCGTGTCGATCCGGCCCGGCCAGGGCGAGCAGCTTCAGCCCGGCCCCCTGCTGGAGACCGCCAGGGCGCTGCAGGACCTGGCCCGCGCCGGCGAGGTGGTGGTCAGCGAGGCCACCCGGACGCTGATCGCCCGCGCCTTCGCGACCAAGACGCTGTCCTCCGCCCGAGTGCCCGGCCTCGAGGAGCCTGTCGCCCTCTATCGCGTCACCGGAGAGCTGGATCCGCGGGACGGCGAGAGCGGTCCCCTGACTCCCCTGGTCGGCCGGGATGGAGAGGTCGAGCTTCTCCTGGACCGCTATCGCCTGGCCCGCGCCGGATCCGGCCAGGCGGTCCTGGTCAGCGGCGAGCCCGGGATCGGCAAGTCGAGCCTGGTCAAGGCGCTCCGCGAGCGGCTCGCGGCCGAGCCGCCGGCGTGGCAGATCGCCCATGGCAGCACGACCGATCAGAGCTCTCCGCTGGCCCCGTTCCTCCACCTGATTCCGGAGAGCGTGCCCCTGGTGACTCCCGAGGCGCGCGAACGCCGCCAGCCCGGACGCGTGTCGGCGGACGCCCAGCGCAGGAGGACCTTCGACGCGCTGATCGCCAGGATCGCGGAGATGGCCGAGAGCGGACCGCTGGTCCTGGTCTTCGAGGACCTGCACTGGGTCGATCCGTCCACGCTCGAGCTGCTGGGTCTGCTCCTGAACGAGATTCCCGCTCTCCCCCTGCTGCTCGTCGCGACCTTCCGGCCCGAGCTTCACCTCCCCTGGCCGCACCGTCCCCACATCACCCATCTCAGCCTGGGCCGCCTGGATGAGGCGGAGGCGACGGTCCTGATCGACCGCGTCGCGCAGGGCCGGGAGCTTCCGGCCGACGCGCGCCGGCAGCTCCTGGCGCGGGCCGAGGGCGTGCCGCTGTTCGTCGAGGAGCTGACCAGGGCCCTGCTGGAGACCGGCCTGCAAGGGGGTATCCCAACGACGCTCGGCGGCTCCCTGGCGGCACGGCTGGACCGGTCGGGACCGGCGAAGGAGGTGGCTCAGGTCGCCTCCGTCCTCGGCCGGACCTTCACCTTCGAGCTTCTCGCGGCGGTCGCGCCGCAAGGTGAGAAAACCCTGCAGGAAGGCCTCGCCGAGCTGATCCGGGCCGAGCTCATCCAGCGCCGCGGAATGGGAAAACAGGCGCGATACTCCTTCAAGCACTCCTTGCTGCAGGGCATCGCGTACGCGTCACTCCTGAGCCGGGACCGCCAGGAGCTCCACCGCAAGACCGCCGAGGCGCTGGAGGCGGAGACGAACGAGCCCGGCCTTCTGGCCCACCACTGGAGCAACGCCATCGACGCGCGACGCCCGCAGCCCGATCTGGTCCGCAAGGCCCTGCCCCACCTGCTCCAGGCCGGCGAGCACACCCTGCAGCTCGGAGCGAACCCGGAGGCCCGGGCCCATCTGGAGCTCGCCCTGGAGCTGCTCCGCACCCTGCCCGAAGAATCAAAGCGGGACGAGCAGGAGCTCTCTCTCCTGGCGCTTCTCTTCCGCGCGCTGGAAGCCAGCCACGGCGTCTCCTCTCCCGAAGCCCGCAGGACCTCCGAGCGAATCCACAAGCTGAGGCGCCAGAGGTCTACGCTTCCATCGGCGTCTTCATGACGCCCTTGGTCTTGCCCTTGAGGAAGTCGCGGTTCATGCGGGCAATGAAGTCGATCGAGATCTCCTTCGGGCAGACGGCCTCGCACTCGGCGAAGTTCGAGCAGTAGCCGAAGCCTTCCTTTTCCATCGCCTCGACCATGGCCAGGGCGCGGTCGTACTTCTCGGGCTGGCCCTGCGGCAGCAGGTTCAGGTGCGAGACCTTGGCGGAGGTGAAGAGCTGTGCCGCGCCGTTCGGACACTGCGCCACGCAGGCGCCGCAGCCGATGCACTGCGCCGCGTCGAAGGCCTGGTCCGCGATCGGCTTCGGCACCGGAATCAGGTTCGCCTCCGGCGCGCTGCCGGTCGAGACCGTGATGAAGCCGCCGGCCTGCACGATGCGGTCGAAGGCGCCGCGGTTCACCATCAGATCCTTTACCACCGGGAAGGCCCGCGAGCGCCACGGCTCCAGATGGAGCACGTCGCCGGTCTTGAAGTGGCGCATGTGGAGCTGGCAGACCGTGGTCGCCGGCTGAGGGCCGTGCGCGTCGCCGTTGATCATGAAGCCGCAGGAGCCGCAGATGCCCTCCCGGCAGTCGTGATCGAACGCCACCGGCTCCTCGCCGCGCGACACGAGCTCTTCGTTCAGGACGTCCAGCATCTCCAGGAAGGAGCTGTGCTCGTTGACGTTCTTCACCTCGTACTTGACCATCTTGCCCGGAGCCGACGGCCCCGGCTGGCGCCAGATGTGGAGAGTGAGATCCATTACTTGTAGCTCCTCTGGGACGGCTTCACGGCCTCGAATTCGAGCGGCTCCTTGTGCAGGGTCGGCGATTTGCCCGGACCGTTCCACTCCCACGCCGCCACGTAGCTGTAGTGCTCGTCGTCGCGCAGCGCCTCGCCGTCCGGCGTCTGGTGCTCCTCGCGCAGGTGGCCGCCGCACGACTCCTCGCGGTCCAGCGCGTCCAGACACATCAGCTCGGCCAGCTCGAAGTAGTCCGACACCCGGCCCGCCTTCTCCAGCTCCTGGTTGACCCCGTCCACGCCGCCCACGACCTTGAGGTTGCCCCAGAACTCCTGGCGCAGCTCGGGGATGAGCTGCAGCGCCTTCTTCAGGCCGTCGGCGTTGCGCGCGATGCCGCAGTAGTCCCACACGATCCGGCCGAGCTGGCGGTGGAAGCTGTCCGCGGTCCGCTTGCCGTTGATCGCGAGCATCATGCTCATCCGGTCGCGGACCTCGGCCTCGGCCGCCTGGAAGGCCGCCGTGTCCGTCGACACCGGCTTGTTCAGGAAGGGCGCGAGGTAGTCGCCGATCGTGTACGGGATGACGAAGTAGCCGTCCGCCAGGCCCTGCATCAGCGCGCTCGCGCCGAGCCGGTTGGCGCCGTGGTCCGAGAAGTTCGCCTCGCCCAGCACGAAGAGGCCCGGGATGTTGCTCTGGAGGTCGTAGTCCACCCAGAGGCCGCCCATGGTGTAGTGCGGGGCCGGATAGATGCGCATCGGCACCACGTACGGGTCCTCGCCCGTGATCTTCTCGTACATCTCGAACAGGTTGCCGTAGCGCTCTTCGATGGTCCTGCGGCCGAGGCGCTGGATCGCGGCCGAGAAGTCGAGGTAGACGCCGTTCTTCTGCGGCCCGACGCCCAGCCCCTCGTCCACCACGGTCTTGGCGTTGCGCGCCGCCACGTCGCGCGGCACGAGGTTGCCGAAGGCCGGGTACTTGCGCTCGAGGTAGTAGTCGCGGTCGGCGTCCGGGATCTGGTCGGGCGAACGGGTGTCGCCCGCCTTCTTCGGCACCCAGATACGGCCGTCGTTGCGCAGCGATTCGCTCATCAGGGTGAGCTTCGACTGGTAGTCGCCCGAGGCCGGGATGCAGGTCGGGTGGATCTGCGTGAAGCAGGGGTTCGCGAAGAGAGCGCCGCGGCGGTGCGCGCGCCAGGCGGCGGTCACGTTCGAGCCCTTGGCGTTGGTCGACAGGTAGTAGACGTTGCTGTAGCCGCCGGTCGCGAGGCAGACGGCGTGGCCGGCGTGGCGCTCGATCTTCCCCGTGGAGAGGTCGCGCGTGATGATGCCCACCGCCCGGCCGTCCTCGACCACGAGGTCGAGCATCTCGGTGCGCGGGTACATCTTCACGGAGCCGGCGCCGATCTGGCGCTCCAGGGCCTGGTAGGCGCCGAGCAGGAGCTGCTGGCCGGTCTGGCCGCGGGCGTAGAAGGTGCGCGCCACCTGGGCGCCGCCGAAGGAGCGGTTGTCGAGCAGGCCGCCGTACTCGCGGGCGAACGGCACGCCCTGGGCCACGCACTGGTCGATGATGTTGACCGACAGCTCGGCGAGGCGGTGGACGTTGGCCTCGCGGGCGCGGAAGTCGCCGCCCTTGACCGTGTCATAGAAGAGACGGAACACGCTGTCGCCGTCGTTGTGGTAGTTCTTCGCAGCGTTGATGCCGCCCTGGGCGGCGATCGAGTGGGCGCGGCGCGGCGTGTCCTGGAAGCAGAAGCACTTCACGTTGTAGCCCAGCTCGCCGAAGCTCGCGGCGGCCGCGCCGCCGGCCAGGCCGGAGCCGACCACCAGGATGGTGAACTTGCGCTTGTTGGCCGGATTCACCAGCTTGAGGTGGTTGCGGTGGTCCAGCCACTTCGTCTCCAGGGGACCGGAGGGGACCTTGGCGTCGAGTTTCATGGCCGGATCTCCTACTTGAGCAGGCCGGTCATCACGGCCAGGGGGAACGAGACGTTGCCGAGGGTGATGATCCAGGCGAAGGACTGCGCGAACCATCTCCGCCAGTGGTTGAAGCGCGGATGGTTCCAGCCGAGCGACTGGAAGAGGCTCCAGACGCCGTGGTACAGGTGGAGCCCGAGCGCCAGATTGGCCACGATGTAGAACAGCGACACGTACCAGACGCTGAAGCTCGCCACCAGGTTCTCGTAGGGCCGGCCTTCCTGGAAGCCCGGGTTCACCGTGCCAGTGGTGAGGTCGAGCAGGTGGTAGATGATGAAGAGCAGGATG
>JBEQUE010000204.1:0-32614 GCA_040349255.1 Acidobacteriota bacterium | reverse complement strand
CATCCTGGATACCGCGCACCCCGAGCTGTCGCGACTGCTCCTCTCCGGCGGCGACCTGCGCAGCCACGAGATCTACCGCCTGCGCCTGCCCGCGGACCTGGTGGTGCTCTCGGCCTGCCGCACCGCGCTCGGCAAGGAGATCCGGGGCGAGGGCCTGATCGGGCTGACGCGAGGCTTCTTCCAGGCCGGCGCGCGCAGCGTGGTGGTGAGCCTCTGGGAGGTCGAGGACCGGGCCACGGCCGAGTTGATGAGCCGCTTCTACCGCGGGATGCTCAAGGAGAACCGGCCGCCCGCCGCCGCCCTGCGCGCCGCGCAGGACTCGCTGCGCCGGGAGCCGGGCTGGGAGGCGCCGTACTTCTGGGCCGGCTTCGTCCTGCAGGGAGACTGGCAGCCGAGGCGTTAACCCTTCCCGGCCGACCCGGGATCTAAGCCGTCAGGCTTTCTTTGAGGAGGAATGAGATGAAACCGCAATCCGCCAGCCCCGCCACTCCAGTCCAGCGTGAGAGTCTCCTGAGCCGCATCGCCCGCCTGCTCGGCTTCGGCCGCAAGCAGAAGCCGGTCCGCCTGGGCATCGACGGCAATCCGACCGACAAGAAGACCGACCCCTGGGGCGGCCCGCCGCCGATGTGACTCTCCACTAACCCGACTCCGCGAAGCCTGGATCTAAGCCCCTTGACCACGCCGGAACGACCGGCAAGGCAAGGAGAAAACCATGAGCTTCGCCACCACCGATTCGTCGACCGCGATCCCGATCCAGCCCTGGATGCTCACGGCGGGGCCGGCCGGCGACGAGACCCTTCTCGCCCGCGTCGCCGACGGCGACCTCGGCGCCTTCCAGACCTTCCACGACCGCTACGCGGCGCGCGTAGCCCTCTACGCGCGCCAGCTCAGCCACGACCGCCAACTCGAAGAGGACGTCGTCCAGGAGGTCTTCACCGCGGTCTGGACCCGGGCCGCGAGCTTCAACGCGGCGCGCGGCGACGCCGCGGGCTGGCTCTACACCCTGACCCGCAACAAGGTCATCGACCTCTGGCGCCGCAGCTCGAAAGGCGGTCCGGCCGAGGAGATCGACGACCGCCGCCTGGCGGCCCGGCGCGAGGAGGACGACCTCCGCCTGACCGTCCGGCAGGCACTCGACCGCGTCTCGCCCGACCAGCGCCAGGCGATCGAGATGGCCTACTTCGACGGCCTCACCTACCAGGAGACCGCCCACGAGCTGGAGCTGCCCGAAGGCACCCTCAAGTCGCGCATCCGCCTCGGCCTCAAGACCATGCGGAGCGTGCTCACCCAGGGGAGGCGGGCGGCCAACTGACGCGGAATCCCTCTCCCCCCGGCGCCTGTTGTATTGCCCAGGTTGGATATACTGCCTGCGGTCCCCGGTGACCGGTCCCCAACCTCAACCGCCTGGAGGAGAGTCTCCTTGTCCACCCCGTCCACCTCCGAAGCACAGCACCCGTATCACCGGGTTCTGATCCTCGGCTCGGGCCCTGCCGGCCTCACGGCCGCGCTGTACGCCGCCCGGGCCGACCTGGCTCCGCTCGTCCTCGAAGGGCTCCAGCCCGGCGGGCAGCTCACCATCACCACCGAGGTCGAGAACTTCCCCGGCTTCCCCGAGGGCATCCTCGGACCCGAGCTGATGGACCGCATGCGCGAGCAGGCCCGGCGCTTCGGCGCCCAGGTCAAGTTCCAGGCCGGCGTCGAGGTCGACCTGAGCCACCGGCCGTTCACCGTCCGCACCGACGAGGAGACCTTCCGCACCGACGCGCTCATCGTCTCGACCGGCGCCACGGCCAAGCTGATGGGCCTGCCCGCCGAGCGCGAGCTGATGGGCTACGGCGTCTCCGCCTGCGCCACCTGCGATGGCTTCTTCTTCCGCAACAAGGAGGTCGTGGTGGTGGGCGGCGGCGACTCGGCCATGGAGGAGGCCACCTTCCTCACCAAGTTCGCCAGCAAGGTGACCGTCGTCCACCGCCGGCGCGAGCTGCGGGCCTCGAAGATCATGCAGGACCGCGCGTTCGCCAACCCGAAGATCGCCTGGATCTGGGACAGCGTGATCACCGACATCGTCGGCAGCCAGCAGGAGGGCGTCAAGGCCGTGAAGCTGCACAACAAGCGCACCGGCCTCGACTCCGAGTACGCCACCCAGGGTGTGTTCTACGCCATCGGGCACAAGCCGAACACCGAGATTTTCAAGGGACAGCTCGACATGAACGACGTGGGCTACATCAAGGTGGCCGATCCGACCACCAAGACCAGCGTCCCCGGCGTCTTCGCCTGCGGCGACGCCATGGACCCGATCTATCGCCAGGCCATCACCGCCGCGGGCACCGGCTGCCGCGCGGCGATCGACGCCGAGCACTGGCTCGCGGAGCTGCAGGACTGATGCGCCGTCCAACCACCCTGGGCGAGCTCAAGGCGTCCGGTTACCGGCCGCGCTCGGTCAAGCAGGAAGTCCGCGACAACCTGCGCGCCCGCCTGAAGAGCGGCGCGCCGCTCTTCCCGGGCGTCCTGGGCTACGACCGCACCGTCATCCCGTCCGTGGTCAACGCCCTCCTCGCCGGGCACGACTTCATCCTGCTCGGCCTGCGCGGCCAGGCCAAGACCCGCATCCTGCGCTCGCTCGTCACCCTGCTCGACCCCGAGGTGCCGGTGCTCGCCGGCACCGAGCTCAACGACGACCCGCTCGCGCCGATCTCGACCCGCGGCCTGCGCCTGATCGAGGAGGCCGGCGACGACGCGCCGGTCGAGTGGATGACCGCCGAGCAGCGCTACAACGAGAAGCTCGCCACGCCGGACGTGTCGATCGCCGACCTGCTCGGCGACATCGACCCGATCAAGGCCGCGACGCGCAAGCTCACCTTCGCCGACCCCGAGGTCATCCACTTCGGGATCATCCCGCGCACCAACCGCGGCATCTTCGCGATCAACGAGCTGCCCGACCTCGCGCCGCGCATCCAGGTGGGCCTGTTCAACATCCTGGAGGAGAGAGACCTCCAGATCCGCGGCTTCCCGGTGCGCATCCCGCTCGACGTGATGATGGTCTTCTCCGCCAACCCGGAGGACTACACGAACCGCGGCAGCATCATCACGCCGCTCAAGGACCGCATCTCGTCCCAGATCCTCACCCACTACCCGCCGGACGTCCGGATCGCCGCGGACATCACGAGGCAGGAGGCCTGGACCGAGAGAGACGTGCCGAACATCGTGATCCCGGACGACGTGCGCGTCCTGGTCGAGGAGATCAGCTTCGCGGCGCGCGAGAGCGACCTCGTGGACCAGTCCTCGGGCGTCAGCGCCCGCGTGGCCATCGCCGCGCTGGAGCTGCTGGTCTCGAACCTGGAGCGCCGGGCGCTCGCGACCGGCGACAGCCCGGTCTACCCGCGGCTCTGCGACCTGCACATGCTGCTGCCCGCCATCACCGGCAAGGTCGAGATGGTCTACGAGGGCGAGCAACAGGGCGCCGAGGTGGTGGCGCGCCGGCTCCTCGGGCAGGCGGTCCGCAAGGTGTTCGACGAGCGCTTTCCCGAGGTCGGCAAGGAGCTGGGGAGCGGCGGCGAGGACGATCGCGGCCCGTACGTCCGGATCGTCCAGTGGTTCGCGGACGGCAACTCGGTCACCCTGGCGGACGAGCAGCCATTCGCCGATTATGAGACTGAGCTGGGCAAGGTGCCGGGCCTCAAGGAGATGGCCGCGAAGATGGGCCGCACCCGCGAGGAGCGCGCGCTCGCCGCGGAGATGATCCTCGAAGGGCTCCACCAGCACCTGAAGCTGGCGCGCAACGACATGGACAGCCAGGTGAGCTACAAGGAGATTGTCAAGTTCCAGCTCCTCAAGCCGCGCAAGGGGGCCGGCGGCGGACGCGGGAGCCGGGGCGACATCAACTGAGATGCGGCACCAGTACCTCTACCTCGACCCCGAGCTGATCCAGGCCATCCTGGCCGGGATGGACCTTCTCCGCCTGTTCAACCAGCTCGTGCTGGCCACGGGCGGCGACGTCGAGGAGGCCATGGACTGGATGCGCTACCTCCAGCGCGAGGGCCACATCTCGCCCGAGGTGGACCTCGAGGCCTTCTTCGCCAGCCTGGAGGACCAGCAGCTCGTGCAGCGGGACGGCGAGGGCGGCATGCAGCTCACGAGCGGCGGCGAGCGGCGCATCCGGCGCAGCGCGTTCGAGGAGATCTTCTCGGGCCTCGACCGCTCCGGCCCGGGCTACCACCCGATCCACGCCGCCGGCGAGGGGATCGAGCGCCAGCCCGAGACCCGGCCGTACAAGTTCGGGGACGACATCCATCTGCTCGACTCGGCGCGCTCGCTCCAGAACTCCATGCGCCGCAACAAGGGCGATTTCGACCTGGCCGAGGAGGACCTGGAGGTCTTCGAGACCGAGCACCTGACCTCCTGCGCCACGGTGGTAGCGATCGACATCAGCCACTCGATGATCCTCTACGGCGAGGACCGCATCACGCCGGCCAAGAAGGTGGCGCTCGCGCTGACCGAGCTGATCACGACCAAGTATCCGAAGGACCACCTCTCGGTGATCCTCTTCGGGGACCGGGCCGAGCAGGTCTCGCTGGGCGACCTGCCCTACATCAACGCCGGCCCGTTCCACACCAACACGAGGGAGGGTCTGCAGCTCGCGCGCGGTCTCCTGTCGCGGCAGAAGCAGCCCAACAAGCAGATCTTCCTGATCACCGACGGCAAGCCCTCGGCGATCACGGAAGGCGGCCGCATCTACAAGAACCCCTTCGGCCTGGATATGAAGATCGTGAACCTGACCCTGGAGGAGGCCGACGTCTGTCGCCGCCAGAAGGTGGTCATCACGACCTTCATGCTGGCGACCGACCCGATGCTGACCCAGTTCGTGGAGAAGCTCACCCAGATCAACCGCGGCCGCGCCTACTTCGCGTCGCCCTACAACCTTGGCGAGTTCATCCTGGCGGACTACATCCGCAACCGCCGGCGGCGGGTGCGGTAGGGCTCAGAAGAACAGCTCCCCCACCTTCACCTGGAACTCCGGGAGGACGCGGGATGCGACCTCGTCCTCCACTCCGCCCCGAGCCACCTCGACGTACCGTTTGCCGTCCTCGCCGAAGCCATAGAGAACGACCTCGCGGGAGCGGGGATCGACCAGCCAGAACTCCGGCACACCCGCATCCCGATAGGCGGCGAGCTTGATCCTGCGGTCATAGGCGCGCGAGCTCGGAGACAGGATCTCGACGACCAGGTCCGGCACTCCCTCGAAGTTCTTCGCGTTCCAGTCAGGCAGGTCATCCGTCCGGATGAAGAGCATGTCGGGCTCGACCGGAGTCGCAATGCCGTGCGGAAGGATCACGTCGAACGGAGTCGACAGCAGGACCCCCAGGCCGCGCTCCTCGACGAAATTACCCAGCCGCAGGAAGAGCTTGGTATGGGCGAACTGATGGGGGAAGGTTGGCGACGCCGCCACGTAAAGGACTCCGCGAATGACCTCGTACCGCTTGCCATCTTCGGGAAGGCGCAGGTAGTCCTCATAGGTCCACTCGCCCTGAGCGGGCCAGTCCTGATCGTCCTCAAGAATGGCCAACGGCAATGCTGGCTCGGCCATGTCTGCCTCCTTGCGACCGAGGCGAACCTCGTCCAGAATCATAACGCCGTTTCCTCCGGAAGACAACCCGTCTCCGGAAGACGCGCTCACATGGCCTTGAGGACCACCACCGTCCGGTCGTCGGCGCGGCCCTTCGTGGAGAAGCCGCGGCAGGCATCCAGGAGCCCCCGGGCGATGTCGTAGGGAGGCTGGTCGGCCAAGCCGAGGAGGACCTCCTGGGCGCGCTCGCTGCCGAACTGCTCGTCGGCGGCGCTGCGGCTCTCCTCCACCCCATCCGAGCACAGCACCACCACGTCGCCGGGTTCCAGCGCCAGCCGGGTCTCGTTGTAACTCTGCGCCGCCATCAGCCCCAGGGGGAGGCCCGAGAGCTCGATCTGCCGGACGCTTCCGTCGCGCAGCAGGTAGGGCTGCGGCAGTCCGGAGCTGGCGATCGCGAGCGTGCGATCCGCGCTGTCCACGACCGCGAAGGTCATCGCCAGGAAACGGCGGTCCACCCGGACGTGCAGCAGCTTGCAGTTCATGTCCTCCAGGACCTGGGCCGGCCGGAACTCCCCGTGCGCCGCGTACTCGCGCAGCAGGCCGATGGCGAACGAGCCGTAGAGCGCCGCGGGCAGCGACTTGCCCGCCACGTCGCCGACCGCCACGGCCAGCCGCCCCTCGCCATACGGGAGAAAGTCGTAGAAGTCGCCGCCCAGATCGCGGGCCGGCTCGTAGGCCACGCCGATCTGGAGCCCCGGCAGCCAGGGCGTCGAGCGCGGCAGGAGTGCCTCCTGGATGCGCTGGGCCATGGCCACGTCGTTCTTCAGGCGCTGCTCGTCGTGCCGCACCTGCTCGTAGAGGCGGGCGTTTTCGAGCGCGATCGAGAGCGACGAGCCGAGCGTCGAGAGGAGCTGCTCGTGGCGGGCCGTGAAGGCGTCGTACTCCCGGCTCTCCAGGTCCAGCACGCCGACCAGGCGGTCCTTGAACACCAGCGGCACCACCAGCTCGGAGTTGATGTCCAGCACGCTCACGCACGGGAAGTAGCGCGGGTCGAGGTGGACGTTCGGCACCCGCAGCGACTGCCGCAGCGCCGCCGCCGTGCCGGTGAGGCCGCTGCCCAGCGCCGCCGGCTTCATGCCGACGACCTCCTGGCCATCCCGGCGGAAGGCGATCCAGGGCTCCAGGAGCTGCCGGTCCTCGTTCCACAGCATGACGCTGAAGATGTCGTAGTCGATCAGCCGCCGGACCATCTCGGCCACCCGCTCCAGCAGCCGGCGGCGGTCGAGGATCGAGTTCAGCTCGCGGCTGACCTCGTGCAGCAGCGAGAGGGTGCGCGCCTGCTCCCGCATGTTGTCGTAGAGCTGCGCGCTCTCGATCGCCCCGGCCAGGAATCCGGCCACGGAGGTCAGCAGCGCCTCGTGAGCGTCCGTGAAGTGGTGGGGCTCGAAGCTGCCCACGTCCAGGACCCCGATCGTCCGGCCCTTCGACGACAGGGGGACGACCATCTCGGAGCGCAGGTGGTCCACGGCCCGGATGTAGCGCGGGTCGGCGAGCACGTCGCCCACCCGCACGGGCACGCCGGTCTTGGCGACCGTGCCCACCAACCCCTGTCCCATGCCGAAGCGCCAGTGCTCCGTTACCTCGGGAGGCACGCCCTCGGCAACCTCGAAACGCAGCTCGCGCCCCAGGTCGTCGAGCAGGAGCGCGCAGAAGATGTCGTGGCGCAGCACGCCGCGCAGGATGTCCGCCACGCGGATCAGCCCGGACCGCAGGTCGGAGGCCGCGTTGAGCTCCTGGATCGCGGCCAGCACGCAGGAGGTCAGGTCCGCGTCCGGCAGGGTTTCGAGCTTGTCCATGGAAGGCTCCCCTGAAACTTTATCAGACCCCGGCGGTATAGAATGCCGTCCGAGGAGGGAGGGCGCCAATGAGTTTTTCGAAGACAACTCTTTCCAAGACGACGTTCCCGGCTCTTTTCCTGGCGGCGGTGCTGACCGCCTGCGGCTCCGGCTCCGACGCGCCCAAGGGCCCGACCTTCGACACGGCCGACCTCGACGCCTGCCAGCTCTTCCCCGTCAACGAGGCCCTGGGCTACGCCGGCGGGTCGGTCTCGACCATGAGCAGCACGCTGGAGGACATCGGCGCGCGCAACCCCATGGTCTGCTCCTACAACGCCGGCAGCACGAGCCGGCCGAAGATCCTCAAGCTCGAGGTGCGCCCGGCGAATTCGCCCCGGGCCGCGGCGCGGCAGATGGCGGCGAGCCGCGACTTCCTCAAGCGGCTCGCCGGCGGCGAGATCCAGGAGGTGCCCGGCCTCGGCGACGGCGCGGTCTGGGCCGGCGGCGACCTCCACCAGCTCAACGTCCTGCGCGGCAACCTGATGTTCCTGATCACCGCCCAGACCGACAACGCGCCCAAATCGCTCTACATCGCCAAGCTGATCGCCCAGCGGGCGCTCTCCCGGTTGCCCGAGGCGCCGGCCAAGGCGTCCTAGCGTTCCGCCAGGTAGTCCAGCGCCACCGCCATCCCCTTGCGCAGCGGCAGCGAAAGCCCCATCAGCGCGAGCGCCACGACCAGCAAGACCGCCTGCCCGATCCACAGCACCTTCGGGCGGATCAGGAACAGGATCACGACCAGCATGCCGGTCATGCCCGCCGTGGTCATATACATGAAGAACCAGGTGTCGCCGGTCCGCGGCTCGTAGCGCAGGCCGCAGACGGGACAGGCCTCGCGCAGGTGGTTCCAACCCTGGAACAGCCCGCCCTCGCCGCAACGGGGACAGCGCCCGCGCAGGCCGCGGCTCACGGCGGTGCGGAAGGTGGGTCGGGGAGCGCTCATGGCTGCCCGCGAGCATAAACCGGCGGCGGAACGTTCGCGACATCTACATGTGTACCGTATAAACTCCGCTCCGTGCGCGTGCTCGTCCTCGACAACGGAGATCCCTGTCCTGGTAACCTCCTGGAGCCGCTGCAGGAGCTCGGAGCGGACTGCGACGTGAGGCCGGCCGGCTCGCTCGGTCTCAAGGAGATCCGCGCCCTCGAGCCGCAGCCGCGACGCATCCTCTTCACGCCGGGCTCGGGCCGGCCGGAGGACACGGGCGCCTGCTGGGAGGTCGTCTCGTTCCTCCCGGCGGGTATCCCCGTGCTCGGCGTCGGCCTCGGGCTGCAGATCATCGCCAAGGCCGGCCAGGCGCGCCTCGTCCGGCCCGGCAAGGCGAAGGCCGGCGGCATGGCCCGCATCCACCACGACGGCAAGAACCTCTTCGCCGGCCTGCCCAGCCCGTTCGAGGCCCCCCGCGACCCGGACCTCTCGTTCATCGTGGACCCCGCCGGGCTTGGCACCCAGCTCGACATCAGCGCCCGCGACGAGCACGGCACGGTGGTGGGCTGCCGCGCGCTGTTTCTCGGTCTCGAGGCGATCCAGGTGGACACCCGCTGGTTCTCCACCCGGCACGGCAGCGACATGCTGTTCAACTTCCTCTATCAGTCCCAGGCCTGGTGACGCCGCCCATGGGGCTCAACTGGTCCGACCGGCCCGACCGGCGCAGGCGGTCGCGGATCACCGCGCGGCTCCGAGCGGTCCTGCCCCCTCCGGCTCCCGGCTCCCGGGGCTCGAAGACCCCGCTGCGCAGCGGCCCGGCGCGCTCCGGGCCGAAGCCCGAGGCCGTGGCCCGGGAGCTGTACGGCCGGCCGGGGCTCGCCGGGCTTGCCTGGCTCGACAGCGGAGCGGGCGGGCACCGCCTCTACCTAAGGCCGCTCGCCACGCTCACCGTGAAGACGGGCCGCGCCACGGTGGCCGGACCGGGCGGACAGATCTCTTTCCGGGCCGGCGCCTTCGAGCTGCTGGACGCGGTGTTCGAGGTCTGCGGCCACACGACCGGCGCCGTCCTCGCGGGGTTCTTCGGCTACGAGCTGGCGCACGAGATCGAGTCCCTGCCCTCCCCGCCTCCGGACGACCTCGGCCTGCCGGACCTCCATCTCGGTCTCTTCGACGCCGGGCTCCTCTGGGACGGCCGGGGCTGGACCGTGGAAGCCACGGACGCCTGGGGCGGCCCGGCGTTTTCCGCGATCGAGGCCGAGCGGCTCCTCGCCGCCGCCCGGCGCCTGCGGGAGCCGGAGATCCCGAGGGGGCGGCTGGCCGGGGGGCCGGTGACCAGCCATCCCAACCGGCATGGGTTCGAGGCCGCGGTGGAGCGCATCCGGGAGCGCATCGCGCTCGGCGAGATCTACCAGGCGAACCTCTGCCGGCGTCTGGAGGCCCCCCTCCCTCCGGAGGCGGTCTGGCCGCTCTACCTGCGCCTGCGCGAGGCGAGCCCGGCCTCCCACGGCGCGCTCCTCGACCTGGGCGGAAACCGGACGATCCTGTCGGTCAGCCCGGAGCTGTTCCTCGCGGTGCGCGGCCAGGAGGTCGAGACCCGGCCGATCAAGGGGACCCGGCCGCGCGGCGCCAACCCGCGCGAGGACCGGGCGCTCGCCCGCGAGCTCGCCGAGAGCACCAAGGACCGCGCGGAGCTGACCATGATCGTGGACGTGGCCCGCAACGACCTCGGCCGGGTCTGCGAGCCCGGCTCGGTCGAGGTGCCCGTCCATGCCGAGCTGGTGAGCCTGCCGACCGTGCACCACACGGTCTCCACCGTGCGCGGACGCCTGCTCCCGGGGACCCGCCCCGCCGATCTGCTCCGGGCCTCGTTCCCGCCGGCCTCGATCACCGGCGCGCCCAAGATCCGGGCCATGTCGATCCTCGCCGGCGAGGAGGAGCTCCGGCGGGGGCCGGCCATGGGCGCTTTCGGCTGGATCTCGCTGGCGGGAGACCTGGAGCTGGCCGTGGCCATCCGGACCGCGGTGTGCGCCCGGGACCGGGTGGCCTACCACGCCGGCTGCGGGATCGTGGCGGACTCCGAGCCGGAGCTGGAATTCGAGGAGAGCGCGGTCAAGGCTAAAGCCTTCCTCACGGCCCTCGGAGCGGCCGAGGCGACATGAGCCTCGCCTGGTGGAACGGCCGGCTGGTCGAGGCGGACGAGGTGCGGATCGATCCCGGGGATCCGGGCTTCCTGATCGGCGACGGCCTGTTCGAGACCCTGCGCGTGGACGGCGGCCGGGCGGTGGACGTGGAGGCCCACCTCGACCGCCTCCTGGCCGGCCTGGAACGCACCGGCATCGACCTGCCCGAGGACCGCGCGGAGCTCTCCCGGGCCGTCGCGGCCGTGGCGGAGAACGCCCCGCGGCCGGTCGCCCGGCTGCGGATCACGGTCACGCGGGGCCGCACGCGGCTCGTCGCCGCCGCCCCCTACACGCCGCCGGCCGGCCCGGTGGACGCGATCCTCCTGCCGGAGCCGTGGATCGACTCCCGGTCGCAGCTCGCCGGGCTCAAGAGCCTCTCCTGGCAGGCGAACCGGCTCGCCCTCGCCCGCGCCGAGCGGGCCGGCGCCTTCGAGGCGCTCCTCCTCAACGAGCGCGGCCGGCTTGCCGAGGGCTCGAGGAGCAACGTGCTGGTCGGGCTCGATGGACAGCTCTTCACACCGCCGCTCGCGGACGGCTGCCTGCCCGGCACCGTGCGCCGGCGGCTCCTGGAGATGGGGCTCGCAGCCGAGCGCTCGCTGGGGCCGGACGAGCTGCGCGACGCGGGCGAGGTCCTGCTCGCCAACAGCCTGATCGGGGTGCTGCCCGTGGCCCGGATCGACGGGCGGGAGATCGCGGCGGGAACGTCGGCCGGCGAGCTGCGCCGGCGGTTATCCCCGGGATCACCGGGATCCTGACGCCGGCCGTCACACCCGAACAGGGTCTGACGGCCGGTGAAACCAAAAGACAGTGCAAAAAAGACAACCGGGCCTTCAACCACAAGAGAAGACAACAGAACGACAGATCAACCCTTCCAGTGGGGGGTCCGGGATTCCGGCACCTGGCCGGGAGCGCGGCCCCGGGCCCCCCCTTCGGGGACGGTCCTCCTCCGCCCCCATCCCTCCTCCCTCTTTCTTTTCCCTAGGCCCCTGGCCGCAGGGACAAACCGAGCGCCACGAGACGCTTCACTGTCATGGCGGCCAATCCCAGACCGATCGACATCAGGCGGTGCATGTCAAACCTCCTCCCTCGAAAAGAACCTTCAATCAAGACAAATCAACTGCCTTCCCTGGAGAGCAACTCCGGTGCCATACCGCCCGAGGCCCTCTTCGATCTCTTCAAGATCCCTGTTTTCAGACGCTTGCCCGATTCATCCGGAAGGAAGCCCGGAAAGCCTGGGTCAAAGAGAAACCCGGCCTTGAGCCATCCCGGGGTCAGAGATGAGCCCGGGGTCAAATCTTGATCCGAAATCGGCTTTTTGAAGAATCGAAACAGGGCAGCCGCCTGGGTCCGCGGCTGCCCCACCGAGATTACGAGGGGATCTCCCCGCCCACGACCCGCTTGAGCACGGTGCCGGACGGGAAGCGGGCGCCGTCGCTCGCCTGGTTGATGATGGCGAGCGTCCGCAGGTCCACGGTCGAGGGGTAGCGGCGGGCGAACTCCTCCAGCGTCATGGCGCTGGGCAGGCTCACCACGTCCACCTTCTTGGGCTGCACGTCGAGCAGCCGCCGGTCGGTGACCCGGGAGAAGGTGCCGATGGAGTCGGCGAGGGGGCTCGAGTAGCTGCGCCAGCGGTCCGCCAGGGTGTAGCCGAGGATCTGGTAGACGCGGCCTCCGCGGTCCTCCACGAAAGTGGCCACACCCTGCAGGTCGCCCGACTGGCCGCGCTGCACGCCGAAGACACGCGACACGGACGGCTGGCCGTCGCCCGCGCCCTGCAGCGCCTGGCCCTGGACCACGCCCTGCTGGTTGAAGAACGCCTGCGCCGCCGCCTGGGGGGACTGCTGCTGCGCGAGTGTGACGACCACGACCGCGTCCTGGTTCGGGCTCATGGCGCCGACCGCCTCCTTCTGGTTGCTGGTCTTCCAGCCCTCGGGGAAGCGGATCTCGAACGCGAGGTCCGGCTGGATGAAGCGGTTGCCCACGAAGTAGCCTTCGCGGGGGTTCTGGCCGAACGTCATGTCGTCGAGCTGCCGCAGGTAGGGCTCGCGGCCGACCTTGGCGTTCGAGAAGTCCTGGTTGAGCTGCGCGATCTGGCTCGAGATCGCCTTGATGCGGTTCTCCTCGGTAGGATGGGTCGAGAGCCAGTTCGGCACCTTGCCGCCCTTGCCCTGCGACTCCGCCTGGCTCACCCGGCGCAGGGTCTCGAACACCTGCGGCATCTCGTTCGGGTTGTACTGCTCGCGCACCAGGTAGCGCAGGCCGAGCGAGTCGGCCTCGGTCTCGTCGTCGCGGCCGTACTTGAGGAAGAGCAGGCCGAGGCCGGTCTGGGCCAGGTCGCCGAACTGCGCCAGCTCCGGCTTGATGACCATGCCGGCGATGAGGCCGATCTGGGCGAGCTGCGCCTTGCTCATCTGCTCCACGCTGTGGCGGCCGGTGACATGGCCGATCTCGTGGCCGAGGACGGAGACCAGCTCCGCCTCCGACGTCAGGTGGGTCATCAGGCCGCGGGTCACGTAGATGAAGCCGCCGGGCAGCGCGAACGCGTTGACCACCGGGTCGTCCACCACCCGGAAGGTCCAGGGCAGGTTGGGGCGCTCGGAGTCGGCGGCGAGCTGCTTGCCGAGCCGGCTGACGTAGGCCTGGACGTCCTGGTCCTGGTAGAGACCGATCTGCTGCACGACCTGCTGGTCGGCCTCGCGCCCCATGGCGATCTCCTGCTCCTCGCTCACCAGGGCGATCTGACGCTTGCCGGTCGCCGGGTTCGTCGAGCAGCCCGCCGCGGACAGGGCGACGGCCAGCAGCGCGGCGGCGACCATGGTGTTCCTTCTCTCCTGAAGCCAGCTCATGGCAATACCTCCTTGTCCTTGTCGGGTCGCCGCAGGGACCGGCGACGAAAACGGCAGACTGCAAGAGCGGTGCCTGCAAGACGGACCGGGCCTGGCCCTTGCATGCCGGCGTGCGGCGGGAGGATCTTCGATGAAGGGGATGAACATCACCGTCCTGGCCGGGCTGGAGAACGACGACGCCGGCTCCTACGACCCGGTGGTCGATCAGGTCGCCGCGGCGCTGCGCGAGAACGGCCACCAGGTCTCGATCTTCGCGGTGCACGACGACGTGGCCGCGCTCGTGGAAGGGCTGCAGTCGCGCCGGCCCGACCTGGTCTTCAATCTCCTGGAGACGTTCGGCGACGACACCTCGGCCGACGTGTCCGTGGCCGGCCTGCTCCAACTGCTCGGCCTGCGCTTCACCGGCGGCGGCCCGGGCGAGCTCTACCTGCGCCAGGACAAGGCGCTGGCCAAGAAGGCGCTCGCCTTCGAGAGCATCCCCTACCCCCACTACGCGGTGTTCACCCAGGACTCGGACCTCGAGACCTTCGGCCAGCTCCGCATGCCGCTGTTCGTCAAGCCGCTGCGCGCCGACGCCTCGATCGGCATCGACGGCGACTCGCTGGTGCGCGACGCGACCTCTCTCATGAGGCGCGTGCTCGCCATTCACGAGAACGTCAGGGACTCGGCGCTGGTCGAGGAGTACATCGAGGGCCGGGAGTTCTACGTCGGCGTGCTGGGCAACCGCGAGCCGGTCGCCTTTCCGCCGATCGAGATGGACTTCTCCGGCCTGCCCGAGGGGATCCCGCGGGTCGCCGGCTCGAAGGCCAAGTGGGAGCCCGACAGCGTCGAGTACAAGGGGACGGAGTCGAAGCTGGCCGAGGACCTCCCGGACGAGCTCCGCGCCCGGCTCCAGAAGACCGCGCTCGACGCCGCCCGCGCCCTGCGGGTGCGCGACTACGGACGCATCGACCTGCGGCTCGCCGACACGGGCGACATCTACGTCATCGAGGTCAACGCCAACTGCTACCTCGAAAAGACCGGCGAGTTCGCCACCGCCGCCGCCGCGCACGGCCTGGAGTACCCGGCTCTGGTCCAGCGCATCGTCGACCTCGCGGTCGAGCGCTACGCCGCCGTCAACCCCGGGTCCGCGGCTCCCTCCATCGCCGAGGACCGGGAGGCCCCGGCCGCCGTGCATTCGTAGGCTACGAGACTACGGGATGTACGTGCCCGTGTGCACGTGGTTCATGGCGAGCGCGGTGACCAGCGTGGTGAGCGCCACGACCGCGGGCGTCTCCCGGTCCGCGGGATAGACCTGGCGCAGCTCCTCGGCCCGCCGGGCCAGGCCTTCGAGGATCGCGCGCGTGCGCTCCGGGAAGTGGCCGGTCCAGCGGTAGACGTCCGCGGGCAGGTCGCGGGCCAGCCGCCGGATGAGGTCGGCCGCCGGCCGCCGCGGCGCATCGGTCGACAGGTCCTCCGGGCGTCCCAGGTCTTCGAAGATCGAGCGCAGGGCGCCGTCGAGCCCCGGCGGCAGCTCCTCCTCGCCGGACATGGCGCCGTAGTACTGGTCCAGGCTGTACTGGATCTCCCCCACGTCCTCGTCGAGCTCGTCGTCGGTCACCGGCGGCTCGCGGTCGGCGAGCCCGGCCAGGACGCGATCACAGTGCTCCAGCTTCTCCAGGACGACGGGCCAGCCGGCGTACTCGGCGCGCCAGTCGAAGCCCGGAGTCATCCAGACGGCGAAGGTCTCGGCCCAGTCCTCATCGGGGTGCTTCTGGGCATACCAGCCGGGCAGGTGGCGGACGTGGCGGCGGCTGAACGGCTCGGGCCGGTACTCCTCGCGGTAGGGCTGGGTCATGGAGCCGAAGAGCTTCACCCAGTCCTCGTCCTCGTAGAGCTTGTAGGCGTAGCTGACCACGTGCCCCATCTCGTGCCGCAGGTAGCGCAGGAGGTCGGCGCGGCCGAGACCCTCGACGTGGCCGGTGCGCTCGGCGTGGAGCGCCGTGAGCCGCGGGCTCGCCAGGTAGAACGGAATGGCGATCGCCACCGTCCCGAACGGCACGCCCCACTCGCTCGACAGGTAGAAGCGGGGCCGGACCCGGCGGATGCCGGCGCGCTCCAGCTCTTCCCGGAATTCCGCGATCACCGGTTCCAGAGGCGTGCCCTCGATGCGCAGCCCGAGGTCGCGGATCGGGCTCAGGAGGTGGGCTTCCTCGAAGGGGGCCTGGTCCTGCATCCGCCGGATTGTAACCTTTCCGCCGGCCGCCCCGTAGTGCAGTCAGGTCCGCTGGAATGCGGCCCTCACGAACCGGAGGAATGACCATGAAGAAGCTCGCTCTGCTCCTCGGCGCCGCGTTGCTGGGCTCCCTTCCCGCCGCCGCCGACGAGGTCGTCCGTACGATCGACCGCCAGTTCTCCGCCGCCGACCTGTCCAACATCCATCTCGACTTCCCCGTCGGCGAGGTGCAGGTCGACGCCGCGGCCGGCCGCCAAGTGCGGGTCCAGCTCAAGCTGGAGTGCGACTCGGCGCGCCAGACCCGCTGCGTCGAGGCGGCCAAGGGGATCGACGTCGTGGCCGGCAGGTCGGGCGACCGCCTCCACGTCCAGCTCAAGGGCTGGCCGAAGTCGGGCACCCGCGGCCTCGAAGCCACCTATGTCGTGACCGTGCCGCGCGACCTCGCGCTCAAGGCCGAGCTGGGCGTCGGCGAGATGCGGATCTCCGGCCTGGAGAACGACCTCAAGGCCGACCTCGGCGTGGGCGAGGTGCGGGTGAGCATGGCCGAGAGCGTGGTGGCGTCGGTCGACGTGGACACGGGCATCGGCGAGGCCAACCTGTTCGCCGGCGGCCGTCACCTGGAGAGCGCCGGCCTGATCTCGCGCGAGCTCCGGTGGCACGACGGCCACGGCAAGGCCGAGGTCAACGTGGACTGCGGCGTGGGCGAGGCCCAGGTCCGGCTCGATTGAAGACCGGCCTTCACGTGGCGCTGGTCGAGCCGGAGATCCACTGGAACACCGGCAACACCGGCCGCACGTGTCTCGCGGCCGGCGCGCGGCTCCACCTGGTGCAGCCGCTCGGTTTTTCGCTCGACGAGCGCGAGGTCCGCCGCGCCGGCCTCGACTACTGGCCGCGGGTCGACCCGGAAGTCTGGCCCTCCTGGAGCGCCTTCGAGGAACGGCTCCCCGAGCTCGGCGAGCCGTTCTTCTTCAGCGCCGAGGCGGAGAGGAGCTACTGGGACGCCGCCTATCCGGAGCGCGCGGTCCTGGTGTTCGGCAAGGAGAGCGTCGGCCTGCCGCCGGAGATCCGCGAGCGCTGGCGCGACCGGCTGGTGAAGATCCCCATGCTGGACCCGGAGCTGCGCTCGCTCAACCTTTCCACGAGCGTGGCGCTGGCGCTGTACGAGGCGCTCAGGCAGCGCCCCAGCCTCCTCCGCCGGGGGTCTCCAGGATGAGCCGGTCGCCCGGCTCGACCTCCCGGCCGTCCACCGAGGCCAGTTCCTCCATCTCGCCCGAGGCGCGCACCAGCGTCTGGCGACCGGGGCGGCCCGGGCCTCCCCCGGCCATGCCGTAGGGAGCCTCCACGCGGTGCTGGGTCAGCAGCGAGAGCGACACCGGCTCCAGGAAGGTCAGCTCGCGCACGGCGCCGTCGCCTCCCCGCCACGTCCCCTCCCCTCCCGAGCCGCGGCGGATGCCGAAGCTCTCCAGCCGCACCGGGTAGCGCTGCTCGACCACCTCGGGGTCGGTGATCCGGGTGTTCGTCATGTGGGTGTGGACCGCGCTCGCGCCTGAAAATCCGGGACCGGCGCCGGCGCCGCCGCAGACGGTCTCGTAGTAGCCGAAGCGCGCGTTGCCGAACAGCAGGTTGTTCATCGTCCCCTGGCTGCACGCCGCGAGGCCGAGCGCCTTGACCAGCGTGTCCACCACGCGCTGGCTGGTCTCCACGTTGCCGCCCACCACGGCCGGGGCCTCGGCGGGGTCGTCCGGGAACGGCGGGTTCAGCATGCCGGGCGGGATGCGGATGTCCACCGGCCGCAGGATCCCCTCGTTGAGCGGCAGCGGCTCGGCGATGAGCAGGCGCAGCACGTAGAGCACCGCGCTCCGCACCACGGCCGGCGGCGCGTTCAGGTTGCCGGGGTGGACCCCGGCCGAGCCGTCGAAGTCCACCACCGCGCCGTCTGCCGAGACCTGGATCCGCACCGCGATCGGCGAGCCGTCGTCCAGCCTCTCCAGCGCCTCGTAGGTCCGCCCCGGCAGCCGGGCCAGCGCCTCGCGCAGCCTCGCCTCGGCCCGCCCCTTGAGCGACTCCATGTAGGCGAGCACCATGGCGCGGCCGTGCTCGCGCGCCAGGGACCGGAGCGCCTCGGCGCCGCGGTGGTTGGCCGCCGCGGCGGCGCGCAGGTCGGCCAGGTTCTCCTCCACTGCCCGAGTCGGGTACGGGGCCTCCAGGAGGAGACGGTGGAGCCCCTCCCAGTCCGCCTCGCCGTCCCGGGCGAGATAGATCGGCGGGATCACCACCCCCTCCTGTACCAGGCGGCGCGCTCCCGGCGGCATCGAGCCCGGGCGGATGCCGCCGATCTCGGCGTGGTGCGCCCGGCTGGCCACGAAGCCTAGCAGGTCCGGGCCTTCATGGACCGGGGTCACGACCGTCACGTCCGGCAGGTGGGAGCCGCCGAAGCCCGGGTGGTTCGTGACCACCACGTCCCCGGGATCGAGCGCCATCACCTCGCGCAGCCGGCGCACGCAGAGGCCCAGCGCCCCGAGATGGACCGGGATGTGCGGCGCGTTGACCACCAGCTCGCCGGCCGGGTCGAGCAGCGCGCACGAGAAGTCGAGCCGCTCCTTGACGTTCGTGGATACGGCCGTGCGCCGCAGCCGCTCCCCCATCTGCCGCGCCACGGCGGCGAAGCGGTGGGTGAAGAGTTCCAGCTCGACGGCTTCGGGTCTTTTTTTCAGAACGCCTCCGTGTCCGCCACGCTGGCCAGCCGGCCGCTCGGGTTCCTGTAGATGTTGATCTCCCCCGTCTGCGTGTCGGTGACGGTGATCGTATATTCGACGCTCGACAGCGCGCCATAGAAGACCCAGTGATGGCCGTTGACCGGCCTGCCGTCGAGCACTTTCAGCACCAGCTCCACGTTCGCCTCGTCGAAGAACCAGAAGTAGCCGGTGTCGCCGGTCATCCCGACCGCCTTCCCCACCCCTGTCTTCCCCTGGAAGTCCTTCCAGGCGACATCGACCGCGAAGCGGTCGCCGTTCAGGCAGAGCCGGGTCGAGCTGGGAGCGCAGGCGGCCGTGACCGGAGCCTCCTTCCGCTCCACGAGCGCGGGCGGCGACGCAGCGGCGACCGACGATTCCCGGGCCCCGCGTGGGCCGAAAGCGCTCGTGTCGGCCACGCTGGCGAGTTGGCCCGAAGGATTCAGATACCGGCGCGAGAGGCCGGTCTGCGTGTCGGTCACGGTCAGCGAGTACCCGACGTTCGACAGCGCGCCGTAGAACACCCAGACGTGGTCGTTGATGCCGCGGCCGTCCAGCACCTTGAGCACGACCTCCACGTTGGCCGGGCTGAAGAACCAGAACGTGCCGGTGTCCGCGGTCAGCGGCGCGGCGTGGCCGGCCCCCTGGTTGCCCTGGAAGTCGCGCCACACGGCCTCGACCGCATACCGGCCGCCCAGGCAGAGCCGGGTCTCCGAGGGCTGGCAGGACGCCGCGCCGGACAGCGGCAGCACCCAGACCTCCCGGCCCGCGGCGTCGTCGTCGGCCGTGAAATAGAGCCGGTCCCCGGCCGGGGTGAGGCTGCGCGGGTCGGACGAGAGCTGCTGCGGGGCGACGTCCTGCACCAGGCGCGTCCCACCCGTACTGGAGGCGGTGCCGTCGCTCTGCCACAGCTCGCGCCCGTGAAGCTCGTCGGCGGCCGTGAAGAAGAGAGTCCCTCCCACCGCGGTGAGCTGCGTCGGCTTCGAGGAGTGGAACCCGGGGAGCAGGTCGCGCACCAGGCCGGTGCCGGCCGGCGTGCCGTCCGTGGACCACAGCTCGACCCCGTGGACGCCGTCGTCGACGTTGAAGAAGACCTTGCCGCCGAACGGCGTCAGCTTCAGGGGGAAGACCACGCTGTCCTGGCCCGGGAACGTGGCGAGCCGGGTCGTGGTCGTGCCGTCGGTCCGCCAGAGCTGGAGCGGGAAGGTCGAATCGAAGCTCGTCATGAAGAAGTAGAGCGTTCCCTGGTGATCGAGGAGCTTCGCCGGGAATTCGTCGCCGGGCAGGCCCTCGACCGCGGTGGTCCCCGCCGGCGTGCCGTCCGACTTCCAGAGGCGGGACTGCCAGGAGAAGTACATCCATGGCCCGGACGCGGTCAGCTCCGGGTCTCCCGACGCCACGCCGAGAACCGGAAAGCCGGTGATCTGGCGGGTGCCCGCGGTGGTGCCATCGGTGAACCAGAACTGGGTCTGGTAGGGCAGCGTCACCGTCTTGAGATAGAGGCCGTTCGCGCCGGCGGCGGCGAACTCCACCTCGGCCAGGTCCTCGGGAAAATCGCCGGTCTTCACCGTGCCCGCGACCGTGCCGTCGGTCCGCCAGATCTGCCGGTCCTTGAAAAAGTAGAGCGCGTTCCCGTATGGGACCATGACCGACCGGGCCGGCAGGTGGGCCAGGAGGATCGTGCCCGCAACGGTGCCGTCGGTGCGCCAGAGGTCGAACTCCTCGAAGACGTGCCCCGCCTGGAAGAACAGCAGGCCGGCCGCGGGCACCAGCTCCGTGGTGTCCTCCAGGCCCGTCGAGAGGGCGAGGCCCGGCACGTCCAGCGGTGCTGTGGTCTGCGGCGTGCCAGCGCTCGTCCACAGCCGGTAGCTGACACCGTCCGAGGCCAGGAATAGGAGCTTGCCTTCCAGGGCGGCCAGGCGCTCGGGCAGCGAGCCCGAGCCGTAGGCTGGGAGGACGAAGACCTGGCGTGTGATCCCCGGGTTGTCCCGCCGCCAGAGGCCGGGCGACTCGCCCTCGACGAAGAACCAGGCGCTCCCGCCGAGCTCCTCCACGCGGTCGAGGTTCTCCGCCACGAAGCTTCCCGATCCCGCCAGATGAGTGAAGGCCTTCGTCCCGGCGGCCGTCCCGTCGCTGATCCAGAGATCGCGCTGCGAGGGCGTCGACGGCACCAGCAGGACTCCTCCCTTCCAGGGGAAGACGGACTCGACGAAGCACGTCGCGCAGACCTCTCCGAGCCGGCGGGTGCCGGCGGCGCTTCCGTCGGTGATCCAGAGATCGGTCGGGGTCTGGTTCTGGCCCGGGTTCTGGACCAGGAAGAAGACCCTGCCGCCGGACTCGGTCAGGCCGTAGGAGAGATCGAAGCTGCAGTCGTCGCAGGGATCCGGCAGCGGAGCCGTGGATTCGGGCGTGCCCGCGGTGCGCCACAGACGCAGGGGCTGGATCACGTCACCGGAAGCCAGGAAGACCAGGGTGTCGCCCGCCGCAGCCAGGAACGACCTCTGGATGTCGTCCGGGAACGGGCTGGCGTATGCGAAATCGGTCACCCGGACGGTGCCCGCGGTGGTGCCGTCGGAGCGCCAGAGCTCGCGCGCGTGGACCGGGTCGTGGGCCAGGAAATAGACCCGGCCGCCCACCGGCATCAGCCACTCCGAGATCCCGAAGGGGTTGTCCTCCTCGAACGCGGTCAGCGAGCGGGTCCCCGCCGCCGTGCCGTCGCTCGTCCAGACCTCCCGGCCGACGTTCCAGGCGATGAAGAACAGCCGGCCGCCGGCCGCGGCCGGGGAATGCGGCGGCTCGGTCGGCGACTCGTAGCGGTGCAGCTTCACCGTGCCGGCCGCCGAGCCGTCGGTGCGCCACAGGTCGTAGCCCTGGCTGTCGCCCGTGGCGTAGTACAGCCGGTCGCCGACCGGATGCAGCCAGGCGAGCGTGCCCGGGATGTCGTGGACGAGCCGCGTCCCGGCGGCACTCCCGTCGGTCCGCCACAGCCCGCAGTCCTCCTCCGTGCCGGCGCCGGAGCAGGCGCCCAAATAGGCGAAGCGGCCCAGGAAGGCGACCTGCTGCACCCGGAGGCCCGGCCCGGTCAGGACGAAGGTGCCCGGCCCGGTGCCGTCGGACCGCCAGAGCCGCTGCCGGTCGGACTCCGAGTCCCCGGTCCACAGCATCAGCTTGCCGAGCGCCCCGAGCAGAGAGGGGTTGTTCCCGCACGATCCGGCGCAGAGGGTCCGCAGGGGCTGCGTGCCGGTCGGGGTGCCGTCGCTCACCCAGACCTCGCTGCCCCCGAGATCCGCGCGATAGCCCAGGAACCAGAGCCGGTCGCCCGCCCTGCGCAGGGAGGTGAAGCCGCTCGAGCCGGGGCCCGGGTCGAGCGGCGCCGTGTTGATGTCGAGGAGCCTCATCGCCGGCTGGGCGACCAGGGCCGGGGCCAGGGCCGGAAGGAGGAGCGCGAAACCGAGCAGGATGCCTCGCTTCAAAACGCCCCCGTGTCCGCCACGCTGGCCAGCCGGCCGCTCGGGTTCCTGTAGGTGTTGACCTCGCCGGTCTGCGTGTCGGTGACCGTGATCGTGTACTCCACGCTCGACAGGGCGCCGTAGAACACCCAGTGGTGGCCGTTGACCGGCCTGCCGTCGAGCACTTTCAGCACCAGCTCCACGTTCGACTCGTCGAAGAACCAGAAGTAGCCGGTATCGCCGGTCATCCCGACCGCCTTCCCCACTCCCGTCTTGCCCTGGAAGTCTTTCCAGACGACCTCGACCGCGAAGCGGCCCTGATTCAGACAGAGACGGGTCGAGCTGGGCGCGCAGGCGTCCGTGGCTTTGGCGACCCGTCGGTCCACCTGGACGGGAGGCGACGGAACGGAAACCGAGGCCTCCGCCGCCTCCGTAGTCGCCCCGAGCGGCCCGAACGCCTTCGTGTCGGCCACGCTCGCGAGCTGGCCCGAAGGGTTGAGGTAGCGGTGCGAGAGACCGGTCTGGGTATCGGTGACCGTCAGCGTGTACTCGACGTTCGACAGCGCGCCGTAGAACACCCACACGTGGTCGTTGAGACCGCGGCCGTCCAGCACCTTGAGCACGACCTCCACGTTGGCCGGATCGAAGAACCAGAACGTGCCGGTGTCGGCCGTGAGCGGCGCGGCGTGCCCGGCGCCGCGATTGCCCTGGAAGTCGCGCCAGGCGGCCTCGACCGCGTAGCGGCCGCCGCCCAGGCAGAGCCGGGTCGGCGACGGCTGGCACGAGGAGGGGCCGGACAGCGGCAGCACCCAGACCTCGCGGCCCGTGACGCCGTCGTCGGCCGTGAAGAACAGCCTGTCGCCCACCACCGTGAGCTGCTCCGGGCTCGACGACTCGGCCTGCGGCGCGATGTCCTGGACCATGAGGGTCCCAGCGGGGGTGCCGTCGCTCTGCCACAGCTCGATCCCGTGCAGGTCGTCGCCGGCCGTGAAGAAGAGCCGGCCTCCCGCGACCGTGAGCTGCCTCGGGTTCGAGGAGCGCGGGCCGGCGAACAGGTCGCGCACCAGCGCCGTGCCGGCGGGCGTGCCATCGGTGGACCAGAGCTCCACGCCATGGATGCCGTCGTCCGCGCAGAAGTAGATCCTGCCGGCGAACGGCGTCAGCTTCGAGGTGATGAAATAAGAGTCTCGATGCGGAAACCGGATCAGCGGCATGGTGACCGTGCCGTCCGCGCGCCAGAGCCAGATGCCATCCCCGGCCCTGGAGAAGTAATAGAGCGCACCCTGGTACGAGAGCAGCTCGGTGGGCGACAGGCTGCGGCCGTCGACCGGGGCCGTCCCCTCCGGAGTGCCGTCCGTCCTCCAGAGCTGCGAGGCCAGGACGAAGTACGTCCAGGACCCGACCTCGGTGAGCTCGCTCAGTCCGCTCCCCGAACCCTCCACGATCTGCCGGGTGCCCGCGGTGGTGCCGTCGGTGAGCCAGATCCCGGCATCGTAGTGGTCGTTGTAGTCGATCTCCAGGCCCATGTAGATGCCGTTCGTCCCGGCCGCCGCCGCCACGACCTGGGTCGCCTCTCCCGGCAGATCGCCCGTCCTGACCGTTCCCGCCGGGCTGCCGTCCGACTTCCAGATCTCCCCGCCGGCGAAGAAATAGAGGAATCCCTGGTAAGAGACCAGGACCGCCTCCCCGGGAAGATGCGTCAGAAGGACGGTGCCCTGGGTGGTGCCGTCGGTCCGCCAGAGCTCGTGCTCCCTGGAGGGGCGCTCCACCTGGAAGAAAAGCAGGCTGCCCGCACGCACGAAATCCGAGGTGTCTTCCCAGCGGAAGTCCTGCGCCGGGTTCGCCCGCGCCGTGGTCGCCGCCGTGCCCGCGCTCGTCCACAGGTCGCCCACGGCGGTGAACAGGAGCTTTCCGCCGAAGGAGGTCAGGCGCTCGGGCCTGGAGCTGGCCCCGGGAACCGGCGGGACAAGGACCGGACGGCTCTTTTCCTGTCGGTCGAGGGCCCACAGGCCGTCCGCCAGGAAGTAGAGCTCGCCGCCCATCTCCTCCACCTCGAAGAGAGAAGCCCCGGCATCCGTGAGACTCCTGAGCGGCCTGGTTCCGGCAGACGTCCCATCGCTGAACCAGAATCCCGACGCGACGTTGAGCAGCGCTCCGCCGTTCCAGGATACGGCGACGCTCTGGAGCCCGCCGCAGAACTGGCAGAGCTCCTTGAGCTTGCGGGTCCCCGCGGCGGTGCCGTCGGTCGCCCACAGGCTGGTCCGGTCGCTGCGGGTTACGTCGAAGAAAACCTGCCCTCCGGCCACGGTCAGACGGAAGTACAGATCGAACCGGCAGTCGTCGCACGGGAGGGGGATCGTGGTCTGGGGAGTCCCCCGGGTGGACCACAGCCCGGAATAGGTCAGCCCGTCGTTCGCGGTGAAGACCAGGGTGTCGCCGAGGACGGCGAGGAACGGCTGGCTGTCGAGCCGGAACGGCTGGTCGGGCTTGAAGTCGGTGACCTGGAAGGTGCCCTGGGTCGTGCCGTCGGTGCGCCAGAGCTCGCGCCCGCGGGATGCGCTCTCGCCCACGAAATAGACCTGACCGCCGGCGGGCAGGAGCCATTTGCCCTGCTCGAGGGGCTGCGCCGGCGGGACCTGCTTCACGGCCCGGGTCCCGGCCGCCGTGCCGTCGCTCGTCCAGACCGCGGAGCCGCCTTCCGGCGCCACGAAGAAGAGCCGGCCGCCGGCCGCGACCGGGGAGGCCGGGCGGACGAACTGGCCCGGGAAACGGTGCAGCTTGACGGTCCCGGCCGCCGTGCCGTCCGTGCCCCACAGATCCGAGCCTCCGTCGTCGCCGGTCACGAAGTACATGCGGTCGCCGGCGGTGAACAGCCAGAGGATCGCACCCGGAATCTCCCGGAAGAGGCGGGTCCCCGCGACGCTCCCGTCGGTCTGCCAGAGGTCGCAGTCCCGGCCCTCCCCCTCCCAGGAGCAGCCGACGAAATAGAAGGAACGGCCCAGGAAGGCGTACGGCTTCTCCGGCTCGTAGGGCACTCCGGTCAGGACCTCGACTTCGGGGCTCGTCAGGGCGAAGATGCCCGGCCGGGTCCCGTCGGACCGCCAGAGCTGCGGATCGCCCGACGGCAATTCAGCGCTCCAGATCATCAGCTTCCCGAGCGCGCCGAAGAGCGTCGGGAAGGACGTGCACGAGCCCGGGCAGAGGTCCCGGACGACCTCCGTGCCCGTGGTCGTGCCGTCGCTGACCCAGAGCTCGGCCCCCGTGGTAACGCCGTCGGAGCTGAAGTAGAGCCGGTCTCCCGCCTTCTGCAGGTCGTAGAAGGAGCCCGTCCGCGGCTCCGCGTCATCCGGAGCGATGTCGAGCAGCAGCGACGCGGGCTGGCCGGAGGCGAGCACCGGCAGGAACATCCCGAAGCCGATCAGAAGCCAGGGCCAGGAACCTCTCTTCATCGAAATCTCCTTCCAGGAGGCCAGTCTATCGCCTCCACCATCGTTGTTCATGGAAAGCGATCCGTTTCTCCGCTCTTCCACGATCCGCTATGCTTCCGGCCGTGCAGCCGGCCGCTCCCATCCCCATCCAGCCCTGGGACCGCAAGGCGCCCGAGCGCTCGGGACCTCCTTCGGCGTGGGCCCTGCTGCCCGAAGACCTCGCGGCCGGCGGCTGCCCGGGTCGGCCGGAGCACGTGTTCGCACGGCTCCAGCGGGTCCGCACCTGGCTGCCGGACCGGCTGTTCCTGAAGCGCGAGATCCGCGCCTGGCTCGACGCCAACGCCGACCTCTCGCTGCCCGAGATCGTCGAGCGCCACCCGTCGGCCGACCGCGCCACCAGGCTCGTGCTCCGGCTCACGGATGGCCACCGCATCGAGGCCGTCCACATGCCCCGGCCCCGGGACGGGGGCGACCCGCGGATCACCTTCTGCGTGTCGAGCCAGGTCGGGTGCGCCCTGGGCTGCACCTTCTGCGCGACCGGCGCCATGGGGATCGTGCGCAACCTGACGGCCGGCGAGATCGTCGGCCAGGTGCTCGCCATCATGCGCGAATTCGGTCCGAGCCAGGGCGAGTACCTCTACCTGGTCTTCATGGGCATGGGCGAACCGCTGCACAACCTCGACCATGTGCACCGGGCGATCCGCGTCCTCTGCCATCCGGCCGGCATGCTGCTCTCCCCGTGGCGGATCACGGTGAGCACGGCCGGGCTGGTCTCGGGCATCGAGAAGCTGGCGCGGATGGAGCCCCGCCCGCAGCTCGCGGTGTCGCTCAACGCCACGACCGACGAAGGCCGCTCGGCCACCATGCCGGTAAACCGCGCCTGGAACCTCGCCCGCCTGCGCCAGGCGCTCGACACCTGGAGCCTCAAGCCCCACGAGCGCTTCCTCTTCGAGTACGTGCTCCTCGCCGGGGTGAACGACAGCGTGGAGGACGCCGACCGCCTCGCCGCCTGGCTGGGCGACCTGAAGCGCCGCCACAACGTGAACCTCATCCCGATGAACGAGCACGCCCAGTCTTCCTTCCTGGAGCCCGAGGAAGACCGCCTCCAGGCCTTCGCGAGACGGCTCCACGAGCACGGCTGCTTCATCACCGTCCGCCGCAGCCGCGGCCGCGACGTCCAGGGCGCCTGCGGCCAGCTCGCGCGCCGGGCCTGATCCCGGATTTCTTCCTGCTCACGCGACCTTGCGCCATGGTAGGTGGCGTTGCCGCGACGCAACGTTCCATGGCGCAAAGGAACCTTACGTTGCGCCAAAGAGCTCGACTTTGCGCCAAATAACGTTGCATTGCGCCATAGCAACCCACTTTGCGCCAAAGAAGGATACTTTGGCGCAAGGTCACCTTATGTTGCGCCAAACGAGCTTGCGTTGCGCTACGGAAGCTTCCTTTTCGTCAAGGAAGGTTGCGCCGGCCCCACCGGGGCCTCGCCATCGACCGGCCGGGGGATGCGGAAGGCGAAGGTCGAGCCGAGGCCGGGACCGGGGCTCTCGGCCTGCACCGTGCCGCCGTGCAGCTCCACCAGGTGGCTCACCACCGCCAGCCCCAGGCCGAGACCGCCGTGGCGCCGGGTGGTGGACGAGTCGGCCTGGGTGAACGGCGCGAAGACGCTGGGCAGGAAGTCGGGCCGGATGCCCTCGCCCGTGTCCCGCACGGCGACCTCGGCCCAGCCGTCGCCGGCTTCCACGGAGACCTCGACCCGGCCGCCCTCCGGCGTGAACTTCACGGCGTTCGACAGCAGGTTCAGGACGATCTGCTGCAGGCGCTCGGGATCGCCGTGCACCAGCTGGCCGTCGCCGTCCAGGGAGCAGGCGATCCGGATGCCCTTGGCCCGCGCGGCCGGGGTGATGGTCTCGACCGCCGCGCGCACGATCTCCGCCAGGCCGACCGGCCGCAGGTTGAGCTGGATCTTGCCGTTGACGATGCGGCTCATGTCGAGCAGGTCCTCGATCAGGTGGGCCTGCGCGCGGGCGTTGCGCACGATCGTGTCCAGGCCCTGGGCGAGGATCTCCGGCCGCTCGGCCCGGCTCTGCATCAGGATGTGCGCCCAGCCGAGGATGGCGTTGAGCGGCGTGCGCAGCTCGTGCGAGACGATGGCGAGGAACTCGTCCTTGAGGCGGCTCGCGCGCTCGGCCTCGGAGCGCGCGGCGCGCTCGCTTTCGAGGAGCCGGCGCTTCTCCTCGATGGCGCGGGTGAGGTCCGCCGTGCGCTCCTGCACCCGGGCCTCCAGCTCCTCGTTCGCCTGCCGCAGCGCCTCCTCGGCCCGCTGGCGCTCCTGCACCTCCTTCTCCAGCGCCGTGTTCGCCGCCGCCAGCGCGCGCGTCTTGCGGAAGAGGTCGACGAAGACCGCGATCTTCGAGCGCAGGATGTCCGGGTTGACCGGCTTCGTCAGGTAATCGACCGCGCCGACGTCGTAGCCCCGCAGCACGTCGCGCTCGTCCGCCAGATGGGCGGTGAGGAAGAGGATCGGGACGTCCCGCGTGCGCTTGCGCTCCTTGATGATCTGCGCCAGCTCGATGCCGCTCGTGCCCGGCATCCGGATGTCGAGCACGATGGCCGCGAAGTCGCCGCCCAGGAGCGCCATCAGCGCCTCGTCCGCGGTCTGCGCGCGCACCAGGCGGTAGTCGAGCGGCCCGAGGATGCTCTCGAGCACGTCCAGGTTCCGGGCCTCGTCGTCGACCAGGAGGATGCCGGCCGGCATCGCGGTCGGTCTCGCGGCGGGGCTGTCGCTCAGCGGTAGAGCCATACGCGCAGCAGCGAGAGGAGCTGGTCCGTGTTCACCGGCTTGGCGATGTAGTCCGACGCGCCGGCCTGCAGGCACTTCTCGCGGTCCCCCTTCATCGCCTTGGCGGTCAGCGCCAGGATGGGCAGCGTGCGGAACTGCGGGTCCTTGCGGATCTCGCGCATGGTCTCGTAGCCGTCCATCTCGGGCATCATGATGTCCATCAGCACCACGCTCAGGTCGGGCGTGTCCTGGATGATCCCGATCGCCTGCCGGCCGTTGGTCGCGCTCACCACCTCCATCTCCTGGTTCTCCAGGACGGTGGTCAGGGCGAAGATGTTGCGCACGTCGTCATCCACGACCAGGACCTTGCGGTGGCGCAGCACCTCGGTCGAGCCGTGCAGGCGCTCGAGGAGGTCGCGCTTGACCTCGGGCAGGTCGGAGATCACGCGGTGCAGGAAGAGCGAGGTCTCGTCGAGCAGCCGCTCGGGCGACTGCACGTCCTTGAGCACGACGCTCTTCGCCATCACCTTGAGCCGCGCCTCCTCCTCGGCGGAGAGCTCCTTGCCGGTGAAGACGACCACCGGGATGCTGCGCAGGCGCGGCTCGGCCTGGATCGTCTCCAGCAGATCGAAGCCGCTCATGTCGGGCAGCCGGAGGTCGACGACGCAGCACCCGAACTGCTGCCCGTCGAGCGCGGCGAGCGCCTCGGAGCCGGTGCCGACCGCGGTGATCTCGATGTCGTCGTGGCCCAGCAGCTCGACGATGCTCTGGCGCTCCAGGTCGTTGTCCTCGACCACCAGCAGGCGCTTGGTGTGCGGCGTGACGTAGCTCTTGATCCGGTCAAACGCGAGCTCCAGGTCCTCGGTCGTGGCGGGCTTGACCAGGTAGGCGAAGGCGCCGTGCGAGAGCCCGTGCTGGCGCTCCTCCTCCACCGAGAGGATCTGCACCGGGATGTGCCGCGTCGCGGGGTCGAGCTTGAGGTTGTTGAGCACCGTCCAGCCCAGCATGTCAGGAAGGAAGACGTCCAGCGTGATGGCGGTGGGAAGAAACTCGCGGGCGAGCGACAGCGCCACCAGGCCGCGGTTGGCGACGATCCCCTTGAATCCCTTGTCATGAGCGAGGCCGAGCAGGACGCGGGCGTAGTGCGGATCGTCCTCCACGATGAGCAGCACGTTGTCGCCCGGGCCGATGTCCTCCCGGTCGTCGGCGATCACCTCGTCGCTCTTGGCCACGGCCAGCACCGGCAGCGCGGCCTGCAAGGCGGGGACGGGCCGGTCCGCGACGGTCGCCGGCGCGGTCACCGCCCGGGCCGGGCCAGTGTAGTTGAGCGGCAGGTAGAGCGTGAAGGTGCTGCCCTGCCCCGGCGTGCTGACCAGCCGGATCTCGCCGCCGAGCAGGCTGGCCAGCTCGCGGCTGATGGCGAGGCCCAGGCCGGTGCCGCCGTACTTGCGGCTGGTGCCGGCGTCCGCCTGCTGGAAGGCCTCGAAGATCAGCTTCTGCTTCTCGGGCGCGATGCCGATGCCGGTGTCCACCACGCTGAACGCGACCACGTTCTGGGCGAAGCGCAGCACCGGGTGGTCCGTCGACCAGCCCCCGCTCACGTCGCGCACGGTCATCGAGACGTGGCCCTGGGTGGTGAACTTGAAGGCGTTCGAGAGCAGGTTCTTGAGGATCTGCTGCAGGCGCTTCGGGTCGCTGGTGAAGGTGCGCGGCAGGCCCGGGCTGACGTCGACGTAGAACGGCAGGCTCTTCGACTCCGCGATGTGGTGGAAGGTGCGCTCCACGCTGTCGCGCAGCGAGCTGAAGGTGATCTCCTCGGCCTCCACGGTGACGGTGCCGGACTCGATCTTCGACAGGTCGAGGATGTCGTTGATCAGCGTCAGCAGATCGGTGCCGGCCGAGTGGATGTTGCGCGCGAACTCGACCTGCTTCATGGTGAGGTTGCCGGCGCTGTTGCCGGCCAGCTCCTGGCCGAGGATGAGGATCGAGTTGAGCGGCGTGCGCAGCTCGTGCGACATGTTGGCCAGGAACTCGGACTTGTACTTGGAGGTGAGGGCGAGCTCGGCCGCTTTCTCTTCCAGCGCGCGGCGGGCCTGCTCCACCTCCTTGTTCTTGCGCTCCACCTCGACGTTCTGCTCGGCGAGCTGCTTGGCCTTGGAGGCCAGCTCCTCGTTGGTGCTCTGAAGCTCGGTCTGGCGGGTCTGGAGCTCCAGGGTGAGCTGCTGCGACTGCTCGAGCAGGTTCTCCGTGCGCATGGTGGCCTCGATCGTGTTCAGCACCACGCCGATCGACTGCGTGAGCTGCTCGAGGAACGCCAGGTGGGTCTCGGTGAACGGGTAGAGCGAAGCGAGCTCGACCACGGCCTTGGTCTCGCCCTCGAAGAGCACCGGCAGCACCACGACGCTCGCCGGGCTCGCGTCGCCGAGGCTCGACTGGATGCGCGTGTAGTCGCCGGGCACGTCGTTGAGCACCATGCGCTGCTTCTCCAGCGCGCACTGGCCCACCAGGCCCTGGCCGACCCGGATCCTCTCGGCCTGGTCGGCGCGCTGCGCGTAGCCGGCGAGCAGGCGCAGCGCCGGCCGCTCTCCGATCTCGGCGACCTCGGCGATCTCGGCAGTGTCCATCTGGTAGACCGTGCCCTGCTGCGCGTGGACGAGCGGCGCCAGCTCCGAGAGCAGCGTCTGGCCCACGGTGACCAGGTCGCGCTGGCCCTGGAGCATGCGCGTGAACTTGGCCAGGTTGGTCTTCAGCCAGTCCTGCTCCTGGTTGCGCTCCGTGGTGGCGCGCAGGTTGTCGATCATGGTGTTGATGTTGTCTTTCAGCTCCGCGACCTCGCCGCGGGTCTCGACCTGGATCGAGCGCGTCAGGTCGCCCTTGGTCACCGCGGTCGCCACCTCGGCGATGGCGCGCACCTGGTTGGTCAGGTTGGCGGCGAGCAGGTTGACGTTGCCGGTCAGGTCCTTCCAGGTGCCGGCCGCGCCGGGCACGTTGGCCTGGCCGCCGAGCCGCCCCTCCACGCCCACCTCGCGCGCTACGTTGGTGACCTGCTCAGCAAAGGTGGCGAGGGTGTCGGTCATGTTGTTGATCGTCTCGGCCAGCGCCGCCACCTCGCCCTTGGCTTCCACGGTGAGCTTCTGGCGCAGGTTGCCGTCGGCCACCGCGGTGACGACCTTGACGATGCCGCGCACCTGGTCGGTCAGGTTGGCGGCCATGACGTTGACCGAGTCGGTCAGGTCCTTCCAGGTGCCGGCCACGCCAGGCACCGCCGCCTGGCCGCCCAGCTTGCCCTCGGTGCCCACCTCGCGCGCCACGCGCGTCACCTCGGCCGCGAAGGCGTTGAGCTGGTCCACCATCGTATTGATGGTGTTCTTGAGCTCGAGGATCTCGCCCTTCACGTCCACCGTGATCTTGCGCGACAGATCCCCGCGGGCCACGGCGGTCGTCACCTCGGCGATGTTGCGCACCTGGGCCGTGAGGTTGGTGCCCATGGCGTTGACCGAGTCGGTCAGGTCCTTCCAGGTGCCGGCCACGCCGGCCACCACGGCCTGCACGCCGAGGCGGCCCTCGGTGCCCACCTCGCGCGCCACGCGCGTCACCTCCGAGGCGAACGAACGCAGCTGCTCCACCATCGTGTTGATGGCCTCCTTGAGCTGCAGGATCTCGCCGCGCACGTCGACCGTGATCTTCTTCGACAGGTCGCCGTTGGCCACCGCGATGGTCACCTCGGCGATGTTTCTCACCTGGCCGGTGAGGTTCGACGCCATGGAGTTGACGTTGTCGGTGAGGTCCTTCCAGGTGCCGGCCACGCCGGCCACCGCGGCCTGGCCGCCGAGCTTGCCCTCGGTGCCCACCTCGCGCGCCACGCGGCTCACCTCGGAGGCGAACGCGTTGAGCTGGTCCACCATGGTGTTGATGGTGTCCTTGAGCTCGAGGATCTCGCCCTTCACGTCCACCGTGATCTTGCGCGACAGGTCTCCGCGGGCGATGGCCGTGGCCACGTCCGCGATGTTGCGCACCTGGCCGGTGAGGTTCGACGCCATGGAGTTGACGATGTCGGTGAGGTCCTTCCAGGTGCCGGCCACGCCCGGCACCTCGGCCTGGCCGCCCAGCCGGCCCTCGGTGCCCACCTCGCGCGCCACGCGCGTCACCTCCGACGCGAACGAGCGCAGCTGCTCCACCATCGTGTTGATAGTCTCCTTGAGCTGCAGGATCTCGCCGCGCACGTCCACGGTGATCTTCTTCGACAGGTCGCCATTGGCCACCGCGATCGTCACCTCGGCGATGTTGCGCACCTGGGCCGTCAGGTTGCCGGCCATCTGGTTGACGTTGTCGGTGAGGTCCTTCCAGGTGCCGGCCACGCCGGGCACCTCGGCCTGGCCGCCGAGCCGGCCCTCGGTGCCCACCTCGCGCGCCACGCGCGTCACCTCCGACGCGAAGCCGTTCAACTGGTCCACCATCGTGTTGATGGTGTCCTTGATCTGCAGGATCTCGCCCTTCACCTCGACGGTGATCTTCTGCCGCAGGTCGCCGGTCGCGATGGCGGTCGCCACCTTGGATACGTCGCGGAGCTGCACCGTGAGGTTCGAGGCCATCAGGTTGACGTTG
>JBEQUE010000189.1:0-12555 GCA_040349255.1 Acidobacteriota bacterium | reverse complement strand
CACCTTGCCCCAGCGGGCCCGGCCTCGGCCGTCCACCACCCGGAAGGTGGCGCCGACCGGCACCCGGCGAGCCCGGAACAGGTGGCGGTAGGCGTCGCCCTCGACCGTGACCTCGCCGGCCTCGACCTCGTCCGGCGCGGCGAGCAGGGTGATCATCTCCATTTGGGTACCTTGGCGACTCGGAAGGCGATCCACTCGCCGGCCGTGCGGCGCTCGCGCTCGGCCAGGCCGAGAGGCCGCAGGTCCGCGAGCACCTGGTCGCCCTTCTCCGCCAGGATGCCGGAGAGGATCGCCTCGCCGTCCGGCGCGAGCCGCTCGACCAGGCCGGGCATCTCCGGTCCGATCTCCTCGGGGATGACGTTGATCAGCTCCAGGTCGAACCGGGTTTCGGCCCACAAAGCGGCCGAGGTGCCGACGAACAGGCGGGGATGAAGATGGTTGAGCCGCCGGTTGACCAGGGCGTTGAAGGGAGAGGACGGGTCGATGTCGAACGCCGTGACCTCCGACGCGCCGAGGAGGAGCGCGGCGAAGGCGAGGATGCCGGTGCCGGCGCCGACGTCGAGCACGCGTTTGCCGCGGAGATCGCGGAGGTCGCAGCCTTCCAGCAGCTCGATCGCCAGGCTGGTGGACTCGTGGCTGCCGATGCCGAACGCCGTGCGGGCCGGCAGGCGCAGAAGCCGCCGGCCGTCGGGGACTTCGGGCTCGGGCTCCTCCGGCTCGCGGGGATCGACGAACAGCGTGCGTCCCACCGGGAACGGCGTGGCCTGGGCGCGGTAGCCGGCGAGCCAGTCGAGATCGGCGACGAGGTCCTCCGCCCCCGGCCGGACCCCCGGCCGCACCGGCGCCGGGTCGCTGCCCTCCGGGAACCAGGCTTCGAGCCGCACCTCGCCGTCCGGGCCGGCCACGGACTGCACGCCGAGCGTGCCGGCGGCCCAGAGGTCGGCCAGCACGAGATCCTCCAGCTCGGCGGGCGCGTGGTAGAAGCGGCGGAGGTAGGGCATGCGCCTACCCTACCCGAACAGGTTCTTCACCCGGTCGAACACCCCGCGCTCCTCCCGGATCGGGTGGCCGCCGATCTCGGCGAGGCGGCGGAGGAGCTGCTGCTCTTCCTCCGAGAGACTGCGCGGGTTCGGGACCTCGATCTCCACCATCACGACGTGGTCGCCCTTGCCGCTGCCGTCCAGGCGCTCGATGCCCTGGGCCCGGAGCCGGAAGTCCTTGCCGTGCGCCGTGCCGGGCGGGACGTCGAGCGACGACTTGCCGTGGATCGTGTCGACCTCGACCGTCGTGCCGAGCACCGCCTGCGGGTAGCTGATCGGGAACTTCGAGAACACGGTCGAGCCGTCGCGGCGGAACTTCGGGTGCGGCCGGACCTGGACCACCACGTAGAGGTCGCCCGCCGGGCCGCCGCGCCGGCCGTGCTCGCCTTCGCCGACCAGCCGCAGCCGCGCGCCGGTGTCCACGCCGGCCGGGATCTTGACCGACAGCGAGCGCTCCTTCTCCACCCGGCCCTCGCCGCCGCACTCCTTGCAGGGATCGGAGACCACCCGCCCTTCACCCTGGCACTGCGGGCAGGTGCGGGCCACGGTGAAGAAGCCCTGGGTGAAACGCACCTGGCCGCGGCCGCCGCAGGCCGAGCAGGGCGCCGGCGCCTTGCCGGCCTCGCTGCCCGTGCCCTTGCACGTCTCGCAGCCCTCCAGCCGCGGCACGCGGAGCGTCGTCTCCACGCCGAAGGCGGCCTCCTCGAAGGTGAGCGTCAGGTCGTAGCGCAGGTCGGCGCCGCGGGTCATGCCCGAGCCGCCGCGCCCCCGGCCGCCGCCCATGCCGAAGAAGTCGCCGAGGATGTCCGAGAAATCGGCGAAGATCGTCGGATCGATCCCTCCGAACCCGCCGCCGGCGGCGCCCTGCACGCCCTGGTGGCCGAAGCGGTCGTAGCGCGCCCGCTTGTCCTGGTCCGACAGCACGGCGTAGGCCTCGGCGCCCTCCTTGAACTTCTCCTCGGCGTCCTTGTCCCCCGGATTCTTGTCGGGGTGATACTTCTGCGCCAGCTTGCGGTAGGCCGCCTTGATCTCCGGCTGGCCCACGTTGCGCTCGACGCCCAAAACCTCGTAGTAGTCCCGTTTCGACATGGTCCTCAACCCTTCTGCTCAGCCCTTCTGATCACCGCCCGCCTTCGAAAGCATGACGTCGGACAGCGTGCGCGAGATCCCGTTCAGATCGAAAATGGCGGCCTCGAGGTCGGCCTTCTTGTCCTCGCCGAGCGCCACCCGCGCCTTGAGCAACGTTTCATGGATCTTCTTCGATTCCGCCTCGCCGATCATGTCCTTGAACTGGTCGAACACGCGCTCGTTGCTGTAGATCAGCCCCTCGAGACGGTTCTTGAGCGTCAGGACCTCGCGCTTGCTCAGGTCGGCCTGCGACTGCGCGCTGGCCTCGTCCACGAGCTTCTTGACCTCGTCCTCGGACAGGCCGCCGGCCGGCGAGATCTGGATGCTCTGCGTCTGGTTCGTGGCCATGTCGCGCGCCGAGACGTTCACGATGCCGTTCGAATCGATCGCGAACGTCACCTCGATCTGCGGCACGCCGCGCGGCGCCGGCGGGATCCCGACCAGCTCGAAGCGGCCGAGCGACTTGTTCTCGGCCGCGATCTGCCGCTCGCCCTGAAGAGCGTGGATCTCCACCTTGTCCTGGTTGTCCACCACGGTGGTGAAGACCTGCGTGTTCTTGGTCGGGATCGTCGAGTTGCGGTCGATGAGCCGGGTGAACAGGCCGCCCTGGGTCTCGACCCCGAGCGACAGCGGCGTCACGTCGAGCAGCACCAGGTCCTTGATGTCGCCGCGCAGGATGCCGCCCTGGACGGCGGCGCCCATGGCCACCACCTCGTCCGGGTTGATCTCGCGGTTCGGCTTGCGGCCGAAGATGCGCTCGACCGTGGCGGCGACCATGGGCGTGCGGGTCTGGCCGCCGACCAGCAGCACCTCGTGGATCTGGTCGGCGCGCAGGCCGGCCTGTTTCATGGCGTCGAGGCAGGGGCCTTCGGTGCGCTCGACCAGCTCGCGCACCAGACTCTCGAAATGCTCGCGGGTGAGGTTGCGGGCGAGGTGGCGCGGGCCGGAGCGGTCGGCCGAGATGAACGGCAGGTTGATCTGCGCCGAATCGGCGGTCGACAGCTCGCACTTGGCGCGCTCGGCGGCCTCCTTGAGGCGCTGGAGCGCCATGCGATCGCCGCGCAGGTCGATCCCGGTCTCGGTCTGGAAGTCTCCGATCAGCCAGTCCATGATCCGCTGGTCGAAGTCCTCGCCGCCCAGGAAGGTGTCGCCGGAGGTCGAGCGCACCTCGAAGATGCCCTGCGAGAGCTGGAGGACCGAGATGTCGAACGTGCCGCCGCCGAGGTCGTAGACCGCGATGTTGGCCCCCTGCTCGACGTGCTCGAGACCGTAGGCGAGCGCCGCGGCCGTGGGCTCGTTGATGATGCGCAGGACCTCCAGACCGGCGATCTTGCCGGCGTCCTTGGTGGCCTGGCGCTGCGAGTCGTTGAAGTAGGCCGGCACCGTGATCACCGCCTCGGCGACCGGCTCGCCCAGCACCTCCTCCACGAACTCCTTGATCTCGCGCAGCACCTGGGCGGAGATCTCCTCCGGGCTGTACTGACGGTCACGGATCTCCAGCTTGATGTCGCCGTTCTGGGCCTCGACCAGGGTGTAGGGCAGCACCTGGCGGGCGCGCGCCACCTGCGGGTCCGCGAACTTGCGGCCGATCAGGCGCTTGACCGCGAAGATGGTGTTCTCGGGATTGGTGATGGCCTGCCGCTTGGCGATCTGGCCGACCAGGCGGTCGCCCTCCTCGGCGAAGGCGACGATCGAGGGCGTGGTGCGGCTCCCTTCACGGTTGGCGAGCACACGGGGGGCCGTCGCCTCCACGATGGCGGCGCACGAGTTCGTGGTGCCGAGGTCGATGCCCAGAATCTTGCTCACGAGGAGAGCCCCCCATCCAGCCCTGCGGAAATACACAGGGACCGCCACGAACACGAAGCGGTCCGCGTCTCCAATCGAAACCTGCGCAGTATTGTAACTTGTCTACACGCCCTCGACCGCCGGCTTCGTCTCCGACGGCACGGCCACCTTGACCATGGACGGCCGGAGCAGCCGGTCGTGGAGGAGATAGCCGCGCCGCAGCTCGCCGACCACCGTGGCCTTCTGGACCGTCGGGTCCTCCTCGCGGGAGACCGCCTCGTGCAGGGCCGGATCGAACGGCTGGTTGAGCGCCTCGACCTCCTTGACGCCGTGGCGGCGCAGGAGGTCCTGCATCTGGCGGTGGATCATCTCCACGCCGCGCTTGAGGTCGTCGGCGGAGCCGGAGGCCGAGAGCGCCAGCCCCAGGTTGTCGACGACCTCGATGAAGTCGCGCAGCGGCTCGAGCAGGGCGTAGCGCCGGCTCTCCTGGCGCTCGCGCTCGGCGCGCTTGCGGAAGTTGTCGAAGTCCGCCAGCGTGCGCATGGAGCGGTCGCGCAGATCGGCGATCTCGCGCCGCAGCTTCGCGGTCTCTTCTTCCTCGTTGTCGTCCGAGCCGCGGGAACCGCCGGAGGAGGAGCTTCCCTTGCCTTCCACGCCCTCCACGGCGGCCACGGCCTCGCGCATGGCCGCGTCGAGGTCCTCGGTCTGTCCATCCAGGTCGAGCGCCACGGCATCGGCGTCTTCGCCCGGGTCTCTCGTCTCGTCTGCCATCAACCGTCTCCTGTCATTTCGTCTCCGGGCCGGAGAAGCTCTCCGCCAGCGCCCGGCTGAGTGTCTCACCAAGGAAGTCAACCAGCGGGATGATCTTCTGGTATTCCATCCGCGACGGTCCGAAGATGCCGAGCGTGCCGAGCGTCCGGTCGCCGACGCCGTAGGGGGTGGCGACCACGCTGAAGTCCAGCTCGGAGGTCAGGTCGCTGTCCTCGCCGATGAGGACGCGGACTCCGCCGCCCCGCACGCACTGGTTGAGCAGGGTCACCAGCCGGGCCTTGTCGGCGAAGGTCTCGAACATGCGGCGCACGCGGCCGAGGTCGGCCAGCTCGGGCTGGTTGAGGAGGCCGGAGGTCCCCTCCACCCGGACGCCCGGCTTCGGGTCGAGGTCGAAGCCGCGGCGCGCCAGCTCGAGCGTCTTGGTGAGCCAGCGGTCCATCTGGGCGCGCTCCTCGGCCATGCGCCGCAGGAGCCGGTCGCGGATCTCGCGCAGGGTCTGGCCGGCGAAGTTCTCGGTCAGGTAGTTCGAGGTCCGCAGCAGCTCCTCGCGCGGCACGGCCTCGTCGGTCTCGATCACCTTGTTCTCGACGAAGCCGGAGGTGGACACCACCACGCAGAGCACCTTGCGGCCGGAGAGCGGCACGAAGTCCACCGCCTTGAGCACGGTGTCGCCCCAGGTGGGCGTCACCACCACGCCGACCTGGTTGGTGAGCTCCGACAGCAGGTGGGAGGTGACCTCCATGAGCTGGTCGGCGTCGGCCGGAACCCCCTTCAGGTTCTCCTCGATGTAGCGCCGCTCGCGCGCCGGAATCACGCGGGTCTCCATCATGGTGCGGATGAAGAGATGGTAGGCGGCCCGCGTCGGCACCCGGCCGGCCGAGGTGTGCGGCTGCGCCAGGAAGCCCCACTCCTCCAGGTCGGCCATGACGTTCCGGATCGTGGCGGCCGACAGCCCGAGCTGCCCGTGCTTCGCCACCGACCGGGAGCTCACCGGCTCGGCCGTGAGGATGTACGTTACGATGACATCCTTGAGGATGTCCCTGTCCCGCGGCGTCAGCGGTTGGTTGGTGGGCTGCATCGTCGGTCTCTCGGGCTTGGCTTAGCACTCTCCCGCCGAGAGTGCTAAAGGAGAGGATAGCCGGAGGTCGATGAACTGTCAAGGCCGAAGGACCTCAAGTGACTGAAGAAACGGGCTTTCTGCGATCACCCCTGGCCGGCCTGACGTTTTCGCTGGCCGGCCCCGGCCGCGTCGGGACGAGCCTGTCCGCCTGGCTGGAGGCGGCCGGGGCGGAGCGGGTCGCGACCGCCGGCCGGTCGGGGATCCCGGGCCTGGAGACCGCCGGCCAGGACCTGCTCCTGGTCGCGGTGCCGGACACGGTTCTCCGCGAGGTGGCGGCGGGCCTCGCCCGGAGGCCGCAGGCGGCGGTGGTCCTGCACACCTCCGGCAACCTGGACGCCTCGGCGCTCGCGCCTCTCCGGGAGGCGGGCCCGAAGACCGGGAGCCTCCATCCCCTGAAGGCCTTCCCGCGTCCGCTGCCGGACCCGGCGGAGGCGAAGGGGGTCTTCTTCGCCGTGGACGGCGACCCGGAAGCGAGCGCCCTGGCCCACCGCATCGCCGCGGCCTGGGGCGGCACCTCGGCCGAGGTCTCGCCGGAGGCGCGTCCTCTCTACCACTTCGCCGCCACCCTCTCGGCCGGCGGGGCGGTGACGGTCCTCGCCCTGGCCGAGGACCTGGGCCGCCGCCTCGGCCTGCCGGAGGAGGCGATCCGCGGCTACCTGGAGCTCTGCCGCGGCGCCGTGGCGCAGGCGGTGGCGACCGGAGCGCCGGCTGCCGTCCTGACCGGGCCCGCCGCCCGGGGAGACCGGGCCACGGTCGCCGGGCACCTGGAAGCGCTCGGCCGGCTCGCCCCCGACCGGCTGCCGCTGGTCCGCGAGCTCGCCCGGGAGACCCTGCGGCAGAGGGAGAGGCTCGGCGAGCTGACGGCCGAGCAGCGGGAGTTGGCGGATTCCCTGGAGAGCAGTAAAATCATTCCATGAAGCGAACCGCGTCGCGGCCGGACGCGCGACGGCACAGGCCGGAGGGGGCGAGAGGTGCCTGAGATCAGCCGTTTCTATGGGATGATCATCCTGATGTTCTACAACGACCATGCGCCGCCCCATTTCCACGTGAGGCATGCAGCGGACAGGGCTATCGTCGGTATCGAGTCGCTGAGGCTCCTCGAGGGCCGGCTCTCTCCCCGCGCGCTCAGAATGGTCCTCGAATGGGCAGCCCTGCACCAGTCGGAGCTTCTGGAAGACTGGCAGCGTGCTCGCAGCCAGGAGCCTCTGAGCGCTATCGAACCTTTGGAGTAGACGATGCTGAAGGATATCGTGGAAGCCAGGGCAACCGGGGGTCATCGGCTCTATATCCGTTTCGAGGACGGAGTCGATGGCGAGTTGGATCTATCCCGTCTGGTCGAGTTCAGAGGAGTGTTCGAGCCTCTTCGCAACCCTGAAGAGATCGCGAAGGTGACCGTGGACCCCGAGCTTGGAACTGTCTGCTGGCCGGGGGGAGCCGACCTCGATCCCGATGTTCTCTACGCCACCCTGACCGGCAAGCCCATCGAGCTGGAAGAATCCGCGCTGACCGGCTGAGCTTCTCTGATAGAGTCCTGGCAGGCGCAAGCCACTGAGGGAACGAAGGCCGTCCGTCCGTTGACCCCCCTGGGGGCCGGTGGTATGCTTCGTCCCCCGCTCCAGGCCGGTTAAGACATGGTTTTCTTCAACTACAGCACGATGCAGATGGCCGCGAAGGTGGTGTACTACGGCCCTGGTCTGTGCGGCAAGACCACCAACCTCCACTACATCTACGGCCATACCACCAACGAATCCCGCGGCGAGATGGTCTCCCTGGAGACCGAGACCGACCGTACCCTGTTCTTCGACCTGCTGCCGATCGACGTCGGCTCCATCGCCGGCTTCAACACCCGCATCCAGCTCTACACCGTGCCGGGGCAGGTGTTCTACAACACCACCCGCAAGCTGGTGCTCAAGGGCGTGGACGGCATCGTGTTCGTCGCCGACTCCCAGCGCCCCATGCTCCAGGCGAACGTCGATTCCTTCCGCAACCTGGAGGAGAACATCGCCGAGATGGGGCTGTCGCTCGACACCCTGCCGATCGTCCTCCAGTTCAACAAGCGCGACCTGCCCGAGATCCTGTCGGTCGACGAGCTCAACGCCTCGCTCAACCGCGGCAACTGGCCGCACGTCGAGGCCTCGGCGTTCACCGGCATGGGCGTCTTCGAGACGCTCAAGGAGATCTCCCGGGTTACCCTGCTCTCGCTCAAGAAGCGGCTCGCCCGGCCCGACACGCCGGCGGCGCAGCCTCCGAAGCCTCCGGGACCGCCCCGCCCGCCGGTCGTGCCAGGACAGGCCGCGGCTCCCCCGGCTCCGACGCCTCCGGCCGCCTCCGCCCCACGGCCTGTCTCCGCGGCGCACCCGGTCGTGACGCCTCCGCCGCCGCCCGGGCCGCCGATCCCTCCGCCGCAGGCGGTCCCGTCGACACCGCCGCCCCGGCCGGTCTCGGCCGCCCATCCGGTGGTGCCCGCGCCCCAGGCTCCGGCTCCGGCGGTTCCGGCGACAGGGCCGGCCCCGGCGCCCGCGCCCCGGCTCACGACGCCTTCGGCTCCGCCGCCGCCCCCCCGGCCGGCGGCGGTCAAGAAGGGATCGCTGGACGTGCTCGGCGAGCTCGAGAAGCTGCGGCAGCAGACCAAGGCACCCGCGCCGGCGGCGGCCGCAGCTCCGCCGGCGACCCCGGCGGCCAAGGCCGGCACCAACGGCCGGCACGAGCTGTCGCGGGACGTCGAGATGACCCTGCGCCGCACCGACCTCCAGCGGGCGCGCCGCGTCCTGATCAGCTTTCAGGTGCAGGACGACCAGGACCGGGTGATGGACTCCGTCCAGAACGTGCCGGTGGAGATCCAGGGCGCCGCTTCGCTGGAGAAGCTCCTGCTGCGCCTCAACATCGCCTTGAACACCAAGGAGTGATCCGCACCCCCGATGAGGTGCCCGTTCTGCTCTGAAAACCGCGACCGCGTGGTCGATTCCCGGGAAAGCCGCGACGGAGTGACGATCCGCCGGCGTCGCGAATGCCTGAGCTGCGGCCGGCGGTTCACCTCCTACGAGCAGATCGAGGACATCCCGTACATGGTCGTCAAGCACGACGGCACGCGCGAGGAGTTCAGCCGCAAGAAGCTCTTGAACGGCCTGCTCAAGGCCTGCGAGAAGCGCGCCGTCCCCATGAAGAAGCTGGAGGGAATCGTCGACGAGGCCGAGGCCATCCTCCACGACCGCGAGGACCGCGAGATCTCCACCCAGGAGATCGGCGCCTTCGTCATGGAGCGGCTGCGCGAGCTCGACCAGGTCGCCTACGTGCGCTTCGCCTCGGTCTACCGGCGCTTCGAGGACATCGACGCGTTCATGGACGTCCTGACCTCCCTGATCCACCCGCACCCCGCCGCTCCCAAGAAGGAGGCCTGACCATGGCCGCCCGGTACGCCTCCCTGTTCTTCCTCTCCCGCTTCCAGGCCGAGGTGGACCGCCTCTTCCAGGAGGCCGTCAAGCTCAGCGAGGGCTCGCTGCCGGACGGCGGCGAGTGGCAGCCGTGCATCGACATCGTCGAGACCCAGAGCTCGGTGCTGATCCTCGCCGAGCTGCCCGGCCTCGCCGCGTCCGACCTCCAGGTCCAGGTGAAGGGCACGCTCGTCACCCTCTCCGGCACCAAGTCGACGCCCAGGCCCGGCGCCCAGCGCATCAAGTTCCATTGCATGGAGCGCGGCCACGGCCGCTTCCATCGGGAGATCCACATCTTCTCCCCGGTCAACACCCACCTCGGCACCGCCCGGCTCGCCGACGGCCTGCTGGCCATCGAGTTCCCGAAGATCCAGGACAAGCGACAAGAGGCTCGCGTATTGCATATCCAGGAGGTCGAAGGATCCAGCGAGGGAGCCGTGGAATGAACAAGCCGCCCGATCCGTCGGAGGAAGCGATCAAGATTCCGGACGTCCTGCCGGTCCTGCCGCTCAAGGACACGGTGGTCTTCCCCTACATCATCCTGCCGCTCTCCGTGGGCCGCGACAAGAGCGTGCTCGCCGTGGACCGCGCCCTCGCCGAAAGTCGCGTCATCATGCTGGTCGCGCAGCGCGACAGCGCGATCGACAACCCCGGCGAGGCCGAGCTCTACGAGATGGGCACCGCCGCGGTCATCATGCGGATGCTCAAGCTGCCGGACGGCCGCATCCGCATCCTCGTCCAGGGTCTCTCCCGCGCGCGCATCCACCACATCAGCCAGGTGGACCCGTACCTTCAAGCGAAGATCGAGCGCATCGAGGAGCCGCGCCCGCCCGCCGGCCTCGAAACCGAGGCCCTGATGCGGAGCGTCAAGGAGAGCCTCGACCGCGCCGTCACGCTCGGCAAATCGATCTCGCCCGAGGTCATGGTAATCGCCGCGAACCTGGAGGACCCGGGCCGGCTCGCCGACCTCGCGGCCAGCAACCTGGAATTGAAGATCGGCGAGGCCCAGTCGGTGCTCGAAGTGATCGATCCGCTGGAACGCCTGCGCCGGGTGAGCGATCAGATCGCGCGCGAGCTCCAGGTGCTCACCATGCAGCAGGAGATCTCCTCGCAGGCGCGCGGCGAGATCGACCGCAGCCAGCGCGAATACTTCCTGCGCCAGCAGCTCAAGGCCATCCAGCAGGAGCTCGGCGAAGGCGAGGAGCTCACCGAGGAGATCGAAGGCTACCGCCGCCTCGCCGAGGAGAAGAAGATCTCCGACGACGCGCGCGAGGAGATGGAGCGCCAGATCCGCCGCCTGGAGCGCAGCCATCCGGAGAGCGCCGAGACGCAGATCATCCGCTCCTATCTCGACTGGCTGACCGGCCTGCCGTGGGAGACACTGTCCGAGGACGACCTGGATCTCGATCACGCGCAGCAGGTGCTCGACGAGGATCATTACGATCTGGAAAAGATCAAGGAGCGCATCCTCGAATATCTCGCCGTGCGCAAGCTGAAATCCGACACGCGCGGCCCGATCCTCTGCTTCGTCGGCCCGCCCGGCGTGGGCAAGACCTCGCTCGGAAAGTCGATCGCCCGAGCCATGGGCCGCAAGTTCGTGCGCATCGCGCTCGGCGGCGTGCGCGACGAGGCCGAGGTCCGCGGCCACCGCCGCACCTACGTCGGCGCCCTGCCGGGCCGCATCCTGCAGGGCATCCGTCAGGCCGGCACGAGCAACCCGGTCTTCGTGCTCGACGAGATCGACAAGATCGGCGCCGACTACCGCGGCGACCCGTCGTCCGCGCTGCTCGAGGTGCTCGATCCGGAGCAGAACTTCAGCTTTGTCGATCACTACCTCGCGCTCCCCTTCGACCTGTCGCGCGTGATGTTCATCGCCACCGCGAACCTGCTCGAGCCGATCCAGCCCGCGTTCCTCGACCGCATGGAAGTGATCCGCCTCTCCGGCTACACCGAGGAGGAGAAGCTCCGCATCGCGCGCCTGCACCTGATTCCCAAGCAGATGCGCGAGAACGGCCTGCCCGCCGAAGGACAGATCACATTCACGGACGAAGGCATCCGCCAGGTGATCTCCGGCTACACGAAGGAGGCCGGCCTGCGCAACCTGGAGCGCGAGCTGGCCTCGATCTGCCGCAAGGTGGCCGTGCGCGTGGCGCGCGGCGAGACCGCGAGCATCGTGATCGATGCCGAGAAGGTCGAGGAATTCCTCGGGCCGCGCAAGCACTTCGCCGAGGAGCTGCTCGGGCGCGACCGCGTCGGCGTGGCCACCGGCCTCGCCTGGACCGCGGTGGGCGGCGACCTGCTGTTCATCGAGGTGGTCGCGGTGCCGGGCAAGGGCCAGCTCCTGCTCACCGGCCAGCTCGGCGACGTCATGAAGGAGTCGGCGCAGGCCGCGCTTTCGTACGCCCGCTCCTATGCCGGCGCCAACGGCATCGCCGAGGACTTCTTCTCGAAGAACGACGTCCACGTGCACGTGCCCGCCGGATCGATCCCCAAGGACGGCCCGTCCGCCGGCATCACCATGGGCACCGCGATCATCTCCGTGCTCGCGAAGAAACCGGTCAACCGCCGTGTCGCCATGACCGGAGAGATCACGCTGCGCGGCGACGTGCTGCCGATCGGCGGTCTCAAGGAAAAGGCGCTCGCGGCCAAGCTCGCCGGCGTCCACACCGTGATCGTTCCGAAGCTCAACCGGCGCGACCTGGTCGAGATCCCGGACACGATCAAGAAGGATCTCGAATTCCACTTCGTCGAGCACATGGACGAGGTCCTGAGCATCGCGCTGATCGACGAGTCTGCGCAGGAAGCTCCGGCCGTGGCGGCCGATCAGCCCCAGACCGCCTCGGTGTGAGCGCGCGATCCGGACGATCGGGGGAAGACGAGCTGCTCCGCCGTCTGCGCGGCCGGCTCGGTCCTTCCTCTCTGATCGGCGACGACGCGGCGATCCTCTCTCCTTCCGGACCGCTCGCGGTCACCGTCGATTCCCAGATCGAAGGCGTTCATTTCGTTCCGGACCTCGATCCCGCGCAGGTGGCGCGGCGGCTCCTCGCGGTCAATCTTTCGGATCTCGCGGCCATGGGCGCCGATCCCGCCTGGGCCTTTCTCGCGCTCTCCGCCCCGCCGGGTTTCGATCACGACCGCTTTTTCCGCGCCTTCACCGAGGCCTGCCGCCGCCACGGCGTGACGCTTGCGGGCGGCGACCTCTCGCGTTGCGATCGATTGGTCGCGACGCTGACGCTGATCGGAACGAAACCGGCAGGACGGCGCTGGCTCCGCCGCGACG
>JBEQUE010000176.1:0-16046 GCA_040349255.1 Acidobacteriota bacterium | reverse complement strand
CGGTCATCTCGCGCGCGGCCTCGCCGATCTCGGAGACCAGGCGCGCGCCTTCGGCGTCGGACTCGACCCGGCGCCGCGCCACCTCGCTCAGGATGGAGATGCGCGACAGGCTCGATCCCAGGTCGTCGTGGAGGTCGGTGGCGAGGTGGGTGCGCATCTGCTCGACCGCGAGGCCCACGGCCACCGCGTGCGAGACGCGGTAGCGGTAGGCCGCGAAGGCGATGCCCGCCGTGACGAGGACCGCCAGGCCCAGGAACCAGATCCGCCGCCAGAAGGGCGGCCGGACCACCAGCAGGACCTCGGCCGGCGCGGCGCTGGCGACCTGGGTGTCCGGGTTCACCGCGCGCACCAGGAAGCGGAGGTGGCCGACCGGGAGGTTGGCGTAGTGGACCGACCGCGAGCCCGACGGCGACGTCCAGTCGCGGTCGACGCCTTCCAGCCGGTACTGGTAGGCGAGGCTGCCGCGCCCGGGCGCGAAGGAGAGCGCCAGGAACTCGATCTCCACCCGGTTGCTCCCGGACTCCAGCCGCGGGCCGTCCACCCGGGTCGCGCCGAGCTCGGAGACCCGCTGCGCGGCGCCGTCGACGCGCACCCCGGTGATCCAGGGCTGCGGCACGGCCATCGGGGCCTCCCGCTCCGGCTGGAGCCGCGAGAGGCCGCGCCGGGTGCCGAACCAGAGATATCCCTGCGGGTCGGTCCAGGCCGCGTCCACCCGGTTGCTGCCCAGCCCGTCGGCGGTCGTGAAGTGCTCGAGCTGGCCCGTGCCGGGGTCCAGGCGGTCCAGGCCCTTGTGCCCGCCGAGGTAGATCCTCCCCCAGCGGTCGTCGGTGAGGCAGAGGATCTCGTCCGAGGAAATCCCCTGTTCCGTGGTGTAGCGCACGAACTTCGGGCCCGGCGCCGAAGGCGTGTCCAGCCGGCCCGCGCCGCCCCCCTCGGTCGCGACCCAGAGATGGCCGGCGCGGTCCACGTGGAGGTCGGTGACCGGGCCGTCCGGCAGGCCGGTCTCCGGCCCCAGGCGCTCGAAGCGTCCTTCGCGCCGTCGCGCCAGGCCGCCCTCGGCGAAGCCGACCCAGATCTGGCCGGACCGGTCCTCCGCCAGCGCCGACGGCGTGCCCGGGGGCAGGCCGTCCTCGCGGCCCCAGGTGCGGAAGGCGCCCCCACCGCCCCCACCGGCCCCCTCGACACCGGCGCGCGACCAGAGCGCCAGGGGCCGGGCGCCGTTGGTGCCCACCCAGAGGCCGCCGTGGGAGTCCTCCAGGATGCGCTCGACGCTGTTGCCGCCGAGCCCGTCCTTGACGGTGTAGATCCTCGGCTTCGCCGAGGCGAGCCCCGCGAAGGTCGTGCCGGCCGGATAGCGCAGCAGGCCCTGCCCCGTGGCGAGCCACCATTCGCGCGCCCGGTCGAGCAGGGCGGACCGGCGGACGCTCCAGCCCAGGTAGTCGATGCCCGGCGTGCGCGGGCGGACGGCCTCGAACCGGGAGCCGTCGAAGCGCTGGAGCCAGACCTGGTTCTCGAACGTGCTGCCGGAATGGACGTAGAGCAGGCCGTCGCCGCCGCCGAGGATCGAGAGGATCTGCGGGTACGCCAGGCCGTCGTCGGCCCTGAACCCGACCAGCCCGTCGCGCGCCACCCGCATCGCGCCGCGGCTTTCGGTGCCGAGCCAGACGTTGCCGTCCCGGTCCTCGGCCACGGCGGTCAGGGCGTTCTCGGTGAGGCCGTTGCCGTCGGTCCTCAGCCGCAGCCGGCGCCCGTCCCAGGTGTAGAGCCCGGCGCTGGAGGTGAGGCGGACCACGCCGTCGGCCGACACGTGGATCTTCCGCCAGCCCACCCCTTCGAAGTCGCCGACCAGGCAGATCGAGCCGGGCGCGCGCGGCAGCGTCTCCGGGCGGTCGAGGCCGACGGTGCAGCCCGAATGTCCATGGTCGGCTCCGGCCAGGGGAGGCCGCGGTCCGCCGCCGCCGTCGTCGGTACCGCTCTCCGGCCGGGGCACCAGGGCGAAGACATGGAGCGCGTGGACGATCCAGAGTCGGCCCTCGCGGTCCACGCCGAGGTCGTACACCGGGTCCTCGCCATGGTGCGGCAGCACCGGATAGGAGACGATGCGGCCGTTCGAAAGACGGCGCAGCAGGCCTCTCAGGGTGCCGATCCACAGGCTGCCGTCGAGGGTCTCGGCGAACGAGAAGACCGGGCCGGTCCGGGCGGGGAGCCGGACCTCGGCGACCACGGGCTGACCCTCCCCGCTCTTGCCCGGCCCGATCGAGAAAAGGCGTCCGTCGGCCCCGGCCCAGACGTGGCCGGCGCGGTCCTCGTACAGGGAGAAGACCGCCTCCGCCCGCTCCGAGCCGAGCGGCGCGCGGCGGAACGCGGGCTCGCCGGACGGACGGTCCGGGACGAACCGGGCGAGGCCTCTCCGGGTCGCCGCCCAGTAGGTGCCGTCGCGGGCTTCGAGCACGGCCTGGACGCGCGCCTGGGGCAGGCCGTCCGCGGCGCCATAGCTCGTGAAGCGCTGGCCGTCGAAGCGGCTCAGCCCGTCCGTGGTGGCGAACCAGAGATAGCCGCGGGAGTCCTGGAGGATGGCGTTGACCGAGTCTCCGGCCAGACCGTCCTCGATGCCGTAGCCGCGCACCGGGAGCTGATCGGCCGCCGCGGTCCCGGCGAAGCCGACGAGGAACAGGGCCGCCGCGAGGAGCCGGCGCGGCGCCAGGAACGACGGGACGCTTCCCAGGTGCACAGCGAGACTTTATCGCAGAACCGGTGGCGGGTTTTCCAGCGGGCCTGCGTATCCATGAGAGAAGGGCGGCGCGGAGGTGCCCCCCGCCTTTCAAAGACCAGACTTCCTCGTCCCCGGCCCGCCGCGATCGGCGGGCCTCTTTTTTTGGAAGGGACCGCAAGGGCTGCAGGGACGGCAAGGACGGCAAATGGATGTCCCTGATGTCCTTGCAGACCTTCGGGTCCTCGGTGAATCCGGCCGGCCGCCGCCACCCGTACCTCCCGCATGAGCCCGGAACCCGAACCAGAGCCCGAGCCGGAACCCGAGCCGGTTGAACCCGGACCGGTCGAACCCGGACCGGTTGAAGAAGAAGCGCCGCCTCCCCCCGCCGCCCCTCTTCCGGTGCGCCGGCACCATTGGATCGTGCGCGCGACGCACTGGCTCAACGCCCTGCTCCTCGCCGGCATGATCGCGAGTGGTCTCCAGATCTACCACGCCTTCCCGCACTTCGGGCCGCGCGGCGGGCCCTACTTTCCGAACCCCTGGGACGGCCGGCCGTTCCCGAAGGGCATCCGGCTCGGCGGCTGGCTCGCGGGCGGCATCAACTGGCACTTCGCCCTGGCCTGGCCGTTCGTGCTCACCGGTCTGGCCTATCTCCTCTACCTGGTCTTTTCCCGCGAGTGGCGGTCGCTCGTGTTCCGGCCGCGCGACGCGCCGCGCGCGGTCCAGATGCAGCTCTACTATCTGAGACTGCGCAAGGAGCATCCGCCGCAGGGCAAGCACAACGCGCTTCAGAAGGCGGCCTACACGGCGATCTTCCTGCTCGGCGTGCTCTCGGTGCTCAGCGGCTTCGCGGTCTACAAGCCGGCCCAGCTCTCGTGGCTGGTGGCGGCGTTCGGCGGCTACGAGCTGGCGCGCTACTGGCACTTCTGGGCGGTGTGGATCTTCATGGCCTTCACGGCCGTCCACGTCGTGATGGTCTTCCTGATCGATCCGGCCTCGCTGCGGGCCATGATCACCGGCAGATATCGCGGGAGGTTCCCGAATCATGAGTAGTCTCAGCCGCCGCGACCTCCTTCGCCTCGGCCTGGTGGCCGGACCGGCCTCGCTCGCCGCGGCCTGCGGCTGGCAGGGCGGACCGCTGGAGCCGAAGCTCCGCGCCTTCTCGCGCTTCAACGACTGGGTCGGCGAGACGCTCTTCGTCTCCTCCGGCCGCCTGGCGCCCGAGTATCCGGTCTCGAAGCGCACCGACCCGCGCCTCTTCCCGGCCTACTCGCGCGTCCGGCCGTACCCGGTGCTCGCCGAGCCGGCCGCCTGGGCGCTGGAGGTCGGCGGCCTTGCGCGCAACCCGATGCGGCTCACGATGGAGATGATCCAGGCGCTGCCGCGGATCACCTACACGGTCAAGCACCATTGCGTCGAGGGCTGGTCCGCGGTGGCCACCTGGACCGGCGCGCCGCTCTCGGCCGTCATTCAGATGGCCGACCCCGCGCCCGAGGCGCGCTACCTGCGCTTCGACTCGTTCGACGCGGACTACTACAACGGCTGGGACTTGAAGAGCGCCATGCACCCGCAGACGATCCTCGCCTACGGGTTCAACGGCGGGCCGCTGACCCCGTACCACGGCGAGCCGCTGCGCCTGTACTCGCCGATCAAGCTGGGCTACAAGCTCACCAAGTACCTGACCCGGATGACCTTCACCGCCGAGCGCCCCGGCGGTTTCTGGGAGGACAAGGGCTATCCCTGGCTCGGCGGCATCTGACGGCCCTTCGATGACAGGCTGGCGATGACGATCGCCAGCTCGGCCGGCTCGACGGGCTTCGGGACGTGCATGTTGTAGCCCGCCAGGAGCGCCTGCAGGCGGTCCTCGACGCGCGCGTAGGCGGTCAGGGCCACGGCCGGGACCGGCTTCCTCCCTCCTTCGGCTTCCCAGGCGCGGACCCTGCGGATCAGGGCATAGCCGTCCTCGCCCGGCATCCCGATGTCCGAGACCAGCACGTCGGGCTCGAAGTCCTCCAGCGTCGCGACCACGTCCGCGGCGGAGGAGCACGTCCGGACCGCGGCGCCGCACCGCTCGAGCACGGCGGTGAGCAGATGCCGGGCGTCGGCCTCGTCGTCGACCGCCAGGACCTTCACGCCCTGGAGCTCCGGCGGGCAGTCGAAGGACACGGAGCCGCCCGCGGCGGGATGAACCCTCTGCGGGTCGGCCGGTTCCGCCAGGGGCTTGACCGCCATGAGCGGCAGCCGGACGGTGAACACCGCCCCGGAGGGGTCCACCCGGTTGCCGGCCGTCACCGCCCCGCCGTGCATCTCGACCAGGTGGCGGACGATCGAGAGCCCGATGCCCAGCCCGCCGTGCTTCTTGCTGGCGCTGCTGTCGGCCTGGCGGAAGCGCTCGAAGACGTGCGGCAGGAAATCCTCGTCGATGCCCGGACCGGTGTCGCTCACCGTGATCTCGACGTGCGAGCTCACCCGTTCGAGCTGCACCTGCACGCGGCCGTTCTTCGGCGTGAACTTGATGGCGTTCGAGAGCAGGTTCCAGACGATCTGCTGGAGCCGCACGGGGTCGCCGAGGACCACGCCGGCGCCGAAGTCGAGCACGATCTGGAGGCGGATCTCCTTGGCGTCGGCCGCGGAACGCGAGGTGTCCACCGCGGCGTGGATCACGCCCGTCAGGTCGACCGGCTGGGCGTCGAGGCGGAGCTTGCCCGACACGATGCGCGAGACGTCGAGCATGTCGTCGATCAGCCGCGCCTGCAGCTTTGCGTTGCGGTCGATGGTATCGACGGCGCGGACGAGCGCGACCGGGTCGAGCTGCCCGCCGGCGAGCAGCCGGGTCCAGCCGAGGATCGCGTTGAGCGGGTTGCGCAGCTCGTGCGAGATCAGGCCGAGGAACTCGTCCTTGGCGCGGCTCGCGACCTCGGCCTCCTGGCGCGCCGCCTGCTCGCTGGCGAGCAGCGTCTCGCGCTCCCGGAGCGCCTGCTGGGCGGCGTCGTAGAGCCGGGCGTTGTCCATGGCGACCGCGGCCTGCGCGGCCAGGCCCTCGATGATGCGCTCATGGCGCTCGGTGAAGACGCCCGCCCGCGGATCGCCGAAGAACAGACCGCCGATCACCTCGCCCGAACGGGAGACGACCGGCACGGCCAGGTAGCTGACCACGGGCAGATGCCCCGGCGGCATGCCGTGGTAGGGCGGGTTCTGGCCGTGGCGCGGGTCCTTCCGGACGTCGGCGATGCGGATCGTGCCCTCGCCGCGGAAGGTGGGCCCGAAGAGCTTCGTGGCGCGAGGCATCGGGAAGTTGGCGAAGGCCTCGCGCGGGATGCCCGACAGCGTGTAGAGCATGTACGAGGCGCCCTTCTCGTCGAGCACGTTGTAGAAGAACGAGCCGAAGTGGGCGCCGGTCAGCTCCGTGGCCGCGTCGGTGACCGCCTGCACGAGCTTCTGCAGGTCGAGCTCGGCCGACAGGATCCGGCCGAGCCGGTTGATGGTCTCGAGGACCTCCGACTGCTCCCGGAGCTGTTCGGCGATCGAGTCGGATGTCTGCATGCCTATCCGAACAGCAAGACTCTTGCCTAAGGCTCCCTCTCCCCCGGAACGGGGGAGAGGGCTGGGGAGAGGGGGAACGGGATCAACTACCAGCCCATGCGGTCGATCGAGTAGGGCAGCATCTTGCGCCACCACGGCCAGTCGTGATCCACGTCGTGGCCCCAGACATCCAGGACGTGCGGGATGCCCTTGCTGTTCAGGATCCCGGACAGGTGGCGCGAGGCGTCCGGCGCCTCGTAGGCGCCCTGGCCGGTCAGGATGTGAATCCTCGTGTCCGTCTGCAGCAGGTGGAGCGGATGGCCCTGGAGGCCCGGGATGTACCAGGCCGGGTTGTTGAAGAAACAGTTGTCGTCGCTGTAGCCGCGCAGGTAGTCCGGCCCCAGGTCGTAGAAGCCGCTCATCGCGATCACCGCGTCGAACAGGTCGGGCCGGCGGAACAGGGTGTTCGCCGCGTGGAACGCGCCGAAGCTCGCGCCCGTGGTCGCGATCCGCAGGTCCGGGCTCTGGCAGGCGTTCCGGATGTAGGGCACCACCTCCTCCTCGATGTACTGCGCGTAGAGCGCCTGGCGCCGCGCCTGCTCGGGCACCGGGAGGTTCCTGTCCATCCAGGACTGGTTGTTGATGCTGTTGATCGAGAACACCCGCACCCGGCCGGCCTCGATCGCCGGCGCGACCGCGCCCACCAGTCCGAAGCGCTCGTTCTCCAGGAAATCGGCCGCGGCCGTCGGGAACAGCAGCAGCGGATGCCCCCAGTGGCCGTACGAGACGATCGGCATGTCCTGTCCCAGGCTCGGGCTGTGCCAGCCTTCAATCTTCTGACGCAGATCCATTCGCGGCTCCTCCTCAGGGCCGCCTACTCTATCGGAAGTCGGCGCTATACTGCGCGGGCGCGCGTAGTTGAACCAACACTGCAGGAGGCCTCGCATGGTCCGCTTCCCTTCCGTCCTTCTACTCCTCGCCGCGCTCCCGCTCCCCCTGGCCACTGCTTCCGACACGCCCGACCCGACGACTGTGACCGTCGCCGGCAGCCTCCAGTCCGAGCTCGGCTGCTCCGACGACTGGCAGCCCGCCTGCGCCGCCACCCACCTCGGCTACGACGCCGACGACGCGGTCTGGCAGGCGACCTTCAACGTCCCGGCCGGAAGCTGGGAGTACAAGGCGCCGCTCAACGACTCCTGGGACGAGAACTACGGCTTGAACGCGCAGCGCGGCGGCGCCAACATCCCGCTCAACCTGTCGGAAGCAGGACCGGTGAAGTTCTACTACTCGCACGAGACGCACTGGATCACCGACGACCAGCGCTCCGTGATCGCCACCGCGCCCGGCAGCTACCAGCACTTCCTCGGCTGCCCGGGCGACTGGCAGCCCGACTGCCTGCGCGCCTGGCTCCAGGACCCGGACGGCGACGGCGTCTATTCCTTCTCCACCCGGAAGATCCCGGCCGGCAGCTACGAGGTCAAAGTCGCGATCGACGAGAGCTGGGCCGAGAACTACGGCGCCGGGGGCGTGCCGAACGGTCCGAACATCCCCTTCACCGTGGCGTCCGACTGCGCCGAGACGGTCTTCTCCTACAACGCCTCCAGCCACGTCCTGACCGTCTCCGCCGGCAGCGCTGGAGCGCAGCCCGCAAGCGTCACCATCCCCGGCAGCTTCCAGTCCGAGGTCGGCTGCTCCGGCGACTGGCAGCCCGACTGCGCCGCCACCCACCTGGCCTTCGACGCGACGGACCAGGCCTGGCAGGGCACGTTCAATCTGCCCGCCGGGAGCTGGGAGTACAAGGCTGCGATCAACGACTCCTGGGACGAGAACTACGGCGCCAACGCGACGCGCGACGGCGCCAACCTGTCGGTCAACATGACGGCGGCCGGTCCTGTGAAGTTCTATTATTCGCACGAGATCCACTGGGTGGCCGACAACCTCTCCAAGGTGATCGCCGTGGCGCCAGGCAGCTTCCAGTCCGAGATCGGCTGCCCGGGCGACTGGCAGCCCGACTGCCTGCGCTCCTGGCTCCAGGATCCGGACGGCGACGGCGTCTACACGTTCTCGACCAGCGCGATCCCGCCCGGCAACTATGAAGTCAAGGTGGCGATCAACGAGAGCTGGGACGAGAACTACGGCGCCGGCGGCGCGCGCGACGGCGCCAACATCGCCTTCTCCGTGCCCGCCGCCTGCGCCGAGACCTTCTTCGCGTACGATTCGCGCACCCACGTGCTGACCGTCAACGCCACCGGAGCCCCCAAGGGCAACATCACCCGCGCCCAGGCCTACTGGGTCACCGAGGACACGATCGCCTGGAAGCCCGGCGCCGTGCAGGCAGACTGGAGCGTCGCCCTGCACTACGACGAGGACGGCGGCCTCGCGCTCGGCCCGGACGGCAGTACCGGCGTCGTGGGCGGCACCGCGATCCCGCTCACCTGGGACCCGGCCGGCCTTTCGGCGGAGGTCCTGGAGAAGTTCCCGCACCTCGCTCAATACCTGGCCTTCAAGCTGCCCGCGAACCGCCTGGCCGAGGTGCCCGAGGCGCTCCGCGGCCAGATCGCGGTGGACGCGAAGGCCGCCGACGGCACGTTGGTCGATGCCACCTCACTCCAGATCCAGGGAGTGCTCGACGATCTCTTTACGTATGACGGGCCGCTCGGCGCCACCTTCAACGCGGGTATCCCGACCTTGCGCGTCTGGGCGCCGACGGCGCATTCGGTCAAGCTGCTTCTCGGGACGGACGAGCATGCCATGGCGCTCGATCCGGCGACGGGCGTCTGGAGCGTGACCGGCGACGCCTCGTGGTACGGCCGGACCTATCTCTACGAGGTCGAGGTCTTCGTGCGCTCGACCGGCGAGGTGGAGACGAACCGGGTCACCGACCCCTACTCGGTCGCGCTGACGCGCAACAGCCAGGCGAGCGTGCTGGTCGATCTCTCCGACCCGGCGCTCAAGCCGGCCGGCTGGGACGCGCTGGTCAAGCCGAAGCTCGACGCTCCCGAGGACATCGTGCTCTACGAGCTGCACCTGCGCGACTTCAGCGCCTCCGACCCGATCGTGCCCGGGTCCTGGAAGGGGACCTACAAGGCGTTCACCCTGAAAGGCTCGAACGGCATGCGCCACCTCGCGGCGCTCGCCGCGGCCGGCCTCACCCACATCCACCTGCTGCCGGTCTTCGACATCGCCACGGTGGACGAGGATCGCTCGACCTGGCAGGAGCCGGCCGGCGACCTGTCGAGCTACCCGCCGGACTCCGACCGGCAGCAGGCCGCGGTCATGGCCGTGGCCGGCCGCGACGGCTTCAACTGGGGCTACGACCCGTGGCACTACACGGTGCCGGAGGGCAGCTACGCCACCAACCCCGAAGGCGCCTCGCGCACCCTGGAGTTCCGCGAGATGGTGCAGGCACTCGGGAGCCTCGGCCTGCGCACGGTCATGGACGTGGTCTACAACCACACCAACGCCGCGGGCCAGAACGACCATTCGGTGCTCGACCGGATCGTGCCGGGCTACTACCACCGCCTGAACGCCGACGGCAACATCGAGACCAGCACCTGCTGCCAGAACACCGCCAGCGAGTTCAACATGATGGAGAAGCTGCTGATCGATTCGGTGCTGACCTGGGCCACCCAGTACAAGGTGGACGGCTTCCGCTTCGACATCATGGGCCACCACATGAAGCGCAACATGGTGAAGCTGCGCGCGCGGCTCGACGCCCTCACCCCGGCGCACGACGGAGTGGACGGGAAGAAGATCTATCTCTACGGCGAGGGCTGGAACTTCGGCGAGGTGGCGGACAACGCGCGCGGCGTCCAGGCCACGCAGGCCAACCTGGCCGGCACCGGCATCGGCACCTTCAACGATCGCATCCGCGACGGCGCGCGCGGCGGCGGACCGTTCAGCGACATCCGGGAGCAGGGCTTCCTGACCGGTCTCCACGACGACCCGAACGACACCGACCAGGGTACGCCGGAAGAGCAGCTCGCGCTCCTGCTCCTCGAAGCCGACTGGATCCGCGTCGGTCTTGCCGGCAACCTGGCCGACTATGAATTCGTCGATCGCAACGGCGACCTGGTCGCCGCGAAGGACATCGACTACAACGGCCAGCGCGCCGGCTACACCGCCGATCCGCAGGAGGTCATCAACTACGTCGAGGCGCACGACAACGAGACGCTGTTCGACGCCATTCAACTGAAAGCCGCGCCCGCGACCACGCTCGACGAGCGCATCCGCATGCAGAACCTCGGCGTGAGCCTCCTCGGCTTCGGCCAGGGCATCCCGTTCTATCACGCCGGCGTCGAGCTGCTGCGCTCGAAGTCGCTCGACCGCAACAGCTACAACTCGGGCGACTGGTTCAACAGGCTCGACTTCACACTGCACGACAACAACTGGGGCGCCGGCCTGCCGCCGGCCGCCGACAACCAGGCCAACTGGCCGCTCATGGCGCCGCTCCTCGCGAACCCGGCGCTCGACCCGTCGCCGCTCCAGATCCAGGGCGCGGCGCTGCACTTCGAGGAGGTGCTCAAGGTCCGCAGGAGCTCGGTCCTGTTCCGTCTGCGCACCGCGGAGCAGATCGAGAGCCGCGTGCGGTTCCACAACACCGGCCCGGACCAGGTGCCGGGCGTCATCGCGATGACCGTCAACGACGTGGACATCAACCAGGCGCTCGACCATCAGGTGCGGCGGCTGGCGGTGTTCTGGAACGCCAACGCCGGGGCCCGCCAGGTGGCTCTCACGGTGTTCCCCTGCGCCGGCTTCCAACTCCACCCCGTGCAGGCCGCGTCGTCCGACGCCCGGGTCCGGACTTCAACCTACAGCTCGTCCACCTGCGTGTTCACGGTGCCGGGCCGCACGGCGGCGGTGTTCTGGGAGCGGCGGCCGGTCGACGAGCAGATCTACCTGCTCGACGGCGTCGTGGCCGGCCTGATCTCGGACGGCACGCTGAACCAGGGCCAGGGCCATTCGCTCCGAGCCAAGCTGGAGAATGCCCTGCGCCAGATCCGGAACGGCAAGACCGCCCCGGCGAAGAACATGCTGCAGGCTTTCATCAACGAGGTGAGGGCGCTGCTCCCGGCCGATCAGGCGGCGGCCCTGGTGGCTGACGCCGAAGCCGTCCTGGCCGACCTGGGCTGAAAGGACAGAAAAGGACTGCAAGGACTGCAGGGACCAAAGCCTTTGGTCCTTGATGTCCTTGCAGTCCTTTGGGTCCTTTACTCCTGCATTTCCAAAAAGAAGTCCATCAGCTCGCCCGAGGAGCTTTCCATCTCCACGCGCAGCCGCTCGATGCGCTCGGTGAGGAAGTTGAACATCCAGGCCGCGGGGATCGCCACGAGGATGCCGAGCGCGGTGGTGACCAGCGCCTCGGCGATGCCCATGGACACGGTGTCGAAGCCGCCGGCCCCGCCCTTCTCGGCGATGGCGCGGAAGGCATGGATGATCCCGACGACCGTCCCGAACAGGCCGACGAACGGCGCGATCGTGGCGATCGTCGCGAGCGTGCCGACGCCGCGGCGCAGGCGGGAGAGCGTCACCATGCGGGAGCGCTCGACGGCGCGCTCGGTGGCTTCGAGCACGGCGGTGACCGGCAGCGATCGCGCCCGCTTCTGCTGGAACGTGATCAGTCCCGAGGCGACCACCTGCGCGAGGTGGCTCTGCGGAAAGCGGCCGGCCGCGCGGACCGCCTCCTGCAGCCACTCCGACGACTCACCTTCCCCTCTCTTCCCCAGCACCTTGGCGAACGCGAGAGACTGGCGCCGCGCGCGGCGGAACACCAGCAGCCGCTCGGCGGAGACCGAGATCGACCAGACGGACAGGATCACCAGGGCGACGACCACGGCCAGGCCCGTGGCGCTCATCTTCTCAAGACCGAGGGAAGACAGCAGATTGGCGTTCATGCGCTCTCCTTTGCAGACCGCAGGTGGATCGGGCCGCCGGAAACTCCGGCGGCGTTTGTCATTCGGGAGCGCCCCTCGCCTGGATTAGAGGGGGTATGTTTCGATTTGGTTCCCTAAGCGGAGCGGCGACCCACGAATCGCGCCAGGTCCCGCAAAGGCTCGCCCTTGCGGCCGAGCGGCGCGAGCGACTCGACGGCGAAGCCGAGCAGCTCGGCTTCCAGGGCCTGCGCGCCCTCGACGCCGAGCAGCTTCACAAAGGTCACCTTCGCGGCGTCCTGGCCCACGTCCTTGCCGGTCTCCTCGGGCGTGCCCAGGACGTCCAGCAGGTCGTCCGAGATCTGGAACGCGAGGCCCAGGTTCTTGGCGAAGCGGGCGACCACTTCCAGGTCCTTGCGCTTCGCGTCGGCCGCCATGGCGCCGAGCTCGCCCGCGGCCATGAAGAGAGCGCCGGTCTTGTGGCTGTGGATGTACTCCAGGACCTCCAGGTCCAGCTCCTCGGGCTTCGAGAGCAGGTCGAGCGCCTGCCCGCCGATCAGGCCGTCGCTGCCGATCGCGGCGGCCATGTGGTGGACCATGTCCTCGGCGGTGTAGCGCCGCAGCGACAGCCGCTGCGCGCTCTCGGCGACCAGCGCGTAGGCGCGGTTGAGCAGCGCCAGCGAGGCGAGCAGCGCCACGTTCTCGCCGAACTCCAGGTGGACCGTGGGCCTGCCGCGGCGCAGGCTCGCGTTGTCCATGGACGGCAGGTCGTCGAGGATGAGCGAGCAGGCGTGCACCATCTCGATGGCGCACGCGATGTCGAGGACCGGCGCGGACCGGGAGCCGAACAGGTCGGCCACCACCAGCGTGAGCACCGGCCGGATCCGCTTGCCGGGCCCGATCAGCGCGTAGCGCATGGCCTGGTGGACGGGCTCCGGCCGCTCGCCCGACCCGGCCAGGAGATCGGGCAGCCGGCGGTTCACCCGGGCGGCGAGCTCGGCCAGCCCGCCGGCCAGGTTCCGGGGCCGCTCCCCGGAGGGATGCGCCGCCTCAGGAGAACGAGGCGACGGCTTCGTCTTCGGAATCGTAAACGTCAAAGACCGTGATGAGCTGCGTGATGGTCAGGATGTCGTTGATCTTCGGGGGCAGATTGGCCAGCTTGATCTTGGCCCCGCGGTTCGTGGCGCTGGTGAAGGAGCTGACCAGCTCGCCCACGCCGGACGAGTCGATCGTGGTGACGTCCTTCAGGTTGAGCACGACCTTGGTGGCGCCGTCGTTCAGGACCTTGTGGACGTGGTCGCGCAACGCCTCCTCGGCCGCTCCGATGGTGATCTTCCCCTTCAGGTCCAGGATCGTGACGTCGTCGCGCTTCCGCTCGTTGATGGGCATGGGATGATTCCCCTCCTCGTAATAACGGGTTCAGGTGGGATCGGCGGTCTCGGACCCCTCGGTGTCCTCAGACGTCTCAGGCGTCTCAGGCGTTCCGGCGACCTTCTTGCGGAGCGTCACGACGGTCCCGCCGCCGGGCCGGGGGCTGTACTCGATACGGTCCATGAAGCTCTTCATGTAGAAGATGCCACGGCCGTTGGGTTTCAACAGGTTCTCGGGCGCCAGCGGGTCCCGGAGCTGCTCGGGGTCGAAACCGGCCCCCTCGTCCTCGATCCGGATCACCACGTCGCCCTCCTCCAGGAACAGGTCGACGTGGACCTGCTTGTCCGGGTCCTGGGCGTTGCCGTGCTTGATGGCGTTCGCCACCGCTTCCCGCACAGCCAGGTCCATCCAGTGGCGCGCGTCCTCGTCCACGCCCAGGCGCTCCAGGGCGTCCCGGACGACCACCTGCACCAGCTCGATGTTCTCGAAACGGCTTCCAACGTCCAGGTGAAAGTGATGTTCTCCAGGCATCTCGCTGGTTCCGGGGGCCTCGGCTCGTCGCGCGGAGTCTAGCAGAGATCCCCCGGCTTCCTCTTCAGACGGGGGCACGCCCGATTCAGTTCCCGATTCATCTTCCGAGCAGGAGCAGGGCCGCCGCCTTCGGCGCCTCCTTCTCCATGAACCGGAGCGCCATCGGGATGATCACCAGGAGCTGGACGCCGTCGAACAGCGCGTGCGCCGCCATCGCCGGCCAGATCGTCTGCCGCCAGCGCACCAGCAGGCCGTAGATCAGCGACAGCGTCGCGATCCCGACCAGCATCAGCGGCTGGCCGTAGGAGAAGTGGGCGAACACGAAGAGCAGCGTCGAGAACGCGATGCCGACCCGCGGCTGCAGGAAGCCGCGGAAGAACAGCTCCTCCACCACTCCCGCCGACAGGCTGATCATCAGCCGGAGAGCGAGCGGCAGGCCGGCCAGGAACGGGATCAGCGCCGGCGGCTCCTTGGGCAGAGCCTGCTCGCCGCCGAGCGCCACGACGATCAGCCCGACGACGATCGCCGCCACCAGCACCGCGCCCCAGGCCCCGACCCCGAGCAGCAGGCCGATCCCGATCTCCCGCGGCACGCTCGGAGCCAGGAGACCGAACTGGGCCAGGAACTGCCTCCACAGAGGCATCGGAGGAGGTCCCGCTGGAACCGGCTCGATCGGCATCATCTCCTCTCCCCCCTCGCCCGGGGCGGGGGACTCGGGCGGACCGGGAGAGGGGGGTCGGGGGGGTGAGGGCCTCACCCCCGCGTAGCCCAGCAGAAACCAGCCGCCGATCGTCAGCAGCAGCAGGGTGTGGAGCAGGAAGAGCTGCGGCGTGGTGAGGTTCTCGACGTTCGGCTGCTCGACCTTCTGGCCGATCGTGCCCAGGGACGAGAAGACCCCGATCCAGAGGATCAGCGCGACCAGCCCGCCGCCGAGCGCCCGGCGGACCGGGTCGCGGAAGCCGGGCGGCAGCAGGCCGCGGGTGACCATCATGCGGTCCATGCCGTACGCGGCGAGCACGGCGATGACGGCGGGGACGAGGAATCGGAGGATCGCTTCCAGGGTCAAGTCTTCGCCTTCGCGCGGTAGCTGCGCAGCACCATGGCGGCCGTGTTGACCCGCTGGATCTTGCGGTTGCGGGCCTGGATGGCCGGGATGTCGTCGAGGGGCGCCTGGTCGCCGCGGAGGTCCCGGAGACAGCGTTCCAGCTCGAACGTCAACTGGTCGAGGTCCCCGCGGGTGAGGCCGCGGAACGTGCGTTCCGTGATCGTGAGGTAGCCCTCCGCGATATCACGGGCCATGGCCCACGCGCTCCCGCCGGGGAAGGTCATCCCGGAGATCATATCCCACCCAGGGCCGGGCCTGAGAGGCCGGCCGGCCGTGGTATGATCCCGGCCGCGGTCCGCCCGACCGAGCCCCATCCGCCCCCGACGTTTCGACTACGAATCCCGAAGGAGGACCTCCCTTGAGCCGCTTCCCAGGCGTGGACTTCATGGATGCAGATACGCTCCTCACCGAAGAGGAGCGAATGGTGCGCGACACGGTGCGCGCGTTCGTCGACGACAAGGTCAAGCCGATCATCGAGGAGTGCCACCGCGAAGGCCGCACCCCTCTCGAGCTGGTGCCCGAGATGGGCGCCCTCAACCTGTTCGGCGCCAGCCTTTCCGAATACGGCCTGCCCGGCCTGGGCGGCTGCGCCTACGGCCTCATCATGCAGGAGCTGGAGCGCGGCGACTCCGGCCTGCGCAGCTTCGTCTCCGTCCAGAGCTCGCTCGTCATGTACCCGATCTACACCTTCGGCTCCAACCCCGGCGGCATGCGCACCACCGCGAAGAAGGTCGGCAACGAGTGGGTGCTCAACGGCTCCAAGCAGTGGATCACCAACGGCACGCTCGCCGACGTGGCCGTGGTCTGGGCCAAGACCGAGGACGGCATCCGGGGCTTCGTGGTCGAGAAGGGCACGCCCGGCTTCACCTCGTCGGACCAGCACGGCAAGTTCTCGCTGCGCGCCTCGACCACCTCGGAGCTCGGCTTCCACGAC
>JBEQUE010000160.1:0-22906 GCA_040349255.1 Acidobacteriota bacterium | reverse complement strand
TGCTAGACCTCGGCGATGAGCTGCTCGCCCAGCGTGACGTCGTACGGCGGATGGCTGTCGTTCGGCATCAGCCCCTGCTCCGGGTTCGTGAAGTAGCGCGGCTCGATGAAGGAGTACGACTGGAGGTTGCCACTGGCCACGTCGTCCTGGAAGCGCCGGAAGCCGTGGAAGTGGTCCAGGTGGTCCCAGAGGCGCGACAGCAGGATCGACTGCGGGAAGTCGTGGAAGTAGATCCGCCACCCCTTGTCGAAGGGCAGCGGGTCGCGCAGCGAGAAGTGCTCGTGGATCTGGTTGAAGATCGTCGGCATGTCGTAGGGGAAGCGCTCGACGACCTCCCAGGCCGGCGACGGCAGGTTGTTGACGTAGCCGTCCGCGGTCGCGGTGTGGACGAAGAACCGGTTCGGCCAGGTCTGGCACGGGGCCGAGGCGAACCAGCGGTCCGCCACCCCGAAGGTCGAGGCCAGCCGGCTCGTCGCCGGCACCTGGTCCGGCAGGAAGCCGTGCATGATGACCCGCTCGTCGTAGGGCGCCTGGTATCCCGGATTGGCCAGGGTCTGGTTGACGTAGCTCTGGACGAAGCCGCCCATGGTGGGCTCGGAGCCGCCGGGCACGAAGTACTTCTGGAAGAGCTGGAAATTCATGTCCGTGAACAGCTCGCCCGGGTCGGGGGACGGCATGGTCATGACGGGAAAGGTCGTGCCGGTGTCGCTCCACACCGGGATGCGCTCGCCCTCGGCGGTGAGGTTGAACATCGTCTCCGGGTCGAGGCCGAACTGCCAGCCGAGCAGGTTGTCGAAGGACCGGTTCTCCTGCATGAGGACGACGATGTGCTCGATCCGGCTCAGGCCGTCTGCCATGGGTGCGTCTCCTGGAAAAAGGAAGCCCGCGGGGATGCGGGCTCCCCTGTTTCAGGAGTGCGGCCCGGAGGAGCACAGTTGCAGCCCCGGCCTACCCCGACCGCCGCTCGGCGATCAGGCCCACGTTGCGGAAGCCGGCCGTCTGGACGATCTCGAGGACGCTCCGCACCTCGCCGTAGCGCAGGCTCCGGTCCGCCTCCACGACCACCGGCCGGGTCTCGTCCGTCCGGAGGCCGGCCAGCTTCGCCTGCAGATGCTCGCGCGGCACCGGCACGGCGTCCACCCAGACCGCGCCGTCGGCCTGGATCGTGACCGTGATCTGGCGCTCGGACTCCTGGAGGTTGGGCGTCTTCGCGGTCTCCGGAAGCTGCACGGGCACCTCGTGGCTGAGCAGCGGCGTGACCACCATGAAGATGATCAGCAGGACGAGGCAGACATCCACCAGCGGCGTGACGTTGATCTCGCTGCGGACCGCCGCCGCAGCCTGGGCACGGGACACGTTCATCTCTCCACCTCCTCTTGCGAGTGAGACCCCCCGTCGGGAGTCGTGGAGAGGCGCCTCTGCAGGATTAGAGCGGGAACGGAGGATTTCGGTTCCGGACGAACGATGTATAGAAACGATCCAACCCTGTACAAACAGGGCCCGCCACGGGTTGTCGGCCGCCGATTCCTATATAGAGCCGCGTCGCCACTGTACAAAGCCGGGCCGCCACCGCGCGTGGCGAGGCAGCTCTGTACAGGGATGGCCCGGATTTATACAGTGGCGGGATCTGTTTATACAGTGGCGCGACAGCACTGTACAAAAATCAGGCGTCCCCCAACGAGGGGGAAGCTCATTTGTACAGATCCAGGCTGGCTTTGTACATCACCGCCACCCCTCGTCGCCGAAGAACGGCTGGGCCGCGGTCTCCGGCTTCGCGAGGTCGGCGGCCAGGGCGGCGACGCCGATCTCCCCCTTGTAGAGGCTGTCGGCGACTTCCGAGACGCGGATGACGATCTCGGCCGCGCGTTCCCCCAGGTCCCGGGCGCGCTCCAGCCAGACGTCGCCTCCCTCGCCCCCCCGGTGCCGCCAGAAGTCGAGCAGCGCGTAGGACCGGCCGCCGTAGCCGCAGCAGAGGCTGCCGTTCGCGTCCGCCGCCTCCCAGGCGTGCCAAGCCGCTCCCTCGGCCAGGTCGAGCCAGTGCGGATCGCCCAGCTCCCGATGGGCGGCGGTCCAGAGATGGAGGAAGCCGGCGCTGCCGTTGCACCAGCCGGGCATGGACCCGGAATCGCCTTCGCCGTCGCGCCACGGCCAGCGCAGGCCCCGCCCCACGCTCCGCGCCAGGCCGCCGAGCTCGGCCAGGCGCTCCTCCAGGCGCTCCGGGCGGGCGGTCCCCTCCCCCCCGGACGCCCGGCACCAGCGCAGCGTGACATACAGATATCCGGCCCAGCCGTGCGCCATCCCCAGGTTGGCCCACCGCCGGCGCGCCCGCGCGACCGGCGGCTGGGCGTCCAGATCCCGCCAGAGGTCCGCCAGCAGCCCGTCTCCCAGCTCCCGGACCTTCGGCGCCAGGTCCTTCGCGGCCGGGCCGCCGTTCAGCGTGTCGAGCAGGAGGGCCGCGGCGAGCAGGACTCCCGAGCGGCCCAGGGTCAGGTCCGCGCTCTCGCAGGGCTGGCGGACCACGTCCAGGAAGGCTTCCACGGCCCGGCGCTGGGTGACCACGTCGCCCAGGGCGTGCGCCACCAGCGCCTGCACCGCCTGCGGGCCGCTCGGCGAGTGATAGGGCGTCACCGGTCCGAGGGTCTCCTTGGAGAGCTGCATCGCGGGGTTGTAGAAGCCCTCGTCCGGCGCGCCCGCGGCGCTCGCGGCCACGGCGCGGGCGGCCCAGAGGTCGGCGAGCGAGAGCAGCTCCGGCTCTTCCCGCGCCAGGGCGATCCGGTAGAGGGCGCAGGCCGCGCCCGCGGCGCCGTAGTTGACGGAGAGCCGCGGCGCCTCCGCGAAGCCCTCGCGGAAGAGGGCGCCGTCCGGGCGCAGGCGCTCCAGGGTGCGGTCGAGCAAGGTCTCTGCTGCAGAGCGTCCGGAGGACCGGCGGCCGGGGCGGGGCGCCGCCTCGGCAGGCGGCTCGACGGCCGCGAGCGCCTCCGCCAGGGCGGCCGTGGACGGGAAGCGCTCCTCCGGCGCCTTGGCCATGGCGCGCGCCAGGACCGCCTCCAGCTCGGGCCAGGCCGGCGTGCCGCGCTCGGCGAACGGGAACGGCGGCTCCTCGGCGATCTGGCGCAGCATCTTGTCCTTCTCCAGGGAGAAGTCGCGGTAGTGGGCGCCCGTGAAGAGCTGGTAGAGCACCACGCCCAGGCCGTACTGGTCGCCGGCCGCGCTGGCCTCGGGCGGCCGCTCGCCGGAGCGCGCGGGCACCGCGTACTCGGGCTCGAAGTAGAACGCGATGCCGCCGCGCCAGGCCCGCGGCACGCCGCCGGGCAGCCCCTCCCAGCGCGCGATGCCGAAGTCGATCAGCCGGGCCTCGCCCGCGGCGGAGAGCAGCACGTTCCTCGGATGGACGTCGCCGTGGACCACCCCGCGCTCGTGCAGCCGGGCGTAGGCCCCGGCGATCGCGCGCGCCAGAGCGAGCAGGGCTCCCCGGTCTCCCCGGCGGCGCGGCTCTTCCGCGGCGGTCGCGGCGTCGACGCCGCGGTGCCACTCGATCGCGAGCCAGCGCCGGCCGTCGACGTCGCCCTGGCCGACCAGCCGCGGCGCCCCCTCGCCCGCCAGGTGCTCGAGGATCGCGGCCTCGCGCTCGAAGGCGCCGCCCGAGCGGCCGGCGGCCACGGGACGCTCGATCTTGAGCGCCACGGTGGCTCCGCCTGGGGAGCGGACCTGGTAGAGCTCGGTGTCCTCCAGCCCCTGGACGCACTCGACGACCTCGAAGCCGGCGATCTCCTCGCCGGCCTGGTGGGTCTGGCGGATCGCCTGGGCCTCCTCCGAGCCCTCGGCGACCAGGAAGCCGGCGCTGAGCAGGCGCTCGAGCAGGGGGTAGGCCTCCTCCAGCGTGGTCTCGGGGTCGAGCGCGCGCTCGCTGCTGAAGCGGATGACCGCCTCGACGATGGTGACCGGCTCGCGGAAGAGGCGCAGCAGGTCGGCCGCGCCGGCGTCCACGATGCGCGACGGCGTGCGCGAGCGCGGGCGGGTGACGGCGTAGTCGCCCTCCTCCCAGGTGAGCTGGCGGCGCGTCTCCTCCGGCAGCTCGGCGACCGGCAGGAGCAGCACGTCCTCGGGCAGGACCAGGGGGTCGGTGATCGCCACGGCCTCAGCTCCTCAGTTCCTCTTCCATAGCATGGCGCCGGGAGTCCAGGTGTCGGTGTCCACGCCTTCGAGCCGCACGCGCTCCAGGGCGAAGCGCCAGGGCTCGGCGCTCTGCATGGACTTGGCCGAGATCAGCGCGCGCGCCAGCCGGTGGGTGAGCCAGAGGCGCCAGCTCTCGCCGCCCAGGGTGGACTCCTCGCGCGGCGGGTCCACGCCCCAGGAGAGCAGGCCGTCGCCGCCGATCTCGGAGGTGAAGGGGACGCCCTGCGCCGGCATTCCCGAGAGGCGCGAGGCCAGGGCGTCGGCCGCCGCCGCGAGCCCCTCGAAGCTCGGGAAGTAGGCGACGATCTTGTCGGCGCGCAGGATCCCCCAGGCGTCGGCCCCCACCTTGAACTGGGGAGCCCGGGCGGCGGCGAGCGCCTCCAGGATGGCGCCGAAGCTCTCCGGCAGGGCCTCGGGCGCGGGGCTGACGTAGAGCTTCCAGGTCGCGCCCGAGCCGGTGAGGTTGTTCACCGAAGAGCGGGAGTGCCAGCTCAGCCACCAGTCGTTCGGGCCGCGGCTCTCCCAGCCGCGCTCGAGCTCCTGGCGCCAGCGGCCGCCCGGACCGAGGCCGAGCCAGGCGAGCACCGCGTCGCCGTCTCCCAGCCGGCGCTTCCAGGCCGGCGTGAGCGGCCGGCGGTTGTAGCCGTAGAGGCGGTAGGACAGGGCGAGGGCGTCGTCGAGGTCGAGGTCCTGGCCGTAGCGCAGGGCGGCGAGCGCGATCCCGGCGAGGCGGCTCCCGGCGGCGCCGGCCTCGCCCGGCTCTCCGCCGCCGCTGAACAGCGGCAGGGCGGCGGCGCCGAAGACGAAGCCGCCGCCGTGCTCGACCTCCAGGATGCCGTCCGCCACCAGGCGGGAGACGGTGCCCAGGGCGCCCTCGCCGAGCAGGGCCTCCATGTAGGACGGCAGGGACCCGGGCTCGCGCAGGGTGAGGAAGAGGAGCGCGGTCTCGCGGTCCACCGACTTGACGCCGAGCGCGGCGGCGCCGTCGCGGGGCCGCAGGACGCCGTAGAAGTCCGGATCCCGGCGCAGCTCCGCGAGCGCCTTGCGCTCCTCCGGCGGGAGCCGGTCGTAGAGGATCAGCTCGAAGGCCGGGTTGGCCCGGAAGCCACGGCCGAGGATCGCGCGCCGGTCCCGCACCCCCGCGGTCATCGCGGTCAGCCTTTCTTGAGCCCGGCCTTGCGGGAGCGGACCTCGGCGAGGGCCTCCTCCAGCTTCTTCTCCAGGCTCTCGACCTCCTCGGCGGTCTGCGGGAACCCCGCGTCCTCCAGGCGCCGCTCCTCGGCCTCGACCTCGGCCAGCAGGCCCTGGAGCTGCTGCCGCAGCGCCGCGAGCGCCTCCGGGCGCCGGTCGGCGAGCACGGGCGAAACGCCGGTGCAGACGCCGCAGGCCATGAGCGCGGCGGCCCGCGCCGTCCAGACGTCCCCGGTGGTGCCGGTGCACGCCGGACAGCCGCCGCCGAACATCAGCGGGTTCGTCGTGCCCGTGCAGGCCGGGCAGCCGCCGTACATCGGCGGGTGCGTCGTGCCCGTGCAGGTGTGGCAGCCGTAGGGCGCCTGGTCCTGGCCGGTGGTGCCCGTGCAGGTCGGACAGCCGTCGCGCGGGGCCTCGACATTCGTGGTGCCCGTGCAGGTCGCACAGCCTGCTCCGGCGTCCGGCGCCAGCACGCTGATCATGAGATCGCGGATCTTGAAAGCCATCCTGCCTCCCCGGGGGTAAGCCCCTGATACGAACGGAATGTGAGAGGCCTGAGTATAGACCAGCCGGACGGGCGGATCAGTCCATGTGCAGCAGCCAGATGTCGCCCTCGTTCGTGGTCCGCAGCAGGTAGAGCGTGCGCCGGTCCGGGCTGATCTCGGCGATGGTGTACAGGGAGTTGGGAGCGGGCCCGAGCACGGTGCGCCGCGCCCGCGTGATGCGGTCGAGGGCGAAGATCTCGTTCCTCGCGTAGCCGATCCCCAGGATGGTGCGGCCGTCCGGCAGCCAGGCCTGGGGGCCGTTCTCCTCCGACAGCTTCTCGTAGCGCCGGTCGTCCAGGGAATAGAGCCAGGTGCCGGGCAGCGGGGTCCCGTCGGCGGCATCGATCCGCCCGACCAGCCAGCGGCCGTCCGGCGACCAGGCCCCGGCCGTGAAGATCGCGCCGGCGTCGCCGGCCGGAGGGAGGAGGCGGACCGCGCGGTCCGCCAGCGGCCGCGAGAGGTCCACCAGGGCCGCCTGGTTGCGCGTGCCCACGCCGCAGGCCACGAAACGGCCGTCCGGCGACCACATCGGGTTGATCAGCGGCGGGCCGCTGGTGCGCGTGAGCGGCTCCAGGCCGCTGCCGTCGGCCCGGATGGCCCACAGGTCGAAGCGGCCGCTCCGGTTCGAGTAGAAGAGGATGCGGGAGCCGTCGGGCGACCAGCGCGGGATGCGGTCCTTGGCCGGGTCGTCGGTGAGGCGCCGCAGGTTCGCGCCGCCGGCGTCCATGACGAAGAGGTCCTCCTGCGGCACGGAGGTGTCGAAGGCGATCCGCGTCCCGTCCGGGGAGAGGTCGGCGAAGCGGAACGCCTTGGACTCCTCGGTGACCGGCCGCGGCGGGCCGGCCGGCTGCAGGGTGAGGGGATCGAGCTCGACCTTCTCCAGCAGGCTGCGGTTGTCGACCGTGGCGTAGACGATCTGCCGGCCGTCCCGCGACAGGCTGGGCAGGCTGCTCCAGGGCGCCGGCGTGGTGACCGGCTCGGGCTCGCCGCTCACCCGGCCCGAGTCTTCGTCGATCCGCACCCGCCACAGGTTCATGCTGCCGCCGCGGTCGCTCACGTAGTAGAGGTAGCGCCCGTCCGGCGACCAGACCGGATTCCAGTTGAGCGCCGAGTCGGAGGTCACCCGCACCGGATCGGCGCCGCTCCCGGAAGACACCGCTACGGTCCACACCGCCCGCGTGGCGACGCCGGGCACGGCCCCCCAGTAGGCGATGCGCCGGCCGTTCGGCGACCAGCTCGGTTGCACCGCGTCGGCCTCCAGGACTGGGCGCCGCGCGCCGGTCTCCGCGTCGATCCGGAAGAGCCGGCTCTGCGAGGTGCGGATCCACGGGCTGGTGGCGACGCTCTCGGTGGCGACCGCGATCTCCTTGCCGTCCGGCGACCAGGCCGGGTTGTAGCCGACGTCGGCCAGTCGGCGCACGGACTCGCCGGTCGCGCCCATGAGGAAGATGCCTCCTCCGTCCCGCTCGGAGCGGAAGGCGATGCGCTGGCCGTCGGGCGAAAACGCCGGCTGGGTGTCGTCCCAGGGAGTGTTCGGCGTCAGGTCGATCGGGTTGCCGCCGCCGACGCGCTGGAGGAAGACGTCGGTCTGCCCTCCCACCGCCTTCACGTAGACGAAGTAGTGGCCGTCCGGCGACAGGCTCGGGAAGGTCTCGCTGCCGTCCTGCTCGGTCAGGCGCGTGAACGTCGCCTGGACCGCGGCGCCGCGGCCTCCGCCTTCGCGCGAGCGCAGCAGGTAGCCGCCGAGCGCGGCCAGGGCGGCGAAGACCAGGACGCCGGCCACCCAGAGCGGCAGCGCGCGGCGCGAGATCGGCACGACCGGGACGGAGGTCGTGGGCATCGAGGTGGTCGACAGCCCGGCGAGCGGCCGCAGGTCGGCGACCAGCTCGTCGGCGCCCGGGTAGCGCGCGTCCGGCTCGCGGGCGATCAGCCGGCGGACGACGCGGTCGAGCTCCGCCGGCACCTCCGGGCGGAGGCGGGTGAGCGGCTCCGGATCGTCGCCGAGGATCGACTGGCGCAGCATGGCCTCGTGGTCGCCCGCGAACGGCCGCCGGCCGGCGAGCATCTCGTAGAGCACCACGCCCAGGGCCCAGAGGTCGGTGCGGCCGTCGACCTCGCGGCCGTGGATCTGCTCGGGGGCCATGTAGGCCGGCGTGCCGACCGAGGCGCCGGTGCGGGTGAGCCCCGCCTCGCCGGCCAGCTTGGCGATGCCGAAGTCGAGGATCTTGACCACGCCGTCGCCGGTCACCATGAGGTTGGCCGGCTTGACGTCGCGATGGACGATGCCCTGGCGGTGCGCCTTGGCCAGGCCGCGGGCGGTCTGCAGCGCGCAGTCGACGGCCTCGGCGACCGGCAGCGGCCCGCGCTCGATCTTGCGGCGCAGGGTCTCGCCGTCGTAGCACGGCATGGCGAGGTAGAGCTGGTGCTCCTCGGTCTCGCCCACGTCGTAGATCGTGCAGACGTTGGGGTGCTCGAGGGCCGAGGCGGTACGGGCCTCCTGAAGAAAGCGGGCCTTGGAGACCGGGTCGCGGGTCAGCTCCGGCGGCAGGAACTTCAAGGCGACGCTGCGGCCGAGGCGGGTGTCCTCGCCGCGGTAGACGATGCCCATGCCGCCGCCGCCGAGCACCTCGCCGATCCGGTACGGCCCGACCTCGCGGCCCGGGGAGCCGCCGCCGGCGGCCCAGGAGCCCGAGCGCGCATCGCGGGTGGCGTTCTCGCGGCTCAGCGCGCGCAGGTCGTCGCGCAGATCGTCGGCCCGGGTATAGAGGTCGTAGCGCTCGGAGGGCCGCCGGGACAGGGCGCGGGCGACGATCCGGTCCAGGCCCGGAGGCGCGCCGGCGCGCACGGCCGACACCGGCTCCGGCGGGGCCGACGAAGGGTGGAGCGCGCCCTCCGGGAACGGCCGGAGGCCGGTGAGCATCTCGTAGAGGATCGCGCCGAGGGCCCAGATGTCCGCCCGGGGGTCGGCGGGCTCGCCGCGGAGCTGCTCGGGCGAGCGGTAGGCGAGCAGCGCGGCCGGCGTCTCGTCGCCGGTCACCCGGGTGCGGTCGTCGAGCGCGGCGATGCCGAAGTCGGCGATGCGGGCCTGGCCGTCGGGGGTGACCAGGACCTCGGACGGCTTGAGGCCGCGGTGCACGATGCCGCGCTCGTGGGCGCGGGCGAGGCCGGAGGCGATCTGGGCCGCGAGGTCGACCGCCACCTCGATCTTGAGCGGTCCGCGGGCGATCTTGTCGGCCACGGTCTCGCCTTCGAGGAAGGCCATGGCCACGTAGAGCCGGCCGTCGGGCGCCTCCCCCACCTCGTAGACCGGACAGATGTTGGGGTGCTCCAGGCCCGAGGCGGCCTCGGAATCGCGGGCCAGCCGCTGGCGGTCCTCCTCGCGCACGCAGACGCCGGAAGGCAGGATCTTGAGCGCCACCAGGCGCTCGAGGTCCGTGTCGCGCGCCTTGTACACGACTCCTCCCCGCGCGCCCGTGGCCAGGCACTCCAGGAGGAGGTAGTGGGAGACGGAGGTTCCGATCAACCGGGAGGCTCCTGCGCATCGCCCGGCCGTGTTTCGAGAACGACCTCCGTGGACGACTCGATGGCGCCGTTACGCGCGCAGGAGCATATCAGAACCGGGTCTGCGGCCCGGGTCACATCGGGGAGGGCAGGGAGCCGCGAAGCTGCGTCCGCAGGGCGTCGAGCGCCCGCTTCTTCGGCGGCGGTCCGCCGGGCTTGCCGGGCTGGCCGCCGGGCCGGCGGCTGTTCGCGCACGGCGGCGGCTGGCCGGCGCCCGAAGCCGGACCGCAGGTACAGCCCCCCGGCTGGCCTCCGGCGGCGGAGATGCTCACTGACACGGACAGATCGTCGATCCGAAACGTCATCTCTCCTCCTCGGGGCCCCAGCCCCCTGGACCATGGACGGATTGCATCGCGTGGAAAGCCCAAGCATACCGCATCCGCGGAGCGCCCGGTCATCTCAACGTCAGCATCCAGACATCTCCCTCATCCGTGGAGCGCACCAGGCAGAGAGTGCGGTCGTCCCCGCTCACGGCCACCCGCCGGAACGCGGACCAGGCCGGGGGCGCGAGGAGCTCGCGGGAGGACCGGGAGGCGAGGTCGAAGAGCCGCAGGTGCCCCTGGTCGAGGTACAGCAGGCGCGAGCCGTCGTGCAGCCAGGCGACGTAGATCCCGCGGTCCGCCACCTTCTCGAACCGGCGGTCCGCGAACGAGTAGAGCTCGAACCCGTCGCTGTCCCGGTAGCCCGCCAGCCAGCGGCCGTCGGGCGACCACGAGTCCGGGGCGAAGGGGCCCGGCGGCCGGCCGCGCTCGGCGAGGGGCTGGGGCCGCCGCCGGTCGAGCGGCTGCCGGAGGTCGAGGATCGCGCCGAGCTCCGAGCCCAGGTTGATCGCCAGGCGCCGGCCGTCCGGCGACCACACCGGGTTGTACACCGGCCGGTCGAGGCGGCTGAGCGGCTCCAGCCCGCTGCCGTCGGCGTTGATCCTCCAGGCCTCGTACTTGCCGCTGCGGTTGGAGTAGAAGACCAGCGAGCGCCCGTCCGGCGACCAGCGCGGGACGCGGTCCTTGTAGGCATCCCGGGTGAGCTGCCGCGGCTCGCCGCCGGCGACGGGGACCACGTACAGGTCCTCCTGCGGGGTCTGGGTGTGGAAGGCGATCCACTGGCCGTCGGGCGAGATGTCGGCCGTGAGGATCGACCAGGAGCCGCCGGTGACCGGCCGCAACCCTTCCCGCACCTCGCCGGCGACGGGATCGAGCCCGACCGTCTCGACGTTGGACTGGGAGTCGTCCGAGGCGTAGAGGATGCGGCGGCCGTCGCGGCTCAGGCTCAGCCCGGTGACCGACTCCGACGGCGCGCTGATCGACTCCGGCTGGCCGTGGATCTTCCCGGACTCCTCCTCGATCCGCACCCGCCAGATGTTCTGGCTGCCGCCGCGGTCGCTCAGGAAGTAGAGATACCGCCCGTCGGGCGCCCAGACCGGGTGCCAGTTGAGCTTCTCGTCGCCGATCACCTCGACCGGGTCGCGCCCGTCGCTGCGGATGGTCCAGATCGACCGGCGGCCGGTCTCCGAGGAGAAGCTCCAATAGGCGATCCGTTTCCCGTTCGGCGACCAGCTCGGCTGCACGGCGTCGCCGGTCTCGAGGAGCGTCGCCGCGCCGTCGGCGACGCGGACCTTCCACAGCCGGCTCACCAGGGTGCGCAGGCCCGGCCGCCGGATCGCCTCGTCGGCGACCACGATCTCCGAGCCGTCCGGCGACCAGGCCGGCTCCTGCCCCGCCGCGGTCAGCCGCCGCGCCGACTCGCCGGTCGAGCCCATGACGAAGATGCCGCCGCCCTCGCACTCGGAACGGTAGGCGATCTGCAGCCCGTCGGGAGAGACCGCCGGCGCGGAGTCGTCCCGCGGGCAGCCCTCGGTCAGGTTCTGGGGGTTCTGGCCCTCCACGCGCTGCCGGAAGATATCGGCGTCGCCGCCGGAATCCTTGACGTAGGCGAAGAAGTCGCCGCCGAGCGAAGGGTGCTGCTCGCTGCCCGCCTGGCGCGTGAGCTGGAGCCGCTCCTGGATCAGGTCCTCGACCGGCCGCGGGCGGTTCCAGAGAAAGATCCCGACCCCCGCCAGCGCCACGAACGCCACCGCCGCGCCGGCCCACAGACCCCGCCGCTTCCGGCGGGGCGGCAGGAGGTCGTCCGTGGACAGCCGGGTGCGCGTGGGAGGGCCGCCGAGCGCGCGCAGGTCCTCCAGCACGTGCTCCGCGGTGGGATAGCGGTCGCCCGGGTCCTTCCGGAGCAGGCCGACGACGATGCGCTCCAGCGCCGGAGGCACGTCCGCCCGCCAGCGGCCGAGCGGCGACGCCTCCTCGTGCAGCACCGCGTGCACGATCCCCGGGTCGCTCTCCGCCCGGAACGGGAGCTGGCCGGTCAGCATCTCGTAGAGCACCACGCCGAGCGACCAGAGGTCGGTGCGCTGGTCGACCTCGCCGCGCGCCTGCTCGGGCGACATGTAGGACGGGGTGCCGACGCAGAACCCGGCCCGCGTCAGGCCGGCCGAGCCGGCCAGCTTGGCGAGGCCGAAGTCCAGGATCTTGACGATGCCGTCGGCCGTGAGCATCAGGTTCGCCGGCTTGATGTCGCGGTGCACGATGCCCAGCCGGTGGGCCTTGGCCAAGCCCTGCGCCACCTGCTTGGCGATGTCCACCGCCTCCTCGATGGGCAGCGTCCCGCGCTCGATCCTCTTCTTGAGGGTCTCGCCGTCATAGGCCGGCATGCCGAGATAGAGCTGGCCGTCGTCGAGCTCGCCGATGTCGTAGACCGTGCAGACGTTCGGATGGTCGAGCGCCGAGGCCGCGCGGGCCTCCTGCAGGAAGCGCGACTTGGCGACCGGGTCGCGGGTCATGGCCGGCGGCAGGAACTTGAGCGCCACCGTGCGCTGGAGGCGGGTGTCCTCGGCCTTGTAGACCACTCCCATGCCGCCGCCGCCGAGATGGCCGAAGACGCGGTAGTGATCGACCTCACGGCCGATCATCGGATCCCTGTCCGGATGGAAGGTGGAGCGCGCCGGTCGGCGCAGCGACGCCTGCTGGGGCGCCGGGATCTCAACCTGGGTCGCTTCCGGAAATTCCGGAAGGCTCTCAAGAGGGTCCCGATAGGGGGCCGGGGACGGCTTTTCCATGACGGCTCTGGACTGCTTTTCCACCACAGTCTAGCAGAGCCGGCCAGGAAGCCGGGCGGCCCGGCCCCCGCGGAACGCTACTTCTTGCTCTTGGCGGTCTTCGCGCCGCCCTTCTTGGCGCCCTTCGCGAGCGTCTTGCGGTGCTCCCGCAGCTCCTGGAGCGCCCCTTCGAGGCGCCGCTCGAGGTCGTCGGCCTCCTCGGCCGTCCTGGGCAGGGCATCCGCCTGCTCGCGCCGCTCGATCTCGGCCAGGGACCTCCGGAGCTGCTCCTTGAGGTCCTTGAGGTTGGTCGGAGCGGCCTGGACCAGCGTGGTCACGGTGGTGACCGTGGTGACCGTGGCGGCGGCCATCAGGCCGGGGGTGGGGAACATCGTGGCCAGCGTGCAGATCCCGGTCTCCTGGCCGGTGCCGGCGCGCAGCAGGGCGAAGCCGCCGCCGGTGGTCGGCGGGTAGGGCTCGGTGGCGAGCGTGCAGGGCATGATCCCCGCGGGAATCGTGGTCGGCGGCGGCGGCTCGGTGGCCAGGGTGCACGGCACGATGCCTTCCGGCTTCGGGTCGGGGTCCATGGTCGCTAGCGTGCAGATCGGATCGCCTTCGCCGCCGCCCTTGTTGGCGACGACTTGGATCATCAGGTCCTTGAATCGAAATGCCATCCTCTCACCTCCTCAGAAGGGAGCTGCCAAAGTGACTCCGGCGCGTGGTGCCGGTGATCGGTCTGCCTACGGATACGGGAAAAGCCTACCAGACGCGCCAGACCTACTGCATTCGCAGGAGCTTGATGTCGCCTTCCTCGCTGGAACGCAGCACGTACAGGGTCCGGCCGTCGGGGGCGGCCGCCACCATCTTGTAGACCGAGTTGGTGTTCGGCGGGGGTGAGAGGATCAGGCGGCTCTTCCGGCTCTGCGGGTCGAGCACGAAGACCTTGCCGCCGTCGATGTAGGCGATCTTGCCGCCGCGCACCGGCACCGGGAGGTTGCCGCTGTCGGACAGGCGCTCGAACCGGTGCTCCGCGAGCGAGTAGCGGGCGAGCCCGCGCTTGCTGGACGTCGTCTGGATCTCGCCCAGGAGCCACTTGCGGTCCTCGCTCCACGAGGTGGGGGTGAACACCTGGTCGCCCTGGATGGCGTTGGGGAGCCGCGCGGGCCGCCGCTGCGCAAGCGGCTTCGACAGGTCGACGGAGGCCGGGCTGTCGTAGAGCAGCACCACGAGCCCCTGGCCGTCCGGCATCCAGAGGGAGTCGAAGATCTTCTCCTCGCCCGCCGTGAGCTGCTGCCGGTCGGAGCCGTCGGCGCCGATCGACCACGCCTGGTAGCGTTCGCCGACGCGGTCCGAGTAGAAGAGGATGCGCTGTCCGTCCGGCGACCAGCGGGGGATGCGGTCGCGCGCGGCGTCGTTGGTGAGCTGCCGCACCTGCTCCCCGTCCGAGCCGACGATGAAGAGGTCCTCCTGCGGCAGGGCGGTGTCGTAGACGATCCAGCGGCCGTCGGGAGAGACGTCGCCCGAGCGCACCATGCGCGAGCCCTGGGTCACCGGCCGCGACTCGCCGACCACCCGCTCGGCCGCGGGGTCGAAGCCGACCCGCTCCAGGTTCGCCTTGTCGTCGCGGGTGGCGTAGGCGATCTGCCGGCCGTCGCCGGAGAGGCTGAGGAAGCCGCTCCACTCGGCCGGCGTGGTGAGGTCCTCCGGGTCCCCCTGCACCCGGCCCGAGCGCTCGTCGATGCGCACCCGCCAGAGGGTCATGGTGCGGTTGCGGTCGCTGACGAAGTAGAGGTAGGCCCCGTCGGGAGACCACACCGGGTTCCAGTCGATCGAGCTGCCGTCGGTGACCGCCACGGGTGTCGCCGATCGACCGCCGCCGGCCGGGATGGTCCAGATGACCCGCTTGGCCGTGCTCGACTCGAGGCCCCAGTAGGCGATGCGGAGGTTGTGCGGCGACCAGCTCGGCTGCACGGCGTCGCCGCCGGTCGCGATCGGCTCGACCTTGCTGTCCGCCACCCGCACGCGCAGGATCCGGCTCGGCTGCGAGCGCCGGCGCGGGTCCGACACGGCCTCGGTGGCGTAGACCACCCAGGCGCCGTCCGGGGACCAGGCCGGATCGTAGCCGTCCCCGGTCAGGCGGACGGCCGACTCCCCCGTCGCCCCCATGACGTAGAGGCCGCCGCCGTCGCGCTCCGAGCGGAAGGCGATCTGCTGTCCGTCCGGCGAGAGGGCGGGCTGCGAGTCGTCGGCCGGCGAGTCCGCCGTCAGGTTGCGCGGGTTGCCGCCGCCGACGCGCTGCCAGAAGATGTCCGAGTCGTCGCCCGCCTCGCGGACGTAGACGAAGAAGGTGCCGTCCGCCGACAGGCTGGGATGGCTCTCGCGCCCTTCCAGGTCGGTCAGGGAGTCGTTGGTGCGCTGGAGAGGCTTCTCGCCGCCGAGCCCGCCGCCGCCCCAGCCGCCGCGGAAGAGGAGGAAGCCCACGATGAGCAGCAGGGCCGCGATCGTCGCCACCGCCGACGCCTTCCACCGCGACGGCAGGGCCGCCGGCTGCATCATCGACACCCGGCTCAGGGTGCTCGACACTCCGACCAGCCGGCGCAGGTCGGCGAGCGCCGGCTCGAGACTCGGGTAGCGGGCGGCGGGGTCCTTGGCGAGCATCCCCCTGACCACCTGCTCGAGCTCGGGCGGCACGTCCGGCCGCAGCTTGCGCAGCGGCTCGGGCTCTTCGGTGAGCAGCGCGTAGATGATCCCCTGGTCGGTCTCGGCGCGGAACGGCGGCCGGCCGGTGACCATCTCGTAGAGCACCACGCCCAGCGACCACAGGTCGGTGCGGTGGTCGACGTCGCCGCGCGCCTGCTCGGGCGACATGTAGGACGGCGTGCCCAGGCAGAAGCCGGCGCGGGTCAGGCCGGCGGCGCCCGCCAGCTTGGCGAGGCCGAAGTCGAGGATCTTGACGATGCCGTCGCCCGTGACGATCAGGTTCGCCGGCTTGATGTCGCGGTGCACGATCCCCTGCCGGTGGGCCTTCGCCAGCCCCTGGCCGATCTGGATCGCGACGTCCACCGCCTCGCCGAGCGGCAGCGGGCCGCGCTCGATGCGGCGCTTCAGGGTCTCGCCGTCGTAGGCCGGCATGGCGAGGTAGAGCTGGCCGTCGTCGGTCTCGTCCACCTCGTGGATGGTGCAGATGTTCGGATGGTCGAGCGCCGAGGCGGCCCGCGCCTCCTGGAGGAAGCGGGTCTTGGCCATGGGGTCGCGGGTCAGCTCCGGCGGCAGGAACTTGAGCGCCACCGTGCGCTCCAGCTTGGTGTCCTCGGCCTTGTAGACCACGCCCATGCCGCCGCCGCCGAGGTGCTCGCGGATGACGTAGTGGCCGATCGCCCGGCCCACCAGGCTCGACGCGCGCGGCGACTCGTCCAGGCGCGGGCGCGGCGCGCGCCGCAGGCCCGAGTCGGCCGGCCGCGCCAGCGCGCCGGTCTCCGCCACGCCGCGCAGGTCGGCGCGGATCTCGCCCGCCGAGCCGTAGCGGTCGCCGGGCCGCGGCGCCAGGGCGCGGCCCACGATGCGGGTGAGGTCGGCCGGCACGTCGCCGGGCAGGGGCTCGGGCCCTCCGGCCAGCGCGTCGGACCCGTAGAACGGGTGGGCTCCGCCGACCATCTCGTAGAGCAGGACGCCGAGCGACCAGAGATCCCCCCGCGCGTCGGGCGTCGAGCCGCGCAGCCGCTGCGGCGAAAGATAGGACCGGGCGCGATCGGCGGCGCCGGGCAGGGCCCCCGCGCCGAAGCCGACGATCTTGACCCGGCCCTCGGCATCCACCAGGATCTGGGAGGAGTCGAGCGCGCCGTGCACGATCCCCTCGGCGTGCGCGCTGGCCAGGCCGGCGGCGATCTGGGTGCCGACGTCCACCGCCTGCTCCAGGCCGAGAGGTCCGCGGGCCAGCCGGGCCGAGAGCGGCTCCCCCTCGTCCAGGGCCATGGCCAGGAAGACCCGGCCGTCGTCGGTCTCCCCCACCTCGTAGACGTGGCCGATGTTCGGATCGCCGATCGACGAGGCGCGCGACGACTCCTCGGCGAAGCGCTGGCGCGCCGCCTCGCCGTCCGCGCCGCCGCCTCCCGGCAGGAGCTGCAGGGCGACCATGCGCTCCTGCTGGAGGTCCTGCGCCTTGTACAGCGCAGCCACCTCGTCCCCGCCGCCGAGGCGCTCGACGACCCTGTAGTGCGAAACCACGCTGCCGATCAAACGGTGAGATTCCCGAGAGTGGCCTGTAGGCCTGTCCCCTTTACCTACCCTGAAACGCAAAGGCCGGCTGTACCCTTCCCGGAGTGTATCAGAGGGGGAAAGGACCTAAAGGCCTGCAAAGACTGCTAGGACTCAAGGAGAACGGGGTGCTCCACCGGCGGCAGGCAGCGGCTGTCGTCGCAGGGCTGGAAGCGCACCACCAGCCGGCCCCCGCCGCGCTTCACCTCGCCGCGCTTCACCTCGCCGATAACCTCCACCCGGCCGGCGTAGACCGCCAGAGGCCGGCCGCCCACGAACCCGGCGGCCATCGTCTCGCCCTGGGGGTAGCTCAGGCCGCGCACCTCCGCGCCGCCCTCCGCGACCACCTCGGTCGGCACCAGGTACTCCTCCGAGGCCGGGTTCGCCTGGATGTGCCAGCCCGGCCGGATCTCCAGCTCCATCCGGAACCGCCGCCAGCCGTCCCCGGCGTCGCCCGTCTCCTCCAGGCGCACCCCGACCAAGCCCTCGGCGGCATGGGTCAGCTTGTCCACGCCCGAGGCCTGGGCTCCGCGCTCCCAGGCGGCGTGCGAATCCACCGCCTCCACCGCCGCCCTGTGGTAACACCGGGCGGCGACCGACATCATCCGCGCGCCGTCCGGGTAGGTCTGCACCATGGGCGCGAACGCCCGCAGCGCGGCCCGGGCCTCGTCCATCCAGCGCCCCTCGCCGGTCCGCTCCGCCAGCTCGAGGAGGTTCAGGATCGCCACCGCGTTGGCCGCGGGCATGGCGCCGTCGAACACGTCCTTGCTGCGGAACAGCAGGTCCGGGCTCTCGGCCGCGCCGAAGAAGCCGCCCTGCCCCCCCTGCCCCCCCTGGACATCGCGGAGGCGGCGGATCTGCTCCTCGGTCAGCTCCGCGGCGGCGCGCAGCCAGCCGTCGTCTCCCCCGGCCTTGTGGAGGATCAGCAGGCCGCGCACCAGGAACGCATAGTCCTCCAGGTAGGCCGCGATCTTCCCCCGCCCCCCGCGCCAGGCGTGGAGGAGGACGCCGTCCGGAGAGCGCATCGTCTCGACCACGAACCGCGCCGCCGCCGCGGCGCGCTCGATCAGGGCGGGATCTCCCAGCGCCTTGCCGGCCGCGGCGAGCCCGCCGATGACCGTGCCGTTCCAGTCGGCGAGGATCTTGTCGTCGGTCAGCGGCCGGTCGCGCTGCGAACGGGCCTCGAGGAGCTTGGCCTCCAGCGCGCCGACCTCGCGCTGGAGCTCGGCCGGGTCCATCTTGCGCCGCTCCGCCGCCCGTTCGATCCTCTCCGGAAGGTGGAGGACGTAGCGGTCCCCCTCGAAGAACGGCGCCGCGTCGAAGCCGAGGATCGGGGCGAGGAAGGCGGCGTCCTCGCGGCCGAGGATCTCGAACAGCTCGTCCCGGGTCCAGACGTAGTACGCCCCCTCGTGGCCGTGGGTCTCGGCGTCGACCGCGCTCCAGAACGCGCCCTCGGGCGACGCCATCTCGCGCATCAGCCAGTCCACGGTCCCGCGCGCGATCCGCGCCGCCTGCGGATCTCCGGTGCGCTCGTGCTCGCGGGCGTAGAGCTCCAGGAGGAAGCCGTTGTCGTAGAGCATCTTCTCGAAGTGCGGCACCTTCCACTCGCGGTCCGTGGCGTAGCGATGGAAGCCGCCGCCGAGCTGGTCGTAGATGCCGCCGCGGGCCATCTGGTCGAGCGTGGCCGAGAGCAGCTCGCCGGCCTCCGGCCGCTCCGCCGCCAGGTCCAGGCAGAGGAAGAGGTTCGACGGCGTCGGGAACTTCGGCGCGTTGCCGAAGCCGCCCCACTGGCGGTCGAAGCGCCGGACCAGGGCGTCGAGCGAGCGCACCGCCACCTCCGGGCCCGGTGGAGCGGCGGCAGGCTCGGCCCGGTCCTGGAGATGGTGGCGCATGGCCTTCTCCATCTCCTCGGCCTGCATCTCGACCTCATCGCGCCGGTTCCTCCAGGCGTCGGCGAGCCCGTCCAGCACCGTGCGGAAGCTCGGCCGGCCGTGGCGCTCCGTGGGCGGGAAGTAGGTCCCGGCGTAGTACGGCCGGAGGTCCGGCGTGAGGAACACCGAGTTGGGCCAGCCGCCCTGGCCCGACAGGATCTGGGTCGCGACCATGTAGAGCTCGTCCACGTCCGGCCGCTCCTCGCGGTCGACCTTGATGTTGACGAAGTCGCGGTTCATCCGCTCCGCCACCTCGGGGTCGGAGAACGACTCCCGCTCCATGACGTGGCACCAGTAGCAGGTCGAGTAGCCGACCGAGAGGAAGATCGGCTTGCCCTCGCGCCGCGCCGTCTCCAGCGCCTCCGGGCCCCAGGGGTGCCAGTCGACCGGATTGTGCTGGTGCAGAAGGAGATATGGACTGCTCTCGCCCGCCAGGCGATTGGTGTGCGTGGTGTCGTTCGCGCTCATCCGGAGACCCTCCCGGGCGCTACCCTACCACTCCTCCGACAGGACCGGGGTCACCGGGGAGACCGGTCCCAGCGGCCCGTCGCCCGGGTAGAGCACGCGCTCCAGGAAGAGCCCCGAAGGTGGGGCCGTCCACTCGGCCGGCAAGCCTTTCCCTCCCCGTGGAGGCTGGCCGTTCATGAGGGTCACGAAGCCGGCGCGGTCGAGGTCGCCGGCCCCGACCTGCACCAGGGTCCCGACCACCCGCCGGACCATCTTCCAGAGAAAGTGCGAGGCGACCAGCCGGACGAGGATCAGCGCGCCGGCCTCGACCACCTCGACCCGGTCGACCACCACGACCGTGCTCGGCTGCTCGCCCGGCCGCTCGCAGAACAGCCGGAAGTCGTGGCGGCCCGGCAGGAGCGCGGCGGTCTCCGCCATGCGGCCGGCGTCGAGCGGGCGCTTCACCCACCAGACCCAGCGCTTGGCGAACGCCGTGCGCCGGCGGCAGATCTGATAGACGTACGAGCGCGCCACCGCGGAGTGCCGGGCATGGAAGGCGTCCGGCACCGGGGTCAGGGAGAGGACGTGGATGTCGGGCGGCAGGGCGTCGTTGACCGCGAGGCGGAACGGGCCGGGATCGACCGGCCGGGCCAGTCTCAGATGGGCGACCTGGGCGAGCGCGTGGACGCCGGCGTCGGTCCGCCCCGAGCCGCCGATCTCCCGGACCACCCCGCCGCCGGCCTCGGTCACGGCCCGGCGCAGCTCGCCCACCACGGATCGGGCGTTCTTCTGCTCCTGCCATCCATGGTAGCGGGTGCCTTCGTACTCCAGGTTGAGGCGATAGGTCGGCATGGCGCCGTACCCTATCAGGAGATCAATCCGGGGATCGTGCTACGATCTTGCGTCCTCACTTCAACTCCGACCGACAAGGAGATCCCTCCCCATGAAAAAAGCCCTCGCCGTACTCGCGCTGGCTGCCCTGTTCGTGCCCGCCATGGCCCTGGCCGACTCCTGGACCGGCTGGATCACCGACGACCACTGCGGCGCCAAGGGCGCCAAGGCCGAGCACGCCTCCTGCGCCAAGAAGTGCATGGACCAGGGCGGCAAGCTGGTCTTCTTCAACAGCGCCGACCAGAAGCTCTACGCGCTCGACAACCAGAAGCTCGCCGAAGAGCACCTGGGCCACGAGGTCGTCGTCACCGGCACGGCCGACGGCAGCAGCATCAAGGTCGAGTCGATCTCGATGCCGAAGGCTCAGTAGGAGAATTGATCCGTCCCTTTTTTCTCCCTCTCCCCCGGAACGGGGGAGAGGGCCGGGGAGAGGGGGAACGGGATCAATCCCTTTACAGCTTCACCGTCCTCACCAGCACCGTCGTGTCCCCGCTCTGGAACGGCACCGCGCTCGCCGGCCGGGCGTGGAGCAGCGCCTCGCCCGAAGGCGGCAGCCCGCTGGACAGGTCGTAGACCCGGAAGTCCTGGGGACCGGTCTCGCCGAGCAGCAGCACGATCTCGACCCCGTCGGGCCGCATCGTCGAAGAGCCGATCTGCAGGTAGCCGCCCGGCCGTCCGCCCGGCAGGTTCTGGAGAGGCTCGCCGTCCACCGTCGCCGAGGTCAGCTTCGCGCCGGTCGGCACCATCACCGCCGCCTCGCGGGCCCCCCGGTTCGAGGTCAGGAGCAGGCGCAGCGTCCGCATGCCCTCGGACTTCGAGTCCTCCAGCACCGAGACCTGGGGCCCGGGAACCTCCAGGTGCGGCGCCGGCGCGATGAAGGCGCGGCGCTCCGGCGGACCCCACGGATACGCCTGCTGGCGCTCGCGCGGGAACGAGCCGGCCTCCCGGACGGCCTGCGGCAGCGGACGGCCGCCGAAGATCATCCAGCGGGCCTGCCCGGAATCGGCGTCCTGTTCGAACTGGATCGGCAGGGGCTGCGGCGTGCGCTCCGAAAACGGCGCCGAGGCGAACGCGAGGCCCGCGAAGACCACGGTCCCGGCGAGCGCCGCCAGGGGCAGCCAGCGCCGTCCGAGCGCGCCGGACGCGGGGACCAGCGGAGCGAGCGCGGTCGCGAGCACCGCCACCAGCAGGCCGATCGCCACCAGCGCCGGCGCTCCCAGCCCGTCGTAGAGCGGGCTCAGGATCGGCATCCACAACAGGGCCGCGACGAGCCCCGGGACCAGCGAAGCCGGGAGGCCCTCCGGATCGAGCAGCAGACCCAGGAGGCCCGCCGCCAGCGCGGGCACCACGAAGAGATAGGAGATGCCCGGCGCGGTCAGCGCCACCGCCACCCCCAGGATCGCCCAGCCGATCCAGACCGCCATCCACCGCCCCGCGGCGCCGGCCCGGCGCGCGACCGACCCGGCGACCAGGAGCGCCGCCGCGAGCCCCAGCAGCCAGAACGCCGCGAGCTCGGCCTGCGGCCGGTCCACCCAGGTGTACGGCATCGCGCCGCGCAGCAGCAGGGAGACCCCGACGGACAGCAGCAGCGCGACCACCACCGTGCCCCAGAAGCCGAGCAGGCCGAACAGCAGGCCGCGCCGCGGGATCACCGCGGCCTGCCGGCGGAGGATCCGCATCGAGGCGACCGCCACCAGCACCAGCGCCAGGATCGCCAGCGCCGGCGTCCAGCCCTTGGGCCAGCGCACCACCCCGAGCGACAGCACGTCGAAGAATACCGCGTCGCCCTTCGGCGGCGCGGCGAGGTCCGCCTCCGCCAGGGCCCGCGCCGCGGCCAGGGCGTTGTCGCCGTGATGCTGGAGGCTCGCGATCGAGAGGCTGTCCACGGTGTCGCGCGACGTGTGGTAGTAGTTCGGGTGCTGCACGAAGGCGAAATTGAGACCGTTCCTCTGGCTGCGCTTGAACACGGTGAGATCGGTGTCGTTCGGCAGCAGGTCGTAGATCGTGGCGTAGATCGAGCTCGTCGCCGGGTGCGAGGCCGCGCTCGCGTAGCGGTCGATCATCCAGGCGTCGTCGCCGCTGGTCTCGAACATCAGGCTCGGCCCGGACGTGCCGCGCGCCTCCAGGTTGACCACCACGCCGACGTCGCCGGCCGCCGGATGGCGGGCGGCGAACAGCTCGGCGCCGAGCAGGCCGGGCTCCTCGCCCTCGTCCAAGAGGAACATCACGGGGTTCTTCGGCGCCGGACCGCTCCTGAGAGCGCGGGCGACCTCCAGGATCGTGGCCACGCCGGACAGGTCGTCGCCCACCCCGGGCCCCGCCGGGACCGAGTCGTAGTGGGCCATGAGGAGGACGGCTTTTCCCGGCGAGGCGCCATCCAGGCGGGCGACCACATTGTGCAGCCGCGCGCACAGGCCGCCATGGCTGCACCAGGTCCCCTCCTGCACCTCGGGCGAGTAGCCCAGGCGCCGCAGCTCGGCCAGGATGCGCTCGCGGACGCGGTCGTTCGCCGGGCTCCCCACGGGATGAGGGCTGCCGTCTCCGACCAGCGTCCGGAGCACCGCGACGGCCCGCGCGGCCGAGAACTCGGTGGCGCGCGCGTCCGCGCCGCGGGCGGCGGGCGGCTCCTGCCGCGCCTGCACCAGGAGCAGCGTCAGCCCGAACAGGACCAGACCCGCGAGGAGCCCCCAGCGCCCCCGGGACCCTCCGCTCTCGCTCATCGACTCCGCTGTCTCAGCCATGCTCTCTCCTCTCGCCAGGTTCCGATCCGGGGATTCTAGCGCAGCCGGAGTTGACGCACGGCGCCTCCTCCTCTACTCTCGGTC
>JBEQUE010000078.1:0-14904 GCA_040349255.1 Acidobacteriota bacterium | reverse complement strand
GCCGGCTGATCAGCTCCACGACGCCGGTGACGCGGTCGAACAGGAAGAGGTTCAGATTGACAGGCCCGGACTGGCCCGGCACGAGGTTGCCGGACGCGCTGGTGAAGACGACGTAGCGGCCGTCGGGGCTCAGCGCGGGCTGTTGGGAGTACCGGTCGGCAGCGGTGGCGGCCGTGCCCGCGGCGCGGCTGACGAGGAGCGTCTGGCCGGAGTCGCGGTCGAACAGGAAGATGTCGCTCTGGCCGTTGGAGTCGGTCCCGCCGGCGACCAGGTCGGTGGCGTAGCTGGTGAAGGCGACCCACCGGCCGTCGGCGCTGAGGGCGGGCTCGTAGGAGGGCCATTCGGCCACCTTGGCGGCCATGCCGGCCTTGCGGCTCACCAGCACCGTGGTGCCGGCGACGCGGTCGTAGAGGAAGATGTCCGGCCCGAAGTTGGCGTCGTCCTGGCCGGCGACGAGGTCGTCGGCGTCACAGCCGAAGGCGACGTAGCGTCCGTCGGCGCTGAGGCTCACCGGGAAGAAGCAGGGGTATTCGCCGGCCGTGACGCTGGAGCCGGCTGCGTGGCTCACCAGGACCGTGGTGCCGGCCGCCCGGTCGTAGAGGAAGACGTCGGGGCCGGGGACGCTCCCCAGGTATTCGTGGTATTGGATGTTCGTGTCGACCTGTCCGGGGACGTGGTCCCGTCCCTGGCTGACGAAGGCGATGTAGGCGCCGTCGGCGCTGATCACGGCGTCGAGCGCGTCGTCGTCGGCGGTGGTGGTGGCGGACAGGCCGGCGGCCCGGCTGACCAGGGTGGTGGTGCCCGCGACCCGGTCGACGAGGAAGACGTTCTGGTCGTTCCGGTTCACCTGGCCCGGCACGACGTTGACGGCCGTGCTGAGGAACACGGCGTAGCGCCCGTCGGCGCTGGCCGAGACCAGGCGGGAGGACCCGCTGGCGGTCGACGATGCCATGCCCGGCGCATGCAATGTGGCGAGGGTGGTGGCCGCCGTGCTCCTATCGTAGAGAGCCATGTCGGCGGTGCCGTTGAGGTCCGCGGCTCCCGTCGCTCCATTACCCAGGTCGGTCGCCCAGGTGTACCAGGCGGCCACGGAGCCGTCGGCGCTCACCGTGGGGCCTTCCGACGAGCCGTTGCCGGCGACGCTGCCCGAGCCGCCCGAGCCGCTCGCCAGCGCGAGGGTCCCGGCAACACGGTCGAAGAGGTAGGCGTTGTACGTGTCGGGTCCGGCCTGGCCGGGCACCAGGTCGGTGGCCCGGCTGGTGAAGGCCACGAAGGCGCCGTCCGGCGTGATCCACGGGCTCATCGAGTAGTTGTTGCCTCCCTGTATCGGAAAGGAGGGCGAGGCGGTGGACCGGCTGACCAGGGAGACCGAGGAGTCGGAGCGGCGGAACAGGTAGACCTGGTACCTGGCCTGGTCGTCCAGGCCGCTGAAGACGACCCAGTCCCCTCCCGACGAGACCTGGTACTGGCCGGGCTGCTCGCTGGTCGAGGTGCCGGTGGTGGGAGAGCCCGGCGCGTGGCTGACCAGGACGTTCGTACCGGAGGCCCGGTTGAAGAGGAAGATGTCCCAGGTGTCGGCCACGTCGATCTGCCCGGGCACCAGGTCGGTGGCATTGCTCGGGAAGATGACGGCGGCACCGTCGGGGCTGACCTCGGGATACCAGCCGCTGGCGCCGGTCGTGGCCGAGGCGCTCGTGCGGCTGACCAGGGTCATGGCGCCGGTCACGCGGTCGAACAGGAACGCGTTTGCGTGCCACGGAGACGACGAGAAGGAGAACCCCGGGATCAGGTCCGAGGCCTCGCTCCGGAAGGCCACCCAGCGGCCGTCGTGGCTGAGCGTCGGGCGGAACGATTGATGGTTGGCGAAGGTGAGGGTGGTGCCTGCCGCGCGGCTGACCAGCGTCGTCTGCCCGGTGGCCCGCTCGTACAGGAAGACGTCCCAGTAATTCTGCGGCCCGCTCCCGGCCAGGAGGTCCGAGGCGCCGCTTTCGAAGGCCACCCAGTTGCCGTCGCCGCTGATCCGGGGAGCGGAGGACTGGCCGTTCCCAGTCACCGCGGGCCCGGCGGTGGAGTGGCTGACGAGCGTGCTGGCCCCGGTGTCCCGGTCATAGAGGAGGACCTGGGCCGACGAGCTCGTGGCGACCTGCCCCGGGACGAGGTCGTCGGCGGTGCTCTGGTAGACGAGCCAGCGGCCGTCGTCGCTGATCGAGGTCGGGAAGGAGACTCCGCCGCTCGCCGCGGTCGTGAGCGATCCGGCGGCGTGGCTCACCAGGACGGTCGTCCCCGTCTGGCGGTCGAGGAGGAACGCGTCGTGGGCACCGTTGAGGTCCTTCTGGCCGGCCGCCAGGTTGACCGCGGAGCTGGCGAAGGCGATCCAGCGCCCGTCGGCGCTGACCACCGGCGTCCGCTGATCGATCGGCAGGGAGCCGAAGCCGGTCGCCGTGTCGGACTCGTCGCCGGCCCGGGACAGCAGCTCGAACTGCCCGGCGTGGACGGCGGAGGCGAGGAATGCGAAGCCGATCGGCACGACGAGATTGCGGACGACGGTTCGGAGCATGAGGTCTCCTCCAGAAGAAGGTCAAAACAGCCCAATCTACGTTTACTCCTACTGAAAGTACCCGCTGACGTCCACGATCACGTGGACGGTGCCGCCGCCGGTGACCACGGGAAGGATGCCCAGGGTGCCCTCGCCGTTCGTGGCGAGCGCCAGGATCGCGTTGTTGGCCAGGTTCTGGCCGGGCGGGAAGTTGATCGTGCTCGTGTTCGGCGTCGACAGGTTGCCGGGATGGAGGGTCAGGCGGCCCGGACCTTGGGCCTGAAGCACGGTCACATTGACCGCCACCGCCCGGGCGGTGGCCGGGACGCCGCAGACGCCGTGGACGTCGACCGCCACCGGCACGTTGTTGACCAGGGCCGGGCCCTGGCCGGGCTGCCGGGTGTCGATCAGCCGGCACGGAGGGAGGGTGAAGAAGTCGCCGGTCGACGGAGGGGCGGGAACCCAGGCGAAGACGTCGTTGGCGCCGTTCCAGTCGCCCGGCACCAGGGAGAGCCCGCCGCTGGTGAACAGGACGGCGCGGCCGTCGGCGCTCAGGCGGGGGACGGCGGAGAGCCCGGTCCAGGACGAGTCGTAGTAGGGGCCGGGGCCTTCGGCGATGCGCTCCAGGGTGTGGAGCTGGCGGTCCGCGAGGTAGACGTCGCGGCCGGTGGCTCCGGGGGCGAGGTCCGTGGCAGAGCTGACGAACGCCACGTAGCGGCCGTCCGGGCTCAGGGTGGGCCGGTCGGCGTGGTCGTCGGAGGTCTTGAGCGGCGAGAGGACCGACCGGCTGATCAGCTCGGTCTCGCGGGTCACCCGGTCGTGGACGAAGATGTTGGCCTTCGCGGCGCCGAGGCCGGCGGCGCTCTGCCCGGGCACGAGGAGGGAGCCGGTGCTCAGGAAGGCCACGTAGCGGCCGTCGTCGCTGACGGAGCCTCGCCCGCCGCGCTCCCCGACGGTCGCGGTGCCCGCGCGCCGGCTGATCAGCTCCACGACGCCGGTGACGCGGTCGAAGAGGAAGACGTTCGAGTCGGCGGGCCCGGACTGGCCCGGCACGAGGTTGCCGGCCGCGCTGCTGAAGACCACGTAGCGGCCGTCGGAGCTCAGGGAGGGGGTCGCGGAATACCCGCCGGCCGCCGTGGCGGCCGTGCCGGCGGCGCGGCTCACGAGGAGCGTCTGGCCGGTGGTCCGGTCGAACAGGAAGACGTCGGGCGCGTTGTTCGTGTCGGTCGAGCCGGCGACCAGGTCGGTCGCCAGACTGTGGAAGGAGACCCACCGGCCGTCGCCGCTGATCACGGGACTGGCGGAGTAGCCGTCGGCCGACTGGCTGGTCGTGCCGGCCTTGCGGCTCACCAGCGTCACGGCGTCGGCGGCGCGGTCGTAGAGGAAGACGTCCTCCAGGCTGGTGTCGACCTGCCCGGGCACCTGGTTCGAGGCGAAGCTGACGAAGGTGACGTAGAGTCCGTCGGCGCTGATGCCCTCCAGCCCGGGGTAGCAGGCCTCGTTGGCGGCCGTGAGGCTGGACCCGGGAACGTGGCTCACCAGGGTCGTGGCGCCGGTGGCCCGGTTGTAGAGGAAGAGGTCGAAGCCGGGTTTGTCGTCGGAGAACCAGGAGTCGACGTTGGTGTCGTTCTGGCCCGGAACGAGGTCCGTGGACCGGCTGATGAAGGCGACCCAGGCGCCGTCGGCGCTGATCGTGGCGGAGACCGATTCGCCGTTGCCGGTCGTGGCGGGGAGGCCGGCGGCATGGCTCACCAGGACGGTGGCGCCGGTGACCCGGTCGGTCAGGAAGATGTCGTTGCCGTCGCTCCGGTCCACCAGGCCCGGCACGGCGTTGACGGAGGCGCTCAGGAACACGGCATAGCGCCCGTCGGCGCTGGCCGAGAGCAGGGTAGAGGCCGCGGAAGGCGTCGCCGAGGCCTGTCCCGGCGCGTGGCGGCTCGCGTGGGTGGTGGCCGCGGAAGTCCGGTCGTAGAGGGCCACGTCGACCATGCCGTTGCGGTCCACCGCTCCCGGGACGAGATCGGTGGCATAGGTGAAGTACGCGATCACGGAGCCGTCGGCGCTCACCTCGGGGGTGACGGAATAGTGATTGCCGGAGATCAGGCCCGAGCTGCCCGAACCGCTCACCAGGGTGAGGGTGTCGGCGGCGCGGTCGAAGAGATAGACGTTGGAGGCCCCGTTCCCGCTCTGGCCGTACACGAGGTCGGTGGCCGCGCTGTCGAAGACCACGAAGGCGCCGTCCGAGGTTACCCTCGCTTCCTGGGAGCTCTGGTTGGCTCCCAGCGCCGGCGAGGAGATGGACCGGCTGACCAGGGTCACCGAGGCGTTGGAGCTCCGGAACAGGCGGATCTGGGAGGACTGGAACTGGGCGCCCCAGTCGAGGAAGACGACCCAGGCTCCGCCCGGCGTGACCTGGAAGGTGCCGGGCTGCTCGCTCGCGCCGGTGGCGGTGGCGAACGCGCCCGGCGCGTGGCTGACCAGGACGGTCGTGCCGGCGGCCCGGTCGAACAGGAAGAGGTCCCACGAGCCGGCGTGGTCGAACTGCCCGGGCACGAGGTTGGTCCCGGTGCTGGGGAAGGCGACCGCGGCGCCATCGGGGCTGATCTCGGGATACCAGCCGCCGCCGCCGGTCGTGGCCGAATTCCTCGTCCGGCTGACCAGGGTCGTGGCACCGGTCACGCGGTCGAACAGGAACGCGTCCGTGCCCCAGCTGTTGTTGGGGTCGCGGGTGAACCCCGGGACCAGGTTCGTGGCGCCGCTCCGGAAGGCCACATAGCGGCCGTCGCGGCTGACCACCGGGTGGTCCGCGAAGCCGTTGGCCGAGGTGGTGGAGCTGCCCGCGGCCGGGCTCGCGAGGAGGATCTGCCCGGTGGCCCGCTCGTAGAGGAAGATGCCCCCGCCCGCCTGTCCGGGAAAGAGGTCGACGGCGCCGCTCAGGAAGACGACCCAGTTGCCGTCGCCGCTGACGCGGGGGGTGCCGGAGATGCTGGAGCCGCCCGCCGCGGGGTTGTGGTAGGAGCGGCTGACGAGCGTGTTGGCGCCGGTCTCGCGGTCGTACAGGAAGACCTGGGGCCACAGGCTCGGGACCTGCCCCGGCACCAGGTCGTCGGCGGAGGTCTCGTAGACCAGCCAGCGGCCGTCGTCGCTGATCGAGAGCGGCTCGTCGTAGGTGCCGCTCCCCCAGAGCACTACGGTCCCTGCGGTCGCAGGCAAGCCGGCGGCGTGGCTGGCCAGGACGGTCGTCCCGGTCTGCCGGTCGTGGAGGAACACGTCCGCCGCGCCGTTGCGGTCCACCTGGCCGGCCGCCAGATTGACCGCGGTGCTGGAGAAGGCGACCCAGCGTCCGTCGGCGCTGACCGCCGGCCTCCGGGCGTACATGAAGCCCAGCCCGGTGGCCGTGTCGGACACGTCGCCGGCTCGGGACAGCAGCTCGAGCTGGCCGGCCTGGGAAATATGAGCAAGGAGCATGAAACCGATCGGCGCTGCAAATCTGAAGACGCTGCGGACGGCTCGGAGCATGGGGTTTCCTCCAATGCTGAATGCCGAAACAGCATATCAGAAAAGGACCCAAGGGACGTCAAGGGCCTCAAGGATTTTGGTCCCTGTCGTCCTTGCAGCCCCTTGTGTCCTTGGCTCAAAAAGGCGAAAATAACGCGGAATGACCGGGCCCTTCTCCCGGTTTTCACCCATATGGCTTTGAACGCTTTCCACCCCGCCGTGTCCTCCTGGTTCGAGCGCCGGTTCGGCGCTCCGACCGAACCGCAGGCGCGCGCCTGGCCCGAGATCCACGCCGGCCGGCACACGCTGATCGCCGCGCCCACCGGCTCGGGCAAGACGCTCGCCGCCTTCCTGGCGGCGCTCGACGACCTCGTCCGTCTCGGGCTCCTGGGCGGCCTCAAGGACGGTCTCGCCGATGAAACGCGGGTGGTCTACGTCTCGCCGCTCAAGGCGCTGTCGAACGACGTGGAGAAGAACCTGGAGGAGCCGCTGGCCGGCATCCGCGCCGAGCTGGCCGCGCAGGGCCTGCCGGACGTGGAGATCCGCACCGCGGTGCGCACCGGCGACACGCCGCTCAAGGACCGGGCGGCCATGACGAAGAAGCCGCCGCACATCCTGGTCACGACGCCGGAGTCGCTCTACATCCTGCTGACCTCCGAGGGCGGCCGGAACATGCTGCGCACGGTGCGCACGGTGATCGTGGACGAGATCCACGCCGTGGCGGACGACAAGCGTGGCTCGCACCTCGCGCTCTCGCTGGAGCGGCTGGAGGCGCTCTGCGGCCGTTCCCTCACCCGGATCGGCCTCTCGGCCACCCAGAAGCCGATCGAGCAGGTGGCACGCTTCCTGGTCGGCTCGGCCAACGTGGCGCCGGACGGCGTGCCGAAGTGCGTGATCGTGAACGCGGGCCACGGCCGGCGCATGGAGCTGGGCATCGAGGTGCCGGGCTCGCCGCTCGAGGCCGTGATGTCGCACGAGGTCTGGGCGGAGGTCTACGACCGCCTGGCCGGGCTGGCCCGCGAGCATCGCACCACGCTGATCTTCGCCAACACCCGGCGGCTGGCCGAGCGCGTCACCAAACATCTCGCCGACCGCCTGGGCGAGGACCGGGTGGCCGCCCACCATGGCAGCCTGTCGAAGGAGCAGCGGCTCGACTCCGAGCACCGGCTCAAGACCGGGCAGCTCTCGGCCCTGGTGGCCACGGCCTCGCTGGAGCTGGGCATCGACATCGGCTCGGTCGACCTGGTCTGCCAACTCGGCTCGCCGCGCTCGATCGCCACGCTGCTCCAGAGGGTCGGCCGGTCCGGGCACCACCTCGGCGGTCTGCCCAAGGGGCGGATCTTCCCGCTCACCCGCGACGAGCTCGTCGAGTGTGCGGCCCTGACCGAGGCGGCCCGGCGCGGCGAGCTCGACCACCTGATCATCCCGGAACGGCCGCTGGACATCCTGGCGCAGCAGATCGTGGCCGCCTCCGCGGTCGAGGAGTGGAGCGAGGACGACCTGTTCGCCCTGGTGCGCCGGGCCTGGCCCTACCGCGACCTGTCGCGGGAGGACTTCGACGAGATCGTCGAGATGCTCGCGTCCGGCTTCGCCACCCGCCGGGGGCGCCGGGGCGCCTACCTCCACCACGACGCGGTGAACGGCCGCCTCCGGGGCCGGCGCGGCGCGATGCTCACCGCCATCACCTCCGGCGGCGCGATCCCGGACGTGGCCGACTACCAGGTGGTGCTCCAGCCGTCCGGCACGATGATCGGCACGCTCAACGAGGACTTCGCAGTCGAGAGCCACGCCGGGGACATCTTCCAGCTCGGCAACGCCTCGTGGCGGGTGATCAAGATCGAGGCCGGCCGGGTCCTGGTGGAGGACGCCAAGGGCCAGCCGCCGACCATCCCGTTCTGGCTCGGCGAGGCGCCGGCGCGCACCGAGGAGCTGTCCGAGGCCGTGTCGCGGCTGCGTTCCGATGTCGCGGCGAAGCTGGCCGAAGGCGGGATGGGCAAAGCCCTGGACTGGCTCACGGAGGAGCTGGGGCTTCCCTTCGAAGCCGCGCGGCAGATCGTGGACTACCTGGCGGCCGGGCGGGCGGCGCTCGGCGCCATGCCCACCCAGGAGACGCTGGTCGCGGAGCGCTTCTTCGACGAGGCCGGCGACATGCACATGGTCGTGCACGCGCCGTTCGGCAGCCGCCTGAACCGGGCCTGGGGCCTCGCTCTGCGCAAGCGCTTCTGCCGCATGTTCAACTTCGAGCTGCAGGCCGCGGCGACCGAGAACGCGATCCTGCTCTCGCTCGGGCCGACGCACAGCTTCCCGCTGGAGGACGCCTTCCGCTTCCTGAACTCCGGCACCGTGCGCGACGTGCTGACCCAGGCGGTGCTCGACGCGCCGCTCTTCGGCGTGCGCTGGCGCTGGAACGCGGGCCGGGCGCTGGCGATCCCGCGCTCCCGCGGCGGCAAGCGGGTACCGCCCACGCTGCTGCGGCAGCAGGCCGAGGACCTGATCGCGGTGGTCTTCCCGGACCAGCTCGCCTGCCTGGAGAACATCGTGGGCGAGCGCGAGGTGCCGGAGCACCCGCTGGTCGAGCAGACCCTGCGCGACTGCCTGGAAGAGGCCATGGACATCGAGGCCCTGGAGCGGCTTCTCGGCCGGATGGAGAGAGGCGAGATCGCGCTCGTGGCCCGCGATCTCACCGAGCCCTCGCCGTTCGCCCACGAGATCCTGAACGCCCAGGTCTACTCCTTCCTCGACGACGCGCCGCTGGAGGAGCGCCGCACCCAGGCGGTCATCACCCGGCGCTGGCTCGACCCGGAGACCGCGTCCGACCTCGGAGCCCTGGACGCCTCGGCCATCGAGCGCGTCCGCGACGAGGCCTGGCCCGAGGCCTTCGATCCCGACGAGCTGCACGACGTCCTGATGACGCTCGGCTGGGTGACGGAGGAGGAAGGCCGGCGCTCGGGCTGGGAGCCCTTCTTCCGGCGCCTGCTCGAAGCGAAGCGGGCGACTGCAGTGAACGATCTATGGGTGGCGGCCGAGCGCTGGCCGCAGGTCCGAGCCGTCCATCCGGAGTCGCAGCCCTCTCCCGCGGTGACGCTGCCGGAGCGGCTGGCCTCGCGCGAGTGGGCCTCCGAAGAGGCCATGGTCGAGCTTCTGAGGAACCGGCTGGAAGGAATCGGACCGACCACGACCGAAGCCCTGGCCCGGAGCTTCGGGGTGAAGACCGGGGTGATGGACCTCGCCCTTGCCGCGCTCGAAGGCCAGGGATTCGTACTGCGCGGCCGGTTCACGCCCCATCCCCAGAAGACCAACCAGGAGGAGTGGTGCGAGCGCCGCCTGCTGGCCCGCATCCACCGCTACACCCTGGACCGCCTGCGCCGCGAGATCGAGCCGGTCGCCCAGATGGATTTCCTGCGCTTCCTCCTCGCCTGGCAGAGGGTGGAGCCGGACGAGAGGATGGAAGGACCGGAGAGCGTCCAGGCGATCCTGGAGCAGCTCGAAGGCTTCGAGGCCGCGGCCTCCGGTTGGGAGGGAGAGATCCTGCCGTCGCGCATGAAGGAGTACGACCCGGTCTGGCTGGACGCCCTCTGTCTCGCGGGCCGCTGGGTCTGGGGCCGGACGGCGGTGCCTGTCAACAATGGAGCCCGGAAGTCGGGCCCGGTGCGGGCGACGCCGATCTCGCTCCTGGCCCGTCCGAACCTGTCCCTGTGGAGAGAGGTCGCGCCGCGGCCGAACCCGGACGAGCTGGAGCTGACCGCCGGAGCCCGGGCGGTCCAGGACTATCTGAAGGACCGCGGAGCCAGCTTCTTCGGCGAGATCGCGGAAGGGACGGGCCTGCTCCACACCCAGGTCGAGCCGGCGCTCTCGGAGCTGGTGGCCTGGGGCTTGGTGACCTCGGACAGCTTCACGGGCCTGCGAGCCCTGCTCGTGCCGGCGCACCTCCGTCCGCCAGTGGACCGCAGCGGCGGCCGGCGTCGCGGCTCGATGGCGGTCTTCGGCATGGAGAACGCCGGCCGCTGGTCGCTGACCCGGAGCGGCGCGCCCGGCTCCCATGCCTCCGATACCTCTCCCGAAGCGGTGGAGCAGGTCGTCCGGAGCCTGCTGCGGCGCTACGGGGTGGTCTTCCGGAGGCTCCTGGAGCGCGAGACCCTCCTGCCGCCCTGGCGCGACGTGCTCCGGGTGCTCCGCCGGCTGGAGGCGAGAGGCGAGATCCGGGGAGGCCGTTTCGTGGATGGCTTCTCGGGCGAGCAGTACGCGCTGCCCGAGGCCGTCGGCCGCCTGAGGGCGATCCGCAAGCAACCGAAGAAGGGCAACCTGGTCTCCGTGAGCGCCGTCGATCCGCTGAACCTGATCGGCATCGCCGTGCCGGGAGAGCGCCTGGCCGCGCTTTCGGGAAACCGTCTCCTCTACCGCGACGGCGAGGCCATCGCCGTGCAGGAAGGCAAGGAGATCCGCTTCCTGGTCGACCTCGACCCCGCCGCCCGCTGGCAGGCCCAGAACTCCCTGGTCCGCCGGGCGGTGGCGCCGAAGCTCAAGGCGTATCTCGGAAGGACGGCATAGCGACATTCCATCCCGACATCCGGTAGACTTGCGGTAATCTACTGGGAGGCCGGGTGGAGCCGATACCGACGCCGTCGATTCTCGATGAGCAGGACCACTTCGGGGTACGAGGGGGACGCAGGGTTTGGCGGAGCAAGGATGGGCAGCGCTACTATACGTGGGACGGCCTCCATGGCGAGGTCGAGGTGTTCAACCGGCGTGGCCGCCATCTCGGAGCGCTGGACCCGCACACCGGTGAGCTCATCAAGCCGGCCGTGAAAGGGAGGAGGCTCGATGTCTGAGACCAGGAACGTTTCCTTTGTCGATCTCTGCAGGCGGGGAGAGGCGGTTCCCGAGCAGATCGATGACTTCGTCGATCTCTGGCACGAGGGCGCGTCGGAGTTGAGCCTCCATGACTTCCTCGGCATGACCTGGGAGGAGTACTCGGCCTGGGTCGCGAACCCCGGCCTCCTGCCGCGCATCATCGCCGCCCATCGCGAAGCGAGAGCCTCGTAGCCGTTCAGACCTCGATCCCGGCCACCAGGCTGCCGAAGCGCTCCAGGTCGACGTTGCCGCCCGAGAGGACGACGCCCACCTTGCGGCCCGAGATATCCGGGATCTTGCCGTGGAGGACCGCGGCGAAGGCCGCGGCGCCGCCCGGCTCGACCATGAGCTTCATGCGGGAGGCGAGGAGCGCCATCGCCCGGCGCAGCTCCAGGTCGCTCACGGTCACGACGCCCTCGGCGAGCGCGCTGACGATCGCGAGAGTGCGCTCGGCCGGGCGCATCGTCTGGAGCGCGTCGGCGATCGTGGCCGGGAGCGGGACGCTCACCGGCTCGCCGGCCGCCAGCGAGCGCTGCATGTCGTCTCCGGCCTCGGGCTCGACCCCATAAAGTCGGATATCCGGAGAGAGCCCGCGGGCCGCGAGCGATACGCCGGAGAGCAGACCGCCTCCGCCGCACGGCGTGACGATCACCTCCAGGTCCGGCACGTCCTCCATCAGCTCCAGTCCGAGAGTGCCCTGGCCGGCGATGACCGCGTCGTCGTCAAAAGGCGGGACGAGCGTGGCGCCGTCCTCGTCGACCAACTTCCTGGCGATGGCCTCCCGATCCTCGCCGCCGAGCCGGTCGTAGAGGATCACCCGGGCGCCGTAGCCCCGGGTGGCGGCGACCTTCGTGGCCGGGGCGTCCTGGGGCATGATGATCGTGGCCCGGATCCCGAGCTCCCGGGCGGCCAGGGCCACGGCTTGAGCATGGTTGCCGGACGAGAACGCCACGACTCCCCGGGCGCGCTCCTCGGGCGTGAGCAGGGTCAGGCGCGAGAACGCGCCGCGGGCCTTGAAGGCGCCGACGCGTTGGAGGGTTTCGCACTTGAAGAAAACGCGGCAGCCGACGCGCTCGTCGATCTGCCGCGAGTGGAGGACCGGAGTTCTATGGATGTGGGCCGCGATCCGCTCGCGGGCGGCCTTGACGTCTTCGAAGGTGACGGGGAGCTTTGCCATGACAGGTGCGCATTATTCCACGTACCCGAGCTGGCAGGGGTGCTCCGGCCGGAGCACCCGGGGTCCTACTCCTTTTCGTCGCCCGAGTCGGTCTCGTTCTGGGCCGGATGGGGGCGGCCATTGAGGTGGTGGTCGGCTGTGAGCCGGTTCTCCTCGTCCGAGATCGAGTCGCGGACGAGGAACTCGGTGATGGTCGTCGCGCCGACCGGGGCGGGGTTGTCCTGGGGGTCCTTGTCGTCGTCCTGATTCATGGATTTCCCTCCTTCCGTTCCAACCTGCTGCAAGGGGCGGGCCCGGAAGGAGGGATCCGAGGCGGGGTCTCAGGGAAGAACGTAGGGGACGACTACGAACGGGTAGCGGTCCGGCGGGAAGTCCCGGGTGTTGCGGGTCACCAGGGTCAATCCGTGATAGCGGGCCAGGGCGGCCTGGAGGGCGTCGGGCATCTTCCAGCGATGCTCGCGCCGTAGCCGGGCGGCCAGATCCGCCACCGCCATGTCGATACCCAGGGTGGGAAACCGGTCGAGGAGGATGCTGGCGACCTCCGCCGACCCCTCCCCGAACCCGGCCAGGACCTCGGCCCGGGTGATCACCGAGAGCGCCGACTCGCCCCCCATCCAGACCAGGCAGTCGGTGGCCTCGGCCCGGCCGTTGAAGTGGTCGATGAGGATCACCGAGTCCAGCAGATACCTCAGCGGTCCTCCCCCTCCCACTCGTCGCGGAGCCGGACCTGCGCCTCCAGGCCGTCGCCGCCCTTCCAGAGACCGGACGTCCGCCGGAGCAGCTCCTCGAGAGACGGTGCCGTCGCCTCCCGCTCGCACTGCTCCCGATACCGGCTTACTGCGATCCGCACCAGTTGTGCCATCGTCATACCGTCCTCCTTCGCTTTCCGGTCGAGCCATCGTTTGTCCTCTTCCTCAAGGCTGATCAGGGTTCGGATCATGCGAGGGCCCCTTAGTGATATCAATCGACGACGATGATATCAGGCACCTCGCCGCATGTCTACTTCTTCCCTATAGAAGACGGAAAACGGGGTCCGAATGTCATCAAGGCAGGTTGGGGCGGGGTCGGAAGGCAACTTAGGTATCCTGCATCAGGAGGAGATAGGCGTCCTCCAGCGTGGCGGGGGCCGGCTCGAAACCGGCCGGCGCCTTCCCGTCGGGCTCGAAGATCCGCACCCGGTTCTTCCCCTCGACCAGGACCGCCTGGGTGACGCGCAGCCGCTTCCGGATCTCCTCCAGCTCGTCGGCGGCGACGCGGCCCTCGAAGATGCGGCCGGCGATGGAGGCGCGCGCCTCGCCGGGAGAGGTCTGGGCCAGGAGCCGCCCCTTCCGGATGACCGCGAAGCGCGGGCAGAGCACGGCCACGTCCTCGACGATGTGGGTCGAGAGCAGGACGATGCGGTCGGCGGCCAGCTCGGCCAGCAGGCGGTAGAAGCGCAGCCGCTCCTCGGGGTCGAGGCCGGCGGTGGGCTCGTCCACGATGATCAGCCGCGGATCGCCCGCGATGGCCTGGGCGATGCCGAGGCGCTGGCGCATGCCGCCCGAGTAGGTCTTGACCTTGCGTTTCGCGGCGTAGGAGAGGTTCACCCGGTCCAGCAGCTCGGCGCAGAGCCCCTTGAGGCCGCCCGGCGCCTCCACCCCCTTGAGCTTCAGGAGATAGGTGAGCATCTGCTCGCCGGTCAGGTGCGGGTAGAACCCGAAGTCCTGCGGCAGGTAGCCCAGCCGCGCCCAGAGCCAGTCGGGGTCGGCGAGGACGTCGTGGCCGTCCAGGCCGATCTGGCCCGAGGTGGGCTCCAGGAGACCGGCGAGGATGCGCATCAGCGTCGTCTTGCCGGCGCCGTTCGGCCCGAGGAGGCCGAACATCCCGGGCGGCACGTCGAGGCTGATGCCCTGGAGGGCGGTGACCGGGCCGGGATACACTTTCACGAGGTCGCGGATCGTCAGCATGGGATTCCTTTCACGCGGTCGCACCGCCATCGAGCAATACGGAGGAAGCAGGCTCCAGGTTCCGGCCCGGCGGCACCTTGGAAGCGGAGGCCCTGGAAGATTCCGGTCTCCGATCCGGTTCCGATTCCCGGAACCCTGCATGGAGAGCCCCACCATGAATCGCAACGCCCTGATCCCTTTCGCCCTGGCCCTCGTCCTGGGCGCGTCTCTTCCGTCGCTCGCCACGGCCGCGAATGCCGCGGATACTGCGGACAACGACAAGGAGGCGGCCTGGAAGCAGGAGGTCGAAGCCTTCCGCAAGGAGCGCTACGAGAGCCTCAGGAAGGAGGACGGCTGGTTCACCCTGGTCGGCCTGTTCTGGCTCGACGAGGGCGAGAACGCCTTCGGCAGCGACCCCGGAAGCAAGGTGATCCTGCCCGAGGGCAAGGCGCCGAAGAACGCCGGCGTCCTGGTGCGCAAGGGCGAGGCGGTCGAGCTCCGGGCCGCTCCCGGGGCGAAGATCACCAGCGACGGCAAGCCGGTCGCCAGGCTGGCCCTGACGAGCGACGCCAAGGGCAAACCCACCATCCTGGAGATGGGGCCGCTGAGCTTCTTCGTCATCCAGCGCGGCGACCGCGTCGGCGTGCGGGTCAAGGACCGGCAGAGCGCGGCGCTCGCCGCCTTCCACGGCCTGGACTCCTACCCGATCCAGCCCGCCTGGCGGATCGACGCCCGCTTCGAGCCCTACGATCCGCCGAAGCCGGTCCAGATCCCCAACATCCTGGGCCAGGTGATCGACGATGCGTCGCCCGGCGCCATCGTGTTCGACTGGCAGGGCAAGACCTACCGGCTGGACGCGCTCGGCTCGGCCGAGGAGGGGCTGTCCCTGATCTTCGGCGACGAGACCAACGGCAAGG
>JBEQUE010000077.1:0-33526 GCA_040349255.1 Acidobacteriota bacterium | reverse complement strand
CGGCCCGCATCGGCCGGGTGCTGGTCGATCCCGCCTGCCGCGGCCGGGGGCTGGGAGGCGAAATGGTGCGCGCGGTCCTCGCCGTCGCCTTCCAGGAGCTCGGGATGCACCGCGTCGAGCTCGGCGTCTTCGACGTGAACCCGGTCGCCATCGTCTGCTATGAGCGCGTCGGCTTCCAGCGCGACGGCGTGCGCCGCGACGTGTTCCTGGCCTCTACGGAGCCCCGGACGTACTGGAGCGAGGTCGTCATGAGCATCCTTGCCACCGACGGTGCGACCTCGTAGTAAACTCGCCTCCGGAGGCTATCCATTTCTTTCGCGGGCCCGCCGGGGTGGCTGGGCCGTTTTAGAGAGGGCGTCCTGATCGGGGAGGTTCCTGCCATGCCCGGATGGGTCCGCCGTCTGACGTTCCTCTTCCCGCTGTGCGCCGCGCTGCTCACCGCCGGCGCGGGGTCTTCCGAAGAGCCCTCCTTCTCCCGCAGCCGCTGGAAGGAGGAGATGAGCCGGATCACCATGATGGAGGCCGAGGTCGGCCCCGAGCGCCCGCTGCCTCCCGGAGCGCTGACCGTGCCGAGCGTGGTACCGCGGACGGAGCCGGCCAAGGCCAAATGGGTGCGGGTCAGCCGCGACATCCTGGCGCCCGACAGCTCCAGCCAGGGCCAGCCCGAGACCCAGACCGAGGTCTTCCTCGCCCTCAACCCCCAGAACGAGGCCAACCTCCTCGCCGCCTACCAGGAGGGACGCTTCGCCGATGGCGGCGCCCGCTCGCTGGCCTGGGCCTACTCGAAGAACAGCGGCAAAGGCTGGACCGAGGGCCTCCTGCCCGAGCTGACGCCGGTCACCGGCGGCCGCTTCCAGCGCGCCTCCGATCCCTGGGTGGCCTTCGGTCCCGGCAACCGGGCCTACTACGCGTCGCTCCTCTTCAACGAGACCGACCCGGACAACGGCGTCTTCCTGTCCGCTTCCGCCAACGGCGGGAAGACCTGGGGGCCGCCCGTGGCCGTCCACCTCGGCGGCTCGACCGAGTTCGACGACAAGGAGGCGGTGGTCGTGGACACCCGCGCGGACAGCCCGTTCCGCGGCCGGGTCTACGTCGGCTGGGACAGCGTGCTCAACAACGGCAACGAGATCCTCCGGGTCTCCTGGTCCGACGACGGCGGCCAGTCGTTCTCGCCGCCCGCCGCCCTGGCGAGCCAGGGAGCGAACCTCGGCATCATCCCGCTGGTCGGCCCCGGTGGCGTGGTGCACGCCGTCTGGTTCCACGCCGACCGCAACACCTGCCCCTGCTCGATCCTCGCCGCGCACTCGGAGGACGGCGGCGCCACATGGTCGGCGCCGGTCCAGGTGGCGGCCGTGCGCGGCGCGGACGTGAACGGCCTGCGCACCGGCGGGCTGCCGACGGCGGCGGTCGATCCCCGCAACGGACGCCTGTACGCGGCCTGGCAGGACGACCTGGGCGGCGGCGTCGACGGCATTCTCCTGGCGCGGTCGGACGACGGCGGCTCCAACTGGAGCGCTCCGGAGCTGGCCTCGGGGAGCGACCCCGCCTCGAGCTTCACGCCGGCGCTCGCGGTCGGACCGACAGGACGGGTGGCGCTCTCCTTCTACTCGCTGCGCAACGACCCGGAACGGCGCTTCCTGGTGGATCACTACCTCGCGCTCTCCGGCGACGGTGCGAGCTTCGGCGCGGCCCGGCGGACGACGAAGTCCTCCTTCGACGTGCGGTTCGCGGCCGTGACCGACCGCGGCTTCTTCCTGGGCGACTACCAGGGCCTCGTGGTCGGCAAGAAGCTCGTCTATGCGCTCTGGGTCGGGACTCTGGAGGCGTCGCGGGTCGACCCGCCCGCCCGGCAGCCGGACGCGTTCGTCAGCTCGACCCGGTAGGGCGGGCGGGGCGGGGAGAGGATGGCCCCGTAGCCCGTCGTAGAATCGGCGCCGGGCGCGCGCCGGGCCTGGCCGGGCCCGGCGCGCGAGGCGGGCGGGCTAGCAGATCGAGCAGTTCGTGGGGGAGCCGAGCAGGGTGGCGGTCGCGCCGCAGGCTCCCGTCGTGGAGCTGCAGTTCAACTGGAAGATGCACTCGCAGTAGAAGACCTGGCTGGGGTCGACGATCACGTCGAAGTTCTTTTTCCGCGGGTAGTAGGTCAGCGGAAACGACGCGTAGTAGTTCTCGGCGAACTTGATGCGCATCACCGCGGTGGCGCTGGAGCTCGGATTCGACGGCGTGAAGGTCATGCTCTCGCCGCAGGAGTCGATCGGCGACACGCTCGACACGTTCGAGTTGCCGCCCGAGCCCGAGCGCCAGACGTACTCGTCGGGGTTGCCGTCGCAATCGGTCGTGCCGCAGAGCACCTCGTGGCTCATCTGGTGCACGAACCACAGCGTGTAGGTGCCGTTCGAGTGCCGCTTCGCGTAGACGTCGGCGATGCTCGTGATCGGGAAGGAGGAATCGGGACGGCACTGGGCGTGAAGGGCGGCGGGGGCGAGAAGGACGAAGAGCAGGACGAGGGACAGGGCGAGACCGCGGAAACAGGAGCTCGGGTGCATCGCAACCTCCATTTCGACGGGACCCACGCTCACGCGTGGCGCGTTATGCTATAGTAAGTGCCTATCATCTGAAAGACGTGACAACGGGAGAGCCGCTCCTGGCCCCGGGAACTTCCGGTCTCCTCCCCGGATCTAAGATTTCGGCTTCCTGCTGTGGGAGCGCAAGGCGGGGAAATAGTACAATCGAGAACATGAACAGCCTGCGGAAGGGTCTTCTGCTCCTCCTCGCGAGCCTCGTCGGAGTCGGTCCCGCCGGAGCCCAGGAACCGGTCGCGATCTGCGCCGCCCGCAACCTGGACGCGGATACGGCCCTCTGGGTCCAGACCATGACGGAACGCCTGCAGCCGGAAGCGTTCATCGTGCACCCGGTCCGCATCCCCGTGGCCTTCCACATGATCACCGACGGCAAGCTGGGGCGGGTCACGACCAAGCAGATCAAGACCCTGATCTCCCGCCTCAACTGGGGTTTCCGCGACACCCCGTTCTCGTTCTACCTCGCCCGGGTCGACCGCTGGCGGAGCCCCACAATGCCTGTCCGGAAGGAGCCGACACCTGTCCGGATGCCGGCGCCGACGACGTCCACAACTTCATGAACTATTCGGACGACCTCTGCGCCGACCACTTCACGCCGGGCCAGATCGAGCGCGCGATCCTGGCGACCGCGACCTACCGGCCCGGCTTGGTGCGCTGGTAAAGAATCACCGCGATGGCGGAGGAGGGGAGCCTCCGGGCACCCTGACGAAGGCTCACCGCCGAGGCTGGAAGAGCTCGATCGGATTGCCCGAGGGATCGTCGATGATGACCTGGGCGCCACCCGGCCCGCTCACGATTTCGCTCGTGCGGAAGGGCACCCCGGCAGCTTGCAGCCGCTGGGCTTCCGCCGCGAGATCGTCGACCTGAAGGTGAATGCGGTTCCATCCGCCCGGCACCTGACGACGGCCGTCGGCGAGCGGGCGTTTGCCGGAGCTGCCCTCGCCACTCAGCAACAGCCGTACGCCGTCACGCGAAACCGCGGCGAACGCGGGTGACGCATCGTGCTCCAGCGTGAAGCCGAGGAGAGTGGTGTAGAACCGGATCGCCGCAGGCACATCGTCGATCATGTAGCGCATGCTGACTTCAGACATCGCTCTCGCTCTCCTTTCAGTCTCCCGTTCAACGAGTCGGCCGCGAGCCGGCAGCATGAAACGAGGCCTCTGCGACCTCCTGAAGGCTAACATCCCAAAGAATCACCTGCCTCTTCTCTCGCCGATTGAGACGGAGGCGCGCCGACCCACGTATATACGTCATGCGAGCTTCCGCGCGTTGGCTGATGGCAGGAGCGCTGATGGCCGGAGCCCTCCTCGGATTCCGGGACCGCTGGGTCTGGGGACTGCCTTTCTTGGATCCCGGGCCGCCTCCGGGGCGGATGGTGGATGTCGGCGGATTCCGGCTGCACCTGGTCTGCGAAGGAGAGGGCGGTCCGACCGTGGTGCTGGACGCCGGGTCGGCGGACCTGTGGACTACCTGGTTCCGCGTCCAGCCGGAGCTGGCCGGGACGACCCGGGTCTGCTCCTACGACCGCGCGGGCATCGGGTACAGCGATCCAGGTCCGCCGCCGCGCAGCCGCCGGCGGACCGTGGAAGAGCTGCGCACGCTCCTGGTCCGGGCCGGCGAGCGGCCGCCCTATATCCTGGTCGGCCACTCCTTCGGCGGACTGAACGCGCGGCTCTACGCCGCCCTTCACCCCGGGGAGGTGGCCGGCCTGGTGCTCGTGGAGTCCTCCCACGAGGACCACTGGCAGAAGGCTCCGCGGGAGTTCTGGCAGCTCCACCTGAAGCAGATGGAGGAGGAGCGCCGGCAGGCGGAGCAGGCAGGGCGGGGCGAGCTCATGCCGCCGATCGCGTACGTGCCCGAAGGGCTGCCCCTGAGAACCCGCCGCCAGATCGCCGCCGTATCGCGCCGTCCGGCCTGGTACATCGCCAGCTATCAGGAGTCGCTCATCGCGGAAGAGGGAGCGAAGGGGTTCGCCGGTCTGCCCCGCACACTCGACATCCCCTTGATCGTTCTCTCCGCCGGCAGCCGGCAGCGTCCCGAGTCGCGCCCGCCCGAGCTGCACGAGCGTTGGGTCCGGATCGCGAAGGAGCTGCAGGACGACCTCGCCTCACGCTCGGCCCGGTCGCGGCACCTCGTCGTCGAGGGCGCCGGCCACTTCCTCCACTGGGACCGGCCGGATGTGGTCATCGAAGCGGCGTCCGATCTGGTCCGGCTGGCCCGGAAGGACGCGGGAGCGGATCAGAGTGCGCAACGTTAACCGGTCGCCCTCAGGCCAGCGCAGCCGCCCGCCGCTTCGCGGCAGTGTTCCGAGAGACCGCGGAGCGGCTTGAGGCGGGAGATAACTTCGGCACCATTTCACCCTCACCCCTCTCAAGCCCTTTGAATCTTTCGAAGATCTTATCAACATTATCGAGCTCTGCAATGATATCGTCGGTCAAACCCCCAACGGGTGCCGTCAGTTGCGTCTGGTAGAGGTTGAGGAATGTATTGAAATCCAGCCTGGTGAGGTCAACGGCTGATTTGAACGCAACAAATGCGCTTACCTTCTGCATTTTGGCGGTAAGCGCCTGGGCCTTGACATTCAAGTACCAACCAGCGACGTCAACTCTCACGATCGAAAGCCCCTCGGTCATGACATAGTATTCGCGCATCTCGCCGGTATCCGCGGACGCGTTGCCCAAGAATATGGTGACTGCCTCGCTGACCAGCGAGCCAACGCCATTAAGAACGCTATCCTTCGTTCCGGTCACAAAGCTTCTCAACGCTCCATTTACCGTGTCGCCTATCCTGCTGCTATCTTCGGAAGTGTAAGCGTGAGTGTGTTTTGTGGTTTTGAGTACCATTGTAATTGGAACTGTCCAATTGCCTGCTGTTCCAGCCTCCAGGAGATCCCTGCTGATCGAGTCCACAAAGTGGGCGGCCTTGCTCTCGGACAACGCAGCCAAGGTTGAAACCAGTTCCTTTGCTTCGTTGGTCAGGTTATCCGACTCATCAAACTTCTTCAGGATTGCGCCCATGAAGCTTACCTCCTGGGGATAGTTGGAATGCTATGAGATCTACCGGTCCAGGATGGAAGACGCTCTCACAGAACCAACTCCCTCACTTCGGAGCCTACGGCGCAAGACTCACTCGATCGCCAACACGGATCGTGCCGCTTCGCACTGCATTAGCGTAAACGCCTGCATAGTTCCTGTTGAGTCGCACGACCGTCTTCATGACGCGCGAATCCTTTGCGGCTGTGTCCGGATCGAGATTGATCATCGTGCATCGCTCATCGCACAGCGTGACGCCCAGAGCCGGCCGCGGATCGCCGTCACCAAACACCAGCGTATGACCGACCCATTCATCCTCGAGAAATGGTGTATCGCGCACCGTCTCCAGCACGATGTTGGCTCGGAAGCGTCGGCGATCGAGATCGAGCCCGGCCTCGCGGCCGATACCCGCGATCGTCGCCAGGCTGATCACCGAGACTGCGGCTTCGTCGAAGATTCCATGCTTGAGCTTCATCATCTCGAGGTCGCTCCCGAAACGCCCTGCGAGCTCCGCTTTCAGCTCCGGGCTCCCCAACTCGAGGAGCGCTCCGGCCGGCGTGCGTACATGGGTCGGAAGCGGCTCGCCGCTGCCCGGGTCGAGCCCGGCAGGGTGGTAGAGAAGGAGCTCTGGAAGGCGGCTCGCCGAGAGCCACGGGAAGCCGCTGCCGTCTCCGATACGGCGGAAGGCGAATCGCCGATCTCCGTCGAGTCCGTGCCACCCAAGGATGGCGGACTCCGTCGGGATTCCGGCCATGGACTTGACGGGATACCGCACGATCTCGCGAACTTGTCCGACCTCGATCATGGTGGCGTGACTATATGTCATCCCGCTCAGGCATTATCCCGTCAGCCATTGCCGGCGGGAAATCCAGGCTTCCGACCCTCCAGGAAGGACGAAACGGGACTGTCGCGCGGCTTCGAGGGAGGATATTGTTCCCGGGTTGCCAGACTGCGCGACGCCGCTTCGCGATCGGAGAAGACACATGGATAACCTGGAGTTGAAGCACGTGCCAATGACGAAGACCGCGATGCTGATCCGCCGCCCCGCCGCGGAGGTCTTCGAAGCCTTCGTGGACCCCGAGGTCACGACGAAGTTCTGGTTCACCAGGGGGAGCGGCCGGCTGGAGGCCGGCAAGCAGGTCCAGTGGGAGTGGGAGATGTACGACATCTCGGTGCCGGTGACGGCGAAGGCCCTCGAGCCGGGCCGGCGCCTGGTCGTCGAATGGCCGGGCTACAAAGGGACCACGACCGTCGAATGGACGTTCCAGCCCCTGGAAGACGGCACCACGTTCGTGCGGATCACGGAGTCCGGCTTCACGGGCGACGGAGACGAGCTCGTGAAGCAGGTGACCAACTCGACCCAGGGGTTCACCCTGGTGCTCGCGGGTCTCAAGGCGTTCCTCGAGCACGGCATCCGGCTGAATCTCGTGGCAGACCGGTTCCCCAAGGGGGTCGAGGAGCACTGAGGGAGCGCTCCGGGAGAGGCATTGCCGGGCAAAGCCAACGCGCTGCCCGCCTTCCGTGAGGTGCGGGTGGTCGGCGGAGAGCCATTGCCAGTGGGCGGCGCGGTCCGGCCAGCGACAGGAACGTCCGGTCCGGCGCCAGCGAGGCGCTGACCATCGTCAGCCTGTCATGGGCCACCGCTGCGAGACCTTGGCGACAGGCAGAGGGACGCTGAGGAGCAGCAACGGCACTCCGTCCATGGGCAACGAGGCTCCGGCCTCCGGCAATAGAGCGCTGATGATGACAACGGGTCTCCGACGTGTGGCAATGGGGTGCTGACGGATGCCAGCGCGGAGAACCTACCATAGGCTATCAATTCTATCAATTTGTCCTGTAAGGACGAGCAAAATTACCACTGCGACATAGATCGCCAGACAGCCGAGAAAGACGTGCCCCAATACGGCAAACGAGCGTATCGTCTGATTCTTGCTTAGCAAGAGCGTGTTCGGTATGGCCTCAAGCTTCTGCTCCAAGAGCTCGATACGACGGTTCAACACCCTTATCTCTTCCCTTGCCCAAGCGAGTTCGGGGGTTAGATCTTGGTCTGACATTGTATTCCAGGACATGTATGAAGTTTTGTTGTTTGCCCGCCGCCGAGTAGGCCAGGGGGCCTTACGGCCCCCCAGCCCCTCTAAGAACCGTACGTGCCAGTTTCCCGGCATACGGCTCAAGCACCTCAAAGGCCGATCTGAGATCGACCCGGTTGCCCTCACGAAACAACCTTCGCGATACTAACATGGTAGGCACCAGGCTCTGGACAGGCCAGAGGAGGGGCTGCACCGACGGGTGGTCGAACCACCTCCGTCTCTCTTTGCTCTTCCCGTTTAAGGTGTTCTCCATACATTCTCGCGAAAAGGCACCAGTCGGACGTGGGCTCACTTTCGTGCCGGGTAACCTTGAAACCCGTATCCGCCCCATTACAGGACGGCCTTCGCTTCTTCCGACCTCCCAAGCCCGCGCCTCCATCAGCTCCCCTTGCGGTTCGCCTTCCCTTGCGGGAGAAGATACGGGGTTACCACGTTCCGCTCCTGAAGTCTGCGCGGGGTTAGGTACCTGCTGTCGACCGAGGAGCCATGTTGACCACGAGGCGGCACCGTTAAATCCGCCTCCGGCTCCCATACCTTTTGGTTTGAGCTTATCAGCCATTTTAGCTCATGCGCTTGACGGTCGTTACACAGGTTCACATGTGTTTACCATGCCCGCTACCTAGCCATTACCCGGCTATGGCTGCCAGGAGAGCAGGTTCCTTACGGTTCCCACCCCGCATGCTCTCGCATGCTTCTGTACATTGTCAGGGCCGCTCTTTATTCAGGCCCTAGGTTCACCCGGTGGTACGGGTGGTCTCACCTCCTACGTCGAGTGAAACAACTTCATATAGGGAGCGACATCGTGTCGCAGCAACGTCTGCCGCGCCTCAGCGGCGGACGGCGAGCCGGCCGTCCTGCTGCAGGCAAGTTGGGCGCTCTACTGCTTGTTCTCTACGGCTTTTTCCTTCGGCTTCTCTTCCTCGCGTTTCCAATTGTCGAAGTTGCATGCTGGTGGATCCTTTTCACCCTTAATAGTCGCAAGCTCACACTCAAGTGCGTTCTTCATGAACTCGCCGAGTACAATTGGGCGCTGCCTAGCAGGGCACTTGTTCTCCTTCATGAGAGCTAGATTCATGCTGATGACTTGAAGATAATTGGCGACCCTTGCTGCGCGCATTGTCTCTCGCGGCGCGCTATTGTCGGTGATTCCGCTTGCTCTCTCGCTGGAAATCTGCTTAAGGCTCATATTTATCGCGGCGTCAAACGCCGAACAGTCTACCTGAGCAACCGAGGGCGAGGCTACAACGAAGGCTGCGATTATCACAAAGCATCCCGCTTTCATGCTTCCTCCATTAATTCGGCAAATTTGGACCACGAGAGACGCCGGCCATTCTTCCACTTTCGTCCGAACCATGTCACTGAGCCACGCCCAATGACGAAGGTCCCAAGTTTTTCCTTATCCACAAAGATGTCAATATCAATCGACGTACCCGCCTTTGACAGACCAAGGATTTGCAACCGGGCGTTTGCAGAATGTCTGCGCGTAGCCTTTTTGGTTGTCGGCATTCTTGCCTCCTTGCAAATCATGACTTCTCAATTACATCTCCGCAATGCCTCGCAGCGCCCAACCTTGTTATCTACCGTCCAAGCGACTCTGTCGCGTCGTTCTTCGCATCAACCCAGATGAGGTGAAGACTCCCGTACCTTGCGGCGCCGAGCGGCACAAGTTTCTTGAATCTTGATACTTAGCAAGTGTAGCGCCGCATGGGCTTGGATGTCAATCCTGCATTCCCTGGCGGTATAGGCGGCTGAGGGGAGTGGTTTTGGATTCGAAATGCCTATCGGCCAGGCTTCCTTTGCCTTTGACGGGTGGAAGGCTTTCTCCTCCAGATGTTTAGGAGCGGAAGAGATATAGAGATGGAAGAATTCTCCGGTCGATATGGCTCTCGGAACCTGGTGCCCTGGCGGCTTATCCAGACTGATAAGCGGATCGTCGGACATCGGTGCCAGGTTCTATCTCATAGAACGTCAAACATTTGCCGTTTCACGTCTGGACTGCTTCGGGGCTTGAAGCCGGCTGGAATACCAGACCGCTTATCCGGCCGCGGCGGGGCGGCTGCAAGCCAAACCCCGTGTCCGAGGTGTGCGGAGTACGCCGGCTCCCCCCGGTTCTACGAGACGGCGGAAGGTTCTACGAGACGACGGAAGGTTCTACGGGACGACGGAAGGTTCTACGAGACAGCGGAAGGTTCTACGAGGCAAAAGAAGGTTCTCCATGGCGCTGCAACCTTCTCCAGGAAAAAACAAGCTTCCCTGCGGCGAGACAACGTTCTTCAGGACAACGGAACGTTCCATGCGGCGTTGTAACGTTTTACGCGGAAAAACAACGTTCTAGGGCCCGAGGGAAGGTTCTACGCGCCGTTGCAGCCGTATCCCGTGATGAATCCGGAGTTTTTGCCTCCGGGAAGGATGGGAAGGGAGCCGTGGCGCGACTTCGAGCCGGATAGCGCCAGGATTTCGCAATTTGCAAGCTCGTGACAGGAGACCGGCTGCGGCGCGGCCGGCGTTTGACATCCGGGAGACCGCCGGCCTACAGTTCCAAACCGTTGGATTCAGACAGCTTGCGCGCGGCCCGCTGCACGTGGCGAGGATGGACGGAAGCGGACGGAAGGAGGCCAGGCGTGAACGTGAAGAGGATGGATGGTGGCGAGTTCGAGCTGACGCCGGAAATGCTCGGCGGCTTGAGAATGCGGCTCCGAGGCCAGGTGCTCGTGCCCGGCGACGCCGGCTACGAGGAGTCCCGCACGGTCTGGAACGCGATGATCGACCGCAGGCCCGCGCTCGTCGTGCGCTGCCTCGGGATTGCCGACGTGGTCGCCTGCGTGCAGTTTGCGCGGGAGCACGGCCTTCTGCTTTGCATCAAGGGGGGTGGGCACAACATCGCCGGGCTGGCCCTGGCGGACGGCGCGTTCCTGCTCGACATGTCGCTCATGCGTGGCGTCTGGGTGGACGCGCAACGGAAGGTCGCCCATGCCCAGGCGGGCTGCCTGCTCGGCGACGTGGACCGCGAGACGCAGCTCCATGGGCTCGCCGCGGTGCTCGGTTTCGTGTCGGCCACCGGCATTGCGGGGCTCACGCTGGGCGGCGGGTTCGGTTATCTGACGCGGCGCTGGGGCTGGACCACGGACAACGTCGTCGGCATGGATCTCGTTATCGCGGACGGGGCGGACGCGCGCCTCGTGCGGGCGAGCGAGGAGGAGAACCCGGACCTCTTCTGGGGGCTGCGCGGCGGCGGCGGGAACTTCGGGGTCGTGACCGGGATCGATTATGCGCTTCATCCGGTCGGCCCCGAGGTCGTCGGCGGTCTGGTCGCCTGGCCGCAGAGCGAGGCGCCGGGCGTGCTGGAGCTGTACCGGACCCTGGCCGAGCAGTCTCCGCCCGAGCTCACGCTCGTCGTCCTGCTGCGCAACGCCCCGCCCGCGCCCTGGCTGCCGAAGGAGGTCCATGGGACGCCGATCGTGGCGATCCTCGCGTGCTACAGCGGCAGCGCCGAGGAGGGGGAGAGGGTCGTCGCTCCGATCAAGTCGTTCGGCAAGCCGGTCGGCGACGTGCTCGTGCGCCGCCCGTACGCGCAGATGCAGACGCTGCTCGATGCGACGCAGCCGAAGGGCCGGCGCTACTACTGGAAGAGCGAGTACATCGCGCGCGCCGAGCCCGGTCTGTGCGGCAAGATGGTCGAGCACGCGGCGAAGATCCGGTCGCCGCACTCGGCGGTGATCCTGTTCCAGGTGGGAGGGGCGCTGAACGGCTTCGACCCGGAGCATTCGCCGGTCGGCAACCGCGACGCGCGCTACGTCCTCAACATCACGGGCGCCTGGGACCAGGCGGCCGACGACGCGGCCAACGTGGAGTGGACGCGCGCGGCGTGGAGCGACATGCGCTCGTTCTCGACCGGCGGGAACTACATCAATTTCCTCACCGAGGACGAGGGCTCCGACCGCGTGGACGCGGCGCTCGGCGGGAGCCTGCGGCGGCTCGCCGAGGTGAAGGCCCGGTGGGATCCGGAGAACGTGTTCCGCACGAACCGCAACATCCGGCCGGCCTGAGCCCGGCGGTCAGGCTTCCAGACCCGCCAGGCGCCGGAACGGCTCGCGCAGCGGCTCCGGCGTGCGGCATGGGCGGCCGGTGGCCTTCTCGACCCAGATGTGCTCGGTCGCGCCGGTGACGAGGAGGTCGTCGCCCTTCCGGACCTCGTAGGCGAAGCGCATGCCGCGGCTTCCGAGGCGGTCGCCCCAGCAGACCACCTTGATGGTGTCGCCGTAGCGGGCCGGCTTGCGGTAGGAGACCTGGACGCCGGTCACCATGAGGAAGTAGCCCAAGGCCTCGACGTCGGCGTAGTGATAGCCGGACAGGGCGCAGAGCTGCGTGCGGGCCAGCTCGAACCAGACGATGTAGTTGGCGTGATGGACCACGCCCATCTGGTCGGTCTCGGCGTAGCGCACCTCGATCGGGGTCTCACTGCGGACGGGCTCGGTCATTCGGACGCCTCCGGCGTTGGACACCGGCGGATTCTATGACATGCTTTCCAGGCCGGCCCTCCTGGGCCGGCGCTCCGTTTACAGCGCAATCGAGGACTGTCCGATGCCCACCTATCCGTTCCAGGGCGTTCTGCCCAGGCTCGGCGCCCGGGTCTTCCTGGCGCCGGGAGCGCACGTCGTCGGCGACGTGGAGCTGGGGGACGACGTGTCGTTCTGGTTTCACACCGCGGCGCGCGGCGACGTGAATTTCATCCGCATCGGAGCGCGCACGAACATCCAGGACGGCACCATCCTGCACGTGGCGCACGAGCGCTTCCCGCTGGTCATCGGCGCCGGCGTGGTGGTCGGGCACAGCGCGGTGGTCCATGGCTGCACGGTCGAGGACGGCGCTCTCATCGGCATCGGCTCGCGGGTGCTGGACGGCGCGGTGGTGGAGCGGGGCGCGATGGTCGGCGCCGGCGCGGTGGTGGCCCCGGGGCACCGCATCCCGGCCGGCCATCTCGCGCTCGGCATCCCGGCGCGCCCGGTCCGGCCGCTGACCGAGGAGGAGACCCGGCGGATCGTGGACACGGCCGACCGGTACGTCGAGCTCAAAGATAAATATCGCGGGATGTTCCCGCAGGAATGATTTCGGAGGACGGGAGGGTCATGGCTGGCGAGGAGATCCTGAAGAGGCGGGGCGCGGGCACGATCACGGCGGCCGACGTGGGCAGCCGGGTGCTGCTCAAGGCCTGGGTGCAGCGGCGGCGCGATCACGGCGCGGTCATCTTCCTGAACCTGCGCGACCGGAGCGGCGTGGTCCAGGTGGTGGTGACGCCCGAGTTCCAGCCCGAGGCCGCGCAGACGCTCGGCCCGGTGCGCAACGAGTGGGTGGTGGAGGTCGAAGGCGAGGTGGTCCGCCGGTCGCCCGAGAACGTGAACAAGGACATGCCGACCGGCGAGGTCGAGGTCCTGGCGCGCCGCGCCGCGGTGCTCGCCCGTTCCGAGCCGCTGCCGTTCACGCTCGACGGCAAGTCCGAGGCCTCCGAGGAGACCCGCCTGCGCTACCGCTATCTCGATCTCCGCCGGCCCGAGCTGCAGCGCAACTTCCTCCTCCGCGACCAGGTGACGATGGAGATCCGGCGCTATTTCAACGAGCAGGGCTTTGTGGACGTGGAGACGCCGATCCTCACCAAGTCCACGCCCGAGGGCGCGCGCGACTTCCTGGTGCCGTCGCGGGTCCATCACGGCAACTTCTATGCGCTGCCGCAGTCGCCGCAGCTCTTCAAGCAGATCCTCATGGTGGCCGGCCTGGAGCGCTACATCCAGATCGCGCGCTGCTTCCGCGACGAGGCGCTGCGCGCCGACCGCCAGCTCGAGTTCACGCAGATCGACCTCGAGATGTCGTTCCCGACCGAGGAGGACATCTTCGAGCTGATCGAGGGTCTGTTCCAGCGCATCTTCCCGCTCGGAGGCATCCAGCCGCCGGCCCGCTTCCCGCGCATGACCTACGCGGAGGCCATGAGGCGCTTCGGCAGCGACCGGCCGGACCTGCGTTTCGGCCTGGAGATCGCGGACCTGACCGATCTCCTGCGTGGGAGCGGCTTCCGCGGTTTCCAGGAGGCAGCGGCTCAGGGCGGGGTGATCCGCGGTTTCGCCGTGCCGGGCGCGGCGGAGGCCAGCCGCAAGGAGGTGGACGGCTGGGTGGAGATCGCGCGCCGCAGCGGCGCGGCCGGCGTGCTGACGCTCCGGAAGAAGGGCGGCGAGCTGGTCTTCCAGGTCAAGAACGCGCTCACGCAGGCCGAGCTGGAAGGTGCAGCCGAGGCGCTCGGGCTGGAGGAGGGCGGGCTCGCGCTCCTGGTGGCCGGTCCGGAGTCGGTCGCGGCGAACGCGCTCGGCGCGCTCCGCCTGGAGCTGGCGAGGCAGTACAAGCTCGTCCCCGAGGGCCGCCACGAGTTCCTCTGGGTCACCGAGTTTCCGGAATTCGAGTGGAACGAGGAGGAGAAGCGCTGGTACGCGATGCACCACCCGTTCACGAGCCCGGACCCGCGCGACCTGGAGCGGCTGGAGAGCGACACCGGCTCGGTGCGGGCGCGGGCCTACGACGTGGTGCTGAACGGCATCGAGCTGGGTGGCGGCTCGATCCGCAACCACGATCCCGAGTTGCAGAGCCGGGTCTTCAGCGTCCTCGGCATCGGGCCCGAGGAGGCGAAGTCCCGCTTCGGCTTCTTCCTGGAGGCGCTGCGCTACGGCGCGCCGCCCCACGGCGGCATCGCGCTCGGGCTGGACCGGATGGTCATGCTGCTCGCCGGCATGGGGAGCATCCGCGACGTGATCGCCTTCCCGAAGACCGCCTCGGCCACCGACCTGATGACCGACGCGCCCTCGGAGGTCGATCGCAAGCAGCTCGACGAGCTGGGGATTCAGGTCAAGGCGAAGGAATGAGGGCCCTCACCCTCCGCCACCCGTCCGGCGTCACGCCCGTGCTGGTCGGCGAGGACGCGCTGGCCTCCGGGCACGACCGGCTCGCGGAGTGGGTGTCCGGACGGACGGTCTTCGCGGTCAGCACGCCGCGGGTGCTCGGCCTGCACGGGCATCGGCTGGAGGCGCTCCGGGCCGCCTCGGCGCGCTGGACGGTCCTGGAGGTGGAGGAGGGGGAGCCGGCGAAGACGGTCGAGTCGGCCGGACGGCTCTGGGACGCGATGCTCGCGGCCGGCGGCAAGCGCGACAGCCGGGTGCTCGCGTTCGGCGGCGGCAGCGTCGGCGACCTCGCCGGGTTCGCGGCCGGCTGCTTCCTGCGCGGCGTCGAGTTCGCCCAGGTCCCCACCACGCTGCTCGCCCAGGTGGACGCCGCGATCGGCGGCAAGACCGGCGTCGACCTGCCCGGCGGCAAGAACACGGTCGGCGTCTTCCATCACCCGGCCTTCGTGGTCTGCGACACCTCGGTCCTGCCGACCCTGCCGCGCGGGGAGCTGCGCTCCGGCCTCGTGGAGGTGGTCAAGATGGCGGCGCTCCTCGACGTCGAGCTTCTGGCGCGGGTGGAGGAGCGCTTGGAGCAGCTCCTCTCCGGCGATCCGGCCGAGCTGGGGCCGGTGGTCGCGGCGGCGGCGGCGGCCAAGATCGCGGTGGTGGAGCGCGATCCGACCGAGCAGGGCGACCGGCGGCTGCTCAACTTCGGCCACACGCTCGGCCATGCGATCGAGTCGGCCTGCGGCTACTCCGGGCTCCGGCACGGCGAGGCCGTGGCCTACGGCATGCTGTTCGCCGACCGGCTCGCGGTGCGTCAGGGATTCGACCAGGGCCTGACCGAGAGGCTCCGGTCGCTGCTCTCCCGCTTCGGCCTGCCGCCGCTGCCGGCGGTCGATCCGGAGGAGCTGATCTCCTTGATGGCGCGGGACAAGAAGGCGCGGGAATCCGGGCTGATCTGGGTCCTGCCGGCTGCGCCGGGCGAGGGCCGGATGGTGGAGGGAATCGGGATGGACGCGGTCCGCGAGGAGCTGGAAGGGTTCCTGAGGCGACCCTGGGATTGACATTGAAACTCGGGTATAATTCAGCAGGTTGTCCCGCACCTGAAAGGCTGAACCCGAAGGAATGAGTGGCGCTCCCGCATCCGGTCCGTCGATGACGACGCAACGCCGAAGCCTTCTCCGCCGTCTGAAGCTGCGGCATGCGCTCCTTCTGACCCTCCTGCTGTCCGGCATCATCCCGCTGGCGATCAGCAGCTTCCTCCTGATCCAGAAGAACGAGGAGGTGCTGCGCGATGCCGAGCGCGATTACCTGATCCGCAAGGCGGGCGCGCTGTCGAAGGAGGTCAGCTCGTACCTGCTGGCCGTGCAGCGGCCGCTCAAGGAGCTGGGCAACGGCATCCTGGTGGCGCCGGGCGCGCCGCTCCTGGCCGACCGCCTGCGCGAGCCCTGGGTGAGCGCTCACCTGCAGCGCTTCGTCAAGGAGAGCGAGGGGCTCATGGCGCTGCGGGTGGTGGACGCGAGCGGCGGCGGTCCGCTGCTCGCGCCCGGCAACCTGGGCCAGCAGGCCCGCGCCGCGCTCGACCAGGCGTTCAAGGAGGTCCGCGGCCAGCGCTCGTCCGACCCGGTCTACCGGTTCGTGGACAGCGACAAGCTGACCGTGCTGGCGATCCCGCTCGCCGGCGCCGACGGGCAGCGGCTGGTGGTGGAGGCGCTGCTGCGCTTCCGCCCGCTGGAGGAGGTGCTGCGCGGCGACGCGAGCACCGACGTCGGCGTCTTCCTGGTGGACCGCAAGGGCAAGGTGCTGTGGTCCGAGGGCGGCGATCCGGCCATGGTGGAGGCGCTCAAGCGCTATGTGCTGCCGCTCTTCGTGCAGCGGCCGGTGAGCCTGACCCGCGAGTACGAGATCGAATCCGAGGAGGGCACCAAGGAGGTCCTGGCGCAGGTGAGCGCGGTCGAGGCGAGCGGCTGGGGCGTGGTGGTCCAGAAGCCGCTCTCCGAGGCGTTCGCGGCCGTGGACCGGATGATCTTCCAGACCGTCCTGTCGACGCTGCTCCTCGCGGCGCTCGCGCTCGGCTTCGCCTACCTCACGGCGCGCTGGGTCTCGCAGCCGATCCAGAAGCTCGCCGAGACCACGCACCAGATCGCCGCCGGCAAGTTCGGCGGCCAGCTCGAGACCAAGGGGCTGACGTTCGAGTTCGCCGACCTGGCCGAGGACTTCAACCAGATGAGCGGCCACGTCGAGCGCTACGTGCAGCAGCTCCGCCAGGCCGCGCAGGCGAACCGCGAGCTGTTCATCGGCAACATGAGAGCCTTCGTGGCCGCGATCGACGCCAAGGACCCGTACACCCGCGGCCACTCCGAGCGCGTCGCCATGTACAGCCGCACGATCGCGCGCTACATGCAGCTCCCCGAGGAGGTCCAGCACAAGGTCTGGATCAGCGGGCTCCTCCACGACGTCGGCAAGATCGGCGTCGAGGACCAGGTCCTCCGCAAGGAAGGCAAGCTGACCGCGGAGGAGTTCGAGCAGATGAAGATGCACACCGTGATCGGCTACGACATCATGCGGCCGATCGAGCAGCTCAAGGAGATGGTGCCCGGCATCCGCTCGCACCACGAGGCCTGGAACGGCCGCGGCTATCCGGACGGGCTCAAGGGCGAGCAGATCCCGCTCTTCGGCCGCATCATCGGCGTGGCCGACACGTTCGACGCGATCACCACGAACCGGCCCTACCAGCAGGCCTACAGCCTGGAGTACGCGGTCGAGACCATCAAGAAGCTCACCGGCAGCCGGTTCGACGCCAAGATCGTGACCGCGTTCCTGCGCGCCTTCGAGGCCGGCGACATCCGGCCGAAGCCGGCCCGCACCGAGACCCAGGCGGTCCCCCAGCGCGCCGCCGCTTCCCGATAGGTTGCCGGTAGGTTCGCGAGAGATAGGGTAGAATCCCCGCCGGATGTTCGAAACGACTCTCAACCATCTGCTCGACAGCAACAAGGACGCCCTGGGCGTCCTCTTCCTCGACGGCACCGGCGAGACCGTGCACCTCGCCTGCCGCGACGCCAGCCCGGACGACATGAAGATCGTCGGCGCCTACCTGGGCATCTACCTCCGGCGCTTCGAGAAGCTCCTCGCCGGCAACGGCCTCGGCGAGCTCCAGGTGGTCCACATCGAGAAGAACGGCCTGCACATCTACATGGCCCCGATGCCGGACGAGTACTGCGTGGCCCTGGTGCAGAAGCACCCGGCCATGGTCGCCCAGGCGCGCGCCAGCCTCGGCGTCGCGGTCGAGCAGCTCAAGCACGAATTGTTCGGGTAGGGAGATGGCCGAAGAACCGAAGAAGAACGACATCCTGGAGCTGGCGCCGGAGACCCGGGCGCCGCAGGAGGAAGAGGACCAGGCGGGCTTCTGGGGGAAGCTCAAGCGCGGCCTCTTCATGACCCATACCGAGATCCTCGACAAGATGTCGTCCGCCGTGAAGGGCGAGACGGCTCTCGACGAGTCCACGCTCGAATACCTGGAGGAGGTCCTGATCGGCGCCGACATGGGCGTCGAGACCTCGCTCGACCTGGTGGAGAAGGTCCGCAGGAACGCCCTCAAGGAGCAGACCACCAGCGCCTCCCGGCTGCGCAAGATCCTGTCCGACGAGATCGCCGACCTGCTCTTCGAGACCCCGCGCCCGCGCCTGCTGGGCAAGGGTCCGGTGCTCACGCTGGTCGTCGGCGTCAACGGGGTCGGCAAGACCACCTCGATCGCCAAGCTCACCAGGCGCTCCCAGCAGCAGGGCAACAAGGTCATGCTCGCGGCCGGCGACACGTTCCGGGCCGCCGCCATCGAGCAGCTCGGGCTCTGGGGCGAGCGCCTCGGCGTCGAGGTCGTCCGCCAGGGCCAGGGCGCCGATCCGGGCGCCGTGGTCTACGACGCGATCCACGCCGCCAAGGCGCGGCGGATCGACAACCTGATCGTCGACACCGCGGGCCGCCTCCACACCAAGGACCACCTGATGGCCGAGCTGAGCAAGGTCCGCCGGGTCATCGACCGCGAGGCCCCGGACTGGCAGAAGCAGACCATCCTGGTGCTCGACGCCACCACGGGCCAGAACGCGCTCGCCCAGGCCCGCACCTTCAAGCAGGTGGTGCCGATCGACGGCGTCCTCCTCGCCAAGCTCGACGGCACGGCCAAGGGCGGCATGGTGGTGGCCATCGCCAAGGAGCTGCGCCTGCCCGTGCTCTATCTCGGGGTGGGCGAGAAGGCCGACGACCTGGTGGATTTCCGTCCGCGGGAGTTCGCCTCTGCCCTCCTCGGCTGACTTCCTTCGCCGCGCCCTCCTCCTCGCGGCCCGCGGCCGGTACCGCACCTCGCCGAACCCGATGGTCGGCGCGGTCGTGGTGCACGAGGGGGAGATCGTGGGCCGAGGCTGGCACCGCCAGGTGGGTGGGCCGCACGCCGAGGTCGAAGCGCTGCGGGTCGCGGGACAGAAGGCGCGCGGCGCCACGATGTACGTGACCCTGGAGCCGTGCAACCACCAGGGCCGCACGCCGCCGTGCGTGGATGCTGTCCTCGCCGCCGGGATCGCCCGGGTGGTCGCCTGCCACCGCGATCCGAACCGGGTGGCGGCCGGCGGCTTCGAGCGTCTCGCCGCGGCCGGGGTCGAGGTCGAGCACGGGGTCCTCGCGGAGGAGGCCGTCCGCCTGAACCTCCGCTTCCTGGTGCCGGCCGTGCTCGGCCGGCCCGAGGTGACGCTCAAGTGGGCCATGAGCCTGGACGGCCGGATCGCCACCGCGACCGGGCAGAGCCAGTGGATCTCGTCGCCCGCCGGCCGCCGCTGGGGTCTCGCGCTGCGCGAGGAGCACGACGCGATCCTCGCCGGGATCGGGACCGTGCTGGCCGACGACCCGCGCCTCGACCGGCGCCTCGGGCTGGCGGGGAAGCCCAACCTGCGGGTGGTGCTCGACCGGCGCCTGCGCACGCCGCCCGGCGCGCGGCTCTTCCAGGTCGAGGGTCCGGTGCTGATATACACTGAGTCGGCCGACCGGGAGCGCCGGACGGCGCTGGAGGAGCGCGGCGCGACGGTCGTAGATCTGCCGATGGTCGAGCCCGGCGCGGTGCTCGCCGACCTGTTCGACCGGGGCGTGCGCAGCGTGCTGGTGGAAGGCGGAGGCGAGGTCCATGCGAGCTTCGCGTCGGCCGGCCTGTTCGACCGGGTTGGCGTCGACTGCGCGCCGCTCCTGATCGGCGGCCGGTCCGCGCCCGGACCGCTCGGCGGCGAAGGCTTTCCGACGCTCGCCGGCGCGGCGCGGCTCGAATCTCTGGAGGTCCGCCGGAGGGGCGGCGACCTCATCCTGACGGGGTACCGCAACGGGTGTTTACGGGAATTATCGTCGAGCGTGGGCGCCTGAGCGCCGACCCGGAGCCTTCCGGCCAGGGAGGCGTGCGCCTCGTCCTGGAGCACAGTCCGGAGCTGGGCCGGCGCCTGGAGATCGGCGCGAGCCTCGCCGTGTCCGGCGTCTGCCTGACCATCACCGAATTGACACCCGCGCAGTCCAAAGTGGAGCTGTCGCCCGAGACCCTCGCCCGCACCAATCTGGGCGACCTGCGGCAGGGGAGCGAGGTCAACCTGGAGCCGGCCCTGCGCATGGGCGACGCGCTCGGCGGCCACATGGTCCAGGGCCATGTGGACGGCGTTGCCCGGGTGGTGGACCGCCGGGATCTGACGGACCACCGCGTCCTCGCCTTCTCGATCCCTGCCGAGCTGGCGCCGTTCCTGGTGGAGAAGGGCTCGGTCACGGTGGACGGCGTGAGCCTCACCGTTTCCGCGCTGTTGCCCGACCGCTTCGAGGTGGCGCTCATCCCGCACACGCTGGAGGTGACCACGCTCTCGCGGCTCGACCCGGGCGACCGGGTCAACCTGGAGGTGGACGTGATCGGCAAGTACGTCCAGCGGATGCTCGCCGCCCGAGGTCTGGTTCCGGAGGCCGGATGATCCGCGAGGAGGCCCGGCCGGTCCGGACCGGCTCGCAGCTTCCGGAGCCCGGCCGCTTCTGGGTGCGCTACCTGCCGAAGGCCTGGGAGACGCCGGACCGGCCCTGGGTCCACCTCGGCGGCGCGAAGCTGGGCGAGTGGGTCCGCCGCGGCGCGCCCCGCCCGGCGCCGGAGCCCCTGTCGGACGCGCCGCTCGACGACGTCCTCTATCTCCCGCCGGTGCCGGCGAGGCGCGGTCCGGCCCGCGACGAGCTCGCCACGGCGCGGCTCATGGACGGCACCCCGGTCCTGGTCCAGCTCTTCCCGGGCGAGGAGCCGAAGATCCCGCCGGTCCAGGGAGTCTCCTTCGTCTACGACCTCCTCGCGGTCCTGATGGACGGCGACCTCGGCAAGCTCGACCGGCTGCCGACCGGCGCCTCCGTGGCCTGGCCGCTGATCGCGGGCCTCACCGACGACCCGTCGCTCTGGGACGAGGGCTGCCGGCGCCTCGCGCTGGCCGGCGCGCGCTGCGCCCAGGCCCTGGCGCCTGCGCTCTCGCCGCAGGACCGCCACCGGCTTCTCGACGAGCAGGAAGGCCGGGAGGAGCTCTTCGACGCGCTGTTCCACCGCGAGCCGCCGCCGGAGCGCGACTTCGCGCGGGTCGCCCACCGCCACGGGCTCGACCCGTTCCTGGCGCGGCCCTTGCCGCGCGCGCCGATCGTGGGCCGCGAGAACCGGCGGATCGGCGAGGTGCTGGCGCTCGCCGCGGAGCTCTGGCTCCGCCTCGGCCGGCCGGTGGAGCAGGGTCAGGCGTTCTACCGCTCGGCGCGCTGGGTGGACGAGACCACCTACGACCTGGAGGCGCTGGCGCACGAGGGCAACCTCGCGGTCATCAAGGCGTTCGACGAGGCGAGCCTGGCCGTGGTGGCCGAGGTGGCGGACACCGGCGAGTCCGGGCTGCTCGCCGGGCTGCTGGCCGAGTACGTGGCCCCGCAGGGGCCGGAGGGAGAGGGGACCCCATGATCGATCTGCGCTCCGACACCGTCACGAAGCCCGACGCCGAGATGCGCCGCGCCATGGCCGAGGCCGAGGTCGGCGACGACGTCTACGGCGAGGACCCGACGGTCCTGAAGCTGGAGGAGGAGGCCGCCGCGGCGCTCGGTTGCGAGGCGTCGATCTTCGTGCCCTCGGGCACCATGGGCAACCAGATCGCCCTCCACCTCCTGGGCCGGCCGGGGTTCGAGCTGATCTGCGACGCGATCAGCCACGTGTTCCGCTTCGAGATGGGCGCCATGGCCGCGCTCTCCGGCCTGCTGCCGCGCACCCTGGCCTCGCCGCGCGGCCTGCTCGACCCCGCGGCGGTCGAGGCGGTGATCGAGAAGGACCCGACGTTCCACGCCTGCACCGGCCTGCTCGCGGTGGAGAACACGCACAACATCGCCGGCGGCGTGGTCTACGACCGGCCGCGCCTGGACGGCCTGCTCGACGTGGCGCGCCGCCACGGCCTGCCGGTTCACCTCGACGGCGCCCGCATCTTCAACGCCGCCACGGCGCTCGGCACCTCGGCCGCCGCGCTCGCCGCGGGCTTCGACTCGGTGATGTTCTGCCTCTCGAAGGGGCTCGGCGCGCCGGTCGGCTCGATGCTCTGCGGCTCGCGCGACTTCATCCGCGACGCCCACCGGGTGCGCAAGATGCTCGGCGGCGGCATGCGCCAGGCCGGCGTGATCGCGGCGGCCGGCCTGGTCGCCCTGCGCAAGGGGCCGGGCCGGCTGGCCGAGGACCACGAGAACGCGAAGCGCCTGGCCCTGGTCCTGGCCGGGCTGCCGGGTGTGGAGATCGACCCGGCCGCGGTGGAGACCAACATCCTGGTCTGCCGGATCGGCGAGGAGCAGGGTCGCACGGCCGGCTTCCTGGCCCGGCTGCGCGAGGCGGGGGTCCTGGCGAGCCGGGTCACCGTGGACCAGGCCCGCTTCGTGACTCACCGCGACGTGACCGGCTCGTTGATGGACGAGGCCATCGAGACGATCAGACGCTTGGGATCCGAGCGATGAGGTCGATCTCCACCATCGCCGCCTTGGGCAGCGCCGCGACCTGGACCGTGGAGCGGGCCGGCCGGTGGTCGCCCATGGCCTCGGCGTAGATCGCGTTGAGCTTCGGGAAGTCCGCCATGTCGATCACGTAGACCGTGGCCTTGACCACGTCGGAGAAGGTGCAGCCGGCGCTCGCGAGCACCTGGCGGAGGTTCTCGAACACCCGCCGGGCCTGGGCCTCGAAGCCGCCTTCGACCAGGTCTCCGGTGGCGGGGTCGATCGCGACCTGGCCGGAGGTGTAGAGCCAGCCGTCGAGAGCCACGGCCTGCGAGTAGGGGCCGATGGCCTTGGGAGCGCTGTCGGTGTGAAGGAATCGCATCGGTTCTCGTCTCTCCTGGAAGGAATCGGGGGTCAGCTCTCCACCACGGCGATGTAGGGGAGGTTGCGGTAGCGTTCGTCGAAGTCGAGGCCGTAGCCCACCACGAACAGGTTCTCGATCTCGAAGCCCTTGTAGTCGATGGGCACCTCGACCTCGCGGCGCTCGGCCTTGTCGAGCAGGGCGCAGAGGCGGACGCTCCGGGCGCCGCGGAACCTGAGCAGCGAAAGCACGGTGCGCAGCGTGTGGCCGGTGTCCACGATGTCCTCGATCAGCAGCACGTCCTTGCCGCGCAGGGCCAGGTCCACGTCCTTGCGGATGCGCACCTCGTCGGCCGTGGTGCCGCTGCCGTAGCTCGCGGTCTGGAAGAAGTCGATCTTGACCGGGACCGTGACGCGCTTGAGCAGGTCCACCATGAAGAAGACCGACCCCTTGAGCACGCCGATGCAGACCAGGCCGTCCGACTCCGAATAGTCGCGGTTGATCTCGTCGGCCAGCTCCGCGATCCGCCGTTCCAGGTCCTCCTGGGGGATCAGGACGCGAACGTTTTCCTTTCCCATCGCCATGACGTAAGATCCTCAGAGTCTTCTTCGAATGGATTGAACATTATGGCGACCGTCCAGGAGCTCAGCACCCTCCACCGCCGCTACTCCGACATCTCCCACAGGTTTCGGGCGGGGTGGACGTTCCACCAGTTTCTCCAGAGCCTGAACAAGAGCCTCCTCCAGCGGGTGGAGGACCCGTACTCCACCGACTTCCAGGACCTGTACACCGGGCTGAAGGAGATCTCGCAGAGCCTGAACGCTTCCGAGGGCGACCGGATCCGGACCCGGCTCGAGGCCATCGACCACCGGCTTTCCGACCTGCTGGAAGCGCTCGAGGCGGAGGATAGCAGAGTCGCTCCCGACTTGATGCGGCAGTTTTTCCGCCGGGTGCGCTCGTACGACGAGAAGATCCTGACCCAGCTCGTCAAGTTCTACCTCTACGTGCAGCGGCGCGACTCCTGGGACCCGGACCGCCTCGACAAGGTCGACTTCCTCATGGCCCGCCTGAGCGAGGAGGAGGACGACCGCGGCGGCGATCCGCGGCTCGGCGACTACCGCCGCCTGTCGGAGATCTTCCAGGGTCTCTGGGCGCTGCTCAGCGCGCCGGCCCCGGGCGAGGCGACCCTGCGCGAGAGCAAGTCCGAGATCGAGTCGATCCGCGCCGACGTCGGGCGCATCGACTCGCTCGACCGGCTCAACGAGTCGGTCCTCATCCGGCGCTTCCGCGATATCAAGCACGGTCTGGGGAGCCTCTACTTCCACCCGGACCTGCTGCTGTCCATCCAGGACACCAACCTGGCGCTCAAGAACCGGATCAACAAGCTCTATCGCCAGGAGGAGCAGCGCATCGTCGCCGAGTACCAGCGCGTGTTCGAGCTGGAGCGCGAGGTGCCGATCGACCGCGAGCTCGACCGGGAGCTGGCCGAGTTCCGCGAGGCGATCGAGCGCTTCGAGCGCCAGCTCCAGCGCGAGGAGTTCAAGCTGGAGGACATCGCGCTCATCCGCCAGCGCGTGCGCGAGATCCTGCCGCGGCTCACCGCGATCCGTCCCGAGCCCGAGCCGCAGAGCAGCGGCACCGTGCGCGTGGGCGCCGACATGGAGACCGGCGAATACGTCCTGACCACCTCGGCCGTGGCCACCCGGGCCGAGCTCTCCGGCGTCAAGGAAAACATCCTGGGAGAGCCGTTCCGCCGCCTGATCAAGGCTCTCCACGACACCAGCCAGGAGCTGCAGGCGGAGCGCGTGGTCCTGCTGCCCGAGATCTTCCCGCTGCGCCTGGAGCCGCGCGAGGTCCTCGCCTTCCGCCGCCTCTATGGCCGCCGCGAGCACGACCACGACCTGGAACAGTTCCTCCTGGAATGCGCGGCGCTCCGCATCCGGGTCAACGAGGAAGCCCAGGAGCTCACCGGCATCATGGACGAGACCTCGATCACCGGCGACTCGCCCGTCTATGCCAGCGCCCGGGTCACCGCCCGCACCGCCGACGAGTACCTGTGGCGCTTCAGCCACATCCTCGGCCGGACCGTCCTCGCCGGCGACGCGGCCGAGTCGCGGCAGATCGAGGTCCTCCGGATGCGCCTGATGCGCGACTATTCGGGCCTCTGGCTCCTCGCCTACAAGCCGTTCTTCAGCCGCCGTCCCGGCGCGACCCTGATGTAGAGTCGCGCCGGACGGATGCCTGTCCATCTGCTTGACGCCGCCTCCGGCTCCGGGCTCGACGCGTTCCTCGGCCTCCCGGCCGAGGTGTACCGAGGCGACCCCAACTACAACGCCTCGGCGCGCAAGGACGTCCTCGCCAGCCTCTTTCGTCCCGACTTCGCCGGTCTTCAGAAAGCCTGGGTCACGACCGATGGGGCCAGGATCGTGGCACGCCGGTCGCCGGCGCTCCGCGACAGCGGCGGTCTGCCCTACGGAATGCTCGGCTTCTTCGAGGCCCTGCCCGGAGCCGAGGTCGGAGCGATGTTCGACGCGGCGGTCCGCTGGCTCCGGGAGACCGGCGCCGGCGAGATCCTCGGGCCCATGGACGGCGATACCTGGCACAGGCACCGCCTGAGCGTCGGGCCCTGGGACGCCCCGGCGTTCCTCCTGGAGCCGTACAACCCGCGTTACTACCCGGAGCTGTGGGAGTCGAACGGCTTCCAGGTGCTGGAGACCTATGCCTCGAAGCGCGTGGAGCCTCGCCTCGTCGCCGCCCACCTGGAGCCGAAGCGCCAGGCCGCGCTCGCCGCGGGCTACCGCCTGCGCCGGATCGATCCGCGCCGGTTCAAGGACGAGCTGCGCCGGATCTATGCCATGTCGCGGGCGATCTTCGCGCGCAACTTCCTCTATACGGACATCCCGGAAGAGGAGTTCCTGTCGCTCTACGCCGGGGCGCGCAACCTGATCGATCCCGACCTGGTGCTGATCGCCGAGGCGCCTTCGGGTGAGGACGCGGGCTTTCTCTTCGCCTTCCCGGACCGCTTCCGCGCCGTGGCCGCGATGCGCGGCCGGAGAGATCCGCTGGCGCTGGCCCGCTTCCTGCTCCATCGGAGCGAGGTGGACGCAGTGAACGTGAAGACGATCGGCGTCCTGCCCGCGCATCGCAAGGCCGGCCTCGGCGCGGCGCTCATGGGACAGGCGCACCGGGCGGCGCTGGAGAAGGGCTACCGGCTGGCCAACCACTGCCTGTATCGCGAAGGCAACCCGTCCGGCGAGATGGACGGCGGCACCGGGCGGGTGATGCGGCGGTATCGCCTCTACAGGCTGGCCGCATGAACATCCTGTCCATCCTCTCCGAGCACGCCCGGCGCTGGCCCGACCGCCCGGCGCTCGTGATGGCCGGCGAATCGATCACCTTTGCCGGCCTGCGCGAGCGCACCGACCGCGCCTCGGCCGGCCTGCGCAGCGAGGGTCTCCGGCCGGGCGACCGCGCGATCGTCATGATCCCGATGTCGATCGACCTCTACGTGGGCCTGCTGGCGCTGCTCGACCTCGGCGCCATCGCGGTCTTCGTGGACCCGTGGATCGGCTGGCGCCAGATCGCGGCCTTCGCGGCGTTCGCCGAGCCTCGCGCCTACCTGGGAGTTCCGAGGAGCCACGTCCTGCGGCTGTTCTCCGGGCGGCTGCGTTCGATCCCGGTGACCGTGACCACGGGTGGCCGGCTCGGATCGATTCCCGCGCGGCGCACCCTGGCCGAGATCGAGGAGCCGCCGGGCGACGGCGAGGTCCATCCGGTCCGGTTGGATGACCCGGCCCTGATCACCTTCACCAGCGGCTCCAGCGGCGAGCCGAAGGGCGCGAACCGCACCCATGGGTTCCTGCTCGCGCAGCACCGCGCGCTGGCCGCGGAGTTTCCGCTGCGCGAGGGCGACGTGGACATGCCCATGTTCCCGGTCTTCGCCCTGAACAACCTGGCGGTCGGCGTGCTCTCGGTGGTGCCGGCCATGGATTTCCGCCGCGTGGACCGGGTGGACGCCACGGCCGTGCTCGGCCAGATGCGCGCCCACGGCGTCACGACCTGCACGGCCTCGCCGCCGTTCTTCGACCGCCTGGCTGCGGCGGGTGACGACCCGGGCCTCCGGCGCATCCTGACCGGCGGCGCACCAGTCTCCGACAGCCAGCTCGCCGCGTGGCGGCGGGCCTTTCCAAAAACCGAGATCCTCGTCGCCTACGGCTCGACCGAAGCCGAGCCCGTGGCCCACCTCTCGGCGGACGAACGGCTGGAGGCGGTGAGCGACGTCCGACCGGCAAGCCCGGGCTTCTGCGCCGGCCGGCCGATCGATCGGGTGAGGACGAAGGTGATCCGCATCCACCCCGGCCCGGTCGAGGTGAAGGACTGGAAGGACTGGGAGCTGCCGTCCGGAGAGATCGGCGAGCTGGTCGTGACCGGCGAGCACGTCTGCCGCGACTACTACCGGAACCCGCAGGCCGTCCGGGAGAACAAGATCAAGGGTCCTGCCGGAAGCGTCTGGCACCGCATGGGGGATACCGGCTACTTCGACGGCCAGGGCCGCTTCTGGATCGCGGGGCGGGTCCATTCGACGATCCGTCGCGGAGGTGAGTTGGTCCATCCTCAGCTCGTGGAGCAGGCCGCCGGCAAGGATGACCCGCGTATCCGGAGAGCTGCCGCGGTCGGCCTGCCCGATCCGGAGCTCGGCCAGCGCGCGGTCCTGGTCCTGGAAACCGGAGCAGGGGAGGGGCTGGAAAGGGATGTCCGGGCCCGTCTCGAGGCGGCTGGCCAGACCGTGGACGAGATCCGCCTCACGGCCGAGCCGCTGCCGGTCGATCCCAGACACAACAGCAAGATCGACTACGGAAGGCTTCGGAAGCGGCTGTAGACCGGTCGGAAGGAGCAAATTTCCTGCGGGAATCGCCTTCCCCGAAGGGAAGCGCCTTCCGACGCGTCGTGGCGGCATCCTTCCGTGCCGTGGCAGCCGGCTTCCGTCGCGTGGTTTTCTCTCCCCGGTCCGGAGATGCTAAAATATTAAGAATATTGAGGAGGGTTACCATATGCGGCCAGGGTTGGTGCTTGTTGCATTCGCCGTATTCTCGTTTGCGACAGCTGCTCCGGGCAAGGGTGGCTCGATAACGAAGTTGACAAAGGCGGAGTTCGAGGAGACGATTCCAGTCTGCGAAGGTGAGGCCGACTGCAAGGCAAAATGGGAGGCCGCCCAACTCTGGATCGTCCATAATTCGGCCTTCAAGCTGCAGACAGCGACGGACGTTCTGCTGGAGACGTTCAGTCCCGGGCGGTCAGACGCGCGACTTGCCGCACGTGTCACGAAGGAGCCACTCGGGGGAGGGCGGTATCGGTTACTGGTTTCGCTGTGGTGCAACAACATTTTTGGTTGCGTTCCCGATGGATGGCAGGCGGCCCTGGCCTTCAATCGGGAAATCGGCGCCGTGGCTGTGCCGGTGACTGTGCCCACTGTTAATCCGCCTCAACAACTCGATCAACTTGAACGCCTGGCTCGTCTCAAGGAGCAAGGGGCTCTAACCCAGGAAGAGTTCGATAATGCAAAAAAAGATTGCTCGCGTTGCCTGATCCTGGATCGACTGTGACTGCGTCGCCAGGAAATCCACTTGACGCACGGTCGGCGGCCGACATTTGTGCGAATCTTCTGGTCGTGCAAATCGGGACGTTCACGGAGCTTTCCAGGGTGACCTCGGCGTCCCGCAATGCATCGACATCTACCGACGGCACGGACCGGTCCGTGGTAGTTGCATGTACTTGGGCCTTGGTATCACCGCGACCGGCAACGCTTAGCGTTGTAGTCGGATGCTCGGATATTCGGCCAACTGGAGGGGACCTATGTGCTGCTGCTGGCCAATCGGTTGGACCCGGCAATCCGGCGTGCCTGTGGGGAACCGAGAGGTCAGCAAAGGCCGCGATCGCAAAAGGATGTGTTATGGAGGCATCTCTCGTCGACCTGCCAAGACGTGCCGCACCAAACGACAACCCCATAAAACTCGATGTTCGCGAAATTTTGCGAAGCATGGTCAACCGGATTTGAGTTGTGAAGCCCCTCGACTCCGTGGTCGCGGCCCCTTCTCCTGCGCACGGATTCTCAGTCGATGGTCCAGCGTTTCGCGCCGTGGACACGTAGTCTCGGCGGCTGAGATCCTGTGCGCGGCCGGTGAGAACACGTGCCCACCGCGTGAGAACACGGGACCGCCGCACGAGAACACGAGCCCACGGCGTGAGACCTCAGGATCCCCGGCCGCAAATCCGGGCTCAGCGCGTGAGAACACGGGCTCGCCGGCTGAGACCATGAGCACGGCGCGTGAGACCTTGGGCTCAGCGCACGAGACCCATGCTCGGCGCGACGATCCGCAAGCGTTGGCCGACGGTTCGCAGTCCGTTGCGGATGTTCGGCAGAGCCTTGCCGACGATCCGCAGATGTTGGCCAATGGTCCGCAAATCATCGCGGATGACTGGCAGAGCGTTGCCGACGATCCGCAGACCTTTGCCGATCATCGGCAGGTCGTTGCGGAGGACCGGCAGAGAGTTGCCGATCGTCGGCATGTCGTTGCGGAGAGCCGGCAGAGAGTTGCGGACGATCCGCCAAGGATGGCGGACGGCCGGCAACCAGCGGCTGGACGTCGGGAAACGCCGCTCGGACCTGAGAGAAGACCCCTCCCCGACCCTCCCCTGCTTCGCAGGAGAGGGCGCCACCGCCCACCCGGAGGAGAGGATGGCGTGTCCCCTCGACGTGGATGGCAATCTGGGGGAGGATTCCCTTCCATGACCCCGGCCATCTCCCGCGACGCGCCCTTCATCCGCCGGCTCGCGGCCTATCTGGCCGAGCGCTTCCCGGTGCTCGGCCATGGCGTGCTGATCTTCGCCTACTACTCGTCGAGCCAGTTCCTGGCCCGGACGCTGACCGAGCCGGGCCGGCCCATGCACTACGACCTGTCGTCGCTGCTCGGCGGACTGACCCTGTTCTGCTTCTTCTTCCACCTGCGGGTGTTCGACGAGCACAAGGACTACGCCGAGGACTGCGTCCACTATCCGCACCGGGTCCTCCAGAGCGGGGTCATCACGCTGCGCGATCTGAAGGTCCTTGGTGGGATTGCCATCGCCCTGGAGATCGCGCTCTGCGCGTGGCGGGGACCGGAGGCGCTCGTGGCGTGGGCCGCTGCCTTCGTCTTCTCTCTTCTGATGCTCGAGGAGTTCTTTATCCGAGACTGGCTGAAGGACCACTTCCTGGTCTACACCACGAGCCACATGCTCGTCATGCCGCTGCTCTCGCTCCTGGTCTTCAGCTTCGCGACCGGGCGGTGGCCGTGGACGGCGCCGCCCTGGTACTGGATGTACGCCTGGGTCGGCTTCTTCGTGACCTTCAACTGGGAGGTCTCGCGGAAGATCCGCGCGCCAGAGGACGAGATCGAGGGGGTGGCCACCTACACGCGCGTCTTCGGCACCTACGGCGCGGCGTGGGTCGTGCTGCTGATCCGGGTGATCGACACGGCCCTGGTATCACTGGTCGGCTGGCACCTGGGCCTGTCGCCGTGGTTCTACGCCACCCTGGTGGCGCTCTTCGCCGTCTCGCTGGTCGGCTTCTGGCAGTACCGGTTCCACACCAGCCGCAAGACCGCCAAGCGGATGGAGACCTACGCCGGCATGTACATCATCGCGTTCGACCTCATCCTCGCGATCGAGATCGCGAGGAAGCTCGGGATCTCCGCGTGACTCTCGTCGTCTCCGGACCGGGTGACCCGTCCCTCCTCGGAGGCAAGGGTGCGAACCTCGCCCGCCTCGAAGCCCTGGGCCTGCCCGTGCCGCCGTGGTACGCGATCACCACCCGCGCCTTTCAGCAGCGCGAGATCTCCCCCGAGCTCGAGCAGGCGATCCGCGACGCTCACGCCTTCCGAATCCCTGATGGCGCCTTCGTCGCCGTCCGCTCCTCGGCCGTCGGCGAGGACGCCGCGGGCGAGTCGTTCGCCGGGCTCCACGACAGCTTCCTCTATGTAAGAGGATGGGACCGCCTGTTCGACGCCATCCGCCGCGTCTGGGCCTCGGCGTATAACGAGCGCGCCCTGGCCTACCGCCGCGCCAAGGGGATTCCGGAAGATTCCATCTCCATGGCGGTCGTCGTCCAGCAGATGGTCGACGCCCGGTCCGCCGGCGTCCTGTTCACCGCGAACCCGAACGACGGCAACGTCTACGAGATCGTGATCAGCACGCTCTGGGGCGCCGGGGAGGGGCTGGTCAGCGCGGGCCTCGACGCCGACACCTTCACCGTGGACAAGGAGACTTTGGAAGTCGCTGAGCGCATCGCCGTGAAGACCGAGCAGCTCGTCCTCGACGAAGCCGCGGGAGGCGGGCTGGTTCGAATCGAAGTCCCGCCGGACCTGCGAGAGCAACCGAGCCTCACGCGCGACCAGGTCCTGGAGCTGGCGCGGCTCGGCCTCGCGGTCGAGCGCCATTACGGCCGGCCGCAGGACATCGAGCTGGCCGTGGATGGGGCTGGAAGGATCTTCCTCCTCCAGACGCGCCCGGTGACCACGGTGGAGGAGGTGGGGCCGGCGGCCGGCAACCGGCTGCTGTGGGACAACTCGAACATCATCGAGAGCTACTCGGGCGTCACCTCGCCGATGACCTTCAGCTTCATCCGCCGGGCGTACGCGATCGTCTACAACTGCTTCGCCGAGGTGATGGGCATCGACGCGGCGACCGTGCGCGCGAACCGGGACGTGTTCGACAACATGCTCGGCCTGTTCCGCGGGCAGGTCTATTACAACCTTTTCAACTGGTACCGGCTCGTCCGCCTCTTCCCGGGCTTCAACTACAACAAGACCTTCATGGAATCCATGATGGGTGTGCGCGAAGGCCTCAAGGAAGAGGAAGAGCCGAAGCCCGTCACCGGAGTCGAGCGCTACACCCGCGAGCTGCCGGCCCTGCTGCGCCTGGTGGGCCGCTCGACGCTCAACTTCCTGCGCATCCGCCGCATCGTAGGAGACTTCCAGGCCCACTTCCGCGAGCACTACGAGCGCTGGTCGGCGCTCGATTTCCGCTCCATGGCGCCGCACGAGCTGGCGGCGCTCTACCGCGAGATGGAGGAGAAGCTCCTCCGGCAATGGAAGGCGCCGATCATCAACGACTTCTTCGTGATGGTCTTCTACGGCACACTCAAGAAGCTCTGCGCGAGCTGGTGCGGCGACGAGGCGGGGTCGCTCCAGAACGACCTGATCGTGGGGGAGGGCGGCATCGAGAGCACCGAGCCCACGCGCCTGCTCCTGCGCCTCGCCGCGCAGGCCCGCGAAAGGCCGGAGCTGCGCCGGCTCCTCGTGGAGCGCGCGCCCGAGGAGCTGGTCCGCGAGATCCCGGAACGCTTTCCGGACTTCGGCGCCGAGATCCGCCGCTACCTGGACCTCTACGGCTTCCGCGGCGTCAACGAGCTGAAGCTGGAGGAGCCGTCGGTCAAGGACCGGCCGGCCTTCGTCTATCAGATCCTCCGCAACTACGTCACCGGCGATCCCGCGGCGCTCGACCTCGCCGCGGTCGGCGAGCGCGAGCAGCGCATCCGGAGGGAGGCCGAGGCCCGGGCCTTCGGCGCGGTGCGGAAGAAGGGCGCCCTCCGGCTCGCGCTCTTCCGAAGGGTTTTGAACAACGCCCGGCTCGGCGTGAAGAACCGGGAAAACCTGCGCTTCGCCCGGACGAGGATCTACGGCCTGCTGCGCGAGATGCTCCACGCGGTCGGAGAGCGCTTCGAAGCCGAAGGCATCCTCGACCGGGCCGACGATCTTTTCTATCTGACGCTCGACGAGGTCTGGGACTACACGAGGGGCCGCTCCGTGACCGTGAGCCTCAAGGCCCTGGCCGCGCTGCGCCGCGAGGAGTTCGACGCCTTCCGCCGCGAGACCGACAACATGCCCGCCGACCGTTTCGAGACCTGGGGCCTGCCGTACCATCGCAATCGTTTCCGGGGTCGTCCGAGACCCGCAGCCGTGTCCGAGGATGGCCTCCTGCGCGGCATCGGCTGCTCGCCGGGCGTGGTGACGAAGCCGGTCAAGGTGATCCGCACCCCGTCCGAGGACGCGCGCCTCGAAGGAGAGATCCTGGTCGCGGAGCGCACCGATCCGGGCTGGGTGCCGCTCTACCCGTCCGTCTCCGGCCTGCTCATCGAGCGCGGCAGCATCCTCTCCCACTCGGCCATCGTGGCGCGCGAAATGGGGATCCCGACGATCGTCGGGATCCCGGGGCTCACCTCCACCCTCAAGACCGGGCAGGTGGTGACGATGGACGGCGCGGCCGGGACGGTGGACCCCTCACCCCCTGTCCCCCTCTCCCACCGCACTCCCGCCCACCCGGGAGAGGGGGAACGCCTCTGAAATGATATCGCTACGAATGGTCCCTCAGCCCCAGACAGGTTCCCCCTCTCCCGGGTGGGCGGGAGTGCGATGGGAGAGGGGGCCAGGGGGTGAGGGGCCTCAGAACCGCTTCCGGTTGTCCGCCGGATTGCGATCGATCCGCGTGATCCCGGGGTCCACGGTCACGGAGGACGGCTGCGCGT
>JBEQUE010000045.1:0-45527 GCA_040349255.1 Acidobacteriota bacterium | reverse complement strand
ACCCGTTCGGCCATCTCGAAGGAGCCGGCGGCATGGTCCTCTTCGTGGCTGTTCTCGCGACGCTGATCGCCGCCGGAGTCGCCCTGGTCTCGTGGCTCCTGCTGCGGGTCTTCCTGGGGCTCTGGCGGAGCGGCCGGCTGCCGAAGGCGGCAGTGGTCGTCTGCGTCCTGGGTCTGGCCGTGCACGCGGCGGCGCCTCTCTATACCGATCCGCTTCCGGCTCCGAAGGTCGGCCAGGCATCCAGAATCCCCGTCGAGGAGACCGGGCTCAAGGTGGCCTTCGTGGGGCTGGACGGCGCCGACTGGCGGGTCCTCCGCCCGATGGTCGACAAGGGCGAGCTGCCCACCTTCTCCCGCATGATGCGCGAGGGAGCCTCGGCCAGCCTCAACACCTTCCCGGACTCGAACTCGGCCGTCATCTGGACCTCGATCTACACCGGCATGCTGCCGTCAGTACACGGCGTCCTGGACTTCTACCGGATCGAGCTGCCCGGGCTCTCCGAAGGTCTCTACCCCGTGCACCGGACCTTCTTCAAGGAGCTCGCCGGTCCCCTCGGGAAGATCGGACTGAGCCGCCAGAGGATGATCAACCGGTACTCGGTCCACGCCTTGCCGATCTGGGACGTCGCCGACCACGCGGGCATGACCCTCGGAGTCGTGGACGGCTACTTCTACTCGTTCCCGGCCATCGTCCCATCGCAGAAGGACAGCTTCTTCCTGTCCTACGGCCTCGACGGCTACGAGCAGGACCCGCGCGGCAAGAAGAAGGAGGAGACCGAGCTTTTCGTCCAACCCTACAGCCTCTTCCGCGAGCTGCGTCCGCTGCTCGCGCTGCCGGATTTCGAATGGCAGTCCGCCGCGGCCCTGAAGATCCTTTCGGAGCGGCCCCAGCCGAAGCTCCTCGAGGTCTACACGCACGAGCCCGACACGGTCCAGCACCTGTTCTGGAAGTGGTACCAGCCGCAGTACTTCCTCGGCGTCAAGGACGAGGACGTCCGGAAGCTCGGCGACCGCATCCCGGCCATGCAGCGCGGCTTCGACGCCTTCCTCGGCAGGCTCCTCCAGCGCCTGGAGCCGGACACCGTGCTCATCGTGGCCTCCGACCACGGCCACGCGCCCACCATCCTTCACCAGGACTTCTTCACCCAGCACCGGCACGGGCCGCCCGGCATCCTGCTGATGACCGGCGGACCCGTGAAGCCCGGCACCGTGATCCAGGGCGCGCACATCCTGGACCTCTACCCGACCCTGCTCTACCTCCTTGGCCTGCCCGTGCCGCAGGACGCGGCCGGCAAGGTGCTCCTCGACGCGCTCGACCCGGAGTTCGTCCGGCAGCACCCGGTGCGCACGGTGCCTACTTACCAGACCCTCGGTCCGGCCGAGGGCCTGCCAGGAGGCCGGCACGAGAGCGGGCAGGACGAGAGGGAGCTCGACAAGCTGCGCTCGCTGGGCTACATCTGACCCTGCGATAGAATCCGCGCGCCTGGAGGAGATGCGATGAAGCGGCCCGACAAGAAAGACATGCCCGTGGTGATCCTCTGCGGCGGCCAGGGCACGCGGCTGCGCGAGGAGACCGAGTACCGGCCGAAGCCGATGGTCGAGATCGGCACCCGGCCGATCCTCTGGCACATCATGAAGATCTACGGCGCGCACGGCCTCGACCGCTTCGTCCTCTGCCTGGGCTACAAGGGCTGGGAGATCAAGCAGTACTTCCTGCGCTACCGCGAGATGCTCTGCGACTTCACGATCTCCATGGATGGCAGCCAGCCGCTCGAGCTCCACAACCGCGACGGCTACGAGAGCTGGCGCGTGACCTGCGCCGAGACCGGCCCGGAGACCGCCACGGGCGCGCGCCTCAAGCTCGTGCAGAAGTATGTGGACGCTCCGACCTTCTGCTTCACCTACGGCGACGCGGTCGGCAACGTGGACATCGACGCCCTGCTCGACTTCCACTGGTCGCAGGGCCGCCTCGCGACCGTCACCGGCGTTCACCCGACCTCGCGCTACGGCGAGATGCACGTGGACGGCCATCGGGTGGTCGAGTTCGCCGAAAAGCCGATCGCCGAAGGCGTGGTGAGCGGCGGGTTTTTCGTGTTCCAGCGCGAGGTCTTCGACTACCTGGACGACGATCCGCAACTCTTCCTGGAGCAGCAGCCGCTGCGCCAGCTTGCCCGCGACGGCCAGCTCTCGGTCTACCTCCACGAGGGCTTCTGGCACCCCATGGACACCTACCGCGACTATCTCCACCTGAACCAGGTGTGGAAGCAGGGAGACCCGCCCTGGAAGATCTGGGACTGACCTGTCGATCCTGCGGCGCGCCGCTCTCCCACGTGTTCGTGGACCTGGGCGCGCAGCCGCTCGCGAACTCCTACCTGGAGCCCGCGGACCTGCGCCGGCCCGAGCCGTTTTATCCGCTCTGCGTGTTCGTCTGCGGCGAGTGCTTCCTCGTGCAGCTTCCCGAGGAGGAGCGGCCCGACGCGATCTTCAGCGACTACGCCTATTTCTCCTCCTACTCGGAGAGCTGGCTCCGCCACGCGCGCATCTACTCCGAGGCCATGATCGAGCGCTTCGGCCTCGGGCCCGATCGCCAGGTGATCGAAATCGCGAGCAACGACGGTTATCTCCTGCGCTGGTTCAAGGACCGCGGCATCCCCGTGCTCGGCGTCGAGCCGGCCAGGAACGTGGCCGAGGCCGCGGAAGCCGCGGGCATCCCCACGCTCGTGCGCTTCTTCGGCAGCCTGACAGCGCAGGAGCTGGCCGGCCGGGCGGATCTCCTGGTGGGCAACAACGTGCTCGCCCATGTGCCCGATCTGAACGACTTCGTTGAGGGCTTGAAGATTGCGCTCGCCCCGGAAGGCGTCCTCACCCTGGAGTTCCCGCACCTCCTCCGGCTCATGGACGAGGACCAGTTCGACACCATCTATCACGAGCACTACTCCTACTTCTCGCTCCTCGCCGTGCAGAGGGTGTTCGCCAGCCGTGGCCTGACGGTTTTCGACGTGCAGGAGCTGCCCACCCACGGCGGCTCGCTGCGCATCTTCGTCCGCCACGCCGGAGACGATTCCAAGCCGGTTCACCCGCGAGTGGCCGACCTGCTCGCTCGCGAGAGGATCGCCGGCCTCGGCAGCCTCGACGCCTATCGCTCGTTCGCGGAGCGGGTGCAGAAGGTCAAGCGCGGCCTGCTGCGCTTCCTGATCCAGGCCAAGGAAGAGGGGAAGGTGGTCGCAGGCTACGGCGCGCCGGCCAAGGGCAACACGCTCCTGAACTACTGCGGCGTCCGCACCGACCTCCTCGACTACACGGTCGACCTCTCCCCGCACAAGCAGGGCCGCTACCTGCCGGGCACGCGCATCCCGATCTTCCCGCCGGACCGCATCCGCGAAACCCGGCCGGACTACGTGCTCATCCTGCCGTGGAACCTGAAGGAAGAGATCACCTCGCAGATGGCCGACGTCCGCTCCTGGGGCGGGAAGTTCGTGGTGGCGATTCCAGAGGTCCGGGTGATCGAATGATCTTCAAGGAGACGCCGCTCGCGGGCGCCTTCGTCCTCGAAGCCGAGCGCATCGAGGACGACCGTGGCTTCTTCGCCCGCTCGTACAGCCGCGACGAGTGGACGGCCCATGGTCTGGACCCGGAGATCGCCCAGTGCAGCCTCTCCTTCAACCACCGCCGCGGCACGCTCCGCGGCCTGCACTTCCAGACCGCGCCGTTCGAGGAGGTCAAGCTCGTCCGCTGCACCCGCGGCTCGATCTGGGACGTGATCGTGGACATCCGCACCGGCTCGCCCACCCGCGGCCGGTGCTTCGCCGTGGTGCTCTCGGCGGAGGCGCGCAACGCGCTTTATATCCCGAAGGGCTTCGCGCACGGCTTCATCACGCTGGAGGACGCCTCCGAGGTCTTCTATCAGATTTCGGCGTCATACTCGGCCGAGCACGCCCGCGGCTACCGCTGGGACGATCCGACCTTCGCCATCCCCTGGCCGGCGCCGGCCACGGTGATCTCCGAGCGCGACCGCAACCTCCCCCTTTTCTCATGAACACCACTGGCGAGGAGATGATCCGCTTCATCGCGGACCTCTATCCGATCTGCCGCAGCATCACGGGAGACGGGGTCCGCGAGACGCTTCGGCGGGTCCAACGCAGAATCCCGATCGAGATCCACGAGGTCCTAAGCGGCACGCAGGTCTTCGACTGGACCGTGCCTCGCGAGTGGAACATCCGGGACGCCTGGATCAGGAATCCGCGTGGCGAGAAGGTGGTGGACTTCCAGCGCCTGAACCTCCACGTCCTCAACTACAGCGTCCCGGTCCACGAGAAGCTCCCGCTCGCCGAGCTGAAAACCCATCTGTTCACCTTGCCGGAACAGCCTGACCTCGTGCCGTACCGGACCTCCTACTACAAGGAGGCGTGGGGCTTCTGCCTCGCCCACAACCAGCTTCTGGGTCTCGAGGACGGCGAGTACGAGGTCCTGATCGATTCGACGCTGGAGGACGGCTCGCTGACCTACGGCGAGCTGTTCCTGCCGGGCGAGACGGCCGAGGAGATCCTCATCTCATGCCACATCTGCCATCCGTCGCTCTGCAATGACAACCTTTCAGGCCTCGCAGTCTGCACGTTCCTGGCTGAGGAGCTTTCAAGAACGCCGCGGCGCCTGTCGTATCGTTTCGTCTTCATCCCGGGCACGATCGGGTCGATAACCTGGCTGGCCCTGAACGAGGAGAAGACGAAGAACATCGCCGGCGGGCTCGTTACTGCGAACCTCGGCGATCCTGGGCATTTCCATTATAAAAAGAGCCGGTACGGTTTCGGAGACGTGGATCGCGCCGTCGTCCATGTCCTGCATGCCTCGGGCGAAAAGCACAGCGTCGAAAGTTTTGTCCCGTTCGGCTACGACGAGCGCCAGTACAACTCGCCCGGCTTCAAGCTGCGGGTGGGCTCGCTCACGCGCACCCCGTACGGCCGCTATCCCGAGTACCACACCTCGGCCGATAACCTCGACCTCGTCAAGCCCGAGAGCCTGGCCGGCGCGCTCCGCACCTACCTCGCCGTGATGAGAGCGCTGGACGGGAACCGCCGCTATTGCAACCAGAATCCCAAGTGCGAGCCGCAACTCGGCCGCCGCGGTCTGTATCGAATGATCGGCGGCGACGACCAGGGAAGGCAGAAGGAGCTGGCGTTGCTCTGGGTCCTCAACTATTCCGACGGCGACCATGGCCTGCTGGACATCGCGGAGCAATCCGAGATGCCGTTCGAAGCCATCCAGGAAGCGGCCGAGGCCCTGCTCGAAGTGGGCCTTCTGAAGGAGACGGCATGATCGACCTGCGCGGCCAGTCGGCCCTCATCACCGGCGCGAGCGGCGGCATCGGCACGGCCGTGGCCTTGGCGCTCGCCGAGGAAGGCGTTCGTCTCGTCCTGGTCGGCCGTGACGCGGAAAAACTGAACGATCTGGCGGCCCGCGCCGGAAACGCCGAGGTCGTCCAGGCCGACCTGGCCCGGGACGCCGAGCTTCTCGCCCTGGTGGAGAAGGTCGGGGAGATCGATCTGCTCATCCATAGCATCGGCCTCTTCCGAGGCGGCCCGCTGGAGACCGCGCCGGTCCAGGACCTGGACGATCAGTACCGCGTGAACGTCCGTGTCCCCTACCTCCTGACCCAGGCGCTGCTCGCGACGCTCATCCGCCGGCAGGGCCAGGTCGTCTTCGTGAACTCCGGCGCCGGAGCCGCGCCGGCGCGTGGAAGCTGGGGCGCCTACGCCGCCACCAAGCACGCCCTCCGCGCCTTGGCCGACGCGCTGCGAGCCGAGGTCAACCCGAAAGGCGTCCGGGTTCTCACTATCTTCCCCGGCCGCACCGCCACCGCCATGCAGGAGGAGGTCCACCGCTTCGAGGGCAAGCCCTACGATCCCGGGCACTTCCTCCAGCCCGAGGACATCGCCGCGCCTCTGGTCCAGGCGCTCCGTCTCCCGCGGACCGCTGAGCTGACTGATCTGCACATCCGGCCGATGAAGGCCTGACACTATCTGGGCGGCCAGGACTCGTTGGCCCCGCGTTCGAGAGCCTCCCGAAGAGTCCTGTCATCGAGCCGAAGCCCGGCCTGCACGAGAGCGGCGGCGACCTGGGAAGCGGATGGGATCAAGCCAGCCTGCTTCGCCTTCAGGACGACGGCCAGGGTCCCGAGGGTCGGTATGCCGAGGGTGCGAGCGCACCGACGTGCAGCCGCGTCGTCGAGCACGGCGCTCCGCGCACGATCTTCAAGAGAGAGCGCAAGAACCGCGCTCTCTCCGGCACCGAGCCCCCACTCCAGCACGGATTCGGGGATCTCGCGAGGATTGGAGCGTGTGCCCCAGCCATCCAACAGCGCCTTCTTGGCCGGATCGGAATCTGGTCCTGCGCCGATCTCCTGTGCGACAGCCTCGGGCACGAGGATCGAGGCAAGCTGACCGAAGAGCTGGAGATGGCCGGCTTTGGCCAGGGTTATGATTGGAGAGGCGTTGACGACCCAGAGCTCACTCAAGACCGGCTTCCGCGAGGATCTCGTCGGCTCCGTACTGGAAGGGGCTCACACCGAAGCGGCCCAGCGCGTCCAGGAACTCGGTCCGGGAAACTCCTGCGATCTCCGCGGCGCGTCCCTGGGAGACTGCCCTCATTTCGTACCACTTCACAGCGGCCGCCAGCCGCATCTCTCTTGCGAAGACCTGCGGGTCCTTGTGCAGGGCGGCCAGAGCTCCTTCGGGCATCTCGATCGTCATCCGGACCATGTTTCTCTCTCCGAGACGATTGTACTCCAGTTTACGCGCCTACAGATCCTTCCGCGCCGTCACCTCGATCCCGGACGTGCAGAGCACCCGGCTGCCGTCCGGGATGTCCTGGGCCACGATCGCGTTGACGCCGATGAACACGTCGTCGCCGATCCGGATCTCCCCGATCACCTTGGCGCCGGCCCCGATGAACACGTTGTCGCCGATCACCGGCATCTTCTCGACCACCTTCGGGCTCGGCGAGCCGATGGTCACCTGGTGGAGGAGGAGGGCATTCCTGCCGATCTTCGCGTAGCCGCCGATCACGATGCCGGTGCCGTGCGCGATCCTCAGCCCGGGTCCGATCTCCGCGCCCGGCCCGATGTCCACGCCGGTCAGGTGATGGTTGAAGCGGGCCACCAGCGGCCCGAGCACCGGGATGCCCCGGCTCCGGAACCAGTGCGCGATCCGGTGGAGCACCACCGCCTGGTAGCCGGCCTCGAAGAGCAGCGACTCGATCACGTACCAGGGGAACGGCTTGGTCTTGATCTCCCGCAGCCGGCGGGTGTCCTCGCGCAGGTTATCGAGCATCGACCCGAACCTCTTTTCGGAAGACGTTTCCACCGTTCTTCTCCGAGAACCAGGAGATCGTCTCGAACACCGGATCGAGCTCCAGGACGTAGACGCCCGGCTCGGACGGCGCCACCACGCGCTGCCGGACGCTTACCCGACCACCGGGCGGCACCGGCTCCTTCAGGTCCGTCCGCACTCCTTCCCGTACAACCTCGCGGCCGTCGGGGGTCCGCCAGTGATAGGCGAGGCTCACCCGGGCGGCGCTCGTCACGGGCCAGGTCACGCGGCTGCGGTTGAAGACGCGGGTGAGCACCTCGAACGCCTGCCCGGCCTTGACCGACTCGGGCACGATCGTCTGGCCCCAGCGGATGTCGTAGAGGTTCGTATCCAGCGCCTCGCCTGTGCCGAGATAGGTCAGCCCGGCGCCCACGAAGAAGTTTTCCTCGACCTTCGTATTGCCGACGAAGTACGAGCACGACTCGGGCGGCAGCTCGCGCGTCCAGTGTCGGATGCGGCCGGTCTCCGGCCGGACGACCATGCGCCAGGCGTAGTTCATCCCGGTCTTTGTCTTCCAGGTCCGGGTCGGCTTGCCCGGGTGAAGCTCGACGCGCCTCGCCTCGCCCGCCTTGACCTCCAGGCTCTCCTTGGTGTCGCCGAGATCGATCCTCACCCGGTTGCGCGGCGCGGGGCTGTCCACCAGGAAGACCGCCTTCTCGAGAGGAGCGCCGGACATCAGGTAGAGCTCCACCGTGTCGGCGCCGCGCACCCAGAGCGTCTCGCCGAGCGGCAGGAACTGGTCCTTCCGGCCGATCATCCGGAAGTCGCCCATCGGGATCCGATGGTAGCCGGGGACGTTGCGCAGCGTCAGCTCCAGCGGAAACCAGCGGAACGGGATGTTGCGCACGTGGGCCTGGAGCGTCGGCTCCGGCCCGACGTCGCCGAACGGCGTGAAGATCAGCGGCGCCAGGAACAGACCCGCCCAGGCGTAGCCCGCCGGGACCGTCCAGCGCGGCCGGATGCGCGTCACCAGGAACAGGAAGGCCGGATACACGTTGACGAAGTACCGGTTGCCCACGAACCCGCCGCCGCCCTGCCAGTTCCAGGCGATCTGGAGCAGGAAGAAGAGCGCCACCGCGGACACCGCCGCCAGGATCAGCCAGCGCTCCACCGACCTCCTGCCATGGAAGAGGAACAGCAGGACCGACAGCGCGGCGAACGGCAGGTAGAGGATCAGCCCCGCATGGCGGCCCCAGAGGAAGTAGCCCACGTTGTCCGTGAATTCGCTCCAGTGGGTGTCCGGCAGACGGAAGAGCCACGTCATGGCGTTGCCGGTCGGGGAGGCGGCAGCGGCAGCAGCCCCTCCGCCGCCTGTGTGCCGAGGCGCTTCCGCCTTCGCCGGTTCCACTGGCATCTTTCCCGGCTCACAGACCGTGAACCCGCTCCGCTGGACGCCCAGGTAGGACGTCGGCGTTCCGGTCAGGGCCAGCGAGATCCCCGCCACGAGAATCCCGCATAGCGCCGCGCCGGCCAGCCAGGCGCCGGCCGTCCGCCAGTCCCTCCGCCGGACGTAGCCCCACATCGGCGCAATCCCGACGGCCGCGATCATCGGCTTGTTGTAGACCGCCAGGAACAGCGCCGCTCCGGATGCCGCCGCGAGAAGCAGAGCCCGCCGTCCTGTCTCCGGAACCGTCTCTTCCTTCGGCAGGCCGAAGAACAGGCAGGCCGCCACGGCCGCCATGTTGAACACCTCGGGCTGGATCCAGAAGATGTACGCGAACCCCGAGCTGAGCAGCACGAACCCGACCGAGTAGAGCGCCGCCAGGCCGTCCGGGTTGAAGCGGGCGAGATAGGACGCGCCCATCCAGATCATCGCCACGGTCAGCAGCATGTTGAAGAACAGCAGGCCGTCCGCGCCGAAGAGGCCCGCAAAAGGCGCGGCGAGGAGCGAGTAGATGTACGGCTTGCCGTAATGGACCGTGTGCCAGCCGTCCCGGGTCATCAGGATCAGGTTGTTCACCGGCTGGTACGGGAACTCCTGGAACAGGCGGTCGACGTCCTTCACCTCCAGCCGGAGGTCGCCGTCATGGGCGAGGCTGAGCGACATCAGATAGTAGGCCGCCTCGTCCGCCTTGAGATGCGTCGGCAGGCCCGGCTTGCCGAGGGCAAGCGGGAACGCGAGGAGGAACAGCGACAGGGCGGCCAGGGTCAGCCGGACGGAGGAGCTCACGGGCGGGGAGTCTAGCAGGGGCGGGCCCCTGTGATAGAGTCGGCCCTGTTCCGCCTTCCAAACAAAGGGATTCCCCGATGAGCACCATCTACCTCGATTCCAACAAGAACGACGACGAGCGGCGCCGGGCACTCTACCAGGGGCACATCTTCCTGTATTCGCCCCGCCCGAGCACCCTCGCGCTGACCGAATGGGCCCGCGAGCTGGTCGAGGAGGCCTTCCACCCGCTCGACCCGGTCCACGCCCAGGACAGCCTGCCCGTGGAGCGCTTCATCGAGATCGTCGCTCCGCTCAAGCCCCGGTTCATCCACCATCCGAAGACCAAGGAGCTGCTGCTAAACCTCCTCGCGGACCTCGGGTCGGACATGGACAAGACCTACTTCGACGTGCCGCGGATGCGCGTGGCCACGAGCGGCGGCTACCTGAACGCGGGCGTGGCCTACGTCCTCCACCCGCACCGGGACATCTGGTACTCGTCGCCGCTGTGCCAGATCAACTGGTGGATGCCGGTGTTCGACTTCGAATCCGAGAGCTCGTTCTCGTTCCACCAGCGCTATTGGGACCGGCCGGTGAAGAACAGCTCGAACGAGTACAACCACTACGAGTGGAACCGGGTGGGCCGCGCGCAGTCGTCCTCGCAGGTCAAGGCGGACACGCGCAAGCAGCCGCGGGCGCTGGAGGAGCTGGAGCTCGAGCCCTCGTTCCGCATCGTCTGTCCGCCCGGCGGGCTGTTCCTCTTCTCGGGAGCCCACCTGCACTCGACCGTGGAGAACACCTCGGGCCGCTCGCGCTTCAGCATCGATTTCCGGACGGCCCACCTCGACGATCTGGCGACCCGGGGCGGTGCGCCGAACCTCGACCGCGAGTGCACGGGCACCACGCTTTTCGAGCTGCGGCGCGCCTCGGACCTCGCGCCCGTGCCGGAGGAGATCATCCGGCTCTACGACCCGAACCCGCCGGAGGACCGGGAGGGGCTGGTCTTCAAGCCGCCCGCGGACGTGCTTGCCACCTCCAAGTGACCTGCTCCCTTACGAACGCTCCTTGACCGCGGGCGCCGTCCCGCGCGTCAAGGAGCTGGTCAAGGGCGTCCTCTCCGCGAGTGCGCTCCCGCTCGGTAGCCTCATTCGGGTGTCCACGAAGGAGCCGGCTCTCGCGCTCACCTTCGACGACGGCCCGCATCCGGAAGACACCCCGCCTCTCCTGGAGATCCTGGAGCGCCACGGCGCGCGGGGGACCTTTTTCATGGTGGGCCGCAGTGCGCGCCGTTGGCCCGAGCTGGTGAAGCGGGTGGCGGAAGGCGGCCACGCCATCGGCAACCACACACTCGACCACCTCTCGATGCCTTTGCTGAAAGGCCCCTTCCGCCGCAAGCAGATCGAGTGGTGCGACGAGGCCCTGGCCCCGTACGGCACCCGCCTCTTCCGGCCACCCTACGGAGAGCAGATGCCCGGCTCGCGCCTGGACGCCCTGCGCACCGGCCACCAGGTGGTCTTCTGGGACGTGGTAGCCGAGGACTGGCGGGACGACCCCGCCGACATCCTCCTGGCGAGGATCTACCGCCGCCTCCGGCGCGGCAGCATCGTGCTGCTCCACGACACCCTCTACACCACGGTGGAGGAGACCTGGCGCGACCGCGCACCGATGCGGGCCGCCGTGGAGCGACTCCTGCTCGATCTCAAGGACCGCTACCGCTTCGTGACCGTGCCCGAGCTGCTGAAGCTGGGCCGGCCCTACCGCTGGCACAAATACCACCCGGCGCGGCTGGACTGGCTGCGCCAGGTGAAGTAGCCCGGCCGACACATCTCCCCATCTCCTTGGTGAAAACCTGGAGACGGTCCGTCTACTCCTCACAGGGAGAGGCGTCGTGGCGTTCTCCCATACGCGTCGGTCCTCATCAAGGGAGGTTAACCAATGGACGAAGGTACTTCGACTGACGAACTCAAGTATGGTGCGGCTCTTCTTGTGATAATCGTCGGGCTTCTTCTGATTGCGGGGCTCGCCTGGCTGCTTCCAGTCAAGGATGGTTGGACAGCCGCCAACGTCATCGCTTTGGTCGGAACTTTGACCACGTTTCTTGGCACCGTCGTCGGTGCTTTTCTCGGCGTCAGAGTCGGTGCCGCAGGAAAACAGAAGTCGGACGAAATTGCGCACCGGGCGCTGGCGGCTCTGTCTCCTTCCGAGGCAGCGAGGGTGCTACAGACTGACTGAGTAGAAGCCTCCTTTGGCGCGCCCGACCGATTGGTTGTGAGTCGCGCATTGGTACAAGTGGCACACACGAGTCACTCGAGCAGAAAGCGAGGTACCCCATGTCGGTTCCATTCAGCGGCAAAGAATTCACTTTCACCCAACCCGATGGCACCGCGCTCCGAGTCCGGGGTTGGGGCGATCAGCATCATGCTGTCTTCGAAACCCTCAATGGCTACACGGTGGTCGAAGATCCGGCCACAGGCTTCTACCAGTACGCGGATGTCAGTCAGGACGGGGATGACCTGATCCCCACCAGCGCACGGCCGCGATTGGTGAATCCTAAGGATCTTGGTCTAAATCCGGGAGTCCGTGTGTCGCGAGCAGCCGCCAAGGCGAAGGTAATTGAACGCCCAGGATTGCCACCCGGCACATCACGCTGGGAGCAACGGCGCCAGCAGTTCAAGCAGGCGCTCTTCGGTGCCGCGGCCGCCCCTGGAATCGTCCCAGCCCCTCCCCAGCGTCAGACCGTCGGCGACTTCGTCGGCCTCTGCCTCCTAGTTGACTTTCCCGATATCCCGGGGACCATCACGCGTGACCAGGTAGATGACTTCTGCAACGAGCCCGGCTATACGGGTTTCGGCAATAATGGTTCTGTGTACGATTATTTCTTGGAAATATCTGGTGGTCGCCTCAAGTATAAGAACATCGTAGCACCGTATTATACGGCCCAGCACCCACGGAGCTACTATACAAACGAGACGATCGCGCAACCAATCCGGGCGCGGCAACTGATCAAGGAGGCTCTGAGGCATCACCGAGCTCAAGGCTTTGATTTCACCGGCTTGACTGCCGACAACCAGCAGTACGTATACGCAACGAACGTTTTCTACGCCGGAACGCGGGTGAACAATTGGGCGAAAGGCCTTTGGCCCCACTCTTACCATCTCCAGACGCCGTATCAGCTCACGCCGGGGAAAAACGCCTTTGATTACCAAATCACTGACATGACCAACGAGCTATCGCTGGGAACCTTCTGCCATGAAAATGGACACATGATATGCGATTTCCCTGATCTGTACGACTACGGGTACGAGTCGGCCGGGGTTGGCATGTTCTGCCTGATGTGCGCCGGGCCAAACGCGGACGAAAAAAACCCACCCCACGTCGGCGCTTATCTCAAATACAAAGCTGGGTGGGCCCAAGCGCTGACGAAGATCACCGCTGGTCTGGCCGGGACGGCTGTGGCAGGGTCCAATAAGTTTTTCATCCATCGTAAGGGGTCGACCGAGTACTACATCATCGAGAACCGCTTCAAGCAGGGTCGCGACCAAGCTCTGCCTGGGTCCGGACTTGCCATCTGGCGCATCGACGAGTTGGGAGATAACCAGAACGAACAGATGACCCTGGAGCAACACTACGAGTGCTCGCTGGTGCAGGCGGATGGACGAAACGACCTTGAAAATGACCCACAGAATTACGGGGATGCCACGGACCTTTTTGCGCAGGGCGTGAACGACCAGTTCGATGGAGGGACGTCACCGAACAGTAATTGGTGGGATGAAACCGATTCCAGGCTGACCATTCGCGCAATTGGTCCTGCCGGACCGCAAATGGCGTTTTCAGGCGACGTCTGAGTTCCGCTAACTGGCTGAAGCCCCCGCTTCAGGGGGCCTCGCCAAGGGGGCACAGCAGGACCAGCACACTCCTCCCCGGCCGGGGGGCTGGCCGCACAGCCCCCCGGCGTCCTACGGTGAATCGATTGTCAAGGAACCCTGCGGCCGGCGAGCCGGCCGAGCTTGAGGGTATACGGACGCCGTCGGCGATCCGTCGCCCGCAAGGCCGTGGAGAATACACACCGGCCGGCCGATCCGAGCCTCTTCCTTCAAAATTCGGAAATAATTCCCAAAACGACCGGGGTCGTTCACGCCTCGGCAGGAAACTTCGGCGAGGTTGTCAAAAAAACGGGCCCAGCGGCAACTCTTATATAGAGGGGGTTGGAATCGGCCGGCCTCCGGAAGAAAAGAGGCGGGAACGGGCATAGGAGGCGGTCTCGGGCGCTGGAAGGCTGCATAACGTTATCCACGGCAAGACAACGTTATCCACGCCGTTGGAAGGTTCTATACGGCAAAACAACGTTCTCCGGCCCGGAACAACGTTCTGCGCGCTAAGACAACCTTCCATGGGCCGCGACAAGGTTGTCCAGACTTTTCCAAGGTTCTCTGCGGAAAGACAGCCTTCTATGAGCCAGCACAACGTTCTCCATGGAAAAACAACCTTCCCTGGCCCAAAACAACCTTGTTTTCGTCTGGATAACCTTGTTTTCGTCTGGATAACCTTGTTTTGCCACAGAGAAGGTTGAATCGTCGTAGAGAAGGTTGTGCGCGGACGAACAGCCTTCCAGGTCGGCAGAAAGGCTTTCGCCGCGATGAATGAGCCAGCCAGATGCCAGACAACGGAAGGGAAGGCTGGCTCGTAGAAGAGACGGTTGTCGAAGGTTGCAGCTTCATGGTTCCTTGAAAATTCAGAGGAATGGCGGCCGCCGAGTCCAAGGACGCCGCCGTTCCGCCTGGGATGGCCAGCTTGGCGTAGGTATGGGCTGTGCCCGAGGTGTGCGGAGCCGAGGTGCTCCGCACACCTCCGGACCCGGGTCCGCTGGACCTACTGTCCAGGCTCGTAAATTTATCGGTAGGGCTGAAATGATGGCGGGCGGTGGGCCGGACGGGGAGTCGGCAATCTAGAATGTGTCCATGGAGGACGCGACCATGAAGATCAAGCCTGGGTTCGAGGAGCGCCCCGAGCAGCATTATGCCGGCATCCGCAGACACATCGCACGGGAGGAACTTGCCGAGGTCGTGCCGCAGGCTCTGGCCGAACTGCGCGAGGCGTTATCGGCTGCCGAGATTGAGCCGTCGGGACCTCCCCTCGTCCGTTACTGGGTCGTCGACTACAACATGAGCAACGTCGAGGTCGATATCGGACTGCCGATCGTCCCCGCGAATCTGCCCGATCACGGCGCTGCTCGTCCTGGGACGCTTCCCGCAGGCACCTATGCGTCAGTTATGCACTCCGGCGACTATTCCGGCTTGGTCGAAACGACGGCCGCTCTCCTCGATTGGGCCAAGCGCAACGGCGTCGCCTGGAACGTTCGTGATGATCACAATGTCACGCATTGGGCCGGCCGCGTCGAGCGCTACCTCGTGAGCCCGCCTCTCGAAACCGACCCCTCCCAATGGCGGACGGAAATCTCGATCCTTGTCAGGGATTGAGGCCGGTAGATCCACGTCACTATAGCCTTGACGGCTATATCCACCGTGGCTATAGTGGAGGCATGAACGACCGCGAGCCCGTCGAAAGCCTCCTGCCGCTTCCCCCGGCCACCTTCCATATCCTCCTGGCGCTCCTGGACGAGGAACGCCACGGCTACGCCATCATCCTGGACATCGAGGCGCGCACGCAGGGCGAGCTGCGCCTGAGCGCCGGCACGCTCTATCGCTCGATCGCCCGCATGGTGGAGCAGGGCCTCATCGCCGAGGTCACCCGGCGGCGCGCCGCGGACGACGACCCGCGGCGGCGCTACTACAAGCTCACTCCCTTCGGCACCGACGTCGCGCGCGCCGAGGTGGGACGCCTGTCCGATCTCGTGAGGATGGCCCGGGCGCGCGGCCTCAAGCCGGAGGCCACCTGATGCGCCTCTACCGCGCACTGTTGCATCTCTATCCCTCGTCCTTCTGGGCCGAGTATCGCGAGGAGCTGTGCTACGCCTTCGCGGAACGGACCCGCGGGCTCTCCGGGCCACTGGCCTGGCTCCGGATCCTCTGGGCGGCGCTCACGGATGTGATCCCCAATGCCATGGCGGCGCACTGGGATGTCCTGCGGCAGGACCTCGTCTATGCCGCACGCTCCCTGCGGCGCACGCCGGGTTTCGCGCTCACCGCCGTGCTCGTGGTCGCGCTCGGCGTCGGCGCCAACACCGCCGTGTTCTCGCTCGCGGACTTCGTCTTCGTGCGGCCTCTTCCCTACCAGGGCGCGGACCGGCTGGTGAAGCTCTGGGAGCGCACGCCAGGGTACGACACCATGGAGCCGTCGCCGGCGAACTATCGCGATTGGAAGGCGATGACGACCTCCTTCTCGGAGATGGGAGCGTACTCGACCTGGGAGGTGAACCTCGTGGACGCCGGCGAGCCGACGCGGATCCAGGTCCTGGGCGCTACACGGGAAGTGTTGCCCATGCTGGGCGTCGCGCCGTCGATCGGTCGCATCTTCACGGCTCAGGACGCGGAAAACGTTCTTCTGCTCAGTCATGGGCTCTGGCAGTCGCAATTCGGCGGCGACCCGCACGTCGTGGGGAGCACCGTTCGCATCGACGGCGTGCCGCACACCGTGATCGGCGTGATGCCGGCTTCCTTTCAGTTCCCGAGCCGTTCCGTGGCGGCGTGGAGACCGCTCGTCTTCGCCGAGGACGATTACACGGAGCGCAGCAACAATTATCTCGAGGTCCTGGCACGGCTGCGGCCGGGCGTCTCCAAGGAGCAGGCGTTCCAGGATCTGGCCGTTGTGAGCAGCCGCCTGGAGCGGCAGTATCCCAAGGACAACAAGGACGTCGGTTCGACCGTGCTCGGGCTGCGCGACGACCTGTCGGACCGCGCGCGCCTGCTCGTCCTGGCGCTCTGCGGAGCCGCGCTCTGCATCCTGTTCCTCGCGTGCTCCAACCTCGCGAGCCTCTTCCTGGCCCGCGGCGCGCATCGGGCGCGCGAGCTGGCGGTCCGCGCCGCGCTGGGCGCCGGACGCGAGCGGCTGGTGCGGCAGATGGTGACCGAAAGCCTGGGCATCGCCGTCGTGGGAGGCCTCGTGGGGATCGCCGCCGCCGTCCTCGGTCTTCCGCTTCTCGCCAGACTGGTGCCGAACGAGCTTCCCATCGCCGAGCGCGCGACGCTGGACCTCCGCGTGCTCCTGCTGGCGGCGGGCTTCATGCTGCTCACGGGCCTCGCCTTCGGCCTCGCGCCCGCGCTGCGCGCCGGGAGCAGCAGCGCCCTCGACGCGCTACGCAACGGGACGCGCGCGGGCGGGGGACGGACTCAGCGGTTGCGCGCGGCGCTCGTCGTCGTCGAGGTCGCGGCCTCCGTCGTGCTGCTCATCACGTCCGGTCTCCTGATCCGCGCGGTCTGGCGGATCCAGTCGATGGATCCCGGCTTCGTCGCGGAGAACGTGCTCACGCTGAGGACCGCGCTTCCCGTCGGCAAGTATGACTCGCCTCCGAAACGTGAGCAGTACTTCCAGCGTGTCCTCGAAGAGGTGAGCGTGCTGCCCGGTGTCCGGAGCGCCGCTTTCGCGACGGGGCTGCCGCTGGCGATGCGCGGCCGCATCTGGCCGGTGTCGCTCGCGGGCGAGGAGCTGGTGCGGGGGAGAGACAATACCGTGAGCCTGCGCTTCGTGACGCCGGGCTATTTCGAGACGCTCGGGATCCCGCTGCGCCGTGGCCGCGACATTGCGGAGAGCGACACGGAAAAGCAACCGATGGTCGCCGTCGTGAGCGAGTCGTTCGTGCAGCGGCACTGGCCGAACCAGGATCCGCTCGGCAAGCGCTTCAATGTGGCTTTCAGCGACCGCGTGGTGGTCGGCGTGGTGGGAAACGTGCTGGTGCGCGGACTGGAGCGCCAGAGCGAGCCCCAGGTGTATCTGCCGTACCAGCAGCAAGGTGAAAACCTCGTGGGATACATCCCGCAGGACCTGGCGCTGCGCACCGCCGGCGAGCTCGACGCGGGCACGCTCCTGCCGCGGATCCGCGAGATCATCAAAGCGACGGATGCGGAACAGCCGGTTTCAAACATCCAGACGATGGAGGCGATCGTCGCGGAGGACACGGCCTCGCGCGTGACGCAGCTCCGCCTCCTCGGCGCGCTCTCCGTCGTAGCGCTTCTGATCGCAGGGCTCGGCGTTCATGGTCTGCTCACCTTCGCGGTGTCGAAGCGGTCGCAGGAACTGGGCGTGCGGCGGGCGCTCGGAGCGCAGGCCGGCGAAATCATCGGACTGGTGCTGCGCGAAGGACTGGCGCTCGCGCTGACCGGCATCGCGATCGGCGTCGCCGTGGCCTGGGTCGCCGCGAGAGGCATGAGCGCGCTGCTCTTCGGCGTGCGCCCGGAGGACCCGCTCACGATCGCCGTCGCCACGGCGCTGTGTCTCGCGACCGCCGTCGTTGGCTGCGTGCGCCCCGCGCTGCGCGCCGCGCGCGTGGATCCGCTGTCGGCGCTGCGCGCGGAGTAGAGGAGAGGCAAGATGGCCGGAATCCGATCGATCTGGATCCCTCTCCTGCTGATTACCACGGCTCTGGCCGGCCACGGGCAGACGACCGCCCCCACAGCCTCGGCGGATGAGCTCGCGGGCCTCTGGAAAGCGAAGCGGTGGTTCGGGCCCTTCGCCCGCGGCCCGCTGGTCCTGGAACGGACCGGTGAAACGTATACCGCCGAGATGATGGGACGGAGACTGCCTGTTCGCCTCGGCGAAGGCGAGCTCTCCTTCGATCTGCCGAACGCCCAGGGATCGTTCCGCGGCAGGCTCCAGGAGGAGGGGGTGATCCTCGGCCAGTGGTATCCGCCGAACGCGCGCGGCATGGGCTTCAAATATGTTTCTCCGGTCCGACTGAAGCCGGAGGGTCCGGATCGCTGGAGCGGAGAGGTGGTCCCCTTCGAGGACACGTTCACGTTCTATCTGATGTTGCAGAAGCGGCCGGACGGATCGCTCGGAGCCCTCGTCCGGAACCCGGAGCGCGACTACGGCGCCCAATTCGGAGCCGAGCGGCTCACCCGCGACGGCAAGATTGTCAAGCTCCTCGGCAGGCGCGCGGGGCAGGTAGAGGAGCGCGAGCTGGCCAGTGGGACCTATGATGCCGAGAGCGAAGTGATTACGCTCACCTTTCCATCCCGCGGCGGCACCTATGACTTCCGCCGCGACGACGAGCAGAGCGATTTCTATCCGCGAGGCAAAACCCCGGAACGCTACGTGTACCATCCTCCGCCGGCCGTCGACGACGGCTGGCCCACGGGGACCCTGGACGAGGTGGACATCGACCGCCCGGCGATCGAGAGATTCATCCAGAAGATCCTCGAGGCGCCGATCGATTCGCCGATCAGTCCGGAGATCCACGCCATCCTGATCGCGCGGCACGGGAAGCTCGTGCTGGAGGAATACTTCCACGGCGAGAACCGCGAGAAGCTGCACGAGACGCGCTCGGCGGCCAAGAGCCTGACCGCGACCCTCATCGGCGCCGCGATCCAGGCCGGCGCGCCGCTCGATCTGGCGACGCCGGTCTATCGAGCCATGAACGGAGGCTCCTTTCCGCCGGACCTGGAGCCGCGCAAGAGGGCCATGACCCTGGAGCACCTCCTGACCATGTCGTCCGGATACTTCTGCGACGACACCAACATGGACGCGCCCGGTAACGAAGAGAGGATGCTCGATCAGACCGACGAACCGGACTACTACCGTTTCATGCTGAAGGTCCCGATGGCGTCCGAGCCGGGCGAGAAGTCCGTCTATTGCAGCGGCAATCCGAACCTTGCCCTCGGGATGTTGAGCCGCGCGACAGGCGAATCCGCGATGGCCACGTTCGACCGCGTGCTCGGAGTGCCGATGAAGATCCGCCGCTACGGATGGCTCCTGGATCCCGCGGGAAACCCTTTCGGAGGCGGTAGCGTGCAGCTCCTGCCGCGTGACTTCCTGAAGCTCGGCCAGCTCATGCTCGACGGAGGGACCTGGCAGGGGCGCAGGATTCTCAGCCACGATTTCGTGGCCCGGGCGTCGGCGCCGCTCTACCACCTGCGCGGAATCTATTACGGATACCTCTGGTGGAGCATCGACCTTCCGTACAAGGACCGCGCCGTGCACGCCTTCTTCGCCGCGGGCGCCGGCGGCCAGACCGTGCTGGTGATTCCGGATCTCGACCTCCTCGTCGCCACCCTCGCTGGCAATTACAGCAGCGGAAAGACGACGATCAACACGTCCCAGAACCTTCCACCCAGGTACATCCTGCCGGCCGTCCGCGAACCGGGCGACGACAGGAACGCGCCCGTCATTCCGCGCGAAGACTATGTAACCCCGTACGGCCCTTCGTCCGAGTCGGGACCGGTCACCGCCGCGCGGAGCTCCTCCCTGGCGGGATGGGAAAGGATTTCGCGTATCTCTCCCTGAGAGGAGACCGGGAAATCCGGTATCACGATGCGCGAATTCCCACACGTACCCAAGGCAACCCAGCCGACGACGCCGTTCCGGTCCGGTCGGACGCCTCGCTCGCCGACCCCACAGTCGAAGGTCGCGATCGGGCAGGCTGGCGGTCCGCTCGAGCAACAGGCAGACCGCATGGCGGAGCAGGCGGTGCGAAACGAGCCGGACGCCTCTCTCGCGATCGCGCCGTCGCAGGTCAGCCCGACGACGCAGCAAGCCGCTGCCGGAGAGGTGGGCGGACGTGTCGCTTCCGAAATACGGGGTATCTCCGGCGGTGGGGCGCCGCTCCCCGAGTCTTCGCGAGCTTTTTTCGAATCCAGGCTCGGACACGACTTCGCGTCCGTGCGAATCCATGCGGACGACCGCTCGGCGAGGCTCGCCCGCAGCGTTGACGCCCGGGCCTTCACGCTGGGCCGGGATATCGTGTTCGGTGCCGGGGAATATTCACCGCGGACGGGCGAGGGGACGCGACTGCTGGCGCACGAGCTGACGCACGTGGCGCAGCAGCAAGGCTCCCAGGCAATCCTTCAGCGGCAGCCTGGAAGAAGAATAACGCCTTACTCTACGAATCCCGTCCTCGACGAGACCGTCGAGCAGCTTGCCATCGTCCGGGAGGGACAACCGCCCCCGGATTTCTACGATGACGCGGAAAACCGGGCGCTCGACTTCGAAGGGCGATTGCAAAAGGAGTTCAAAAGAAAGCTGAAGGCGATCAACCGGCTTGGCGAATTGCGGGCAGAGCAGGCGGTGTTCACGCTCGTCGCCTTGCTCGAAGACAGGATCGCTTCACCCAAAAGGGATTTCTCCCCCACGCAGAAGTTCCTGCTGAAACAGGCGGCAGCAGGCTCGCTTGCCAAGATCGGCGGCACGGCGGCACTCTCGAAGTTGAGCGACCTGCTCAAGAGCAAGGATCCCGACGAAAGGAAGATCGCGGCTCAAGGGCTCCCTGGGGCGACCGGTGGGCAAGCCGCAACGGATCTGCTCAAGGCGCTCCAGGCAGAGGCGGATGACGCCTTGAAGGCTCAAATCATCTTTGCTCTCGGACGAGCCGTCATGGACCTGAGAGATATCCGCGAGAGGCAGGCCATTGCAGCAGAGCTGATCCGCCAGATGGAGACCGGTAAAGATGCGGTGCAATTCGCTGCCATCAGGGTCCTGGGGCAACTTCGACTCAAGAGTGCAACGGAGCCCTTGTTGAAGCAGCTCATCAAATCGCACCACGAAGAAGCCATGGCGGCAGAGATCGTGAGCGCGCTGGGAGAGATCGGGGACCAGAAGGCGGTGGAAATGGTGAGCATCATGCTCAGGGTTCACGAGAAACCGAGGGTCCGGAGCGAGGCGGCGGTCGCGCTCGGAAAGATCGGCGGCCCGAAGGCGCGGGCCGCCTTGAAAGAACGACTGAATCAGGATAAGGATGCGGGCGTCAACGCGGCCATCGCCAAGGCGATGGTGATCCGCCTGCACTGGAAGTTCGGAGCGGCCCAGTCACCTCCCTGAAACGGAAGCTTCCGGCGTCCACTCTTCATCCGCGAGCCGCCAGCCGCCGCCCAATGATTTGTAAAGCTGGACGAGGCTCACCAGGCGGTCGCGCCGGGTGCGCGCCAGCGAGCTCTCCGCGGCGAACTGCTGCTGTTGCGCCTGGAGGACTTCGAGATAATCCGCGAGGCCGGAGAGATAGCGGTCGTTCGACAGCCGCACGGCCTGCCGGTAGGAGGCCGCGGCCCGCGCCTGTCCGGCTTCGATCTCGGCAAGCTTCTGATACGCGGCGAGAGACGTCGAGACCTCCGCGAAGGCGTTGGCCACGCTCGCCTCGTATTGCACCTTCGCCTGCTCCCAGCGGGCTTCGGCCTCGCGGCGCTCTTCCGTGAGGCGACGGCCCTGGAACAGGGGAGTCAAAAGGCCGCCTCCGACCGACCAGGTCTTCCCGTCGCCGAAGAGGCCCGCGACCTCGGGCGCCACGCCGCCGAAGGCGCCGGTGAGGCTCAGGCGTGGAAAGAGGTTGGCGACGGCCACGCCGACCTCCGCGTTGGCCGCGACGAGCTGCTGCTCGGCGGCGCGCAGATCGGGCCGCCGCTGCAGGAGGTCCGAGGGCAGGCCCGCCGGGATCTCCGGAGGCAGGAGCTGATCGCCGAGCGACCCCCGCCGATCATCGCGCGGGATCGGTCCGGGGTTGCGCCCCAGGAGGAACGACAACTGGTTCTCCTGCGCCAGGATGAGCCGTTCGAGGTCCGGGATCCCGGCCTCGGTCGCGGCCAGGGTGGCGCCGGCGCTCGCGGTTTCGAGGCCCGAGGCCGCGCCGGCTTCGAGGCGCCGGTTGAACAGGTCATAGGTCTCCTGGAACGACGCGGCCGAGCTGCGGGCGATCTCCAGCTCCAGGTCGAGCTCGCGGAGCTGGAAGTAGCTTGTGGCCACGTCGGAGACGAGCGAGAGCAGCACGCCGCGCCGCGCCTCCTCGGTGGCCAGGAACCGCGCCCGAGCCGCTTCGTCGAGCCGCCGGAGGCGGCCCCACAGGTCGACCTCCCAGGAGACGCCGAGGTCGGCGTCGTAGAGGGTCTCCGTCTCGCCGCCCCTCACCTGGCCGCGCGACCCGCCGGCGCCCGCCTGGACCTGCGGCCAGCGCTCCGAGCGGCGGATGCCCGCGGCCGCCCGCGCCTCTTCGACGCGCCAGCCCGCGAGCCGGACGTCGAAACTGTTGTGAAGCGCCTCGTCGATCAGGGCCTTGAGAGGCTCGTCGGCGAAGATCTCCCACCAGGCCCGGTCGGCGAGCGAGGCGGTTTCCTCCGGCGTGGCCGGCGTGGTCTGACCATGGATCTGATCGGGGGCCGTGACCGGCGGTCTCTGATAGTTGGGACCCACGGTGCAGCCGGTGAGGAGCAGGGCGAGAAGAAGCACGGGCACGATCACCCGCGCCGCTTCCGGGATGGCGAGCGACGGCCGGAAGGAGGCCCGGTTGAGAACCTTTTCCTGGAAACGTTCGAAGAGCAGATAGATCACCGGAGTGATGTACAGGGTGATGAACTGGGAGACCACCAGGCCTCCGACGATGACGAGGCCGAGCGGCCTGCGAGAGGCGCCGTCCGCGCCATAGCCGAGAGCGATCGGCAACGCGCCCACCACCGCGGCGAGGGTGGTCATCAGGATCGGCCGGAAGCGGTCCAGGCTCGCCTCGTGGATGGCCTTCTCCGGCGCTTCGCCGGCCTCCACCCGCTGGCGCGCGAAGTCGACGATCAGGATGCCGTTCTTCTTCACGATCCCCATCAGCATGAACATGCCGACGAAGGCGTAGAGCGAAGCCTGCTCGCCGAACAGGAAGAGCGTCAGGAGGCCGCCCACCAGCGCCGTGGGCAGCGTCGAGAGCACGGTCAGCGGGTGGACGTAGCTCTCATACAGGATGGCCAGGATCACGTACATCACGAACACCGCGAGCAACATCAGGAGCGTCAGGTCGCGGACCGTGTCGCGGAAGGTCAGCGCCTCGCCCTGCAGGCTGGCGCGCACGGTCGGCGGCACGATGTCCTTCGCCGCGTTGGCGATGAAGTCCGTGGCGTCGCCGATGGCCACACCGGGCTTCAGGTTGAAATACAGCGTGACGCTGGTGAACTGGTTGGTGTGGTTCACCGCCTGCGGACCGAGCGTGGTCTTCCAGGTGACCAGCTCGCGCAGCGGCACGAGGTTGGCGCCGTCGTCCGAGCGGATGTAGAGCAGCGAGAGGTCCTCGGCCCGCGAGCGCGCGGCGTCGGCCACTTCCAGGATGACCTGGTACTGGTCCTCGGGCTTCTTGATCAGATAGAGGTAGTTCTGCGAGTAGGCGCTGCGCAGCAATTCGAGGATGCGCGACTCGGAGACGCCGTACATCTTCGCCTGGTCGCGCCGCAGCTCGATGTCCAGGTTGGGCGTGTTGTTGAACCAGTCCGACGACAGGGTCAGGAAACCCGGGTAGTCGCGCAGCCTGCCCATCAGCTTGCCGGCCACGTCGTAGACCTGGGCGGAATCCACTCCGGAGAGCGAGAAGGCGTACTGGCCCTGGTTCGTGTTGACCGCTCCGGTGCTGATCTCCAGGACCGGGAACGGCCGCAGGAACGCGAACACGCCGGGGTTGCCGGCGATCCTGCCCATCATCTCCGCCGCCGCCTGCTGGATCGGCTGGCGCTGATCGGCCGGCTTCAGAAAGGTGAAGGTGATGCCCTGGTTCGACGGCAGGAACTGGCCATTGCCGGTCATCGTGAAATCCATCAGGACGTTCGGGTCCGCGTGCAGCGTGTCGTCCACGCGGTCCTGGATGGCGCGCATCTGCTCCGGCGAGGAGCCCTCGCGGCCCAGGAAGACGCCGAAGACCACGCTGCTGTCGCCCGGCGGCAGGAAGGCCTTGGGCACGGCCATGAACAGCCAGACCGTGCCGGCGAGGCAGATTCCCCAGATCGCGACGGAGACCCACCGCCGCTCCAGGAACCACGAGAGCGAGCGGCCGTAGACGCCGAGCACCCGCTTTTCGAGGCCGCCCATCACGCGTTCCATCCACGTCTGCTTGAAGCCGTGGCCGCGCTCCCGGAGCAGCCGCGCGGTCATGAGCGGAGTGACGGTCAGCGACACCAGGCCCGAGGCGAGGATCGCAATGACAATCGTAACCGCGAACTCGCGGAAGATGCGGCCCACCAGGCCGGTCATGAAGACCAGCGGCAGGAACACGGCGGCGAGCGAGATGGTCATCGACACGATCGAAAAGCTGATCTCCTTCGCGCTGTTGATGCTCGCCTCGAACGCCCGCTCGCCGCTCTCCAGGCGGCGCACGGTGTTTTCCAGGAACACGATGGCGTCGTCCACCAGGAACCCGATCGCCAGCGTGAGCGCCATCAGCGACAGGTTGTCCAGGCTGTAGCCGAGCAGCCGCATGGCCATGAAGGTGATGAAGAGCGAGAGCGGCAGCGCCACCGCCGGGATCAGGGTGTCGGCGGCGCGGCCGAGGAAGACGAAGATCACGATCACCACCAGGGCGAACGCGATCAGCAGCGTCACCTGCACGTCGGCGACCGAGTGAACGATGGTCTGCGAGCGGTCGTAGATCGGCGTGACGCGCACCGAGCCCGGAAGCTCGGCGCCGATCAGGGGCAGCTCCGCGCGGATGCTCTTCGCCACCTCCACGGCGTTGGAGCCGGCCTGCCGGTTGACGGCCACGACCACGGTCGCCGAGGGCACGGGGTAGCCGCGCACCCAGAAACGCATGTTGATCCGCTCGTCCTGCACCGAGTCGCGCACCCGGGCCACGTCGCGCAGGTAGACCGGCGAGCCTTCCCTGGCGGCGACGATGAGATCTTCATAGTCCTCGGCCGTTTCGAGCTGGCCCTGCGGACGCAGCAGCGCCGTGCCGGCCGTGCCGTCGAGCTGGCCGGCGCCGGTGTAGCTGGTGCCCCGCTTCACCGCGGCGGCCAGGTCGTCGACCGTGATGCCCCGCGCCCACATAGAGGAGGGATCGGCCTTGATGCGGATGGCCGACTTGGTGCCGAACACGTTGACGCGCGACACGCCGGGCAGGATGCTGATGCGCTGGCCCACCTGCGTGCTGGCGTAGTCGTAGAGCTGGCCCGGCGTCACCGAGTCGCTGGTCAGCGCGATGTACAGGATGGGTTGATCGTTCGGGTTCGTCTTCGAGAACGTCGGCGGCGAAGGCATGTCCACGGGCAGGCTGCCCGAGGCCTGCGTGATCGCCGTCTGCACGTCGGTTGCCGCGGCGTCGACGCTCTTCGAGAGCGCGAACTGGAGCGTCATGGTGGTGAACCCCTGCGTGCTCTTCGAGGTGACGAGCTCCAGGCCGTTGATCTGCATGAACTGCCGTTCGAGCGGTGTCGCGATGTTGTTCGCCATGGTCTCCGGGCTCGCGCCCGGGTAGACCGCCTGCACCTGGATGACGGGGTAGTCCACCGCCGGCAGGTCGTTCACCGGCAGTTGAAGGTAGCTGAGCACGCCGAACAGGATCACGGCCACGGTAAGGACCATGGTCATGACCGGCCGGCGGATGAAAGGTTCCGAAAGATTCACGACTTGCCCTCCTTCTTCGGAGAAGTGTTCGAAGAGACCTCCGTATCCCCGCCCTCGACCTTCACCTTGCCGCCGGGCGTCACGCCGAGCTGGCCGTTGATCACGATGCGCTCGCCGGGCTTGACACCCTGGCTGATGACGATCAGGTCGCCGTGCCGCTGTCCCTGCGCGATGGTCCGCTGCTCGGCGGTCGAGTCGTCCTTGACCACGTAGACGTACGGTCCCTGGGCGGAGGTCTGCGGCGCGGCTGCGGGCACGAGCACGGCTTCCTGAAGCGTGTCGAGCACGAGGCGGATCTTCACGAAGCGCCCGGGCCAGAAGCGGTGATCGCCGTTGGGGATGGTGGCGCGGAGCTTCACCGTGCCGGTATCGCCCTGCACCGCGTTGTCCAGAAACGTAAGTGCTCCCTTACGGGGATCGCCCGACTCGTCGGGCAGGCTCACCTCCACCGCGAGAGATCCACGCGCCATGTTCCGCTGTACCGCCGTGAGATCGTTCTCGGGCACGGTGAAGTCGGCATAGACCGGGTCCAGACGCTGGACGGTCAGCAAGGAGCCCGTATTGGCCGTGACCACGTTTCCCTGGTCCACCAGTCGTTCCCCGGCGCGGCCGGCGATGGGCGAGCGGATGAAGCAGTAATCGAGGTTGAGCTTCGCGGTCTGGACCGCGGCTGCGCTCTGTTCCACCTGAGCGATGGCCACGTCCACGCCGTTCTTCTTGAGGTCGAATTCCTCCTGCGAGATGGCCTTCGTTTCGATCAGCTTCGAGGCGCGGTCGAGCTGCAGCCGGGCGAGATCGAGCGCCGCTTTTGCCTGGGAGAGGGTGGCCTGGGCCGCGTCGACCTGGGCCTGGAACGGCCGCGGATCGACGGTGAAGAGCAGGTCGCCCTTGCGCAGGTCAGCGCCGTCGGCGAAGTGGATGCGCGTGATGCGCCCGGAGATCTGCGGCTGCACGGAGACCACCTCGCGCGCCGCCACCCGGCCGACCTCGTCGAGATACACCGGCACGTCCCGCGTCACCGCTGAGGCCACCGCCACGGGCGCCGGCGGGCGTTCGAACGCGGCCGGAGCCTCGTGCCGGCAGGCGGCGAAGGCGAGGGTCGCGAGACTGAGAATGGACATTCGGATCCGATTTGATTTCACGGTTCGTTCCTCCGCACGCTGATTTTTTGAATCCGTGGATCGAGACAACCGGCGAAGCGGGCTGCCGCGTCGACGTCGAGCTCCAGGAGCGCACGCTGCTCGGTCGAGGTGAGCTGAAGGCCGTTGGCGATCGCCGCCGAGAGCGCCGCTTCCCGGTTCGCTTCGAACTGATCGCGGAAGCCTTCGTCGGTCGCCAACCTGCCGATCACCTGCTCTACGCTGCGCTGTGACATGGTCATCGTTCCTCCTGCGCCAGCCCTGTATCTCACAGGGCGTGCCAGGGTGGTGAAAGGAGCGGACCTGTCTGCTAAAGCGCTGATGCAGTGATGGTTGGGTGCGAGAGGACGCGCGGCGATGGCGACTGGTCAGGGTGTCTGAAAATCGACAGGTGACGGAAAGCAGTCAGCGGTAGTGCCGGCGGCGGCATGCTGGACCCTGCTTCTCATGGCATTGACGCGACCAGGATTCAGCACTAGGCTTTAGATAAGGCTCTGTCTCACCGAGCCCGAAAACAGGAGATAGCCTCCTGAAGCCCACGAGGCGGATCGGAACGAGCTACAAGAAGGGGCACGAGATCGCTCCCGGCGATCTCTCGCCCTACGTCTCCGTTGTTTTCCTTCAAGCGCGCCAGCCCTTTCAACCCTCCGCAACGATCCGCTCCTACCTCCATCAGGTCCTGCTCGCTCGCATCGAGGACTTGGGCACCGCCGGCTCGCGCCTGAGCCATATCGGGCGGATCCCGGAGAAACAGATGAGAGGATGGCATATCTTGGGCTGGTGGTATTCGATCGAGCATCCGCCCCAATGGCTGCAGCAGCTCGGCGCTTCCGAGGCCGAAGGCCTGCCTCCCGCCGTCCTCCGCGACGTGAAGCATCATCTGGCGCTTCTGCTGCTCGACCGCGAGCACGCTGCCATTGTCTGTACACAGGGGTCCCTGCGCAACGAGCTCGTCAGGTATCTGACCACGGAGTTTCGTGCTCCAAACGGACGGCCCATGTTCTTTCCGCTCCCAGAGGAACAGACGTCTCGTGCTTTTCTCCAAGGCGACGCCCGGCAGGCCTCACTCCAGGGGCTCCACCGCCCTACCCCTTCAAAGGCCGATTCCAAATCCTTCGCCGGCCCCAACGTGCGCCATGTCATCGATCCTTTCGAAGATCAGTCCTACCGGTTGCGAACGGCCGTCTCAAACCTGGAGACGGCGCGGGTTGACGCCGACTTCCGCAGCCGGCTTCCCGCCGGCTCCCCGCTGCGCGAGCTCGACCCCCAGGATGCGATCGGCTCGAGCGAGAGCCGGCCGAAGCAGCGTCTCGTCGGGCTCGCCGTGAGAAGCGGTGCCATCTGGAGCCGCTCGACCTTTGATTTCAGAGACTTTCTGAAGGAGATCGACAACCTCCGCCATCTCCTCCGTCTCGCGCTGCAACCCCGGGACGTACGCGACGCCGGTTCCAATCAGCCCGGTTTCGAAGCGCTGCAAAGGGAGGCTGCCGGAACCCTCGTGGAGGACCTCGGCGAACCCCTCGACTTCCAGCTCGACATTCCTTTTCCCGCCGAATTCGAAGACGAAGGAGCCGATCCGGAAACGGTCCTCGCCGCCCACGAGTGGCTCTCCCGCGGGGAGCTCCGGATCGACGAGGAGAGCGACGCCGAGCACCTCCTGGTCGCCGCCTTTCTGGACGGCAAGCGCTTGGCGACCGTGCGCATTCAGCCCATCCTCGATCCCGAGGGGACTGTGAGCTACAATTTGACCGTCGAGCCCGCAGAATCGACGAGCGCTGCGGAGCAGGAGCTTCTCGACCGCCTTCTGGACCGGTTCAAGGACCGAGCCTCGATCTGGTACCGAAAAGGCGTTGTGCTCCAAGATGGCCGTATCTACCGACCTACCTACAAGGACGTCCCCTTCGGAGCGTGGCGCTGGCTTCCGTTCCGGAACGACCGGGCCGGGTATGAAGTCGCCGACGAAAAGCCGACCGAGGAGATCCCCGACCCCAAGATCCCCGGCCGCAAGGTTCGCCGCCAGATCAACCTGGCCGAGCACACCTGGGACGGCAGATCTCTGTTCGACTTCGTCGTCAAGAACGTCGACAACCTGTTCGACAGCCGACCCGTCGAGCGGCACCTGATCTGTGACGACCGCTCAGGAGAGATCGCGGACTTCATCTATGTCGAACCGACGCGACGGCGTCTCTTCCTGCTCCACGCCAAGGCCGCCGGCAGCGCCACGGCCCGTGGTATCGCGCCCGCCAAGTATGAGGTGGTGACCTCCCAGGCGACCAAGAACCTCCGCTTCCTCGATACCGGCCATCTCCTCGAACGGTTGCGGGCGGACAATGGCATCCCCATCGAGAGGTCTACTTGGTGGGGTCGGGAGAACGAGGAGATGGCTCGGGTCGAGAACCGGACCCTGGCCATCGCCGCGATCGAGCATCTCGGAGCCTTTCCTGAGAAATGGGTCGTCCTCCTGCAGCCCCACACCACGCGAAAGGTGTGGGAAGACGCGGAACGCCAGCTCCGCGAGGGAGAGCTCTCAGGCGACGACCGGATCCAGCACTTGCGGCTCAAGACCCTGCTGGCCGATCTGGAGGTGGTGTGCAAGAAGGTCGGCGCCTCGCTGATGGTGTGGGGAGACAGCGACGGCTCCACCGAGGGTGCCCTGTTCCATGCGGGCGTGCTGCGCTGAGCTCGCGGAGCGCGGGTCGGACTTCAGGCTGCGGAGCTCAGGATCGACCGCGCCATCTCGGGGACTCTCTCCATGTCCAGCCGGAAGCTGGCGAAGTTCCATCTTTGCAGATAGGGGCTCAAGAGGTGATCGTGTTTGTCGATCAGCAGAGAATCCGCGTTGCGGGCCGCCTCCGGTCCGCTCGGGATGGCCCACTGACCTGGCTTGGGATCCGCCAGCCGAGCGAGAGCCCCTTTCACCTTCTCCAGCGAAGCTCCGCGCACGAAGATACAGATCTTGGCCGGCATCGCGCTCAATCCCCAGTAACGAAGGGCGGACAGGAGGGACAGTTGCCCACGGTCGTCAAGCCAAGGGAACACCAGGACACCATCACCTTCGGCAAGAAGCCGCTGCCGTGCAAGGTCCCGTTCCTGAAAGATGCGCTGTCCTTCCTGGAAAAAATCCCTCGCTGAGTCGGATACCTCGCCACCGGGCGTCAGCCTTCCTTCATACAAGCCCTGCATCGTTGTGATGACCTCCTGGGAGGGGGTGATCGGATCGCCGGGGAGATGGGCGCCTGCCCGGCGGCCGAGGGTACCACCCGAATCACCCGGTTCTGCCGCGTAATCGAGGTGATCAGCCACAATTGGCGGGAGAAGATGATCCGGTCTCCCACCTTGTAGCTGTTGCCCAGGGGGATCTTTCCCAGCAACCCGTCGGGGCTGTAGACGCTGAATTCGGAATAGGTTTGAAAGGCGGCATAGAAATGGTGCCCCTCCATCGCGCTGAGGCCGTTTGCCGCCAGGTAGTAGTGCTGGTCTCCCAGATGCCTCTTCTCCAGGAGCCCTGCCATTTCGAGCCTGGCGAACAACAGCTCGAGATGGCCGGCCGGATCGTTCCCCCGCCGCAGCGCGACGAAGGGACCTCGTTCAATGAAGATCTGGCGCGCTTGCTCTTCCGTGATCGAGCCGTTCTGCCGGGTGAACGAGAGGATCTGCTGGATTAGCGTAGACAGATGGGCCGGCCGCTGCTCCGGCTCCTCGAACGCTTCCTCCCGCACGAGGTGGATCTGCGCCAGCGCCTGGAACGTGGGGAGATGGAGCCCCTCCAAAGTGGATGTTTCTTTGCCCACCTGGACCTCCCGCACGTAGACGATGAGCCTCGCCACGTCACCGTGCTTGCGGCCCGACCGACCGAGTCTCTGCTGCAACGAGGCGACTGTCGCTCCGGGGTCGATCTGGCCGACCTGAGCGATCGAGCCGATGTCGAGCCCCAGCTCCAGGGTCGTGGTGCACACCAGGACGGCGGCATCCCCCGGGCTGTTGATGGCTGCGATGGCGGCGTCTTTCTGCTGGGGAGAGAGGGAGCCGTGATGAGGGTGGAACCGCAGCTTCTTCTTCTCCCTCCTGGCCTCCTCTTCCAGATGATGACTGAAAAACTCGCTCTGCTGGCGCGAGTTGACGAAGACCAAGCCCTTCTGTCTCTGGCCGTCCTTTTTGCCCAGGGTCGAGAAATCCTTGATCACCTGACGAACGATCTCTTGATCGTCGTTTCTCTCGGCGGTCGGCTCTTCCGCGAAGCAACGGACGCAGAACGAGATCTTCCTCTGAGTCTCGGTATCGCGCAGGAACTCGACCCGCTCGGCATTCTCGGGACGCAGGAACCGCTTCACCGAGTCTTGCACTTTCTCATTGAAGGTGGCCGAAAGGCCGATCCGCGGAATGGTCCGTTTCAATCCCAGCTCGAGGCGGCTCAACTGTGAGATGAGCTGGTAGCCCCGAGGGCTGTCGAAGAAGGCGTGGAGCTCGTCGATGACCACGCAGCGCAACGCCCCGTACTCCTTCTTCAACTGGCCGGGAGTGTTGAACCGGCTCATGAGCTGGGACTCGACGGACTCGGGAGTGATGATCAGGACGCCTCGCGGATCCTTGGTGAACTGCGTCTTCGCCGTCCTCTTCGAGCTGCCATGCCAGGGAACGATGGGGATCCCGGCCGCCGAGAACATGCCCGCCAACCGCGCGGCTTGCTGGTCGATGAGAGCCGTCAGCGGGCACACGTAGAGCACCGACGCTCCGGAAACCTGGGGAGTGCCCTGCTCGGTGAGAATCGTTGCCAACGGCAGGAAGACGGCTTCGGTCTTCCCCGTGGCGGTCGGTGCCGCCACGATGAAGTCGCCACAGGACTCCTCTCTCAGCGCCTCCAGGAGCCGAGGCATGACGACTTCTTGGACCGGGCGGAAGCTTGTCCAGGGCGGGTCGTCCTGTTTCCGAATCCACTCTTGCACCATGGGGTGCAGGGCCCTGAACAGACTGTCTTGCTCAAGCGAAGCTCTCCTTGGCATCGTCGGCCACCCTCCGATCCCGGGGTCTTGCCGCCATCCCTCCCACCGCTGGCTGACGGTTCCCCCGAACCCGCTTCCTCGCTCTTCGCACGTGACACTGGACTATTGCGAAGGTGGCCTTTATGGTCAAATCAACATACGCAACCTACTCGAAGCAGCGGAGTGAAGATCCTACCCCGCCGCCAGCCCGTACTTCTGCATGCGCGAGTAGAGCTGCGAGCGGGTGATGCCGAGCAGGCGGGCGGCGCGCGAGCGATTGTTGTCGGCCTCTTGCAGCGCCTTTGCAATCAGATCGCGCTCGATCGCGTCGAGCTGGATGCCGCCCGGTGGAAAGGTGTCCATACGCTCCGGCGGCGCAGTATTGCTCTCAGGGCGGCCGACGTGGATCGGCAGATGCTCGAGCGTGATCAATCCGCCATCGCAAAGGATGGTCGCGCGCTCGACCGCGTTGCGCAGCTCGCGGACGTTGCCGGGCCAGGGATAGGAGAGCAGGGCCTCGTGCGCCTGGCGCGAGATGCCCGCGGCCGGCCGGCCCACCACCGGACCGACCTCCTCCAGGAAGGCCTCGGCCAGGGGCAGGATGTCCTCGCGCCGGTCGCGCAGCGGCGGCAGGCGGATCTCGAAGACGCTCAGCCGATAGTAGAGGTCCTCGCGGAACTCGCCGCGGGTGAGCGCCGCCGCGAGGTCGCGGTTGGTGGCCGCCACCACGCGCACGTCGGCCTTGATCGGCCGCGTCCCGCCCAGGCGCTGAAGCTCGCGCTCCTGCAGGACACGGAGGAGCTTGGCCTGCACGGCCGGGCTCATCTCGCCCACCTCGTCCAGGAAGAGCACGCCGCCGGCCGCCTGCTCGATGCGGCCCGGCCGGGATGTGGTCGCGCCGGTGAACGCTCCCTTCTCGTGGCCGAACAGCTCGGATTCGAGGAGCGTCTCGGGCAGCGCGGCGCAGTTGATCGCCACGAAGGGGCCGCTCGCGCGCGGCGAGCCGCGATGGAGGAAGCGCGCGACGACCTCCTTGCCCGTCCCCGACTCGCCCGTGAGCAGGACCGTCGTCTCGGTCGGCGCCACCTTCGCGGCCTGGTTGAGCACGTCCCTCCACTTCTTCGAATCGCCCAGCACGCGGTGGTAACCCCGCGAGGCCGCGAGCTCGTCGCGCAGCGCCTGCACGCGCTCTTCGAGGAGAGTTGCGCGTTCGCGCGCTTCCGCCGCCCGCCGTTCCTCCTCGGCGAGGCGCTGGTGGGAGATCGCCAGGCTCACGTGGTCGGCCACCCAGCGGGCCAGCCCGACGTCTTCCTCGGAGTACTGACCCGGGGTCTTGGAGAAGAAAACCAGGGAGCCGATGTACCCGCCGTCCAGGCGCAGCGGGATCTTGAGCAGCGAGCGGACTCCGAGGATGCGGCACTTGCGGCAGCGCTCGGGCTCGGTGTCCGCCTCGGCCTCCACGTCGGAGACCAGCACGGGCTCGACCATATGCTTGAGATCAGCCTCGCGCACCGGCATCGGCGGCCAGATCTCGGGCGCCGGCTCGCCGGAGAGGGCGTCGACGGTCATCACGGTGCGGTCCGCGCTGAGCGACGAAAGGACCAGCAGGTCGTGCGGGAGGACGGGCTTCACCACGGCCGAGACCTGATTGAAGATCTCGCGGATGTCGAGCACGTTGGCGAGCATCGGCAGCAGGGCGTTGATGGCGTCCAGCCGGCGGCGGCGCGCGACGTCCCGGCTCCACAGCCTCTCGTGCTCGAGGGTCATGGCCAGCAGGTCGGCGATCGGCTGCAGGGCCGCCTCGTGCCCGGCCGTGAAGGCGCCCGGGCGCCGGGACTCGACCATCACGTAGCCGGCGAGCTGCTCGCCCCGGAAGAGCGGAGCGGTGAGGCTCGCGCGCATGCCGGCCTGCTGCATCTTGCTGTCGATGGGGAAGCCCGGGTCCGCCTGCACCGCCATGTCGTCGATCCGCAGCACGCGGTCGGGCACGGGCCGGAGCGCGGGGGAGAAGTCCTCGGGCCGGATCACGTAGGTCTTGTCGTCGGCCTTGCCGGAGATCGAGTAGAGCTCGAGCCCGCCCGCGTCCGCGACGCGCATCACGGCCATGAAGTCGAGCGGCAGGACGGCGCCCGCGGCCTCCGCCACGCGCGCGAAGACCTCTCGCAGCTCGAGGGACCCGGCCACGGCCCGCGTGATCCGGCGCAGGGCGTCGACGAGCGGATCGGACGAAACCTCCTCCTGCAGCGATTCCAACTCGGCCTGCCGCGCGGTCCTCGCGCCTTCGCTCTTCACCTGGACCCACTCCTCATAGCGCGCGATCTTACCGCGCACACCCTGCCCTGTCTCATTCTGGTCGGCATCCGTCACCCGGGAAGCGAGCGCTCTCATGTCGGGGGTTGCCCTCCTTCCACCCGCCTTTCCTCAAGTGCCGTGCCAGATCGGAGGGGAAGGGGGCGCGGGCCTCAACTGCCTGAAAGAGCATGGGTTGCGGGCGGAACCCGCGCTGGAGTGCGAAAGGGAACAGGTGTACGAAAATCGGCAGGTGTCGAAAAGTCGCCAACAGGAGCCACCTCCCGGTTTCGGCCCAGCCCTCCGGCTGCCTTTGCTGTAGGCTATGAGACCTCCCGGGACCGCGATTCCGCGGTCCGGGAGGGTAGTGGTCTTTGATGGAGGCACCTTGAACATGAACCGTCGCGTACGTCTCTTGGCCGTCATGCTCCTCGCATTCGTCGTCTTGGCGCCGGTGGCGCAGGCAGCGCCCGACGTTCCCTCCGTTCCCACCGTCGGCTCCGCCGCTCCGGACTTCACGTTGACGAGCGGCGAAGGGAACACGGTCAGCCTGAAGGACTTCAAGGGCAAGTGGACCGTGCTGTACTTCTACCCCAAGGACTTCACCGGCGGCTGCACCCTCGAAGCCCACAACTTCCAGCGCGACATCGCGCAGTACGAGAAGGTCAACGCCGTGATCGTCGGCGTGAGCTTGGATACCGCCGAATCTCACAAGAGCTTCTGCACCAAAGAGGGGCTCACCTTCAAGCTCCTCGCGGACACGGACGCCCAGGTGTCGACCCGGTACGGCTCGATCATGGAGCACGAGGGCGCCAAGTACTCGGCGCGCAACACGTTCATCATCGATCCGGAAGGCCGGATCGCAAAGACCTTCGTCGGCGTGAAGCCGGGCACGCACAGCGAAGAGGTGCTCGCCGCCCTGGCGGAGCTCCAGGCGCACTGATCAAACCGTGAAGTCCGGCAACTTGTTGTCCGGCTGGAGGTAGACGAGAGTCGTGGGCAGCTTGATCTCCCATTCGTCCGCGAGGCATGGATAACCCGAATCCAGGGAGCAGGCCGGCAACACGCCGTCGAGGTCGGCACCCGCGTCGGACTTGAGCTCGTCGATGATCGAGATATAGAGCGGGTCGTCGATCGTCGGCGGGCTCCCTCCGTTCCAGATCTCGTTGGAAGACAGGTAGTGCAGGATCATTTCGTTGTACTTCGGATGCGCGGGGATGATGACCCGCGCGGCGCCGGCCCGAAGGAAGTCGGCGAACTGCGGATCGGTATCCGTCAAAGAGAAATTGTCATCCCAATTGCTCTTCCGGCCCCAGAAGTAGGGATAGAACCGATAGGTCATGTTGTTCCACTCGAAGGCCTGCTCGAAGAACTGCAGGATCCTGCCTTCCACCGTGGCCTCGTCGATGTTGAACTCGGGGTAACCGAACTGCCCGTTTGACTGCATGGCGTCGAACATCTCATTGAACCGCCAGGCACCTCCCACCCGGAGTTGCGCGAAGTTGTCGGTCAGCAACCGCAGCGCGCCCTTTTTCAGCTCCTCGCTTTCGATCTTGCGATTGAACCCGGGATTCCTTCCCTGGATTTGCACGCCGGCCTGGATCTGGGCCGAGGCAACCTGTTCGTTGTAGTCCGCGAGCGCCTTCTCGTACGCGTTCATGATTGCGGCATAGCTCTTCAACTGCCACGCCTGCAGACTCTCCGGCTTGAGCTCGCAACTGGCCACGATGTTCACATGGAATGCCGAAAGCCACCCTTTGATGGAGATGGGGATGATGCCCTGGAGGCCACTGGCCGTGACGGAGCCCCACTGCTGGCCTGCGACGAGACACTCGGCGAAATTACCGGGGTAGCCCTGATGCCCGAAGTAGCCGAAGACGTCAAAGCACTTGTATCCGGCCGGAACGCTGAGTTTCTCGGAAGTCTTGGCGTAGTCGGCGTTCTTGTCGCCGGCGATGGCCTCAGCGAAGGCCGCGGAAACGTGCACGACGTCGGCGGGGCACGCTTCGACGTCCTGCACGTTGTAGAGCGCAACAAAGCCGTCGATATTCCACCGAGCCAGGTCCGTGGGCAGGAGTGGCCGGCCGGACACCATGGGCGGGGTCGGCTTCGTGAGCGTCACGCCGGGCAGCGGCCGATCCGCCTGGAGGTTCAGATAGAAGGCGGCTGGCTCGGGAACGATGAACTCGAACATGAGCCGGCGGCCCCAATTGACGAGCCGCGCCTTGTAGTATTTGTCCACCCAGCGATAGATCCCGATCACATGCCCGGGGCCTTGCTTGTTGTCGAACCCATGCTCGTTCTTTTCCTCGTAGCGCTCCAGGGTCCTGCGGGTACGCTGCTCGCGCGATCGCCGCATGATCCGCGAGACCGATTTCTCGGTCACTTCCTTGGCAAAGGTCGATGCCGTGGAATTGGTTTCCGAAGAGGACTGGTTCAGAGCGAAGTCGGCATGGGCGCTGACGGAGACGGGTCCATAGCTCCCTGTGACGGAGACGCCGGCCTGAAGGCTCATCTGCTCCTCGATCGTTTTCTGCGATTCCTTGTGGAGCTCGAACCGTTCGGTCGACTGGAGGTCCTTTTCGGTCTCTTCGAGCTCTTCCGTCTCGGTGATGAGGATCTCCTCCACTTCGCGCAGACGCGTATCGGTGCGGGTCTTGAACTCTGACTTGAGCACGTTTTCAATGTGCGCCACCTCGCCGGCCACGTATCTCAGCAAGGTCTGCTTCACCACCAGGAGATCCCCGAGGCCCAGCGGTTGAATTCCCCGGGCCGCGGCCGAACCCGGCGCCGGTCCGGCGAGAGCCAGCGCGGGCTTGATCTTGAAGCCGGGGACAGGGACTCTGGCCAGAAGAGCAGCGAACTCGGCGGAGCTGCGCAGGTGCTCGAGTGCCGAGGGGGGAAGTGAGCGGAGGTAGCTTCCCACCAATTCATACTTCTCATGCTCCAGTGTGCCGACGACCTCCGCCACTTCCATTTCGTTGAGCTTCGACTTGCGGGCGGACAGCAGCTCGAGAGTCTCCTTGCTCAGGTTCCTCTCTCCAAACTCCGTGAAGAGCCAGGGATTCCTCTTCGGCACGATGAGCACCGTCGAGGTCGCGGCCGCCGCAGCGCCCGTGCTCTCTGACAATGTCGCCGGCGAATCGGTGATCCGGATCGCCTCATTCGGCGGGAAGTCCGCCACCGTCTGGAGTTGCTGGGCACGATGAACCCGGTTGGCGTTCTGGACCTCTTCGATGGCCGCCTCAAGCCTGACGAACTGGGCGTGCACCGTCGCCAACCGATCGAGCGCGTCGGTCGCAAACAGACGAGAGCCCTCGTCGCCGGCCGTTGGAGATTCAGGGATCAGACTCTTCGGAATGATGGCCGATACGGCCTCGAGCTCCGTCCTGGTGAGAGCCTTGCCAGGCTCTTTCTGCTTTGCCAACTGCTCGAGGTAATGGAAGGCTCGCACACCGGCGTACATGAGATCGCGGGATTCGGGGCGCTCTTCGGGGACAAGGGTATGAGCATAGAGCCGGTCCCACAAGGCATCCTTGAGGGCGCGCGCCGGCGCGCTCTTCAGGTAATCGGAAAGGGACTGGCCCAGGCATCGCTCGACGGCTTTCCTGGCATCGGCGGCCGTGTTGGCGGCGGTGCCTTTCTCGGCGGCGTCCAGGAGAACGGCGAGGTCGGCTGCGACGGGATCGGCGGCGTTGAGCCGCGCGCGGGCCAGAGCGCTCGCCTGAGCACGGGTATCAGGGCCTTGCAACTGCTCGATCTGCAGGTGGAAGGGGGATTTGGCGACCTCGCTGTATCGTGCAAAACGCTCGCTGACCCTCTTGTCGCTGGGACGCTGCGCCGGCCTGACGTGGACGAACCGGAAGATCTCCTCGGGTTTCATGACTCCTCCTCCTATCTCTCTCTCGATCGATCGCTCGATCGGCGTGGAAAATCCGCTTACGGGCCGGGCACCGGAAAGGTTCGCCCTGGCAGATAAGCGCCGTACTTTCGTCCCTCGGGATCGAATCCAAATCCCAGATAACTCTGGTAAAACTTGAAATGCCTGGCGAACCCCTTGAAGATGCTCATGAGCCGGAGGGGGCCGGCGTCGTAATCGGCGTACGTCCCCATCAGAGCGGCAAAGACCTTCACATTGGCGGCGTTGGCGAGATGCTGGGCGTAGCTTGCCGAGACGATCTTGTTGAAGAACAGCTTGAGGAATTTGAACTTGATCTCGATTCTCTTGCGGTCCGGAAACGGGCCGCCCAGGTCGGACGCGATCCAATTCTCGAGGGTCTGGGCCTGTTCGGTATTGAAATTCGTGATGCGGAACATCTCCTCGTCGCCCAGGCCGCTGTCCTTGTACGACGCATGGTGTTCGATCTTGTGCAGGATTTCGTGGACCAGCCTGGGAAAGGCGCAACCCCAGAGCCAGATGATGGCATCGGAGTGAAACGCGTTCTTGAGCTCGGTGAGCGCGGCCGGGTCCATGGTCGGCGCGATGAAGTCCTTGGCTCCGCGCGGGTCCATGTCATCGGGGTCTCGTGCCGCGCTGGGGAGAACGAACGAAACCGGCCCCACCCCTGCTACCATCGTCGTCGCGATACCGTCGTCAAAACTGTTGACCAGGATGGGGCCTCCCATCCATCCGTGAGAGAAGACGCTGACCTCGATCAGCGTGTTCGGGGCGCTCCTGCCGATGTTGCGGATCGCCTTGTAGATATCCTGAGCCGAGACGATTCCGCTCTGTCCGTCCTTGAAACGGTAGTGGGCCTCGCCGTCAACGACGGTGCGGTTGTAGTTGGCTTTGGTGACAGCGTGAAACGGAGAGGGAGACAGTGGGGTCGCCTTGATGGTCTGCTTGCCGCCCGGAAACGTGACTTCCCGGGTGACCTGTTCGCCCTTCAGGACGTCGAACAGGATGAAGGTGAGGTCCTCCTTCTTCTTGTTCGAGGCGATCAGCCGTTTCATGCGGTTTTCGCAGAACACTCTGAAGTCGACGCCCTTGAACTCGTAGTCGACTCCCGCCACCAGCACGACCTGTTTCATCTCCCGCTCCTCCGTCTTCAATCCCCAAGTGGGATGAGATGTTGAGGAGTTTCACGCAGCAGGGCGAAACTTGCGCCGCCGGGCTTCGTATGAAGAGTATCCGCCACGGGTGGATGGTCCTGTATACAAGGAGGACTGCCTGATGTTCGCGAAGCTGATGGGCTTGAAAACGCTTTCTCCCGGCGAGCTGCATCAATTGATGCGGAACAAGCCGGTGACGATCATCGACGTGAATTCCCCGCAAAGCTGGACGCAGGCCCGGGTTCCGGGCGCTCGGAACCTCGACCCGGCCGGCTACTCGGAGCGCGATCTCCCGTCGGAGAAGAGCTCCACTCTCGTGTTCTACTGCTCCAACTTCCTGTGCCGGAAGGCGCCCAACGCGGCCCGCCGGGCCGAGCAGATGGGATACGGCGACGTCCGCGTGATGTCCGCGGGCATCAGCGGCTGGCTGAGCGCGAGGCTGCCGACGGACTGCGACGCATAGCGGCGGCACCGCGTATACTCGTGCGCATGAGGCGATGGGGTAGCCTTTTCGGAGCCCTGTTTCTTGCGGTCGCGTCCGTCCCCGGCCTGGCCCAAGACACCGAGGACGTCCCGTTCTTCCGCACGGTGATCGCCCCGCAGGGTCCGGAAGCTCCCTGCGGGAAAGCTCTGGCGGATCTCGACGGCGATGGCCGGCTCGACGCGGTTGTCGCCGGCAGCGACGGGCCGCTCGTCTGGTATGCCGCACCCGATTGGACGCCCCGAGTCATCGGCCAGGGGTACGCCACGCAGGGCGGCCTGGCGGTCGGAGATCTGGATCGGGACGGCGACCTGGACGTCACCGTGGGCACCGTCTGGTTCGAGAACCCTCGCCTGGCCGGTCCCTGGCCGGCGCATCGGATCGGCTCCGGAGGCAATCAGGATGTGGCCGTCGGCGATCTCGACCGGGACGGGCGGCTCGACATCGTGATGCGCGGAGGGGCCGGCTCCATGGTGACGCTGTTCAGGCAGAACGGACAATCCTGGCTCCGGCGCGATCTGGGGGGAGGCGGGACGCAGGGGTTGGTGCTGGCCGACCTCGACAGGGATGGGTTCCTCGACATCGTCCTGGGTGGGCGGTGGCTGAGGAACCCGCGCGGCAAGGTTCTTTCCCGGCCGTGGCCGCGGCGGACCTTTGGCTCCTGGAGCCCGGAGGCCACGCTTTCCCTTGGCGATCTCAACCGGGATGGCCGGCCCGACGTTGTCATGACGGTGGGGGAGGGGCAGGGCAGGATCTCCTGGTTCGAGAATCCGAAGAGCTCCGGCAAATCCCTCTGGCAGGAGCGCGTCATCGACCCCGGCCCCCTCGATTCGGCGCAGGGGGTGGGCGTGGCGGATCTCGACCGCGACGGCGACCTGGACGTGGTGACGTCGGAGGTCCGGGGAGAGGGACGACTGCTGGTCTATCTCAACGCGGGGCGGGCCTCGGGCTGGAGCCGCCAGGTGCCCGGCACGCCGGGCCTGCACGATATCCGCGTGGCCGACGTCGAGGGCGATGGCGACGGCGACATCCTCGGCACCCTCCCGTTCGGCAAGGGACCGGTGGAGCTCTGGGAGAACCGTTTCGAGCCGCCGGCTCCGCGTCCGGACAGGATCCTCGTCTTCTCCAGGACCCTGGGTTTCCGCCACGACAGCATCGGGCCGGGGATCGCCGCGATCCGGAGCCTGGGCGCCGCGAACGGTTTCGAGGTGGACGCCACCGAAGACGCCGGACAGTTCACCGCCGCCAATCTCGATCACTACAAGGCCGTCATCTTTCTATCCACCACCGGAGACGTCCTCAACGCCGAGCAGCAGGCCGCCTTCATGGCCTACATCCGCAACGGGGGAGGCTTCGTGGGAATCCACGCCGCGGCCGACACGGAGCACGGCTGGCCCTGGTATGGAGATCTCGTGGGGGCGTTCTTCCTGAGCCATCCGGCGCCGGCGCAGGCGAGGGTTCGGGTGGAGACCCGGAACCATCCTTCGACGGGATCGCTGCCGGATCCCTGGATCCGGTTCGACGAGTGGTACGACTTTGAGCGGAACCCGCGCAGCCAGGGCGTCACCGTGCTGCTCACCCTGGACGAGGTGAGCTATCCCGGAGGCCAGATGGGGAACGATCATCCGATCGCCTGGTATCACGGATTCGAGGGCGGCCGGGCCTGGTACACGGGAGGCGGCCATACGGAAGCTTCCTTCTCCGAGCCGGCGTTCCTGGAGCACCTGCTGGGTGGAATCCGGTACGCGGCTGGTTTTCAGTAGGCCTTCAGTACCTCGCCGGGCCGGGCGTCCGTTTTCAAGCCCTCCCGGACTCCCTGGAGCTTGGCCACGGCCGCGGCCTGATTTCCTTTCCGCAGCTCGCGGACGTAGGCGACCAGGAACGCCGCGGCGGAGAAGCCGAGGAAGCTGAGCCAGTTCCAGAACCGGCCGTAGCGCCGGACGTAGATCGTGCTGCTGCGGCCGAACTGGAAGTTGCGGCCCGGGCTGTAACCTCCGGTCGTGTAGGCCACCATGTGATAGAGCACGGCCCGGTGGACGTAGACGCAACGAAAACCCTTCTGTTTGGCCCGGGTGCAGAAGTCCGCGTCGTCCACGCAGATGAAGTAGACCGGGTCCCACGAGCCCGCGGCCTCGGCCGCCGAGCGTTTGATCAGAATCGCGCAGCCGTTGATGTAATCGACCTCGGCGTCCCGATCGTATTGGCCCCGGTCGATCTCGCCATAGCCGCGCTCGTGGGTGATCGACTCGCGGAACCGCAGCTTGCCGCCCGCGGACCACAGGCGCTGCCGGTCGCCGTGGAAGTAGCACTTGGGGCCCACGGCGCCGATCCTAGGATCGCTCTCCGCCGTCTCCACGAGCCGGTCGAGCAGGTCGGGCTCCACCTCGATGTCGTTGTTGAGAAGGAGGACGTAATCGTAACCGTTCTCGAAGGCCCAGCGGAAGCCGGCGGCGTAACCCGAGGAGCTGCCGCGGTTCTCGTCCACCCGGAGCTGCTTCAGGTCCGGAAACGCCCCGGCCAGCGCCTCGGGCGAGCCGTCGGTCGAGGCGTTGTCGAGGACGAACAGATCGAAGGCGGGGTAGGTCATCTTCCGCAGGCTCTCCACGGCCTGCCGGGTGATCTCCCTGCCGTTGTAGTTGACCACGATGGCCGCGACCCGCGGCGGACTGGCTGTCATCGGCCCGACTGAGCGCCCGCGCCGCCGAGATAGTCGATCGCGAGGTTCGCCATGGTCCGGACGCCCACGAGCAGCGCGTCCTCGTTCACGTAGAACCGCGGTGAGTGGTTCGGCTCGGCTTCTCCGAAACCGACGCCGGGCTTGTTGATGCCGAGGAAGACGTACATCCCGGGGACCTTCTCGCGGAAGAACGCGAAGTCCTCGGAGACCGTGACCGGCGGGTAGTCCATGAGCCCGGCGCCCGCCACCCGGCGCAGCGTCGGCTCCATGGCCTTGGTGAGCGCCGGGTCGTTCGTGTTGGGCGGCGAGTAGGAGCTGAACGTCACCTCGGCCTTCGCGCCGGCGCTCTCGGCGATGGACTCCACGGTCCGACGGATGCGCTGCATCAGGTCGTCCTTCTTCGCAGGATCGAAATAGCGGACCGTCCCCTCCATGGCCACCTCGTCCGGCAGGATGTTGCTCCGCACGCCGCCGTGGATCATGGAAATGGAAATGATATTCGGCAGCGTCGGGTCCACTTGGCGGTTCGGGATCAGCTCCAGGGCGAGGACCATCTGCGCGGCGAGCGCCACGGGATCGACGCCGAGCCACGGCAGCGCCGCGTGGGTCTGCCGGCCGCGGACCTTGATCTTCAGGTTTTCCTCGCCGGCGTGCGTCGGGCCGGAGCGGTAGGCGATCACGCCGGCCGGGAACGCTGCCAGGTGGAGCGCGAACATCGCGTCCGGCTTCGGAGAATCGAGGACTCCCTCGGCCACCATGAGCTTCGCGCCGCCCTCTTCGCCCTCGGGCGCGCCTTCCTCGGCGGGCTGGAAGATCAGCTTCACCGTGCCCGGCAGCCGCTCGCGCATCCCGGCCAGGATCTCGGCCGCGCCGAGAAGGATGGCGGTGTGGCCGTCATGGCCGCAGGCGTGCATGACGCCGACCTGCTGGCCCATGTACTCGGTGCGGACCTTCGAGGCGAACGGCACGTCGGTCTCTTCGGTGACCGGCAGCGCGTCCATGTCCGCCCGCAAGGCCACGACCGGTCCGGGCCGGCCGCCTTGCAGGACTCCGACGACGCCGGTGTGGGCGACGCCCGTCTTCACTTCATAACCCAGCCGGCGGAGTTGCTCGGCGACGAGCGCGGCAGTGCGGGTCTCGCGGTTGCCGAGCTCCGGATGCTCGTGGATGTCGCGGCGCCAGGCGATCACCTTCGGCATGACCTCGGAGGCGCGGCGATCGGCTTCCTGGCGGAGAGAGCTCACGTCGGGCGCGGCAAGGGCTAGCAGGAGCAGGGCCGTGATCATGGCGCGGACGTTAACACAGGGCGTCACCCCGCCGGTTCGCCCGGCCTTCGCGTGCCCAGGGCGCGGACCTTCTGGTGGAGGTAGGTGCGCTGGACGTCCAGCAGCCGTGCCGCCGCGCTCACGTTCCAGCGGGTGCGCTGGAGGACGGTCTCGACGTACTCGCGCTCGACGCGGGCTTTCAGCTCGCGCAGAGGTAGGATCGGGAAGGAGGCGGGCAGCAGCAGGAGGCCCGACTCGGGCGGCTGGCTTGGTTCGAAGAAGCCCGGCGGGAGCTGGTCCGGCGTGACCGGATCGCTCCCGAAGACCACCAGGCGCTCGCAGAGGTTCCGCAGCTCGCGCACGTTGCCCGGCCAGGGATAGCGCTCCAGATACGGGTAGACCTCGGCGTCCACCCGCCGCGGACGCGCCCGGTGCTGGCGCGTGAACCTTTCCAGGAAGTGGTGGAAGAGGAACGCCACGTCCTCGCTGCGCTCGCGGAGCGGCGGCACCGGGATCGGCAGGTGCGCGAGCCGGAAGTAGAGATCCTCGCGGAAGTGGCCGGTCCGCACGGACTCCTCCAGGTCGCGATGTGTGGCCGCGATCACGCGCACGTCCACCTGCCGGTCGCGGGTCTCGCCGAGGCGCCGGACCCGGCCGTCCTCCAGGACGCGCAGGAGCCGGGACTGCACGGGCGGCTCCATGTCGCCGATCTCGTCCAGGAAGAGCGTGCCGCCGTCGGCCTCCTCGAACAGGCCGGGCTTGGGCGTCTTCGCGTCGGTGAAGGCGCCGCGGGCGTGGCCGAACAGCTCGTCTTCGATCAGGTCGGACGGGATCGCCGCGCAGTTGATCTTGATGAACGGCCGGTGGTTGCGCCGGCTCTGGCGGTGGAGCGCGCTCGCCACCAGCTCCTTGCCGGTGCCGCTCTCGCCGAGGATCAGGATGCGGCCGTCGGTCGGCGCAGCGCGGGCGATCCGCTGGCGCAGCTCCTCGACGGCCGGCGAGGCGCCGAGGATCTCCGGCTCGGTGCCCAGGTCCGATTTCAGAGATGCCACCTCGCGGCGCAGGGCCTCGCGCTCCAGCGCGTTGCGGATCGACTGCAGGAGCCGCTCGCGGGTGAACGGTTTTTCGATGAAGTCGTGGACGCCGAGCCGCAGCGCCTCGACCGTCTCGCTGATCGAGGCCTCGCCGGAAATGATGATGGTCGGCGGGAAGCGGCCGGCCTCGACCAGGCGCCGCACCAAGTCGACCCCGCTCAGGCCGCGCAGGCGCACGTCGAGCAGGAGCAGGTCGGGCAGCGGTGCGCGGGCCGGTTCCAGCAGGGCCAGCGCCTCCTCCGCGTTCGTGACCGAGGCCGGCGCGAAGCCCTCCTCCCGGAGCTGGAGGAGCAGGCCGGCGCGGATCTTCTCGTCGTCCTCGACGATCAGGAGCTGAGTCATCGCTCTCCTTTCGCGGGCAGGGTCATCCGGAACACGGTACCGGCCTCGGACGTCTCGACCAGCTCGAGGTCGCCGCCATGGTCGAGAAGGATTTTCTTCGAGATGGCGAGGCCGAGGCCCATGCCTTCGCCCGTCCGGCGCGTGGTGACGTAGGGCTCGAAGACCCGGCCGCGGACCTCCGGCGCGAGGCCCGGGCCGTCGTCGGCGACGTCGAGGCTGGCCGCCTGTCCGTCCGACGC
>JBEQUE010000014.1:0-7903 GCA_040349255.1 Acidobacteriota bacterium | reverse complement strand
CGCGGCCGTGATCTCGCCGCTGCCGCGGTCGGTGCCGAGGCCGCTCACGAACGAGCGGTCCACCTTGAGGATGTCGATCGGCAGCGAGGTGAGATAGCTGAGCGACGAGTAGCCGGTGCCGAAGTCGTCGATCGCCACGCGGATGCCGAGCTCCTTGAGCCCGCGCAGCACGGCCTGGCTCGCCTCGGCGTTCTGCATGGCGAGCGTCTCGGTGATCTCGAGCTGGAGCATGTTGGCCGGCAGCCCGCTCTCGGCCAGCACCTCCTGGATGCGGTCGAGCAGGTCGGGGCGCTGGAACGGCCGCGCCGAGAGGTTCACCGCCACGCGGACCTCGGCGCCGTCGGCGTGCCACTCCGCGATCTCCCGGCAGGCGGTCCTGAGCACCCAGAGGTCCACCGCGTTGCTCATGCCGGTGACCTCGGCGAGCCAGAGGAACTCGGCCGGACCCATCAGGCCGCGCTCGGGGTGCTGCCAGCGCAGGAGCGCCTCGACGCTCTCGATGCAGCCGGTGCGGGCGTCGAGCACCGGCTGGTAGAAGAGCACCAGCTCGCCGTGCACCAGCGCCTTGCGCAGGTCGTTCTCCAGGGCCAGCCGTTCGAGCGCGTTGGCGTCCATGGTGGGCGCGTAGACCTGGTACTGGTCGCCGCCGTGCTCCTTGGCGTGATACATCGCGATCTCGGCCTTCTTGAGCAGCTCGTCCGGATCGCCGCCGTCGTCCGGGAAGCGGCTGATGCCGACGCTCGTCGTGACGTAGAGCTCCGTGCCCTGGACCGCGAACGGCCGCCGGACGAGGCCGAGGATCTTGTCCGCCGCCTGCGCGATCTTCCACTCCGAGCTCACCACCGGCAGGAGCACCGCGAAGCCGTCGCCGCCCAGGCGGGCCACCGTCTCGGTCTCCAGCAGGTTGCGCCGCAGGCGCTCGGTGATGGCGCGCAGGATCTCGTCGCCGTAGTTGTGGCCCAGCGAGTCGTTGATCACCTTGAAGCGGTCGAGGTCGAGGAAGAGCACCGCGGCGCGGCCGTCCGGCCGGCGCTCGGCGCGGTGGAGCGCCTGGGCCACGTGCTGGACGAGCAGGTTGCGGTTCGGCAGGTCGGTCAGCGAGTCGTGGTAGGCCAGGTGCTCGGCCCGGGCCGACTCCTGGACCACCCGGCGGCGCTCCTCTTCCAGGAGCCAGATCACCATGCCCGTGCCGAGCAGGAACTGGAGCAGGAAGTCGAACGGCACCAGCAGCGGCTCGTAGGTCGGCGTGAACCCCAGCAGCGACGGGCCGAGGTGGATCGCGAGATAGTGCAGCTCCTGGATCGAGTTCAGCAGGAACGCGCCGCTCATGATGCGCTGGCCGAGCCCTGCCGAGACCTCCTCGTTGCCGGCGTTCCAGATCCAGTAGCTCGCCACCAGGTAGGCCATCGCCAGGAAGGCGTTGCGCAGGCACTCCTGGGTGATCAGGCGCTCCTGCGCGCTGGCGCCGGCCCACAGCAGCATGGGCAGGACGGCGAGCAGGACGAGAGCGCCGAGCACCAGGGTCTCGGTCTTCTCCGGCACGCTGCGGGTGGTGGCCAGCTCGTAGGTTCCGAAGAGCAGCCAGCAGACGTGCCAGTAGGCGCCGATCATCGAGAGCACGATCAGCACCGTCTGGATCTCGGGCATGGCGACGTCGCTCCAGGCGAGGAGCTGGCCGAGCGCGGACGTCGCCATCCAGGCGCAGAAAGCCCACCAGCTCCAAGCCCAGGTGCGCAGGTACTCCCGCTGGTAGAGGCGGTGAAACCCCACCAGCACGAGCGCCATGACCAGAGCGCCACCGGCCTGAGCAGCCTGGCTCACGAAGACAACGAGGGTGCTGCGTTCCATGGTACCGGGCGCTATCTTAAACGAAGCAGGGGCTTTTGCGGCGCCCGGCCGCGGCCGGCGCGCAGAAGGGAACCCTTTGCCGCCAACGCGTTGGGCAGAGTCACACCTTTTTTCCGCGCAGGGACGAGGCGTCAGCGCGCGAGGAACCAGCCGGCCAGCGCGAGCACGATCAGGAGGGCCACGACGCCGGCCACGATCAGGCCGCCGCGGCCGGGTCCGGCCTGCTTGATCTGCTGCAGCTCCGCGAGCAGCCGGACCCTCTGCGTCTCCTCCAGCCGGCCGAGATCGGCGAGCAGCTCCAGCGCCGTGGCGTAGCGCTCGACCGGGTTGCGCGCCAGGCACTTGAGCACGATCACGTCGGTATCCGACGTGAGCTGATTGTTCGCCTGGCTCGGCAGGGTGAACTTGCCGCCCGGCGGCCGGCCGGTGAGCATCTCGTGGAACACCGCGCCCACGGCGTAGAGGTCGGCCCTGTGATCGGCGGCCGGCCCCGAGCTCTCCACCTGCTCGGGCGCCAGGTAGTTGAACGCGCCGAGCGTGATGGCGCCGGTGCTCAGCGTGCCGGTGAGGCCGAGCGACTCGACGCGGGTGAAGCCGAACTCGGTCAGCTTGACCGCCGAGAGGTCCGGCGAGACCAGGACGGCGTGCGGCGTGATGTGGTGGTGGAGCACGCCGGCCTGGTGCGCGTGCGCGATCCCGCGGCAGATCCCCTTCATGACCGAGAGCGCCTCGGGCACGCCGAGCCGGCGCTCCCGCATCACGTGGGCCAGCGACCGCGCGCCCGGCACGAGCTCGGTCACCAGGTACGGACGCGAACCCTCCGTGCCGGCGTCCAGGATGTGGAGGACGTGCGGATGCGGGGCCGAGGCCAGGGCCTGCCAACCGCGGTCGAAGCGCTTCGCGGCGGCCGGGTTCTCCCGGAGATGGGACGAGAGGAGGCGGACGACCACGGGCCGGCCCGCGGCGTCCTGCGCCTGGAACACCGGCGACGAGCCGCCGCGCCCGAGGAGGCCGGCGACGCGGTAGGGACCGATCTGGGACGGAGTATCAGGGGTCATCAGGGATGGACGATATCAGGCTCGAAGATCAGGACTGTATCCCCGACCGCGATGCGGTCGAACGGCTCCAGCACGGCGCGGGTCGCGGCCCGGCCGTTGACCTTGGTGCCGAAGCTGCTCTCCAGGTCGGTGAGCACCCAGGCGCCGTCCTCCCAGGCGATCCGCAGGTGCTCCTTGCTGGCGTTGGGCTCGGTGAGGGTGAGCGTGCAGCCGCGCGAGCGGCCGACGACGACCGGCTCCCCATCCAGGGCGACCGTCCGGCCGCGCTCGTTGCCGTCGGTCACGAACAGCCGGGCCGCCCGCGGACCTTCGCTCTGGGTCTCCCGAGCCCGGCGGGGTGACCGCGGCCTGGGCGCGAGCTGGACCGAGCGGGTGGGGTAGGGGATCGAGATCCCCTCCTTGCGGAAGACCTCCCAGATCCGGGCCCGCAGCTCGCTCGCGATGCGCGGCGCCTGGGCCACGTCCTCGACCCAGATGCGCACCTCGTACAGGACGGCGCTCTCGTCGAACGCGTTGACGTAGACCTCGGGCGTGGGCTTGTCGAGGACGCCGGTCATGCCGGCCGCGGTCTCGGCCAGCAGGCGCCGCACGCGGTAGGGCGGCTCGGCGTAGTCCACGCCCACCTTGACCCGCTCCATGTGCATGGGGTGCGGGTAGTAGTAGTTCATGACCCGCTCGTCGGCCAGCTTGCCGTTCGGCAGCACCAGGTTGTCGTTGTCGCGGGTGCGCAGGTGGGTGGTGCGCCAGGTGATGGCGACCACCCGGCCCTCGAACTCGCCGACCCGGATCCAGTCGTTGATCCGGAACGGCCGCTCGATGCTGATGACCAGCCCGGCGAAGAAGTTGGACAGGATCGGCTGCAGCGCAAGGCCGAGCACGAGGGAGGTGACCGCGCTGGTCGCGATCAGGCCGCCGAGCTCCAGCTTCGGGAACGTGAGGCGCAGCGTGATGAACGCCGCCACCACGTAGACCAAGGTCATGGCGACCCGCGGCAGGAGGGGCGGGAGCTGGAGGCCGGTGCGGCTCCGCAGGTGGATGTCGAACAGGTAGAGGCCCAGGAGCCGCAGCAGGGTCACCGCGCCCAGGAAGAGGAGGATCCAGGCGCGCGCCTTCTCGATCGAGCCCTCGGGCTGGAAGAGACCGAACACCTCGACCGTGACGGCCGCCGCGCCGACGTAGAGCGGGAAGGCGATCTGCCGGACGTGGAAGGACTTGCGCTGCAGCCACGTGATCAGCACCACGAGCAGCGCGAAGGCGCCGAGGCTGGCGAGCAGGGCGAGGGTCAGGGTCAACGCGTGGCGTCCTTGTCCGGGTCGTGGGTTGCGGAGAGCAATTCTATCGTTAAGATGTCGAGCCGGTTCGCTTCACCCAACTCTTTACGGAGGAGACCCTCATGAGACGACATCTAGCCGCCGCGGTGACCCTGGCCTTTCTGGCGGTCCCCGCCTTCGCCCACGACCACGACGAGGCCACGACCGCCAGCAAGGGCTCGGGAGTCCGCGCCGACATCCAGGGCCAGATCGACGAGGCGGAGAAGAAGCTGACGGCGCTGGCCGAGGCCATGCCGGCCGAGAAGTACTCCTGGCGTCCGGCCGAGAAGGTGCGCTCGGTGGGCGAGGTCTTCGCGCACGTGGCCGGCGGCAACTACTTCCTGACCAGCCTGATGGGCGCGCCGAAGGACGAGAAGGTCAACCCGCGGGAGTTCGAGAAGAACGGCAACGACAAGGCCAAGACCATCGCGACCATGAAGGCCTCGTTCGAGTACGTCCGGAAGTATCTGGCCACTCTGTCTGACGCCGACCTGGACAAGAAGATGAAGGTCTTCGACCACGACGGCACGGCGCGCGAGCTGGCGTTGATCCTGGTCGACCACGGCCACGAGCACCTCGGCCAGTCGATCGCCTACGCCCGCATGAACGGCGTGGTTCCGCCCTGGAGTAATTGATCCAGTCCCCCCTCTCCCCCGTGCCGGTGGAGAGGGAGTTCCGCTGGGACCGCCGGCGTCCCGCCGGCTCAAACCAAGGGAGGGAGGGGCCTACCCGGATCGCCGGGGACCCTCCCGGCGGCCGGGCCTCAGCCGAGGCGCTCGCGGTAGACCACGTCCATGGCGCGGCGGAGGGCTTCGAGCCGGCCCTGGGACCCGGCGTCGTCGGCCTTGACGACGACCGGCCAGTCGAACTCGACGTTGTCGAGGACGCGGATCCTCCAGGTCTTCTTCTTCGAGTCCCACTCTCCCTGGGCGTCGCCGGCCAGGTCCCACCCGGTCGGAAGGAAGCTGCGGATCTCGGTCTCTGTGTAGCTCAGGGGCTCGTTCGTGGTTTTCATGGCCGGCCGGTATTCTGCCGCAAAGCGGGCCTCGACGATAGAGGGGGAGCGTATACTTACGCTCCGTGTCTGCCTCACTTGAGCTGCCGCGATTCGGCATCGAGGATCTGAACCCCCGCCTGGCCGGGAGTGACGGCGGGGATGCCTTCCAGCGATTCGTCGGCGAGCTCCTGGAGGACGAACATCCGGGTCTTCACGCGTTTGCCGGTGGCGGCAAGGATGGCTGCATCGACCTCATCTGGCCGGCCGACAGCCCTGACACTGTCTTCGAGTGCAAGCTGATCGGCTCGGACGACATCGACGAGGCTCTCAAGCGCTGGAAAAAGGTCGCCGGCATACTCTCTCGCAACCTCGCCGATCCCGCGGGCCCTCCGACCGGCGAGCCGCAGTACGGACCCTGGTACCGGACAGATCCGCCCATCCGCAAGTATGTCCTCTGCATCAGCTCGCGCCTGAGCCACGAACAGAACCGGCGCAAGCTCCTGGACGCGATGCACGTCTTTTTCGAGGATCTGAGCGCCCGGCATGCCCATCTGCGCCATCTGGCCGGCATCCGGGTCGCGGTGCGGGACTGGGCGGACTTCGAAAGCCTTCTCACCAAGCGGCCTCACCAGTTGTTCCGCTGGTTCCCCAGGGCCCGGCCGCACGGCCTGGTACCGCTGGGAGACGAGCCGGCCGGCAGCCGCTTCAGTGAATACCTGAGCAGCGAGCGCCTGCCGTACTACTCGCGGCGCGAGCACCTCGTCCGGCACCCCTCTCCGGCAGGGGCGCCGATTCTCGACGAGTCGGCCCTGCTGGCCTCGTTCGAGGCCGGGCGAGTGAACGGCCTGGTCGTCACGGGCGGCGGTGGCTTTGGCAAGACACGCCTGATGCTGGAGCTGGGACACCTGGCCCAGGCCGAAGGATGGGCGGTGTTCCGCGTTCAAGGCCGGCTCAGGGTCGAGGCCCTGGAAGAGCTGGCGGACCGGCTGCGGCCCGACGCTCCGGCTCTTCTGCTCGTCGATTATGTGGAGACCCAGCCGGCTTATGGCGAGTTGATCGAGACGCTGAACCTCCTCGTCGATGAGAGGAAGCTGAAGCTCCGCTACATCTCCTGCTGCCGTTCGAGCTTCTACCCGGCCATCCAACTGCTCGGAGGCCACCGCCGCGTCGATCTGTTCCCGAAAGAGGATGCCGCGACCGATGCCTGGCTGGAGAGTTTCCGCGAGCACGCGGTCCGCCACATTGTGGAGCGGACGAACATACCTTCGCCCGAGCGGGTCGTCGCGATGTGCCGGGCCACTCCGGTCCTGGCGGTCTTCGCGGCATGGCTGCACGCCCACGGCCGCGGAAACGACCTGAGAGAGCTCTTGAACGAGCCTGATTTTGGCACCTGGGTCCACAGACGTGTGCGTCAGAGCTTCCCGGAACCAGCCTCGGCAGAGAGGCTCGGCACGCTCGTGGCGCTGTTCCCCATTCCCGACCGAGCCGTGGATGAATTGGATGAGCCCAAGATCCGGCTTCTGGACCGGCTGGCTCAGGACGGCTGGGTCGAACGGGTGGAGGCAGGGGCGCCGGCGCCTCGCTGGGAGGTGGCCCACGACGTGCTCGCCGACCAAGTGTTGTCGTCCTTCCTATCCTCAATCCCGGCGACGACCCGGAAGTTCGTGCGGGATCTCTTCCGCGAGGCAGGCTGCCTCCGATGTGTTGACTCGGCCCTGACCGCTCTGCAGCGGGTCGGTTCTCATGCGGCTCTGGTCGGGCTGGATTGGGTGGAGCTCATTTCTGAGGCTATGGAGCGCGATCCAGAGGCTTGGAGGACGGCCCGCTTGACCGCACTTCGTTCTTCTCTTCTCGGCCTCCACGGCAGTATCGAGTTACTGACTCGCGCAGAGAGGGCCTGGGGAGGCGCTGAGCCGGAAGTGGAATTTCAAAACGCTCTCGGATGGCTCGTCCGGGCGGTAGTGAACGATGCCGAAGTTGACGAGTCCCTTCGAGAAGGTTTGAAAACGCGAATGAGGCTTGCAGCCGTGCATGCCAATAGAAGCAACTATCTGTTGACACAAGGCTTGCGGCTCGACCCTCACGGCATTCGGGATTTGGCCCTGCGATGGCTCTTTGCGAATCCCTTACTGTTCCAGACTCATTACCTTCTCCGCGGCTGGCTTGTCGCAGAGCAACCAACGAGTCAGATCCAGGATGTGGTTCTCGGGTGGCTGGCTCGGCATCAGGGCTCTCTTCACGCGAGCTTCGTTTTGCAAGCCTGGCTGGATGCGGGAGGAGAGCCGGAACTGATTGGCTCGTATGTGGACCAGTGGCTGGCGTCCCATGGAGGATTGCTTGAGGCTAAGTTCGTTCTGAAGTCCTGGCTGGATACAGGAGGAGAGCGGGAACGGGTTCGCTCGTATGTTGGTCAATGGCTGGCGTCTCATGGAGGGTCGCTTGAGGCGAGCTTCGTTCTGCAATCCTGGCTGAATGCGGGAGGAGAGCGGGAACTGGTCGGCTCGTATGTAGGTCAGTGGCTGGCGTCCAATGGAGGATTGCCTGAGGCTCAGTTCACTCTGAAGTCCTGGCTGGATGCGGGAGGAGAGCGGGAACTGGTTGGCTCCTATGTAGGTCAGTGGCTGGTGTCCAATGGAGGAGTGGCTGAGTCGGAGTTCGTTCTGCGGTCCTGGCTGGAGGCGGGAGGAGAG
>JBEQUE010000008.1:0-3449 GCA_040349255.1 Acidobacteriota bacterium | reverse complement strand
GCACGCCGATGAGCTCCATCAAGTCGATGATCGGCCACACCATGGGAGCCGCTTCCGCCATCGAGGCCGCGGTCTGCGCGCTCGCGGTGGCGACCGGCCGCATCCCGCCCACCATGAACATGGAAGAGCCCGACGGCGATCTCGACTACGTGCCCAACCAGGCCCGCGAGCACGACGTGCGGGTGGCGATGAACAACGCCTACGCCTTCGGCGGCAACAACGCCTCGGTGGTCTTTCGACGTTTCGTGCCGAGCGAGGTGCCCGCTTGAGGCGCCGCGTCGTGGTCACCGGCGCCGGAGCGATCTCGCCCGTCGCCACCTCCGCGGCGGGGCTGCACGAGGCGCTCTGCGAGGGGCGCAGCGGCCTCAAGCCGATCGAGCTGTTCGAGACCGATGGAATCACCGGCCTCGGTCCGCGCCTGGCGGGAGAGATCCGGCCGTTCGAGCCGCGCGAGTGGCTCGGCGACCGGAATCTGAGGCCGGTGGACCGGACGGCGCGCCTTCTCCTGGCCGCCGCGCAGCAGGCGCTCGACGCGGCCGGCTGGGCGCCGGAGCTGCGCACAGGACGGCAGGCCGGCCTGGTGATCGGCACCATGTACTGCAGCGTGCGGACCATCGCGGAGTTCGACCGCCGGGCGGTTCAGCTCGGCCCGTCCTACGCGAGCCCGCTCGACTTCGCCAACAGTGTCATCAACGCCGCCGCCGGCCAGGCCGCGATCTGGCACGGGCTGCCGGGCGTCAACTCGACGATCTCGGCGGGGGAGGCCTCCGGTCTCCTGTCGCTCGCCACGGCCGCGGACCTGATCCGCACCGGCCGCGCCGAGGCTCTGCTGGCCGGCGGCGTGGAGGAGCTGTGCTTCGAGTCGTTCATCGGCCACCTCCGGGCCGGCCGGCTGGCCCCTGCAGGTACCGTGGGAGATACCGGGAGGCCGGTGCCGTTCGACGCCCGGCGGGACGGCGCGGCGCTCGGCGAGGGGGCGGCGCTGGTGGCTCTCGAAGAGGCCGGCATGGCGGACCTGCGCGGCGCGACCGTGCTGGCCGAGGTGCTCGGCCACGGCAGCGCGTTCGACCCCGGCGGCGGGACCGGCCGGGCGGAAGCCCTGGCCCGCGCCATCCGCCAGGCGCTGGACGACGCGGGCCTCGGCCCGGCCGACGTGGACGCCGTGAGCACCGGCGCGAGCGGCGGCGTGAACGAGGACCGCCAGGAGGCGTTGGGAATCGCGGCAGCGCTGGGCGATCACGCGGCCATGATGCCGGTGACGGCTGTCAAATCCATGCTCGGGGAGGCCCTCGGCGCCTCGGGAGCCCTGCAGGCCGTGGCCGCGCTGGGCACCCTTGCCGACGGCATCCTTCCCGGAGTTCTGAATCTTTCGGAGATGGACGAGGGGCTTCCCTTGAACGGTGTCCTTTCCGCCAGCCGGCCCATCCGGGCGCGGCAGGTCCTGATCACGGTCTGCGGGAGCGGCGGTCACTGCTGCGCCCTGATTCTAGGAGCGGCCTGAGCATGCGAGAGAACCACCGCGAAAATAATGATGTAGACGTCCTCATCGTCGGCGGAGGGCTCGCCGGCCTCTGCCTGGCCCGGCACCTGCTGTTGCAGAGCGACAAGCGGATCCTGCTGGTCGACCGGCGCGAGCTGCCTCCGAAGAAGCAGAAGGTGGGCGAGGCCACCGTCCAGATGAGCGGCTACTACTACTCCCGGGTGCTGGACATGGAGGAGCACTTGCTCCAGAACCACTACCTCAAGTACAACCTCCGCTTCTACTGGCCGTCGGACCAGGGTGGCGCGAGCTACGAGGATCTGAGCCAGTCCTACATCCGCAAGCTGTCGAACATCGCCACCTACCAGCTCGACCGCAACGTGTTCGAGGCCGAGCTGCTGCGCGTGATCCAGGAGGACCCGCGCTGCGAGGTCTTCGCGCCGACCTCCGGCCTCGACGTGACGCTCGCCGAGCAGGCCCCGCACGCGTACCGGTTCAAGACCGCGGACGGCGAGGAGATCTCCGGCAAGACCTCCTGGGTCGTGGACGCCTCGGGCCGCGCCAAGTTCCTGGGCAAGAAGCTCGGCCTGCTGCGCAAGAGCCCGATCCGCCACGGCACCTCGTTCCTGTGGGTCGAGGGCAACGTCGACCCGGAGCGGCTCACCGCACTCTCTCGGGACGAGATCCGCAAGCTGCCCAACCGGTCGGCGCTCGGCCACACCCCGGTCTTCCTGGCCACCAACCACTTCTGCGGCGAAGGCTACTGGTTCTGGCAGATCCCGCTGCACGGCAAGACGAGCCTCGGGCTGGTCTACGAGCACGGCGTCGTGGACAAGAAGGAGGTCGCGAACGCGCAGGGGCTCATCGACTGGGTCTGCCGCGAGCAGCCGCTCTTCGCCCGCGACCTGCGGGACCGCAAGGTCGTCCATCACTCCGGCTACGTCGACTTCGCGTTCGACCTCGGGCAGACCATGAGCGCGTCGGGCTGGGCGTTCGTGGGCGAGGCCTGCCGCTTCACCGATCCGCTCTACAGCCCGGGCGGCGACCTGATCTCCATGTACACCACGCTCGTCGCGGACATCATCAAGACGTCCGACCGGGCTGAGATGGAGCGCAAGGTGAAGTACTACGAGTCTGTGGCGCGGGCGATCTACGAGGCCTACGTCCCGAGCTACGCCGTGGGCCAGCCGCTCCTGGGCGACCAGGAGTCGTTCTCGCTGCGCTATGTCTGGGAGCTGACGATCTACTTCGGCTTCTACGTCTTTCCGTTCATCAACGACCTGTTCACCGACCCGTCGTTCCTGCCCGGGTTCCTGCGCCGGTTCTCGCGCCTGGGGCCGTGGAACCAGTCGCTCCAGCACTTCCTGGTGGGCTACTACCGCTGGAAGAAGGAGCACCTCTCGGTGCCGCCGAAGACCGGCGGCCCGGTGTTCTTCGATTTCACGGAGATCGGCGCCCTCAACCTGGCGGAGGCCTGCTTCTACAAGGTCGGCGTCAGCTCCGAGGAGGCGCGGCAGGTGCTCGACGGCCAGCTCCACAACCTGGAGGCGCTGGTGCGGTGGATCGCCGCGCACGTCTGCTCCGTGGTGGTGGGAGACCCGGCCGTGGCCTCGAACGCGGCGTTCGTGGCCGGGATCGATCCGGACAACCTGCGCTTCGACCCCGAAGAGATCCGCGTCCGCTGGGCCGCCTGCGCCGGGGTATCCGCCGGGATGGAGACCCAGGTCTGGCCGTTCGACATCCCCTGCATGCGCCGCTTTCACCCCGAAGCGGAAACGCCGCTGGCACCGCTGAAGGAAGTGGAGGCGGAGGCGATGGCGTGACTCAGGTCGCCGACCACGCGCCGGGCCTCGACGCGGTCCTCGGCTTCACCCCCGAGGACCGCAGCGGCCCGGTGCGGACGATCGACGGGACGGTCCCGGCGTTCCTGCGCGGAACCTACTACCTGAACGGTCCGGCCCGCTTCGAG
>JBEQUE010000261.1:0-29610 GCA_040349255.1 Acidobacteriota bacterium | reverse complement strand
GCCCCAGGCTAGCTCGTAGCTCACGTTGCCGGGCTGGAGCTTGTACGGCACCGCGTCCTTCGCGATGTAGAGGTGGTTGATGCCCGACAGCTCCAGCAGGTGCTCGCGCCTGCCGTAGAGCAGGCCCATGTGCGGGCCGAACACCTTGTAGAGGCTGAGGACGTAGAAGTCCACGTCCCAGGCATGGACGTCGACCAGGCGGTGCGGGGCGAACGCCACGCCGTCCACGCAGACCCGGGCGCCGCGCTCGTGGGCGAAGCGGGTGATCTCCGCCACCGGGTGGATCGTGCCGAGGATGTTCGTCGCCTGCGTGAAGCAGACCAGGCGGGTGCGCGGCGTCATCAGCGCGTCGAGGTCGGCGAGGTCGAGCTCCAGCGTGTCGTTACGCAGCCGCCAGACCTTGACCTCAATCCCGCCGACGCCGCGTTCCCGCAGGCGCAGCCACGGGGTGATGTTGGCCTCGTGGTCCGCGTTTGTGACTACGATCTCGTCGCCGGGGCCGAGCTGGTCTTCCATCGCCCGGGCGAGGTTCGAGAGGAGCTGCGTCGCCGACGAGCCGAGCACGATCTCGCCCGGATCGGCGCCGACGAGCGCGGCCGCGGCGCGGATCCCTTCCTGGAGGCGCTCGGCAGCCTGGCGCGACGCGTCGTAGGTCGCGCCGATCTGCACGCTCGTGCTCAGGAGATAGTCACGCACCCGGTCGGCGACGGCCCGCAGGACCTGCGAGCCGCCGGCGTTGTCCAGGAAGATCCAGTCTCCGGCGAGCGCCGGGAACTGCGAGCGGGCGAAGTCGACGTCCAAGCGAGCCCGGGACCGGCCTCAGAGGCTGCGCTTCTTGGCGCGCAGGCCGCGGCGGCTGCCGCCTTCCTTGCGCGGCTTGGCGTTCCGACCGCCGCCGCCGAAGCCGCCGCCGAAGCCGCCATTGTCGTACCCGCCGCCGCCGAAGCCACCGCCACCGTCGAACCCGCCGCGGTAGCCGCCGCCATCACGGTCGCCGCCGAATCCACCGCCGCCGCCGCCCGGACCGCGGTCGCCGCCGCCACCACCGTATCCGCCGCCGCCATAGCCGCCGCCGCGCGGTCCGCCGCCGTAGCCGCCGCCACCGCCGCCGCTGTAGCCGCCGGCGCCGCGCGGCGCACCGGGGGTGCGCTCCCTCGCCTCGTTCACGTTGAGTCCGCGCCCCTGGAACTGCTGCCCGTTGAACTTCTCGACGGCGCGCTGGGCCTCCTCCTCGGTGCTCATCTCCACGAACCCGAAGCCGCGCGAGCGCCCGGTGACCCGGTCCATCATCACCGTCGCGGACTCGCACGTGCCTGCTTCCGCAAAGAGCTGCCGCAGGTCATCGCTCGTGGTCGCGAAGTTGAGGTTTCCGACGAAAAGCTTCCTGCCCATCAGTCTGTCGCTCCTTCGGCCCGGGGGCCGGTTGTCATGGCCGGCAGAGGGCCGGCGAGGTGCTGCGGTTGAGGCGGTCTCCTCCCGCTAGCTGTGTTGCAAAGAGTTTTCAATATAGCAGAGTGTTCCGGGGCCGCCAAAACGCGCCCGCGCCCCTCGGAAGGAGCGCGGGCGTCCTGGAAGCCTACGGGCAGGCGAGGGCGTTGGTGTCCGTGACCGCGTCCGCCGAGTTTCCCTGCGGATTGAGATAGGTCTTCACCGCGCCGGTCTGGGTGTCCGTGACCGTGACGACGAACTCCACGTTGGTCGTGGCCGCGAAGAACACCCAGTAGTGGTTGGTCACCGTGCAGCCGTCGATCACCTTGAGCAGCATCTCCCAGTTGTCCTCGTTGAAGAACCAGAGGACGCCCGAGTTGTCCGAGGCGCCCGGCACGACGCTCGCCTGGCCGGTCGCGCCGTCCGTCGTCTCCCAGGCCACCTGCACCCGGAACCGGTCGCCGAGGAGGCAGAGCGTGTGCGCGTCCGCCACGCACGGGCCGACCGGGCCGTTGGTCGAGGCGATCGCCTCGTTCGAGTAGGCCGAGGCGCCGCCGTCGTTGACCGCCCGCACGCGGAAGGCGTAACCGGTGGCCGGCGCGAGACCGGTCACCACGACCGTGGTGGTGTTCGCCGGCAGCGACAGGATCTCCGTGAAGGAGCCGGTCAGCTCGCGACGCTCGACCTTGAAGCCGGTCTCGTCGTCCGAGTTGTCGTTCCAGTTGAGCCGGATCTCGGTCGTGGACACCGGCGTGGCCGTGAGGCCGGTCGGCGGGTTGGGCGCGACCGAGAAGCCGGGCCGATAGAGGACCCAGAGCCCGATCTTGTCGTCGTTGGCGAGTCGGCCGCCGCGGCCGTCGTCGTGGATGTAGGCGCGCATCAGCGCGTCGTCGAAGGCCGGGTTGGTGCAGTTCGGGTCCTCGCTGCCGGTGTCGCCGCAGGGGTGGTTCAGGCCCAGCGTGTGGCCGAGCTCGTGAGCGAACAGCTCCTCGGCCGCCTTGCTGCCGTTCGGGCTGCTGGTGAAGAAGCAGGACAGGCCGTCGTTGATCACCACGTCGGCGTTGGCGATGCCGTGGTACTGGTCGCCGCGGTAGGTCTGGGTCTCGGAGAAGTACCAGGGGCCGCCATAGGCCAGCACGCCGCCCGAACTGCAACTGAACGAGGGCAGCTCGTTGTTCGGATCGTTGAACAGGATCGCGTTGACCTCGTCGTAGGTGATCAGGCCGTTCTTGGCCGAGGTCTTGCCGCCGTAGGTGTACTTGATCGGGGTCTCGGCCTCGTTGTTCCAGTCGTTCAGGGCGGCCTGGAACTGGGTGTAGCCGCCGCCGCTCACGCCGGGCTGGGTCTTGTTGTAGGCCTTCCACTGCACGCTGCCGCCGGTGTCGAAGTTGAACCAGCGCAGGTGGAAGCCGTCGTCGGGGTCCTCGAACAGCCGGTAGCGTCCGGTCACGCTACCGATGCCGTCGTCCTTGACGTAGTAGTCGGCGGCCTTGCGGGAGGGATCGGCGGCGCGCTCGGCCACCCAGCGGGCGAAGGCGTCGAAGTCGCGCGGGCGGTCCGAGCCCGGCACCGACTCCACGCCGGCGTCGGTCTGGCGGATCTCGCGCGCCTCGGCGAGGTCGCGCACGGCGAGCTGGTGCCCGGCCTCGCGCACCTCGTGGAACGCGCCGAGGAGGAGATGCATCACGCGATAGGCGCCGTCGCCGGTGGGCTCGAGAAAGAGGAGCGCGCGCTCGTCCTCGGCGAAGCGCGGAGCGCCGTAGATGCGCAGCGCCATGCCGTTGGGGCCGAGGCCGCCCGGCACGCGCACGACGACGGAGGAATTCGCGGGAAGCGTGCCCTTGAGCACCTCTTCGACCCGCACCACGTACTCGGTGACGGCCTTGCCGGCGGCGCGGCCCGCGGCGTGGTCCACCGAGTCCACCCGCACCACCGCGGCCACGGGCGAGGCGTCGACGAGGGCCTCGTCCGAGACCATGACGTAGCTGGTCGCCCGGAGAGGCGCTCCGGCCAGGGCGAAGAGGGCGAATGCCGGGAGCATCGCGCGAAAGGAAATACTACGAAGTCTCATGTCATCTATCTCCGAGTAAGACTTGTCCGCCGGAGGAGCGCAGAGGTCCTGCGAGGCACGAAGGGCGGGGACTCCTGGGCCAGGGCGCGACCGACCGTTTCAACTGCGGGCCATTGTACACCGGACCGGTGCTAGGATGGTTCAGCTCTACCCGCTCGTCCCGAGGAGAACCATGCTGTCCATGCCTCATCTCTCGCCGATGCCGCCGATGCTTCGTAGCGCCGTCCGTGGCGTTCTGACGCTGGCGCTTCTCGCCGTTCCGTCCGCCGTCCGCGCCGCGGGCGCGCCCTGGGACGGCCCGGCCTTCGCCGCCGACCCGGCGGCGCTCTTCCACGCCGCCACGGACCTGCCGGGCGAGGCGGAAGGGGGGATCGACATGATCCTCCTGGAGACCGTCTACAGCTTCGACGACGCCGGCCGGCAGACCTTCACCCAGCGCATGGTCTACCGCTTCACCGACGGCTCGGCCCACGAGAGCTGGTCGGCCATGGAGCAGTCCTGGTCGCCGTGGCACCAGGGCCGGCCCGAGCTCCGGGCGCGGGTGATCACTTCCGACGGGGCCGACGGGGCCGACGGCGTCGTGGAGCACCGGCTCGACCCCGCCACCGTCACGGAGAACGCCGAGTCGCAGAGCGCGCCCGACATGTTCGAGGACGGCCGCGTGCTGCGCGCGCCACTGCCGGCCACCGGCGCCGGCGCGGTGGTCGAGGAGGAGGTCACGGTGCGCGAGACCGCGCCGTTCTTCGACGGCGGCACCGTCGATTTCGCGAACCTCCAGATGGGCGTGCCCGTGCGCCACGTGCGCCTGGTGCTCGACGCGCCCGAGAGCCTGCCGCTGCGCTGGGTGGCCCGCCAGCTTCCCGGCGTCTCGCCGGACGAGCAGGTCGGCAACGGCCGCCGCCGGCTCACCTTCGCGGTCGAGGACCTGGCGGAGTACGAGGACCCGGAGGCCGGGCTGCCGCCCGAGATGCCGCGCACCACCTACGTGGCCTTCTCCACCGGCCGCTCCTGGAGCGATCTGGCGCGCCGCTACTCGGAGATCGTGGACCGCACGATCGGCGGCTCCGACCTCTCCGCCTTCCTGCGCTCCGCCGGCGCCCAGCCGGCCGCGTCCCAGGTCGAGGCGATCAACGCGCTGCTGCACAAGCTCGGCAAGGAGGTGCGCTACACCGGCATCGAGCTCGCCGAGGGCGGCCTCATCCCGCGGCCGCCCGGCGAGACCCTGAAGCGGAAGTTCGGCGACTGCAAGGACAAGGCGGTGGTGCTCACCGCGCTGCTGCGCAAGCTCGACATCCCGGCCTACGTGGCGCTGCTCAGCGCCGGCGAGGGCGAGGCGGACGTCGAGGAGTCGCTGCCCGGCATGGGCGCCTTCAACCATGCCATCGTCATGGTGCCGGGCAGCCCGGCGCTGTGGATCGACCCCACGGACCCGTTCTCGCGCGCCGGCGAGCTGCCGGTCCAGGACCAGGGCCGCCTCGCGCTCGTGGCGAGCCCCACCGCCACCGGCCTGGTGCGCACCCCCGAGGCCACCTCGGCCGAGAACCACGAGATCGAGACCCGCGAGATCCAGCTCTCCGACCTCGGCCCCGCCCGCGTCGTCGAGACCACCGAGTACTGGGGCGCCGAGGAGAACGACCTGCGCTCCTCCTACGCCGCCGCCGACAAGGACGAGATCCGGGACGCGCTGGAGGACTACGTCGGCGACGCCTACCTGGCCGACACGCTCGGCGATTTCGAGCACTCCGCGCCGGACGACCTCTCGCACCCGTTCCGCCTGCGCCTGGAGACGCCGGACGCGAGCCGCGGGACCACGGACCTGCGCGATGCGGCCGTGGCGATCTACCTCTCCACGTTCACCGACCGCCTCCCCGACGAATTCCTCGTCGCGGCGGACGACGAGGAGGAGGAGAACGCCGGCGACGAGGCCCCGCGCCAGAGCGACTATGTCTTCACCCGGCCGTTCCGGGTCGAGGTGCGCTACCGCATCGCGCCGCCGGCCGGCTTCGTGCCGCGCCCGCTGCCCGACTACCGCGCCCGCCAGTTCGGCCCGGCCAAGCTGGAGGAGGCCTACTCCGTCGATCCGGACGGCGTGGTCCACGCCACGCTGCGTTTCGACACCGGCAAGCGGCGGATCAGCCCGGAGGAGTTCGAGGCGCTGCGCCAGGGCGTCCGGGAGGTCTCCGACGAGAAGCCGGTGATGATCGCCTTCGACCAGGTGGGCGAGACCCGCCTCGCGGCCGGCCGGGTGCGCGAGGCCCTGGACGAGTTCCGCCGCCTGGCCGCCCTCGATCCGAAGAAGGCCCTGCCGCGCACGCGCATCGCGCGCGCCCTGCTGGCCGGCGGCCTGGGAGAGGCCGCGCGCGAGGAGGCCTCCCAGGCGGTGAAGATCGAGCCCGATCTGGCCTGGGCCTGGGTGACGCTCGGCTGGATCCGCCAGCACGACGACCTCGGGCGCCGCTTCGGCAAGGGTTTCGACCGGGCCGGCGCCATCGCCGCCTACCGCAAGGCCAAGGCGCTCGACCCGGAGGACACCGAGGCGCGCGCCGACCTCGCCATCCTCCTGGAGCACGACGCGGGCGGCGAGCGCTACAGCCCCGACGCCGACCTCGACGCCGCGATCGAGGAGTACGTCGCCATCCAGGACGGCCTGGAGGGCCTGGGCCTGTCGAACAACCTGGTCATCGCCTACATGCGGGCGCAGCGCTTCGAGGACATGAAGGCGGCGCTCGACGGGATGGACGGCGCGGACGGCCGCGCCGCGCTCAAGCTCGTGGCGCTCGCCGCCACCGAGAGCACGGACGCGGCGCTGCGCAGCGCCGAGCGCACCTTCACCGACGCCGGCGCGCGCTCCGAGGCGCTGTCCGGCGCCGGGCGCAACCTGATGCTCCTGCGCCGCTATCCGGAGGCCGCGGCGCTGTTCGAGGCCGCCGGCCGGCAGTCCTCGAACGCCGCCGCTCTCCTCGGCATGGCCGAGCTGCTGCGTAAGGCGAAGCGCTTCGAGGAGCTGACCTTCGCGGACAAGGACCCGGCGAGCACGGTCAAGCGGCTCAGCACGTTGGCCGCCAGCGGGAAGGCGGACGGCGAGAGATACTCGGCGCTCGTCAGCCGCGAGATGACCGGCGGCCTCGACCCCGAGGCGCGCAAGGAGTTCTGGGCCGGGTTCGAGTCCGGTTTCAACGAGGCCCGGCGCGCGGCCCGCTCCGCGAACCTGCCGCTCTCCGTGGCCATGGACCTCGGCCTCGCCGTGCTGCGGCCCACGGTCACCGGCGACGACGCGGTCGGCTACCGGGTGATCATGACGTCCTCGGTGGCCGACCGGATCCGCAACGTCGCGTTCGTCGTGCCGGAGGACGGCGAGTACCGGATCGCGGCCACCGACAAGGCGATCGCGACGGTCGGCAAGGAAGCGCTGCGGCGGCTCGACAGGAACGACCTCAAGGGCGCCCGCCAGTGGCTCGACTGGGCCTACGACGAGGAGGTGACGCGCAAGGCGTCCGATCCCTCCGACCCCGGGACCTCCTCGCCGTTCCTCGACCTCTGGACCCGCGGCGCCGAGGCCGACGCCGAGCAGGCGCGCTGTGCCGCGGCCAGCCTCATGGCCTGGGACGACATGCCGGTCTCGACCCTGCCGATCCTCACCGCCTGCCGCCAGGCCGCCCCGGCCGCGAGCCCGCGCCAGACCGTGTTCGACCGGGCGCTGCTCTCGGCCTACCGCGGCCTACGCCAGGACTCTGAGGCGGCCGAGACCGCGGGGCGGCTCCAGGAGACCGCGCCCGATTCCGTCTTCCTCTACGGCGCCCGGGTGGCCGCGCTCCTGCGGCTCCAACGCTGGGACGACGCGCGCCGCGCCGCCGAGGCCCGGCTGGCGCGGCTGCCGGACGACCTCGCGGCGCAGCAGACCCTGGTGGATCTCGCGCTGCGCCAGGGCGACTTCGAGACCGCGGAGTCGATCCTCCAGCGCGCCGCCGACGCCGGCCGGGCCGACGCCAACGTCTACAACCAGATGGCCTGGATCCAGCTCTTCCGCGGCAAGGTGGACGACCGGACGGTGGAGCTGGCGCAGCGCGCCGCCACGCTCAGCGGCTACAAGTCCTACGCCGTGCTCCACACCCTGGCCGCGCTCTACGCCGAGCAGGGCAAGACCGCCGAGGCCTACCGCCTGATCCTCCAGGCGCTGGAGGTCAAGGGCGGAGATCCAGGCGACTCCGACTGGTACGTGTTCGGCCGCCTCGCCGAGAGCTACGGCCTGCCCGACGCCGCCCGGCGCTGCTACGAAAAAGCCCGTGCGGCGGACGAGGCCGAGCCGGACCCCATCTCCAGCCTCCACCTGGTGCGGCGGCGGCTGGAGGCGCTCGGCTCGAAGCCGGAGCCGAAGCGGGTCGCAGCGTCCCGGCTCAATCGGCGGTGATCGTCGTCGGGATCTCCGCCTTCTACCACGATGCGGCCTGCTGCCTGCTGCGGGACGGCCGCCTCGTGGCCGCGGCCCAGGAGGAGCGCTTCTCGCGCGTCAAGCACGACGCCCGCCTGCCGGTCTCGGCTTTCCGCTACTGCCTGAAGGAGGCCGGAGCAGGCATCGACGAGGTCGACCTCTTGGCCTACTACGAGAACCCGGAGCTCAAGCTGCAGCGCCAGCTCCGGGCCGGGCTTCCCGAGGGCAGTTCCCCCGACCTGGCGCGGCTCGACGCGGACATTCACACGAAGATCGAGGAGGGGCTCGGCTACTCCGGCCCGGTCTTCTCCTTCCTCCATCACCAGAGCCACGCCGCCAGCGCCTTCTACTACTCGGGCTTTCCCGAGGCCGCCGTCCTGACCGTCGACGGCGTCGGCGAGTGGGATACGACAACCTACGGCCGCGGTGCGGGCGCGAAGCTGGAGGCGTTCGACCGCGTCGAGTTCCCGCATTCGCTCGGACTCCTCTACTCCACCCTCACCGCGTACCTCGGTTTCGAGGTCAACGACGGCGAGTACAAGGTCATGGGGCTCGCGCCCTACGGCGAGCCGCGGTACGCCGATCGCGTCCGCCGGCTCGTCTCCTCGCTGGACGGCGGCGGGTTCGAGCTCGACCTGCGCTACTTCGACTTCCTCCGGGGCCGGCGGATGTACTCCGAGGCGCTCTGCGACCTCTTCGGCGCGCCGCCGCGCGCCCGGGGCGGCGAGATCACGCGCTTCCACCGGGACGTGGCCCGCAGCCTCCAGGCGGTCCTGGAGGAGATCCTCCTGGAGAAGACCCGCTGGCTCCACGGCAGGACCGGCTCGGACAACCTCTGCATGGCCGGCGGCGTGGCCCTCAACTGCGTGGCGAACGGCAGGATCCTGCGGGACGGGCCGTTCCAGCGCCTGTTCGTGCAGCCCGCGGCCGGCGACTCCGGGGGCTGCCTCGGTGCGGCGGCCCTCCTTCACGCGCAGGAGACCGGCCAGGCTCCGCCCGTCGGCCCGCTGCGGGATGCCCGTCTCGGTCCCTCCTGGTCCGCGGACGGCATCGCGCGCCTCCTGGCCTCCACGGGTCTGCCGTACCAGGACTTCCGCGGCCGGGAGGCCAGTCTGCTGGAGGCGGTCGTGGACCGGCTCGCGGCCGGCAAGGTGGTGGGCTGGTTCCACGGCCGCATGGAGATGGGTCCGCGCGCGCTCGGCGCCCGCAGCCTCCTCGCCGACCCGCGCGACCCGGAGATGCGCGACCGGTTGAACCGCATGGTCAAGAAACGCGAGGCCTTCCGGCCATTCGCGCCGAGCGTGCTCCTGGCTCACGCCGCCGGGCCTTTCGGCCTCGACCATCCGGCGCCGTTCATGTTGGAGACCTGCCAGGTCCGGTCGCCGCTCGACCTGCCGGCGATCACCCACGTGGACGGCTCGGCGCGCCCGCAGACCGTGGACCCCGAGGTGATGCCGCGCTATGCCGCTCTCCTGGAGGCGTTCCGGCGCCGCACCGGCTGCCCGATGCTGGTCAACACCTCGTTCAACGTGAAGGGCGAGCCGATCGTGGGCTCGCCCGTGGACGCCCTCCTCTGCTTCGGTGGGACGGAAATCGATTCTCTCGTGCTGGAGGACTTCGTGCTCGACCGCGACGATCTGCCGGAGAGCTGGCCGGAACTGCTGGAGGCGTGGCGCCAACGCCCCCGGTCCGGTTTCGGCGCCGCCAGGGACCGCGGAGATCTCTACACCTTCGTATGAGCCGGCCCGAACCGATCAGCATCTGGGTCCCACGGGAGGATGGCACCTGGGTCCGGCCCGAGCCTTCGCCGCTCGGCGACCACTACGCCACGCACAGGGTCCTGGCGAAGAAGACCGCCGAGTTGCCGCTCCGGGTGGCCTTCTTCGGCGAGTCCGCGGCGGCCGGCTACCTCTACGCGCCGCACCTGACTCCGGCCCGCGTTCTGGAAGAGCAGCTCCGGACCGCGATCGGCCGCGACGACTTCGAGGTCGTCGATCTGGCGCGGACCAACGAGACCCTCCCGACCCTGGCCGCCACGGTCCGCGCCTCGGTCCAGATCCAGCCGGACGTGCTGGTCCTCTTCGTGGGAAACAACTGGAACCTGCTGGAAACGCCCGAGGTCTCTTCCTACGCGCCGTCGGTCCAGGCAAGGCAGCGCTTCGCCGCGGCTCTCCGGGAAGGCCTTGACGGTCCCCTCCGCCTCGCCGAGGAGGAGCTGCGCCAGACCGCGGAGGGGACCTTCGAGTGGATTGCCCTGATCGCCGGCGCGATCGGAATTCCGGTCGTCGTGGTCGTGCCGGAGGTGAACCTCGCCGACTGGGAGACGCGGCAGCCGGTCGTCTCCCTGCCGGAAAATCAGGCCGCCGAATGGCATCGTCTGTACCGGGAGGCTCTGGAGGAGGAGCCCGGGGAAGCGATCCGGATCGCGGACCGGATGCGGGAGTTGGACGGCGGCCGCTGTCCGACGACCTGGCGCCTTCTGGCCCGGGGCCGGCTTGCTCTCGGAGATGTCGAAGGCGCCCGCGAGGCCTGCCTCGCCGAGGTGGACAGCGCGCGCTACCCCACGATGGCCTTCCTCTCCGCGCCGCAGGCCACCACACAGGCCCGGGATCTGCTGCGCGAGGCGTGCCGCCGCCACGATTTCACCTGCGTGGACCTCCGGGAGGTCTTCTCGGAGCACACCGGCTCGATCCTGCCCGGCCGCCGGCTGTTCCTCGACTACTGCCACCTGACCCGCGAAGGCATCCAGGTCGCCATGGCCGCCGTGGCCGCCGAGGTGCTCCGCCTCTCCGGCATGACCGAGACGGACGAGGACTGGCGGAGCCTGCTCGCCCGGCTGCCCGGGCCCGCGGTCACCCCAGAAGCCGAGGCCACGGCCCGTCTCGGCGCCGCGGTCCACTCCGCGCATCGGCTCCTGTCGGTCGGCCCGAAGCAGGAGATCCTGGAGCACTGGTGCCGGGCGGCGCTCGACGCCTCGCCCGGCGTCGAGTCGGCCATGCTCGACCTCCTGGAAGCCCGGTGCGCGCCCGGACCGGCCGTGCTCACCGCGGCCCAGCAGCGCAACCTGGCCTCGCCCTACCGGCTCCTCCTCCAGCACGGCTGGCGCTGGGACCACCTCGACGCCGACCTGATCGAGGTCCTGCTCCGCGTCCTGAACCGGCCGGTCCCCCCCGCGCTCGTGGAAAACCACGGTGTCCGGTCGGAGGGCGTCGACCTGGCCGATCCGTTCTACCACTGGGAGCCGTTGGAGCGCTTCTTTCCGGAGGTCATGGACCTCGAGGACCTGCCGAAGCGCGGCACCTGCCGGTCGCCCTGGCCGGAGTCGTCCTTCTGCCTGATCACGGACGGCCGGCGTGATGTCGAGCTGGAGCTGATCGCGCGGGTGCCCGACGAGGGAGAGATCGAGCCGGCCGTGAACGGAACCCTCCTCCAGCCCTTCCACGTAGACGGGCGGTGGACCAGAACCGCGTTCCAGGCGCCGGCCGCGCTCCTCCGCCCCGGCCTCAACCGCCTGACCTTGCGCTGGCCGTCACCCGGGCTCGGCGCCGACCCGTTCGAGCGCGCGATCGAGCGCCTGGAGCTGGGCCAGGCCGCCGACCTCCACCCGGTCTTCGGCGAGGTGTTCTCGCTCGTCGCGCGCTGAGCGGTCACTTCTCCTTCGCCTGCCAGAAGGGGAAGAAGTCCAGGGGAACGAGGAAGCCGATCGGCGGCACGCCGTAGCGGGGCTCCTTGTCGTACACCGCGATCCCCATGTGGACGTGCGGGCTGACCGAGTTGCCCGAAGAGCCCACCTGCCCGAGAGGGTCGCCCTGCTTCACCGCCGCCCCGTGCGCCGCCTGCGTCACGTCGTGCATGTGGCCGTAGTACACCTGGATCCAGGCGTCCTTGTTCCCGTTGACCTCGTGGTACTTGTGGGTGAGGGTCATCGACGGTCCTCCCCGGTTGCCCTGAAGGCCCTTCTCCAGAAGGCGGGCGATCAGCTTCAGCAGGGGGTCGGAGACCGTGGCGTCTTCGAGCACGGTCTTGCGCGCGGCCGCGTACACCGCCGCCGCCGCCGAAGCCTCCGTGTAGGCGCTCTTCACCCCCGGCTTTCCCGGAACGGGGAAGTTTCCCGGAATGGCGTAGAAGGCCTCGTAGGCGGCCGCCGAGATCGTCTTCCCCGCGCTGAAGTCCTTTTCGTTGGCGTGCACGAAATTGAGAATGGCTTCCTTGACGTCCACCGGTGGCGTGAGCGCCTTCAGCCGTTTGCGGAGCGCGGCATCCAGGGCGTTGCGGATCGCCTCCACGTCCGCGGCCACGTCGGGGGACGGGTCGTTCCCGGAAAGCGTCTTGTCGAACGTGAGGCCGCCCAGGATCCGCGTCGCATCGGGATTCGGCGTCGGCAGGCCCTGGCGATCGCCCTTGAGGTAGGCCTCCCTCTTCTTCTTGTCCCACGACTCGAAGCCGAAGTAGCCGTGGATCAGCTTGGCCAGCACGCTGTCGTCGGCGGCGTTCTGATCGACGGGGGAGGCGGAGAGGACGCCGCTCGACACGTGCTGGAACAGGCGCGGCCCGCTGGTCTTTCCGAGGCGCCGGCCGAGGACGAGCGCGAGATCCACCTGCTCGGGCACCGCGGCGTTGACGTTCTTGCCCGCGTGGGAATAGATGTCGTACTGCCCCTCGCCGTGCTTCTCGTAGGTGGACACGGCCACCTCGTAGTCCACGCCGAGCGAGCGGCGGTTCGAGGCCAGCTTGGACCGGTGGCTCAGGATGTTGCCGGTCGTCTTCTCGTGGAAGATCACCTTGGAGCCGGAGGCGAAGCCGGTGCCGAGGTTGTTGAGCGCCTTGTGATAGATCCACCACTTCTGATCTTCGTCCAGGAGGTCCGACAGCTTCACGTCCGGATCCTGCACGTCGGCGGGGAGGGTCTCCTTGATTTTCGCGTCGCGCCGCCGGGTCTCTCCGCGGAGACGGATCTCGGCCTCCTGCCACTGGTCGAGCTCCTTCGACCGGAGGTCGCGCGCCGTTTTCGCCTGATCCTTCTTGACGCCCGCCGCCTTGGCCGCCTTCCTGGCCTCCTTGAGCTCGGGCGCCGGGGCCGCCGCCTTCGTTCCCGCCGGCGGCTCCAGGGATGTCCGCCGGGCCTCGGCCTCTTTTTCCTCCGCCTTCGCCTTGAAGAAGGCGCCCTCGGCCCGGTAGAAGTCGCGCTCCGCCGAGGGGTACTTTTTCATGGTGTTGACGTCGTCGTAGGAGTGGATCCTCTCCCGCCGGGCCTCTCCGAGCCCGCCCTGGACGACGTCGGACGTCTCGCGGAGCACGTCCAACTGCAGGGTCGGCTGGGTGTCGGAAGCGTCCATCAGCGCGTCGAGCGTCATGTTGGCGTAGCGCAGCAGGGACTCGTGCTCCTGGGCCGCGTCGTTGAAGCGGGTCTGCGACGACTTGCGCAGGGCTTCGAGAAGCCGCTTTTCGGCCGGCTTGGGCTTCTTCCCGAGCCGCTCCTCGGTCCACGCCAGCCAGGCGTGCGCATAGGCGGCCGCCTCGTAGCTCGTCCACATCCTCCGGTACGAACGCAGGGTCTCCTTCTGGAGCAGCTCCGTCCTCTTGCGGACCATCTCCGCCACTCTCTCCGTGCTCCCCGGATCCCGCTTGGCCAGGACGCTCATGAGCGCGGCCTTCACATTCACACTGTTCTCGTTCTTGCCCTTGAACGACCACGAGACCAGCAACCTCTCCGCCGTCGCGAGGCTGTCCGGGTGGGCCTCGAGGTACTGGCGGAGCTTGGTGTCCCGGTTCCCCGGCAGGCGGAAGATCTTGACGATGTTCTCCTCGTGATTGACCGCGTCCTTCGGCTGGAGCTTCGGCACCGCCGGACCGCGCGGACCGGCCCGCACCACGTGCTCCAGCTCGTGCACGAGCAGGTTCCGGCCGGCCGGGGTGTCCGGCTTGTAGCGGCCCGCCCCGAAGTGGACATCCATGCCGAGCGTGAACGCGTGGGCCCCGAGCCCGTCCGCCGACCGGTCCGCCTCCGGACCGGTGTGGATGCGCACCCGGCCGAAGTCGTGCCCGAAGCGGGACTCCATGGCCTGGAGCGTGTGTGGTTCGAGCGGCCGGCCCGCTTCGGCCTCGGAGCCCGGCGACCAGGTCGGCCCGGAGGCGGCGGAGGGCCGCGAAGGTCTCTTCGCCGCGGTTCTCGCAGTCGCCGGCGCCATCTCGCTCTTCGATCTGGCTGAAGCTGCCATCGCATCGCCTCCTGTCTACAGCGGGTCGTCCGCCGACGGCGTGCCCGCCAGGGGCCGGGCGCCGCCCGGCAGCACGAAGGGGAAGAATTCGAGCGGCACCAGGTAGGCCTTGACGTGGGCGTTCGGCTCCAGGCGCGGGTCCTGCGTGTAGACCCGAATCGCCTGGTGCACGTGCGGGCTTATCGCGTTGCCGGACGAGCCGACCCGGCCGATCACCGAGCCCGGGGCGACGTCGGCGCCGCGGGCCAGCGGCTCGACCGCGGACAGGTGGCGGTAGTCCACCTCGACCCAGGCCTCCGTGCCGGTCCCCGGCTCCTTGTAGTGGTGGATGAGCGTCACGGCCGGACCGCTGCGGGTACCCGCGCCGCTGCGCCAGAGCTTCCGGATCAGGTCCTCGACGCCCTTCGTCACCTCGTTGTCGCCGCCCAGGATCTTCGCCGTGGCCTTGAGCACCGCGGCCGAGGCCTTGCCCTTGGTGCCGTAGGGCTTCGCCCGCCGCCCGCGCGCCGCGGGCACGGCCTTGAAGATCTCGACCGCCTCGGGCGAGATCGTGCTGGCGCTGTCGAAGTAGCCCGAGGAGGCGTCCACCGCGGCGAGGATCCCGGTGGTGTCCGGGATCACGACCGCCGGCGTCTGCGCCGCGAGCTCGGCGCGCAGCGCGGTTTCGAGTTTCTCGCGGATCGCCTTGCGGTCGGCCTCCACCTCCGCCGAGATCGGGCTGTCCGGCAGCGCGCCCTCGAAGACGAGCGCCGCGACGATCCGGTTCGCGGCCGGCGACCTGCGGCCCGTCGAGCCGCCGGCGAGATAGTCGTCGATCCTCTTCGGGTCCTTCCACCCCCGGCCGAAGTAGCCGTAGACCAGCTTGGCCAGCACGTCCTGGTCGCCGTGCTCCGGCCCGATCTCCGTGGCCGAGCGCACCTTCGAGTCCTGCAGCTCGAAGAGCCGAGGCGTCCGCGAACGGAACGCGCGGCGCAGGTCCACCCTCCCGGGCTGCACCGCGAGCACGTCCTTGCCCGCCGGCGCGTGGACGTCGTACTGGCCCTCGCCATGGGTGGCGTAGGTGCCGAGCGACACGCTGTGATCGATACCGAGCGCCGTGCGGTTCCTCGCCACGGCCGAACGGCTGGCGACAAGCTCGGCCACCGAGAGCTCCGCGGAGAACCCGGGGAAGCCCTCGGCGACGTTCTGGAGGGCCGTGTGGTAGATCCACCAGCGCTGGTCGTCGGGCAGCAGGGCCGCGGGGTCGAACACCGGGACGTCGGCGCTGTCCGGCAGGAACCCTTCGAGCGCCTCGTCGCGGGCCTTGCCCTCCGCCTGGAGGCGGCCCTCGGCGGCGGCCCGCTCGGCCGGGTCCTGGGAGCGCAGGAAGGCCCGCACCTCCTTGTTCCTGGCGCCGCGCCAGGTGAGCGCGCTCTCGGCCTTCTTGCGCGCGGCGATCGCCTTGTCCTCGGCGCGCTTCGCGCGGGTCAGCGCTCGGGTCTGCGGCCTCGTCAGAGGCCCGAACACGCCCGAGCCGGGCGTGGCGGGGTCGAGCTTCTGCCGCGCGTCCGTGGCCTTCGCCTCGGCCTCCCTCTTCGCCGCGAGCGTCGCCTGGTCTTTCGCAATCTGCCGGGTCACCGTCGGGGTCGCCTGGAGCCCGAGCAGCGACGCGTCCTCGAAGGTTTCGATGCGGGTCACCCGGGCGTCGGACATGGCGGAGTGGATCTCATCGGCCACCTCCTCCAGGACGTCCCCCTGCGCGTAGGGCACCGGCTGCGCCGCCGCGAGCATGGCGCCGATCGCCGAGTTGGACGCGGCGAGCGCGGCCGGCTGAGCCCGGACCAGACCGTCGAACCGGGCCTGGGCCTTCGCGCGCCAGGCCTCGTACTGGAGCTCCAGCCCCGACGGCGACCCCGCCGGCCTCCTCGACCCGCGCGGCGTTCTCTTGGCTCTCTCCGCGTCGCGCTGCTTCGTGGTCCACTGCACGACCGCCCGGACGTAGGCCGCCGTGGTGTACTGCTCCCACATCCCGGTCGCCTTCGTCCTCGCCGCCTGGCGCTGGACGACGGTGCCCTGGCGCACGAGGTCGGCCACCCGGGCCCCGCTCTCCGGATGTCTCGCGAGGAGCGCCCGCAGCATCTTCACGGTCGCCGGGCCGGCCGCGCCGCCGGCGATCAGCGTCTCCGCCACCGCCAGGCTGTCGGGGTGGGCGTCCACGTAGCGCAGCAGCGCCTGGGGCTTCGCGTTGCGGACCGCGAGGATCGCGCGGATCTGGGTCTCGTGGTCCCCTGCGGCCGGGTCCAGGGCGAGCCGCGGCACCGCCGGGCCCGCCGGACCGGCCCGCGCCACGTGCTCCAGCTCGTGGACCAGGAGGGCCTGGCCGGCGGGCTGGTCCGGCCGGTAGCGCCCGTCCCGGAAATGGACGTCCAGGCCCAGGGTGTAGGCGTGGGCGCCGAGCTCGGCCGCCGAGCGGTCCGCCTCGGGACCGGTGTGGACGCGCACCCGGCCGAAATCGTGGCCGAGGCGGGACTCCATGGCCGCGCGGGTCGGTGCGTCGAGAGGCCGTCCGGCGTCCGGGCCCTGCGTCACGGGCCGGGGCCGGGACGCGTGCACCGGCGCGACGAGCTTCTGGGTCTCCCTACCCCTCTCCCGCCCCATTCAGTCCACCCAGTCCCGGGTCTCGGCCTCGGTGAGCGAGCGCTCCAGCTTCACGAACTCGCCCCGGGCGGCCCGCACCAGGTGGGCCATGCGCACCGGCGCCCCCTCGTCGGCCGCGAGGAACGCGGCGGAGAGCGCGATGTTGCGGATCGTGCCGCCGGCCACGCCGAGCCTGGCCAGCTTCTCGACGTCGAGCCCCTCGACCGGCGTCCGCTGCGGGAAGATCCGACGCCAGATCTCGGCCCTCTGCTCCACGTCCGGGAACGGGAACTGGACCACGAAGCGCAGGCGGCGGAGGAACGCCTGGTCCAGCGAATCCTTGAGGTTCGTGGTCAGGATCGCGAGGCCGCGGTAGGCCTCCATGCGCTGCAGGAGGTAACTGACCTCGATGTTGGCGTAGCGGTCGTGGCTGTCCTTGACCTCGCTGCGCTTGCCGAACAGGGCGTCGGCCTCGTCGAAGAGCAGGATGGCGCCGCCCTCGTCCGCGGCGTCGAACACCCGGCGCAGGTTCTTCTCGGTCTCGCCGATGTACTTGCTCACCACCGTGGAGAGGTCGATCCTGTAGAGATCGAGCCGCAGCTCGCGGGCGAGGACCTCGGCGGCCATGGTCTTGCCCGTGCCGCTCGGCCCGGCGAAGAGGGCTGAGACGCCGAGCCCGCGCGCGCTGCGGCCGGCGAAACCCCAGTCCTCGTAGACCACCTGCCGGCGCCGCACCTGGGCGGCGGCCTCGCGCAGCACGTCCTTCTGGGCATCGGGCAGGACGAGGTCGTCCCATTCCGCCACCGGCTCGATCCTCTGGGCGAGGCCCTCCAGCCGCGGCCGGCTCTGCGCCCGGCAGGCGTCCCAGAGCGCATGGCCGTTGCTGTCCCCCCCCGACAACGCGAGCTGGGAGCCGGCCGAGAGGATGCCGCCGATCCCGAGCTGGAACTGGGAGATCACGGCGTCGAGCTGGCCGTCGAGCTTCGCGGCGGTCTCGGCCCCGAGGGCGGAGCGCCAGAGCTGGCCCTGCTCGGCGCGGTCGGGATGCGGCACGTCGAACGCGAGCAGGCGCCGCTCGCGCACCGGCCGCCGCTCGCGGACGGCGAGGAGCACGACGCCCCGCAACTCGTCGGCCAGCCGGGTGAGCGCATTGTCCCGGGACGGGTCGCCGCCGTCCAGGTCGTCGGCGTCGACGAGGAGGGCGCTGCCGGAGAGGGCCGCCTCCCGTTCCCAGAGCCGGATCAGCTCGGCCAGCTCGGAGGGACCGGTAGGCAGGTCGGCGCCTCCGAGCACCTGCACGCGGAGCCCCAGGGCGGCGCAGGCCGCGGCGGCGATGGACCGCTTGGCCGCGGTGTCGCCACCACAGAGCTGGACGACCGGCAGGCTCCTGCCCGTCACCCCCGGGGAGAACGCGGACGCGAGCCGCTCCGCCAGGGCGCGATGGGACGGGACCGGCTCCGGGGTGTCGCCGAGCGGGCGGACGGTGCCGGCGAGCCGGTCGTCCCAGGGGTCGAGGCCGGCCAGATAGTGGAGCACCCGCTCGTCGATCCGCAGCGGGCTGGAGGTCAGGGTGACGCCGGCGCCCCCGGCGGTCTCGACCAGCCGCCAGTAGCGCAGGGGCCCGGCCGGGGAGACGGCGCTCCAGTGAGGCTCGGGCAGGGCGGCGAGGGCCAGGCTGAACGGCGGGAAGCGCCGCGGGGGGTCGCCCTGGGCGGCGGCGCAGCGGGCCGCGAAGCTGGAATCGAGCTCCATGCCGGCGCCGAGCAGGAGGACAGCGCGCTCGAACGGCGACAGACCGAACCGCTGGCAGACCACCTCCAGGGCGGGCGGCGCCGGGTGGTCCCAGGCGGGCGGCTCCGGCGGCGGCTCGTCACCCTGGTTGCTCTCGGCGTGACGGTCGAGCGCGAAGCGCACCTCGGCCAGGGCCGCCATGAGGTACCGCTGGTTCTCTTCTCTCCAGAGCTCGATCTGGTCGCTCGGCATGGACCCCTCCCGGCCCTGTATACGCAGGCTCGGAGGGGGTCCCGCCAGGGGGTCCCAAAAGTTTTTCGGACTTTTTTCGGATTTCTTGTCAAAAAAAGGGGCCCAGCGGCAACTGTATATAGAAGAGGCTACCAACCTCCTTCAACCCGAATTCAGGAGCGGCTAAATTCCTCCGGCCGCTCCTCTTTTTTTTCCGCGCAAAGTTCCCGGATGCCGGACCCCTCGTGACGTCGAGCCGCTCCCGGCTCTAACCGATTTCAAGGAGCGTCTCGCGGATCTGCCCCAGGTGCTGCAGGGCATGGACCCGGACCCCGAGGGCATACGCCTTCCAGTCGAGCTCCTCCACCCACTGGACGCCCTTCACCACCATGACCACCGGGGCACGGGCCGGTCCGGGCGGACCGTCCGGCCCCCCGGCCACCAGGGCGGCGAAGTCGCCATGGACCCGATCCAGCTCGTCGACCAATTCCCGCCAGTCCCGCTCCATGACATCCGGCCGCTGAAGGCTGGCGGGGATCGGCTCCCCCGAGGGGCTGGTGCCACGCAGGAGATCGGCCAGCTCGTCCACCGCCGGCCGGTGGCTCGCCACCAGATGGTCCACCACCTCCTGCACGCACCACCGGCCCGGCCCGGGCCGGACCCGGACCGACGTCTCCGGGATCTCCCCGAGGAGCGCGGTCAGGTCGCGGAACGTCTCCTCCACCCGGCGGCGCAGGTCGGCCATCGGCGCTTCGGTGCCATGGCGGCGCAGGTAGTCCAGGGCGCGGGTCTGGTCGTCGGTCATGAGAGCCGTCGCCCGATCAGCCGTCGCAGGACATGGCCCTTCCACATCCAGAGCCCCGAAAGGACGATGACGGGAGCGAAGAAGAACCGGACAAGAGGGGCGTAGTTGGGAATCTCCTCGAACGGGCTATAGATGTAACCGAGGATCGGAATGGCAAAGACGATGTGAATCCAGCGAAAGATCGAACGCTTGGTGGCTTCACGGATCATTGAGTTCCTTTCCATTGGAGAGCTCGGTACCCTACTGGGATTTCTTACGCTCGTAGGTCACGAGAAACAGCAAGGTGCCCTCGGCGGTCTTGAATTCCGTGGGACGGCTCTCGCCGCTGAGGTCATAACAGACCCGCAGCCTGTCGCCGTCCCAATCGTAGATGGCCGGGATCGTCCTGCCCTGGTTTGGGCCGCTGGTTCCGGTGATGTCGATCTCCTTCGGCGTCGCCGACGGATTCGTCTTGACGGTCCCCTGATCGACCTGGTTTCCGGTGGTCACCGTGTACCTGCCGCCCTCGATCACCAGTTGGATGGCCTTGCGAACCTCGTCGGGAAACGTCCTCCCGCTGAGCTCGGCCGTCACCGGCAGCCATGTGCCATCCAGGGAGTCGCGATCCTTTGCCGGCGCCGCCAGCATGTCCGCGTGCCGATGCACGAGCTTCCACTCGCCAGCCTCGCGCCGGAAGACCTCCGTCACGCGCAGCTTCATCGGGATTGGCTCCGCGTTCCCACTCATCTTTGCGCTTGCGTGCTGAAACCCGACCCAGTAGCCGACACCGCCGTCCGCTGCCATGTGCAGAATCTCGAAGTGAGTCTCACTCCCCGGCTCGAACAACCCGGCATCCCGCGTGTAGGTCGCGAGCACATCAGCTCCCTCCTGGTACCCGCCCCCCGGTCCGAAGAAAGTGGCCGGGAGCTCCCGCGCCGCGAGGTCGGACAGCGGAGAGGGATTGCCCTCTACGTAGGCACGGGCAGCCTGCTCACGAACCCGCAGGAACGCTGCAAAATCCTGAAGCTCGTCTCGAGTCTGTTCCACTTGATTTCACCTTTCCGTCGAGTTTCTCTACTTAGCGCTTAGCGCCGCCGCGTCGTTCTCGACCCAGAAACGAGGCAACAAGATAAGCGCTCACCATCAGGGATTCAAATCCGGGGCGAAGGGGAGGCACTTCACCCTGAGGGCCCTCGGCCGCCGAGCCTGTGCGAAGCGCCCCGGCCTTCGCACACGTCGGACACCGAACCGCCCCTCCCGACAGGCGGCCCCCTCGGTCGGAACGGCGGCGTCCTTGGACCCGGCGGCCACCATCCCTATTCAGTTGTCAATGAACGCAGTCCTCGAGGCCCGCAAGCCTCCCGGACGTCACTGCCCCAGGAGCCTTCTCATACGCTGCAGCAGGAGACGGGTGTCATAGATGTTCTCCGTGGCCACGAAGATCGTGTCGTCCTCGGCGATCATCCCCTTGATCTCCGGCCAGGCGGCGGCCTTCAGGGCCACCGAGACCGCCTTGGCCGTCCCCGGTGTCGTGTCGAACACCAGCAGGTAGGGCCCGGCGTTCCGCACCCGGCGGACATACTCCTCCATCTTCCCCAGGTGGCTCTCGTCCCCCTTCGGGGCCGGCAGGTGGTAGACGCCCTTGATTCTCACGATCCCCAACGCCTTCAGGTCCCGGCTGATGCTCGACTGCGTCACCTTGAAGCCCTGCTTGCGCAGAGCCTTCGCAATGTCCGCCTGCCTCCTCGCCGGAAGCGTGGCCAGTATCTCCACGATCGCCTTGCGCCGCTGGTCCTGGACTTCCCGGTCGATTGGCATCCTCTCCTCCTCGTCTATGCGGCAGAGTACCACCACAGACAATATCAGCAGTCTAGAGGCAGACTTCACAGATTCATGGCTACTGTACATGTTATGCACATTCCAGGCAAGACCCTCCGCCCGATCACCTCGCTTTGCGGGCGCCGCGCACCGGTTTGCCGCCGCCGGGCACCAGGGCTCAGCCGCGGCAAACCAGGTCCCGTCTGCTGCGCACCGGTTTGCCGCCGCCGCGCACCGGTGCTCGGCCGCCGCTCGGGTGATCTCCGCTGCTGAGCACAGGGGCTCCGCTGCCGCGAACCCGTGCGCGCCACGCGCTCGGCCTCGGGCGGCTGCTGCGCACACCCGCGCACGGGCGGCACGGGCGTGCTCAGCGGCGGAAAAGCCGTGCGCAGGCGCCGGTCAACGCGAGCTCCTGCTTTACCGGTAGATCTCGGCTCCGGCGGCCCGGAACTCCTCGGACTTCTCCTTGAGGCCGGCTTGCAGGGCGGCTTCCTCGGCGAGGTCCTGCTGCGCGGCGTACTCCCGGACCTCCTCGGTGATCTTCATCGAGCAGAAGTGCGGGCCGCACATGGAGCAGAAGTGCGCCACCTTGGCGCCTTCCTGGGGCAGGGTCTCGTCGTGGTAGGAACGGGCGGTATCCGGGTCCAGCGAGAGGTTGAACTGGTCCTCCCAGCGGAACTCGAAGCGGGCCTTCGAGAGCGCGTTGTCCCGGATCTGGGCGCCGGGATGGCCCTTGGCCAGGTCCGCGGCGTGGGCGGCGATGCGGTAGGCGATCACCCCCTGGCGGACGTCCTCCTTGTCCGGCAGGCCGAGGTGCTCCTTCGGGGTGACGTAGCACAGCATGGCGCAGCCGTACCAGCCGATCATCGCGGCTCCGATGGCCGAGGTGATGTGGTCGTAGCCCGGCGCCACGTCCGTGGTCAGCGGGCCCAGGGTGTAGAAGGGGGCCTCGCCGCAGGAGGCGAGCTGCTTCTCCATGTTCTCCTGGATCAGGTGCATGGGGATGTGCCCCGGGCCCTCGATCATCACCTGCACGTCGTGCTTCCAGGCCACCTGGGTCAGCTCGCCGAGCGTCTCCAGCTCCGCGAACTGGGCCGCGTCGTTGGCGTCCGCGATCGAGCCCGGACGGAGACCGTCGCCGAGGCTGAAGGACACATCGTAGGCCTTCATGATCTCGCAGATCTCCTCGAAGTGCTCGTAGACGAAGCTCTCCCGGTGGTGCGCCAGGCACCACTTGGCGTGGATCGAGCCGCCCCGGGAGACGATGCCGGTCATCCGGTGCGCGGTGAGCGGCACGAACGGCAGCCGCACCCCGGCGTGGATCGTGAAGTAGTCCACCCCCTGCTCCGCCTGCTCGATCAGGGTGTCGCGGTAGATCTCCCAGGTGAGGTCCTCGGCCTTGCCGCCGACCTTCTCCAGGGCCTGGTAGATCGGCACCGTCCCCACCGGCACCGGCGAGTTGCGCAGGATCCACTCCCGGGTCTCGTGGATGTTCCTGCCCGTGGAGAGGTCCATGATGGTGTCCGCGCCCCAGCGGGTCGCCCAGACCATCTTCTCGACCTCCTCCTCGATCGAGGAGGTCACCGCCGAGTTGCCGATGTTCGCGTTGATCTTGACCAGGAAGTTGCGGCCGATCACCATCGGCTCGCTCTCCGGGTGGTTGACGTTGGCGGGGATGATCGCCCGGCCGCGCGCCACCTCGTCGCGCACGAATTCCGGCGTGATGCGCTCCGGGATGCGCGCGCCCCAGGAAAAGCCCGGGTGCTGCGCCACGCCGCCGCCCCAGGCCTTGCCTCCTGCCGTCTCCTGCGCCAGTTCCCGGCGCTGGTTCTCGCGGATGGCGATGAACTCCATCTCCGGGGTCACGACGCCCTTCCGGGCGTAGTGCATCTGGGTGACGTTGGGGCCGGAACGGGCCGCGATCCAGTCCCTGCGCAGCGGCGGCAGGCCTTGGCGGAGGTCGATGCGGGCGTCCGGATCGGTGTACGGGCCCGAGGTGTCGTAGACCGTGACCGGCGGGTTCGGGACGATCCGGCCGGCGGCGGTCCGGGTCGGCGACAGGCGGATCTCCCGCATGGGCACGCGGACGCCGGGCTGCGTGCCTTCGACGTGGATCTTGGTGGAATTCGGGAACGGATCGGCCGAAAGGACGGGCAGGACGGGCTTGCTGTCGATCATGATGCGCTTGCCTCCGCTGGCATTACCCAGATCAGGTCGTGAGGGTCGTCCTCCGCACGAGGACTCTCAGCCTTGCGGCCCCCCTAGCGTGGCTGGTGATCCTACACCCGCGGTCAGCCGGGCGCCAGGGAGTTGATCAGGGTCTTGAGCGCGTCGAAGTCGATCGGCTTGACGAGGTGGTGGTCGAACCCGGCGTCGAGGGCTCTCCGGCGGTCCTCCTCCTGGCCGTAGCCGGTGAGCGCGATGAGGACCGCGCCCGCCATCCCGGGCTGCTCCCGCAGGAGGCGGGCGACCTCGTAGCCGGTCATGCCGGGGAGGCCGATGTCCAACAGCACGACGTGCGGCCGGAACTCGCCGGCGGCCGCGATCGCGCCGGGGCCGTCGTGCGCCGTGCGGACTTCCTGGCCTCCGAGGCCGAGCAGGAGGGCCATGCTCTCGGCGGTGTCGACGTTGTCGTCCACCACCAGGATGCGGCTGCAGGGATCGGTCATGGGCTGCCCATTATAGGCGCGGTCCGGGAAGGCGATATCCTGTCCGCCGCATGGAATCCGGCCGGAACCGCTTCGCCGCCGCCGTCACGCTCGCGTTCGTGGCGCTCGGCGGCCTCGGACTCGCCCGCCACGAGATGTGGCGCGACGAGATGCAGGCCTGGCTCATCCCCGCCGGCAGCGCCTCGGTCGGGGAGCTGATCCACAACCTGCGCTACGAGGGCCACCCGGCGCTCTGGCACTTCCTTCTCTGGGTCTTGACCCGGGTCACGATGCGCCCGGAGGCGATGCAGGTCCTCCATCTGGCGATCTCGGCCGCGGCAGTCTTCCTGTTCGCCCGCAGCGCGCCGTTCTCCCGGACAGTGCGGGCGATGGCGGTCTTCGGCTACTTCCCGCTCTACGAGTACACGGTGATCAGCCGTAACTACGGGCTCGGCATGCTGTTTCTGTTCGCGGCCTGCGCGCTCTTCCCCTTCCGGCGCCGGTCGTACCTGCCGGTCGCCGGGGCCCTGGCGCTCCTCGCGAATTCGAACCCCTTCGCCTGGATCGTCGCGCTGGCGTTCGCCGGGATGCTCACGCTGGAGCCGTTCTGGGACCGGGAGGCTCGCGCGCGGCTGCGCCCGGCCGACGCGGTCCTGAGCGTCCTCCTCTTCGGCGCCGCGGCGGCGATGGCGGCGGCCCAGATGATCCCGCCGCCGGACGGCGGTTTCGCCACGGCCTGGTTCCTCGAGTTGCGGGCGGCGCGGGTGTTCCGCGTCCTCGCCGCGGTCGCCCGGGCCTGGCTACCGGTGCCGAACCCGACCGAGCCCACGGCCTGGAACACGAATGTCCTCTGGCACTTGCGCAACGGGGCCACGGCCCTGATCGGGGTGGCGCTGATGGGGGCGGCGGCGGGGGCGCTGCGGCGCTCGCGGCCGGCGCTCGTCCTTTATCTAGGGGGCACCGCGGCGCTCCTGGGTTTCTCGTATCTCAAGTACTCCGGCTACACCCGCCACTTCGGCGCCTACTTCCTGCTCTTCCTCGCCTGCCTGTGGATCGCCCGCGCGCAGGACCGGGAGCCGGCCCGCGACCGCCTGCTGATCGCGCTGCTGGCAGTCCAGATCCTCGCCGGGGCCTGGGTTTACGGGCAGGATCTCGTCCGGCCCTTCTCCGCGGCTCAGGCAACGGCCGGGTTCCTGCGCGATCCACGGTACTCGGAGGCGCTGCTGCTCGGCTATCGCGACTCGGTGGCCACGCCGGTGACCGGCTACCTGGGCCGGCCGTTCTACTACCCCCAGAGCCGGAGCTTCGGGACCTACATCCTGTGGAACCAGGATCGAGTCGCCGAGGTGCCGTTCGGAGAGCTCTGCAAGCTCCTGCGCCGCCAGCTCCGGCAGCATCGGGAGGGCATCGTCCTGGTGTTCAACCAGCCGCCGCCCCTCTGCGGCGCCCGCCTCAAACCCGAAGAGCTGGCCTCCTTCCGCGACAGCCTGCTCCCCGAGGAAACCTACGGGGTCTACCGCCTGCGGATGCTGCCGGCGCGCTGAAGGCTCGGACCCCTATACTTCCTCACCATGACGGACCTGCAGTCCATCCGTGAAGCCATCGAGGAGGTCGACCACAAGATCCTGGCGCAGCTCCGGAAGCGCATGGACCTCGTGGAGCAGGTGGTCGGCGCCAAGCTGGAGTCCGCCTACCCGTTCCGCGACGAGCCGCGCGAGGAGCAGATCCTTCAGCGGGTGCGCCACTTCGCGGTCGAGGAGGGGCTCGACGCCCGCGAGGTCGAGCGGCTCTACCGGGTCATCCTGGAGATGTCGGTTGCGCACCAGCGCGCCCACGTCCGGTCTCTGGCCGCGGCTCCGCTCCGTGTGGCCTATCAGGGGGTCGAGGGCTCCTACAGCCATCTCACCGCCCAGCGGCGCTACGCCGGCCTGCCCGGCGGCGTGCTGCTCGAAGGGCACGAGACGTTCCGGGGCGCCGCGGATGCGGTGCGGGACGGCGCCTCGGATCGGGCCTTGCTGCCGATCGAGAACACCACCGCCGGCAGCATCAACGAGACCTACGACCTGCTGGCCGAGGGCGGCCTCACCATCACGGCCGAGGTGGTGAGCCGGATCGAGCACTGCCTGCTCGGGCTGCCCGGCTCCCGCATCGAGGACCTGCACACGATCCTCTCCCACCCCCAGGGCCTCGCCCAGTGCCAGGACTTCCTGCGCACCCTGCCCGGGGTCCGCACGCAGGTGGAGTTCGACACCGCGGGCTCGGCCCGCAAGGCGCGCGAGAGGAACGATCCCGGCGTCGCGGCCATCGCCAGCGAGCCGGCGGCGCGGATCTTCGGCCTGGAGGTGCTCAAGCGCGGCATCCAGTCGCAGGAGGGCAACTACACCCGCTTCGTCGAGCTGGCCCGCGAGCCCGAGCCCGTGACTCCCGGCACCCCGGCGCGAACGTCTCTCCTCCTCGCCGTCTCGCACCAGCCCGGATCGCTCGCCGGGCTCCTCGGGATCTTCGCCGGCCGCGGGATCAACGTGACCAAGCTGGAGTCGCGCCCCGTGCCGTCCACGCCCTTTCAGTACCGCTTCTATCTCGACCTCGAGGGCCACGCGGCCGACGACCCGATCCGCACCGCCCTCGACGAGGCCAGGGGCCTGACGACCGAGCTGCGCGTGCTCGGCACCTATCCGGCGGCCGAACGGTAGGCTAGAGTGCGCGCGATGAGACCGCGCAAACTCTTCTCCATCCTCTTCCTCCTGGCCTTCGCAGCCACCGCGCAGGAGCTTCCGACTCCCGCCGAGACGGCCCGCTTCGAGTCGACGCCGAGCTACGACGAGACGATCGCCTTCCTCAAGAAACTGGAGGCGAAGCTGCCGGAGATGAAGCTCGCGTTCTACGGCACCTCGGCCCAGGGACGGCCCCTGCCGCTCGTGATCGTCTCCAAGGACAGGGCGTTCACGCCCGCCGAGGCCGCGAAGACCGGCAAGCCGGTGGTGATGATCCAGAACGGCATCCACGCCGGGGAGATCGACGGCAAGGACGCCTGCCTGATGATCCTGCGCGACATGGCCCTGGGGAAGCACCGCGAGACCCTCGACAAGATGACGCTCCTCGTCGTGCCGATCTACAACGTGGACGGCCACGAGCGGGTCTCGCCGTACAACCGGCCCAACCAGGACGGCCCGGTCAAGGGCATGGGCTTCCGCACCACCTCGGCCGGTCTCGATCTGAACCGCGACCATCTGAAGGTGGCCTCGCCCGAGGCGCAGGCGCTCATCGGCCTGGTCTCCACCTGGCGGCCGCACCTCCACGTGGACGACCATGTGACCGACGGCGTGGACCACGACTGGGTGCTGACCTGGGCCTGGGCCGAGGCCCCGCAGGCGCCGCTCCAGATCGACCTCTGGCTGCGCGACCACATGCCCGCCGCGCTCGCGGCTGCCCAGAAGGCCGGCGAGAAGGCCGGCTTCCGCGCCGGCCCCTACGTCGATCTCAAGGACGGCAACGATCCCAGCCGCGGCTTCAGCTCCTGGATCGGCCCGCCCCGGTTCGCCACCGGCTACTACCCGCTGCGCAACCGGCCGTCGATCCTCGTCGAGATGCATTCCTACAAGCCGTACGGCCAGCGGGTGGCCGCGAACCGCGCCTTCCTGCTCGGCCTGCTCGCCGAGATCGCCCGCGACCCGGCCTCGCTCACCCGCGCCGTGGCCGTGGCCGAGGCCGCCACGGTCGCCATGGGCAAGCCGGACGCCGCGCCGTCGGTGGTCGCGGTCACCCTGGAGGAGAGCGAGGCCTCGGACACGATCCGCTTCCCGGTCTACGCGAGCGAGACCGTCACCTCCTCAGCGACCGGCGAGCCGCTCCTGCTCTACAAGCGCGGCCAGGTGGACGAGATGGACGTGCCCTGGTATCACCGCGCCCGGGTCACGCTCACCCTGCCCCGGCCGCGCGGCTACCTGGTGCTGCCCGGCTGGCCGCAGATCGAGCAGCGTCTCCGGACCCACGGGCTGCGCGTCGAAACCCTGCGCGAGCCGTCCGAGTTGGAGGTCGAGACGATCCGCGTCTCCGATCCCGAGTACGCGAAGCAGCCGTACCAGGGGCTCACCCAGGTCAAGGCGAAGGCCGCGCGCCGGACCGAGCGCCGGCAGATCCCGGCCGGCGCGCTGTGGATCCCGGCCGACCAGCCCGACTTCGCGGTCGCCGTGCAGCTCTTCGAGCCCGAGGCGCCCGACTCGCTGCTCGGCTGGGGCCTGCTCTCCAGCGTGTTCGAGCGCAAGGAGTACATCGACGGCCGGGTCCTGGAGGGCTTGGTCGCCGGGATGATGAAGGACCCGAAGACCGCGGCCGAGTGGCAGGAGGCGCTCAAGGACGAGAAACTCGCCAAGGATCCGTTCGCGCGCTATCTCTGGTGGTTCCGCCGCACGCCGTACTGGGACGAGACGGTCGGGCTCCTGCCGGTGTTCCGGGTGATGAAGGCGCCCGGCTTCAGGACGGAGCCGTGGGCGCCTCGTCGATGAGGTCGGCGACCGCGTCCGGGATCGGGACCGGCTTCAAGCCCGGCCCGTCCAGGAGGCAGTACACGACGCTCACCTTGCCGCGGGCCACGGGCGTGCCGCCGTGCAGGATGTCGAAGCCGTACGAGAGCGAAGTGCGGCCCTTGCGCAGCACGCGCAGGTGGATGTCGAGCTCGTCGCCGAAGCGGGCCGGCGAGAGATATTCGCAAGTGGCGGAAACCCGCGGCCAGGCGATGCGGCGCCCCTCGGCGTCCTCGAACGAGCCGGGCTCGGCTCCCAGGCTGCGGAGGAATTCGTGCTCGGCCCACTCCATGAAGACGAAGAACCGGGCGAAGTGGACGATGCCGCCCATGTCGGTGTCGGCGAACTCGATCCTGCGGCGGGCGTGGAATTCGTGCATAGGGTCGAGGATTGTAGCCGCTGTGATTCAATAAAGCTCCGATGTGGAAGTCGTCTCGCCTCGCCGGTCTCGTCCTCGCCCTGCTCGCAATCCAGATGGCCGTCGCCCTCCCGCGGGCCTTCCGTCGGTCCGCCAGCGAGGGCTGGCACCTGGTCCGCGACTTTGGAGAGACGCCCCGCGAGCGGCGCGTCCGGAATTTCGGCGCCGGCTACGTGGAGGCGATCGAGGAGATCCGCCGCACGATCCCGCCGGACGGCGCCTACGTGTTGATCAACGGCCACGGCGAGGTCGAGGAGGGCGGGCCGATCTGGGTCAAGTTCGACCTCGCGCCGCGCCGCGCCGTCTACCTCGGGAAGCTCGCGGACCTGGGCAACGCCGAACGCGTGAAGCGGCGCATGCCGCGCGCCGCCCGCTGGGTGGTGATCGCGCGCGGCACGTACGACCCGCCGGTGCTGATGGAGCGCTTCCGCTTCGTGCGCGGGCTCGAGGAGCGCGGCGGTGGATAGCCTGGCCGCCAGCCTCTTCGGGATCGCCCTGTTCGCCGTCCCAGGGCTCGCGCTGACCTGGTTCTTCCCCGCCTTGCGCGAGGTGCCCTGGAGCCGCCGGGCCGGCTACGGCTATCCGCTCGGCGTGGCGGCCGTGGCCGGGTCGCTCTACATCCTGTCCGGCCTGCTCTCGGTCCCGCTGCGGCGCCCGGCCATCTTCGGGGTCGCGGCCGCGCTCGCGATCGCCGG
>JBEQUE010000233.1:0-17295 GCA_040349255.1 Acidobacteriota bacterium | reverse complement strand
GAACGTAGAACTTCGTGCCAGACCCGTCGCCTTTACGCACAACCCCCGACGAATATCGGGCTTCGCCGTCGGATGCCGGCTTACCCCGGGTTGTACGCCTTGACCGGCGCTTCGCACATGCTCGGTTCGGCACTGCACCTAGGACTTCCACCAGACCCTCCTCGCGGAGAAGCCCTTGTCCCCTCGGTGAGGGGTTCCCTTCGTCTGGGTCCCCAGAGGACTTACACCTCCTGTTCTACGCCCATGCCGGGCGCACATCGGCCTGCGGCCTCAGCCCTGGGCTCGGTTCTGCCGGCCCGTTGGGCCGGATGACTGTTCGACCGGTGGCCTGTCGCCCCCGTTGGGCCGGTCGTTCAAACCTCTATCTCAGTCCAGCGCCCCCAGCACGCTGCCCCGGCTCTTGATCACCTCGGCATAGAACCTCGCGCTCGCCTTCGGGGTGCGGCGTTGGGTGGCGTAGTCCACGTGGATGATGCCGAAGCGCTTCGAATAGCCCAGGCTCCATTCGAAGTTGTCCAGGAGCGACCAGGCGAAATAGCCGCGCAGGTTCACGCCCTCCTGGATCATCCGCCGGATCACCTTCAGATGCTCCCGGAAATATTCGACGCGCAGCGGATCGTTCACCTCGCCCTCCGCGCTCGGCGGATCGTAGAAGGCGGCTCCGTTCTCGGTGACGTAGAGCGGGATGTCGCCGTAGCGCTGCTTCACGCCGAGCAGGGTGTCGGCCAGGCCCTCGGGGTAGACCTCCCAGTCGGTCTCGGTGTGGGTGGCCTGGCGCTGCTTCACGCCTCCGGCCTGGACGGGCTTCGCGTTCGGATCGTGACAGGTCACGCGACGCGTGTAGTAGTTGATGCCGAGGAAGTCGAACGGACGGCGGATGTGCTCCAGGTCCTCGGCCGGGAAGTCCGGCCAGGCTTCGCCGAAGATCTCCTTCATCTCGGCCGGGTAGGCGCCGAGGAAAAGCGCGTCCAGATACTGGCGGTTCATGTAGGCATCGGCCCGCGCCGTGGCTTCCAGGTCCTCGGGTTTGTCCGAGGCCGGATATTTGGGCTCGACGTTGATCACGACGCCGATCTGGTGCTGGCCTTCCGCGCGGTAGGCCTCCACCGCCGAGGCGTGCGCGCGCAGGAGGTTGTGCGAGGCGATCGGCGCTTCGAAAAGGTTTCGATGGCCGGGCGCCAGCGCGCCGTGGAGGTAGCCGCCGTCGCTCACCACCCAGGGCTCGTTCAGGGTCGTCCAGAGATCGACGCGGTCGTCGAGGGCCCGGTAGCAGACCTGCGCGTACTCCGCGAACCAGTTGGCGATGTCCCGGTTCAGCCAGCCGCCCCGGTCCTCCAGCGCCGCCGGCAGGTCCCAGTGGAACAGGGTGATCATCGGCTGGATGTTGTTCTCCAGCAGGCCGTCCACCAGGGCGCGGTAGAAGTCGAGGCCCTTCGCGTTCACGCGGCCGGTGCCTTCGGGCAGGATGCGGTGCCAGGCGATCCCGAAGCGGTAGGCGTTCAGGCCGAGGTCGCGCATCAGCCGGATGTCCTCTTCCCAGCACCGGTAGTGGTCGGACGCCACGTCGCCCGTGTCGCCGTCCGCCACGAGGCCCGGCGTGTGCGTGAAGCGGTACCAGATGCTCGGGCCGGCGCCGTCGGCCAGCGGCGAGCCCTCGACCTGAAAGGCCGACGTGGATGCTCCCCAGAGGAAACCCTTGGGGAACCGGATATCTCTTGTCATCTCCGCTTCCTTTCGATCGTGACGTCCGCCGGTAGTTTGCGGACGATTGTATCCCCGATCACGACGCCTCCCGGAGGCACCTGCAGGCCGCCGCCGATCCGCGCCCGCACCGACTCGCCCTGCCTTCGCATCGCGAGATCCAGCGTACCCCATTTCGTGCGCAGGCCCCGGATCTCCACCCCGTCGCCGGCCAGCCAGGTGTCCGGGATGCCGGCCCCGAGCACCAGCCGGTCCTCCTCCTCGATCGCGAAGAGATCGAGGACCGAGCGCAGGAAGTCCGAGCCCACCCAGCCGTGCGGCAGGTCGCCCAGGAACTTCGGCGCCCGCGGATCTCGCCAGACCACCTCGGGCCACTGGTTCCAGGCCGGCGGCAGACGGTCGGCCAGGAAGAAGCCCATCAGTTCCTGAGCGCGGTCCCGCCAGCCGAGCCGCACGAAAGTGCCCACGGTCCGCCACTCGTACGGCGTGTAGGCGTCCCAGTCCTTCTTCCCGTCCCGCCGCGCGACGAATTCCTCCCAGTAGCGCTCGAAGGTGCGCAGCAGCTCCTTTTGCGGCAGGTCTTCGAGCTCGCCGGCCGGCTCCAGCGCGATCGTCGTGGAGGTGGCGTCGAAGTCGCCCAGATCGGCCGAGCCGGGGATGAAATCGATCCGGTGGTCGGCGATCGTCTGCCGCAATGAGGCCAGGAGGTCGGACCGGAATTCGTCGCGGATCTTCGTCCAGCGCGCCTGCTCGTCGGTCCTGCCGAGCGCTCGGGCCAGATCGACCGCGTCCTTCAGGCCGCGCAACGCCCAGAAGTCGTCCCAGTAGGAGTGGACCGGCTTGGCCGAGTAACCTTCGTGGCTGATCGATTCGGGCAGCAGGCCGAAATATCTCTTTTTGTCCGGCTTTCGATACTCGTCGGTGCGCCGCTGGTTGCGGAGCTGATCGATCCAGGCCACGGTCTTCTCGACGTGCGGCCACATCTGTTCGAGAAAGGCGCGGTCGCGGGCGTAGCGCCAGTGCTCGGCGATCAGATAGAGAAGCTCGCCGTGGCTGTCGTTCTCGGTCACCGGGTCGGCGCCGCGGGAGTCCACGCAGCACGGCACCTTCCCGTCCGCGAACTGGTACGGCGCGTACCAGGCGAGGAACTGGCGCACCTCCGGCTCGTGGCCCAGGCGCAGCAGCGCCGCGGAGGTGAGCGCGCCGTCGCGGATCCACGACCTTTCATAGGAGCGCGAGCCCGGCTGGATGGCCGGTCCGTCGCGATGGATCAGGATCCAGGCAAGCGTGCTCTTCACGGCGGAAGCCAGTTCGGCCGGCCCGCGGATCTCCACCCGGCCGAGCTTCTCCTCCCAGGCGCGGACGGTCTCCGCGAAGGCCGTTCCGATGGGTGGCACGGCAGCCCCCGGATGGAAGGGAATCGCGAGGCCCGTCTCCTTCGTCTCGCCCGGCGCCAGGTCGAAATCCCAGGCGAGCGCCGCGGAGGCGTGCGCGATCGGATCGGAGACGCGCGGGGCGGGCGGCAGCTTTCCAAGGAGGAGATGCTCGACGGCCTCTCCCTGATCGAACGTCGCCGCGCCAAAGCCCGCGGGCGGCTGGAGGGGGATCACGGTCCTGCCGTCCACCTGGACCTGGCGGCCGTCCCAGGCGATGTCGCGGACCTCGGTCGCGCCGCCGGGCGCGTTGAGGAACTGCCAGGTGGGGTTCACCTGGAACGGCCGCACGGCGAGGAACAGGCGCGCGCGCTTGCGTTCCGGACCGTCGTTGCGCAGCCGGTAGCGGGCGAAGAGGACCGACCTGCCGGCCTCGCCCGCAGCGAACGCGGTGACCTTCAGGGACAGCGCCGGATGGCGCCAAGTGACAGTAGGGATCGGGAGATAACCTTTTTCGAGCGTTGGAACGGCGTCGACGTCGCTCCAGCTCACCAGCTTTCCATCCACCCACAGGAACGGCTCGACGGACCACGAACGCTTGCCCGGCTCCAGCCCGCCGGACTCGCCGAGCAACGCTTCGTCGGTGTCACCGTCAGTGCCGACCACCGTCCAGTACGTGCCGTCGCCGAGCAGATAGCGCGGATAGGCGCCGCGCGGCGCATCATGGGCGATGACCGGGAAAAAGGTTTCATTCGCGGCGAACTCCAGCGGCTTCACGTCGATCCGCGGCTCGCCGGAGCCTTCCAGGAAGCGGAGGCGGAGGTACCTCGATTCGGTTTCCGGCAGGGCCAGGTAGTCCTTTCCTCCGTTTCCATCCTGGACGGTGCGGACGGTCTTCCAGTCGTTGCCGTCGTCCGAGATCCGGACCTCGTAGCGGGAGGCGTGCGGCCCGGAGCCCCAATCGATCACCAGGCCGCCGTACTCGCGCTCCTCCAGGAAATCCAGGGAGATCCCGTCCGGCGTGGAGACCACCTTCGGCGTGAGGGTGTAGGGATGGTCCGGCGGCAACTCGCGCAGGGTCAGCTCGTCGAGCAGGATGTGTCCCTTGCCGCCGGTGCCGGCCGTGACCGCGAGCTCCAGTGCCGCGACGTCGCGGATCTCTCCTCCACCCGCCGGACCCCAGGCGAACTCGACGTGCCGCTTCCTGATGCGGACCTCGGTCCAGTCGCGCGGAAACGCGAAGCTCCGGCGGTTCACCCACCAGACGTTGTCGCCCGTGCGGTCGATCAGCTTGAATTCGAGATTGTTGACCGGCGCCTCGCCGCGCAGCCGGAAGGAGATCTCGTAGTTGTCCGGCAGCCGGAAGGGCAGATCCCGGTGCGCCACGGCGTAGCCCGCTCCGCCGTGGAAATCGAAATCCAGCCGCAGCGCCCTCCCCGTCACCCCCTCGTCCTGCGAGATCGCGAGCGAGACGCCTTCCGACGGCGCCGCCTTCCAGCCGGCGACGCTCTCGAAATCGTCCAGCACCGCCGGCGGAACCGCATGGACAGGAAACGCGGACAGCGCCAGGAGGGCCAGGGAAACGATCAGGCCTGTACAATCACTCAAGATAGATCTGTGGCTGTATCTCGATGCGGGCCTGTCCGTATCGTTTTCGAATGAGGAGATCCTCATGATCCGCGATGCCTTATCCCTGTTCACGGCCATCCTCGCGCTCGCCGCGTTTCCGCGGGACGCCGCGGCCCAGGCCTGCCCGAACCCGCTGTTCGCGCCCTACGTGTTCGTCCTGATGGACACCTCGGGCTCCCTGAACTACAGCCCGCCGTGCAGCTCGACGCAGCTCGCCAACGGCGACTGTCCGTTTCTCTGTCCCACCGGCGACTGCTTCGTGCCGCTCCAGGGCGACGACCCGGCATCCAAGCTCCGCCAGATGAAGGACGGGCTCTACAGCGTGATCAGCGCCCGGTCCGACGCCCAGCTCGGCTTCGCGACGTTCAACCAGGACCAGTTCTACGCCCGGGCCAAGCACTGGCTCTACCAGGCCCAGGGCAACGGCCCTTCGCTTCCCGGCGGCGGCTCCTATCCGGCCACCGGAGCGCAGGAGGTGTTCGGCTACCTGTGGAGCTGCGACACGGGGAGCAACGACAACGAGATCGGCTGCCTGCCGACCAAGCCCGCCGACCTGCCGGACGCCTGGGAGCTCACCCGCGTGCAACGCCTGCCCAAGGGCGGCACGCTTTTCAACCAGAACGTCACCTTCTACATCCGCCAGTCGCCGACGACCTACAGGGTCACCTACACGCCGGCGGTCGGCGGGACGCTGGGCACCTCGACGGTCACGACCACGGTCCGCGTCGACAAGTGCAACACCTCCTCCTGCACGTCTACGACGTTGATCGGCCAGCAGTCCGTGTCCTGGTCGCTCGCCACCGACTTCCTGCCCTGGGACAACGCCCTGCCCACCAACACCAACCGGACCGATCCGATGATCACGTTTTTCGATCAGCCCGCCGCGACCGACGCCTCGGCCGGCAACACCTGCTCCGGCTGGGACCCCAACACCGACACCACGTCCGACAGGTTCAACGGCTACACCCTGCGCTGGCCCACGGACGCCACGGACCCGCGGGGAGCGGCGCTCACGAAGGGTGACGTGATTCCCTGGGACTGGCAGCAGGACCACAACGCGCACGTCCAGATGCGGCTCGCGCCGAACCTCTCCGGCTTTCCGGGCACGCCGGACTTCCGCATCGCCACCTACCTGCGCGATCTCCCGCAGGTCGGGGAAAACTTCCTGCGGCTCAAGGACGAGACCAAGCGGCCGCTGATCGCCGTCGGCTCCACACCCCAGGCCAACAGCCTCCAGGGGTTCCGCAACTGGTACAGCTCCTGGAAAAGCATCGCCATGGTCCAGGACCCCGACTGGCTCTGCCGCAAGCGGGTCGTGATCGTGCTCACCGACGGCGACGAGACCTGCGGCGTGAGCCCCTGCAGCATCGCGGATAGCCTGTGGCAGCTGGACGGCGTGCAGGTCTATGCGGTGGGTTACGGCTCCGACCCCATGACCAGCCCGCAGCTCGACTGCATCGCCTCGAACGGCGGCTCGACGTCGGCTCTCCGGCCGGGCACGAAGCAGGAGCTGATCGACACCCTGAACGCCGTCATCGACGCCGCGCAGGTGCCCTGACCGACTCAACCCTTGACGCTCCCCATGAGGATGCCTTCGATGTAGGAACGCTGGAGCGCCAGGAAGACCAGCAGCACCGGCAGCACGGTGAGCACCGCCCCGGCCATCATCAGCTCGGTGTCCAGGGCGTGCTCGCCCACCAGCCGCGCCAGCGCCACGGGCAGCGTCTGCCTCGCGTCGTCGGTCAGTACGATCAGCGGCCAGAGGAAATCGTTCCAGGTGTTCATGAACGTGATGATGGCGAGCGTCGCGAGCACCGGGCGCATCAGCGGCAGCACCACCGAGGCGAAGATGCGCAGCTCGCCGGCGCCGTCGACGCGCGCCGCGTCGAGCAGCTCATCCGGGATCGACAGCGCGAACTGCCGCACCAGGAAGATGCCCAGGATGCTCGCGAGGCTCGGGATCACCACGCCCAGGTAGGTATTGACCAGGCCGAGCTGGCGCATGAGGAGGAACAGCGGCAGCATGCCGACCTGGCCCGGGATCGCCAGCGCGGCGATCAGGATTGCGAAGATCCGGTCCCGGCCGCCGAAGCGCAGCTTGGCGAACGCGTAGCCCGCCATGGAGTTGAACAGGAGCGAGAGCAGCGTGCCGCCCACCGCCACGCCCAGGCTGTTGAGCAGGTGCCGGCCCAGGCTCAGGCGCGCGAAAAGGTTGTGATAGTTCTCGAGCGTCAGGCGGCTCGGGAAGAACGGCGGCGGGTCCGTGGTGGCCTCGCCCGGCGGCATGAACGAGGCCGAGACCATCCAGATCAGCGGCAGGAGCGTCGCGAGCGCCAGCAGGCCGAGCGCCAGGTGGAGGGCCAGCGAGGCCGCCGCCGTCTTCCCGCGCGTCACGCCTCACCCCTCCGCTGGAACCGGTTCATGACCGCCGTCACCGCCAGGATCACGGCGCAGAGCACGAACGCGACCGCCGAGGCGTAGCCCATGCTCCACCAGCGGAAACCCTGCTTGTACATCAGCAGGACCATGGTCAGCGTGGCGTTGAGCGGTCCGCCGGCGTTGGTCATGACGTAGGGCTCGGCGAAGATCTGGAAGTAGCCGATCGTGGTGATCACGGCGCAGAAGAACAGGCTCGGCAGGAGCATCGGCAGGGTGACGTGCCGGAGCTGCGTCCAGAAGCCCGCGCCGTCGAGCCGCGCCGCCTCGTAGAGCGAATCCGGGATGCTGTTGAGGCCCGCCACGAGCACGATCACGTCGTAGCCGAAGTTCTTCCACACCGAGAGCAGGATGATCGACGCGAGCGCCCAGCGCGGATCGCCCAGCCAGTCGATCGGCGCGAGGCCCAGCGCTCCCAGGAACCGGTTGAGCAGCCCGAAGGTCGGATGGTAGAGGTAGCGCCAGACCGTGGCCACGGCCACGAGCGTCGTGACCACGGGCGCGAAGTAGGCCGTGCGGAACACGCCCTTGAAGCGGGTCAGCTTCGAGTTGACCAGGAGCGCCGCGAACAGCGCCACCAGGAGCGTGAGAGGTCCGCACACCACCACGAAGACCGTCGTGTTGGACAGGGCTTTCCAGAACACCGGATCGCCCAGGAGCCGCGCGAAGTTGCCGAGCCCCACGAAGCGCGCGTTGGCGGGATCGGCCAGCGCGTAGATGTCGAAGTCGGGCAGGCTGAGCAGCAGCGCGGCCGCGACCGGAAGAAAGAAAAAGACCAGCATCGCGCCCAACGCCGGCGCCAGGAAGAGGAAGGCGGCGCGCGCCTCGCGGCTCATTCCCGATTCTCCTTCTGATCCATCAGCCACCGGCGCTTCTCCAGCAGGCGGTTGACGTCGGCCTCGAGCGCCCGGAGCGCCTGGTCGGTCGTGGCCCGGCCGCGGATGGCCAGCTCGGAGTGCTCGAAGAACAGGGTCGCGATCTGCTCCCACTCGGGCACCTTGGGCGTGGGTTTCACGTTCTGGAGCTGCTGCCAGAAGGCGCGCGCCTGCGGGTCCCGGGACAGCTCGGGCGTCGTCCACGCGCTCTTGCGCGCCGGCAGGTCGCCGGTGAGCCGGAACAGGCGGACCTGCTGCTCCGGCCGCGACAGGTGCTCGATCACCTGCCAGGCCTCGGCCTTCCGTTCCGACGAGCGGAACAGGACGAGGCTCGCGCCGCCGGCCACGGACGCGCCCGGCCAGGGATCGCCGTCCGGCGCCGGCATCGGCGCGGTGGCCCAGCGGTCCTGCATCTCCGGCGGCAGGCGGTTGCGCATCTCGCCGAGGTTCCACGGGCCGGTCACGTACATCGCGAATGTCCCCTGGGCAAACTGCTGATACAGGTTTCCCACCTGGCTGTTCGGCACGACGGAGGCGTAGCCGCGGCGATAGATGTCGCGGTAGGTCTCGTACGCAGACACAAAGCGCGGCTCGCGGAACACGGCCCAGCGGTCGTGATCGCGCAGCAGGGGCGCGCCTTTCTGAAGCGCCATGGCGATCGGCGGCTGCCATTCGTCGGTCGGCAGGAGGATGGCGAAACCTTTCGGTCCGGCCCGCCGCTCCAGGCGGCTCATCGCCTCCATCCACCCGCTCCAGGTGCGCGGAGCCTCCTTGAACCCCACCTCTTCCAGGAGATCGCGGCGGTAGAAGAGCAGCCGGGTGTCCACGTACCACGGGATGCCCCAGACGTGGCCGTCCATCACGTTGGTGTCCCAGATGCCCGGGAAGTAGTCGTTCGCCAGGACCGCTTTCGAATTCTTCAGATATTCGTCGAGCGGCTCGATGGCGCCGATCGCGGACAGCTCGGGGATCCAGGTGTTGCCGACTTGCCCGATATCCGGCGCGGAGTTGCCGACGAACGCGGTCAGGATCTTCTCGTGCGCGGCGCTCCAGGGGATCTGCTGAGAGATCACGTGGGCCGGCAGGATCTTCGGCGCTTCTTCTCCCTCGCGGCCGAGACCCCAGAACTGCAAAGGCCGGTCCCGCCCGTCCGCACAGCCGGCCAGGAAACCGAGCGCGAGGACGAGCGATCCAGCCCGGAGCCTCACTCCAGCCAGCCTCCGGTGAAGCCGGCGCGCCGCAGGCCGCGGACGACGTGCGGGTTGCGGCGCATCGTCTTCCAGACCAGCTCGCTGCGGTGGTTTTCGATCATGGCCACGATCGGCCCCTGATCGATCCCGAGATAATCGCCGTCGAACCAGCCTACGCCGGGCACGACGTGACCGTGCCTCGTCTTGACGGCCATGTTCAGGGTGGGGTTGAACGAATCGAGAAAGCCGTACTTCGAGATGAGATGCGCGCCCCAGCGGCGCTGCATCTCCTCGATCGTCGGAATCACGACCTCCGGCGCGAAGGCGATCGACGAGGCCGCAGCCGTGGGAGCGATCGTGCCGTCGTCGCGGATCTCGCCCGCCGCGGCGCCGCGCGCGGCGTAGGTCATGAAGTGGACCTTCCGGCCGTCGATCTCCAGGTCGCCGTCGAGCGGTCCGTCGCAGGCGGTCAAGCCCCAGACGTTCTCACCGTAGCCGCGGAAGCGGCCGGGGTTCTCGATGGCGTAGGCCCGCTGCGAGAGCGTGGCGCGGCGGGCGTTCTCGAAATAATCGATCTTTCGATTCCGCATGTAGGCATCCCGGATGCCGCGGAAGTCGAGCCACGTGTGCGAGTACTGATGGCCGAAGAGCGGCGCGAAATTCACGTGCTCCCGGCCCTGGAAATTCCCCCATTTGTACGTGCTGGTGAAACCCTCCCACGCCGCCGGATCGATCGGGTGCGTGGGCGAGCCCAGGGCGAGCACGTAGAGGATCATCGCCTCGTTATAACCGCGCCAGTCGTAGGTGTGGAAGCCTTCCTCCGGCGTCCAGCCCATCGAGACCAGCGGCGGACGCGGCTGGATCCAGGTCCAGTCGATGCGCCGGTAGAGCTCCTCCGCCTTGTCGCGGACGGCCTGCTCGTCAGGACGGTCGAAATACGACTGGCAGAAGAGCGCGCCGGCCGCGAGGAGCGTCGTGTCGATCGTGGACAGCTCGACGGTCTCGAAGCGATGGCCGGTCTTCATGTCCAGGAAGTGGTAGTAGAAACCCTTGTAGCCGGTCGTGCCCGCGGCTTCCGGACCCTGCGGCGCGTTGAGAAAGAAATCGAGCGTGAGGAGCACGCGGTCGCGGGCCTGCTCGCGCGTGATCCAGCCATGCTCGGCGCCGATCGGATAGGCGGTGAGCGCGAAGCCGACCGCGGCGATGCTGGAGAACGAGGGCGTCGGCCAACGGTCCGGCACCAGGCCGTTTTCGGGGTTCGCAAGGTCCCAGAAGAAGCGGAACGTCCTCTCCTGGAGCGCTTCGAGCGGCAGCGGCGTGAAGGCCGCGGGCTCGGATGGGAAAGGACGGGCCGGCGGCGCGCAGCCGGCCCCCGCCAGGAGCAAGACTGGCAGGAGCAGGAACGTTCCGCCGGCCCTTTTCAACTCAGAACCCCACTCGAACTCCGCCCTGGAAGCGGCGGGTGCTGAACTGGCAGTTGGGCTCGCCGAACCGCGCGTTGGTGGCCGGCAGGCGAGGCTTGAAGCTTTCGAAGCAGCCGTAGTTGTCGAAGTTGAAGACGTTGAAGCCCTCGGCGATCAGGCTGACGTTGGCCACGCTGGCGATCGTCGGCGCCAGCCACTCCAGGCGCAGGTCGACGCTGCGATAGGTCCAGGCGTCCGGGATGATGAAATCCTTCTTGTCCGGCCGCCCCTCGTTCCAGCGCACGGTGAACGGCGCCGTCGAGTCGTCGAAGACCGTGAACGGCACGCCCGAGCCGAGCGTGATGATCGAAGAGGCCATGAAGCGCGCCGGCAGTTGCACGGTGCCGCTCGCCACGACCCGGTGGCGCTCGTCGTTGGTGCCCGGGAACTTGTACAGGCTGTCGGGATTGAGGTAGTCGAACGCGCCGAACGCGACGCCTTCGCCCGGGTTGTCGGTGCCGGTCTGCTTGGCCTTGGCGTAGGTGTAGGCGAGGTTGAAGGCCCAGCGGTCGATCATCGGGTGGTCGAGGGAGAGCAGGAGGCCGTCATACCAGGTGCGCCGGGCGGTCGAGGTGTAGAAGACGCGGGCGTAGCCCGGCACCGGCACGTTGTTGCCGAAGCGGTCGTCGAAGCGGGTGCCCGGCGGCAGGTCGGCGAAGAAATACATCATGTTGTTGTAGCCCCGCACGCCGACGTAGGAGAGCGAGGAGAGCCAGTTGCCAAGTTGCTGGCGCAGGCCGAACGTCCACTGGTCGGACCGCGGCGGCTTCATCTCGTTGTCGACCAGGAAGACCTCGGGACCGGGCGCCTGGCCGCGCGCCACGAGTTGCCGCAGCGCCTCGGCGGACTGGAGCTCCGGGCGCCAGGCGATCGCCGGCACGCCGCAGTTCGGCGCCGGCGAGCCGTCGGCCGAGAAGCAGAACGAATAGATCTTGTACTGCTGCCGGTACTGCTCGTCGAAGATGTCGTTCAGGTTGACCCGGTCGTAGTACTTGCCCCAGCCGCCGAAGACCACGGTCTTCGCGTTGCCGCGCACGTCCCAGGCGAAGCCGAGACGCGGCTGGATCATGCCGTAGTAGGGATCGCGGTCGCCGCCGTCCGTGGTGTAGCGGTCGAGGTCGAGGAAGTCGCGCAGGCACCACGTGGTCTGCCCGCCCACCGGCGAGCCGTAGGTGCGGCAGGCGCTTTCGAGCGCCGACACCAGCTCCGGCGGAGTCCGGTAGTCGTTGTTGATCATGTTCGACTCGTAGTCCCACCGCAGGCCGAGGTTCAGCGTCACGTTGCCGATCTGCCAGTCGTCCTGGAGGTAGAGGCCGGCCTGCTGGTTGTCGAATTCCAGCGTGGGATCGCCGAAGCCGATGCGGGCCTGGAACGGGAACTGCCAGCCCTCGTCGCTGCGGAACTCGAACAGGGCGTTCTCGAAGGTCTGCTTGGTGACCTTGTAGTCCAGCCAGTTGTAGGACAGGCCGGCCTTGACGGTGTGGGTGCCGCGCCACTCGAACGACGTCGACACGTCGTCGCGCAGGCCGATCTTGTCCTGCTTGAAGTCCTGCGTCGCGTCCTTGCCGCCGACGTCGAGGATGCCGATGTAGTTGAGGCGCGGCGTGTCGGAGGCGAGCGCGGTCGGGGCCCACTGCAGCGTCTGCGCGGTGCCGGCCGCCTCGTTCAGGAAGTTGCCGAGGATCCAGGAGTGCTTGACCACGAAGGCGTCGGTGCCGATCTCCAGGCTCTCGGCGCCGTCACGCGTGCGCTGGTTGCCGAAGCCCCGGATCTCCTGCTCGTCGCGGCGGTGATAGGTGGCGAAGAGCGTCTGGCCCTCGGACGGCTGCCAGGAGAGCTTGCCGAAGTAGAGATCCGACTCGAACGGCGCGGTGAGCACGCCGGTCTCGAACTGGTTGATGAACTGTTTCACGTTGGCCGGCGCCGAGTCGTAGGAGCCGCCGCGGAAGACCGTGGAGAGACGGTCCTGATCGTTCAGCTCGTAGGAGACGAAGAAATGCAGCCGGTCGCGCACGATCGGGCCGCCGAGCGAGAACCCGGCCTGGGTGCGCTCGTAGTCCGGCTTCTTGTCGCCGCGGTCGCGGGAGAAGTCGTCCTGGGCCACCAGGTCCTTGTCCTGATAGAGATAGAGCAGGTCGCCGCGGAAGTCGTTGCCACCGGACTTGGTGACCGCGGTGATCACGGCTGCGGACGCCTTCTCGTACTCGGCCTTGTAGTTCTGGGTGAGCACCCGGAACTCCTGCACGGCGTTCTGAGGGAACGGGTTGCCGCGGCTGGTGTCCTGCATGAAGGCGCCGCCCTGGAGCACGTCGTTCTTGTACGACAGGCCGTCGATGAAGACGTTGACCTGCCGCGCGTCGGAGGCGCCGCTCCTGAACTTCTGGCCCGCTTCGTCCTGGTTGTCCGTGAAGCGGACGCCCGGAGCGAGAGCCGCGAGGCCGAGGAAGTTGCGGTTGTTCTGGGGCAGCGACTCGATCTGCTGCGTGGTGACGTTGGTCGCGACCTCGGACGTGCGGGTCTCGACCAGGAGCTGCACGGCGTCGCCGACGACCGAGACCTCCTCGGTGAACATCTCGCTCGGCGAGAGCACGAACTCCGCGTCCACGTCCTGGCCGATCAGCACCTGGACCTTGCGGGTCTGCGGCGCGTAGGCTCCGGAGGAGACGGTGAGATCGTAGACGCCCGGGTTCAGGCCGGGGAGCGCAAAGCGGCCGTTCGCATCCGTCTTCGACGTGTTGCGGAAGCCGCTCGCGGCGTCGACGGCCTCGACGGTGGCGTCGGAGAGCGGACCCGAGGCGTCCCGGACCACGCCGCGGATCGACGACGTGCTGGTCTGCGCCCAGGCCGCTGGCGCGCCGATCGCCAGAACGGCCAGGATGACCAGCGGCAGGAGCGGAAGCGCTGCCTTGATTCGAATCATACCTTCCTCCTTGAATGGGACTGGGCAGACCTGGCGCCGCACGAGCCCCGGACGACCAGGGTGGGCGGCAGCTCGTCGTGGTGCGGCGGGCTCGCGGCTCCGGCCTTGCCGGGATTCCCGCGCTGGCGCACCACCTCGAGCAGGCGCTCCAGGGCGAGAGCCCCGAGCGCGGCAATGGGGACGCCCACCGAGGTCAGCGGCGGGCTCATGAATCGGGCGATGGGAATGTCGTCGAAGCCGGCCACCGCGATCCCCTCCGGCACCTCGATACCTTCCGGGCGGGCTTCGCGCAGCGCGTGGAGGCAGCCGATCGCCATGGCGTCGTTGGCCGCGAACACCGCGGTCGGCCGCGGGCTGAGCTCCAGCAGCCTCTCGCCCGCGCGGGAGCCGGCCTCCACGCCGAAGTCGCCGCGGAGCTCCAGCCTGCGGTCGGCCTCCAGGCCGAGCTCCTGCACCGCGTCGCGGTAGCCCCGCAGGCGCTCGCGCGCGTCGTGGTTGCCCGGCGGCCCCTGGATGAACGCGATCCGCCGATGCCCCAGGCCGGCCAGGTGCCGGACCATGGCCATCGCGCCGCCGTGGTTGTCCAGGTTGATGGAGTCGAACGGCAGGACGCCCGGCGGGCAGTTGAGCAGCACGGTCGGCAGCGAATCGGGCGGCACCGAGCGCAGGGCCTCCAGCATGTCGGCCGACGGGGTCATGAGGATGAGACCGTCGACCCGGCCGCGCAGGGCGCGCAGCACCGCCTGCACCTCCTCGCGCTCCTCGTGCGATCCGGAGACCAGCACGTGGTAGCCCTGGCGACGCGCGGCCGAATCGATGCCGCGGATCAGCTCGGAGAAGAACTCGCCGTGGATGTCGGGCAGGAGGACGCCGAGCGTGTCGGTCTGATTCGTGGTGAGACTGCGCGCCGCGCCGTGCGGCACGTAGCCGAGGTCCTCCACCACCTCCAGGATGCGCCGCCGGGTCTCGCCCTTGACCGGGCCGCTGTCGTTCAGAACACGGGAGACCGTGGCCACGGAGACCCCGGCAAGGCGGGCCACCGCCTTGATCGAGGCGCTTCCACTTCCCTGGCTCCTGGCGCTGGTTGAGGTCGGCATAGTGCCTATGTAACCGCTTACAGCCGGGACTGTAACCGGTTACATAGGCTATTCGTGGCGCCTCGGAGCTGTCAAGGCCTCGTCACACCGCCGCCTTCGACGACACTGCCCGGCACCAGGCCTGCAGGAGGGTCCGCCGGCTGGTGGACATGTCGCGGGTCCGCGGCATGTAGCTGCTCGACAACCAGTTCGCGGGTGCGGCGGAGATGTCGTCAAGGATCTGCGCCGCGTTTCCGGCGACCGAGGACTCGTCGTTGAGCACGACGTACTGCTTCATGACCGGATAGAGCAGGTAATAGGTCCGCAGCACCTTCTGGTACACCACGTCGAACGTGAGCTGGTCGTTGCCGACCGGATCCGCGGCGGCCGGGTCCACGAAATATCGGCTGAAGTCTTCGTTCGGCAGGATGCGCAGGCTGATCTGAGGCCAGTTCGTGACGTAGGGCGGACCCGCGAACGCGCTGTAGCTCGGCGCCGGCGGGGCCTGGCCTTCGACGGTAAACGTGAGCAGGAAATTGCCTGGCTGGCTCGTGTCGATCGAGATCGGCTGCCCCGGCTGATAGTTGGTGTTGATGGCCACGGCATCGCCGGGGGCCTGGAGCGGGACGGAGGCGTACTGCCACACCGTGATCGGCGGGCACGAAGTGAGCTGCTGGCCATGCTGGAACACCGAGACGGTCACCGGCTCCGGGCTCCCCTGGTTCACGAATTCCGTGCCGGAGCCGTGCTGCTCACCGTAGACGGCCTGCTGGTTCGACACGAAGTAGTAAGCCGTCTCCGCCAGGACGACGCCGTAGCTCGCGCTCTCGAGCTCGAAGACAGCGCTTTCGCCAGTACCGCCCTCGCCAGTCCCGCCCGCCAGGATCTGCTGCGCCTGCGGGTTCGACGAGATGTCGAAATCAAACAGCCAGCCAGCCTGATTCCCGGCGTCGGTATCCGAGTAATTCACCGCCGCGACCGTGGCGCTGTCGGTCCCGTTCGTGACCTTCAGCGAGACCGCACCGAAGTCGAGCTTGGGATTGTTTCCCGATTGATAGTAGTCGGGGAACGTCCCGGCGAATTCGGCGGAGATGGTATTGCCGTCGACCGACAACACGGCCGGGCCGAGCGCGATGGGACCGCCATTGCCGCCATTGTTCACTGTGCCCTGCGGCGTCGTGATCGTCGGCTTGTCCGCCACCATCAACCGGCCGACGGGCGCCGAGACAATGGTTTCCTCTTCGTACAGCGGCGCGAACGTGGCCACGAATTGAATGACGGCGGAATTGGCCTGCTGCTGCTGGTACAGCGCCTCGATCGCCGCATTGCCCTGGGTGGTCTGCGTCGAATTGTACAGATAGTAGCGGAAGATGACGCCGACGATGGAGGGATCGTCGAAACCAGGGATGTTGATTGTGGCACCCGAGCTCTTGAGCATCACATGGTACACATAGCCGCCGGAGCCGGCGTCCTGGGTCAGGTTGGCGTTGCGATAGAAATTGAGCCACTGGCTGGAGGCTTTCGACGCGCTCCCGCTGAGCCACGTCTCGCTTCCCTGCGTCAGCGTCAGGGTATCGATGAAGAACTGTGTCGCGGGCGGGTTGCCCTCGGAGTTCACGTCGGTGATCGTGCCGGAGAACGCCAGCGTCGCGCCGATCAGGGCGGTGACCGGGATGCCGCTGTCCGGGCTGGTGTAGACCTGGCCCGGCGCCGTGGTCACGCCGATCACGCTCCCCGAGAGAGCCTTCGAATTCATGCCGCCGTAGTAGTTCCATTCGGAGGGAATGATCTGCTGCTTGCCCTTGGGCGTGTCGAACGTCTGCGCCTTCTGCACCCAGGCGATGAAGTCCGCGTCGGACATGCCGTAGGTCCGCGGCTCGACGAGCTTCGAGTCGATGAGCGCGAGGGTCTGCCCGGTGTTCGGTCCGGAACCTTCCGGAAACGTGGCATAGCCCGCGTAATCGTCGTTGTTCGCAGTGCCGGGATTCAACTTGAGCGTGCCCGTGACGTTGATGCGGGGGAAGTCGAAAAGGCTCATCGCGCTCCTCCTCCCAGGGAAGGGTTGGAGCCCAAGCTTACCTCCCGAGCCCTCTCCTGGCATATCCTCCACGGGCACATACGCCGAGGAGGCCTCGATGAGACGATTGTCGCTCCTGCTTCTGGTGTTCCTCTGGATTCCGGCCGCCACCCAGGCCCAGCGCCCCTCGGGCCCGATCGAGCTGGCCCTGGACGCCCGCGACGTCGCGCGCAGGCTGCTGCACGCGCAGATGCGGATCCCCGCCGCGCCCGGAGCGCTCACGCTGGTCTATCCCAAGTGGCTCCCGGGCGAGCACGGGCCGACGGGACCGATCACCGAGCTGGTCGGGCTCCAACTCTCCGCCGGCGGCCGGCCGGTCGAATGGCGCCGGGACGACGTCGACATGTATGCCATCCACGTCGACGTCCCGTCGGGAGCGGACGCGGTCGAAGCCGCCTTCGACTTCCTCTCCTCCGCCAACCCCAGCGGCTATACCTCGGGCGCCTCGATCACTCCCCACTTGGCGCTACTGGCCTGGAACCAGGTCCTCCTCTATCCGCAGGGTACCAGGTCCGACGAGGTGACGTTCAAGCCGAGCCTGCGGCTGCCCGACGG